>NZ_CAWQXH010000013.1:0-37255 GCF_963899385.1 Aeromonas sp. MR7
GTGGCCTGTGAGGATGATTGGAGCGGGAAACGAGACTCGAACTCGCGACCCCGACCTTGGCAAGGTCGTGCTCTACCAACTGAGCTATTCCCGCATCGGGCTGGATTGAACCAGTTTCATCATCACAATTTGGAGCGGGAAACGAGACTCGAACTCGCGACCCCGACCTTGGCAAGGTCGTGCTCTACCAACTGAGCTATTCCCGCACACACCATAAAATGGCATCAAAACAAATCGTGCAGCATTTGGTTGCTTGCGCTACTGCACGGGAGCCGAATTATAAGAGCAGTCTTTCCAATTGCAAGGGCTTTTTCGTCTGGTTGCGCGCGTTCGCTCAAAAGCTGGCCGAACTGTCGATTTTAGCAACCAATCGATGGCAACTCCTTGCCTGGCACTCAGATCTTGAAGACATGGCTGCGATAGAAGCGCAGCTCGGCGATGGATTCGCGGATGTCGTCCAGCGCCTGATGGGAGCCACTCTTGCTGAACTGATCCAGTAGTTCGGGCTGCCAGCGACGTACCAGCTCCTTGATGGTGCTGACGTCGACGTTGCGGTAATGGAAGAAGGCTTCCAGCTCGCCCATGTGCTTGACCATGAAGCGGCGATCCTGGCCTATGCTGTTGCCGCACAGCGGGCTGGTACGCTCCGGCACCCACTCCTGAATGAACGCCAGCGTCTCGGCCACGGCCTTGGCCTCGTCATATTCACTCGCCTTGACCCGGGCCACCAGCCCGCTCTTGGTATGAGTGTTGACGTTCCAGTCGTCCATCTTGGCCAGCTCTTCATCGCTCTGGTGGATGGCGATGACAGGCCCTTCGGCCAGCACGTTCAGATCCTTGTCGGTGACTATGGTGGCGATCTCCAGTACCACGTTCTCTTCGGGGTCCAGACCCGTCATCTCCATGTCGATCCATACCAGGTTCTGCGCGCTGACTGTCATGATTGCTCTCTCTATTGGGAGGAATGGCGGAATTTTGCCAATTTGCATGTATCATACTGGCTTTGGATCTGTTCATAAACTGGCGAATCGAGTGGCAAAGAAAGCAAAACTCAATCTGGGTCAACAAAGGCGCGTCCAGGCCAACCGCGAGCGGCGGCTGCAAAAAGATCACACTACTGTCGTGGATGACACCCTGTTTGGCCCGGCTATCGAAGGGGTGGTGATAAGCCGCTTCGGTCAGCATGCGGACGTGGAAGCCGTCGATGGCACCATACACCGCAGCAACCTGCGTCGCAGCAGCATCAGCAGCCTGGTGTGCGGTGACAAGGTGGTCTGGCGTCCCGGCCTCAATGCCGCGACCGCAGGGGTCATAGAGGCGGTGCATCCGCGCCACTCTGTGCTGACCCGGCCGGACTTCTACGACGGGGTCAAACCCATCGCCGCCAACATAGACCAGATCATCATCGTCTCGGCGGTGATGCCCGAGTTCTCCACCAACATCGTCGACCGCTATCTGGTGGCCGCCGAGGATGTGGAGATACAGCCGCTCATAGTGCTGAACAAGGTCGACATGCTCGATGCCGCGGCCCGTGCCCGCATCGATAGCCAGCTCGACCCCTATCGCAAGCTGGGCTATCAGGTGATCCTGGTCAGCTGCGAGAGCGGCGAAGGGCTGGATGAGCTCAAGGCCCAGTTCGAAGGCAAGATCAGCATCTTCGTCGGCCAGTCCGGGGTGGGCAAATCGTCGCTCACCAACGCCCTGATGCCGGGGCTGGATGTGCTGACCGGCGAGATCTCCGAAAACTCGGGACTCGGTACGCACACCACCACCACGGCGCGGCTCTATCACTTCCCGAGCGGCGGCGATCTGATCGATTCCCCCGGGATCCGCGAGTTCGCCCTCTGGCATCTGGAAGCCGATCGCATCACCTGGTGCTTCATCGAGTTCCGCGACTACCTGGGTGGTTGCCGATTCCGCGACTGCACCCACAAGGACGATCCCGGCTGTGCCCTGCGCGCGGCGGTCGACCGTGGCGACATCAGCGCCGATCGCTTCCACAACTATCACCGCATCCTGGAAACCATGCAGGAAGCCCGCCACGGTCGGCAACAGGCCCGGCTGTGACCCATTCAACTTATTATTTCGATGAAGATCATGAGCATCACTGACAACCTGAAAATTGCCGGTCAATACTGCCTGCCCAAACACGCCCTCTCCCGTCTGGTGGGCAAGCTCGCGGCTGCCGAAGCCGGCAACCTCACCACCAAGGTGATAGAGGCGTTTATCAAGCAGTACGGCGTCGACATGAGCGAGGCGCTGCACGAGAGTCCGGCCCACTACAAGAGCTTCAACCAGTTCTTCACCCGTGAGCTCAAGCCGGGGATACGTCCGCTGGTAGAGGATGCCATGACTCTGGCCCTGCCGGTGGACGGCACCGTCAGCCAGCTCGGCCCCATCCATCAGGGTCGCATCATCCAGGCCAAGGGCCACGACTACAGCGCCCGTGAACTGCTGGGTGGCTATGAGGATCTGGTGGCGCCGTTCAAGGATGGCGACTTTGCCACCATCTATCTCGCGCCCAAGGATTACCACCGCATCCACATGCCGCTGGACGGCGTGCTGGAGAGCATGGTGTTCGTGCCGGGGGATCTCTTCTCCGTCAACCCGCTCACCGCCGAGAAGGTGCCGAACCTGTTCGCCCGCAACGAACGGGTGGTCGCCACCTTCCGCACCCCCCATGGCCCCATGGCGCTGGTGCTGGTTGGCGCCACTATAGTCGCGAGTATCGAGACCATCTGGGCCGGCAATATAGCGCCGACCAAGCAGAAGGAAGTGGTGCGCTGGGATTACAGCGGCGATGAGGCCATCACACTGCAAAAAGGGGCCGAAATGGGCCTGTTCAAACTCGGCAGCACAGTCGTCTGCCTGTTTGGACCCGGCATGCTGGCGGGCTTCGAGCCGCATCTGGCCAACGGCGTCACCACCCGTATGGGTCAACCCTTTGCCACCTTGGCGGCCAAGGCATGAGTGAGCAGCCAGGCGCCTTGCAACCAAAGAACCCGCTGCACGGGCTGACCCTGGAGGCGATCGTCACCGCCCTGGTCGAGCACTATGGCTGGGAAGAGCTGGGACAGCAGATCAACATCCGCTGCTTCACCGACGCTCCCAGCATCAAGTCCAGTCTGAAGTTCTTGCGCAAGACTCCCTGGGCCCGGGAGAAGGTCGAAAGCCTCTATCTCTATGTCCAGCGCAAGCAAGCCAAATCGAAGAAGGAAGGGCCAGATGGCGTTTAAGATCACCTACACCTACAAGAAACAGACCAAAGAGCTCGGCTACGCGAACGACAAGTTCCGCAGCATCTACGACGCCATTGCCGCCGCCGAAGGGCTGGATCTCGCCAGCTTCCACGCCATGGAGGCCCAGCTGGCGCAGGTCTGCCGCCGCGACAAGAAGAGCGTGAAGGATTATCAGGAGAACTACTTCAAGGAGCTGGGTTTCTCCAACATCGTCATCGAACGGGACAATCTCGAAGACAAGCAGGAGTAAGCATGCGCACTCTGACTCTGATGGCCGCCTCCCTGCTGCTGGCGGCCTGCAGTACCCCGACCCAGCATATGGTCGGCAATGATCAGGATATCCACGGCTGTCGTGCCAGCGCCGGTTATCAATGGTCAGCGCTGACCAACCAGTGCGTGCGTCTGTTCGAGCAGGCGGTGCGGCTGCAATCCCTCGAGGCGAATGAAACCGGCAGCGCCTTCGTGCTGTTCAACGCCGACCAGAGCCAGGCCGAACTGACACTGCCAAGCGGTGAGCAGACCCGCCTGACCCGGCAAGGAGACGAAGGCAACTGGTCCTGGCAGGGCGGCGCCTATCAGCTCTTCCCCTGGAAGGGTTATCTGCTCAAATCCGGCGAGCAGGCACTGTTTCACGGCGACAGCGCCCTCTGATTGCCTACCCATGCCATCAAACGCCCCGGTTCCTGCCGGGGCGTTTTTTTATGGCTGGTCGCACCATGCTGGCATGCGGGAGTGGCAGCCAGGATAAGCGGATGGCGGCATTCCCCGCCTTGCGGCACGCGGCCCCAAAAACAAATACCCCGTTGCAGGCAACGGGGTATTTGGTGCGAGCCGCCAGGCAAGCGGGCGGCTGACAGAGGCGGATCAGTTGCCCAGGGTAGAGAACAGGCTCTGTTCCAGGCTGCCGCGAGAGACGCAGACCGGGGTGATGGAGGGTGCCAGCACGCGCTCGCCGGAGGATTCGACGAAGTAGAGCTGGGTGTTGCCCTTGACGTTGACGGTCGCCACGCTGTTGTTGCCGCTCTGGGTGATGATCAGGTTGATCTGCAGATTGGGGTTGCCCAACGCCACTTTGGAACCCATGGTGCCGCAATCCAGCCACTCCAGACCGTCGGCCGAGTTCTCGACGTTGGCGGTCATCAGGCCTGAGCCGCGCTGGCTGTTCTCGATGTTGAGGCCGTGATCGCCAAACCACTTCTCGGCGCGGGCCCACACCAGATCCACCGGGATCTGCATCTCCTGGGTGTTGTTGGTCGCCTTGGCAACCGGCGGGGTATAGCGGTACTGCTCGCCGCCATTGTTGTCGCTGGCACAACCGGCCATCAACAGGGCCAGTGCTACTCCCACAATCTTTTTCATGCTGCTTCTCTCATCCATATAATCCGGCCATAGGCCAACCGGCGGCTATTATGGCGTCAGCGACACAGACTGTCAGCAGAGATCGACAGAAATGCATCAGCCTTAACCCAAGCTTTACAAAACCAGCCTGCTATCATAGATTTGCTCGAAATTTCCCCCGTGAGTGTCTGCGTGAATTCCTTGCTCACCCTGACTCTGCTGCAGCAGATCATCGATCAGTTACCCATGAATATCTTCTGCCGGGATACGGCCGGACGCTACCTGTTTGCCAACCGGGTCTTTACGGAGCAGGCGGGGCTGTTGCAACCGGCGGATCTCATCGGCAAGACGGACGCGGACATGCCGTGGGGCGACATCTTTCGGGAAGAGGATCAGCAGCTGCTGACGGATGGCAAGCCCCTGCTCTATCAGCAGTTGCACTGCCACAGCGGCGATGCCACCAGCTGGATGGAGATCCACAAGATCCCGCTCTATGACGAGCAGGGCAAGCCGGTCGCCCTGTTCGGCATGGTCAACGAGATTGGTCAGCGCAAGGAGCTGGAGCAGACCTTCCGCCAGCAACAGCTGCTGCAGCGCCGCCTGCTGGACGCCATCCCGGATCCCATCCGACTGGAGGATCATCAGGGCCTGCTCATCGACTGCAATCAGGCCTTTCTCGACTTCATGGGCATGGTGGCGAGCGAGGCGCTCGGCCAGCGGGTGGCTCACCGCCTCTCCACCGAGCTGCCGATGGGGCGCGGTGAATACTGTCTGGTGGATGCCAGCGGCCAGGGCCGCTACCTGGAGGTCACCCGGGTCGATGTGCCGGACGACGAGGGCAACTCTCTCGGCATCCTGACGTTGAGCCGAGACATCACAGGGCTGCGCACCACCCAGGCCCAGCTGCAGCAGGAGCAGCACTACGACAGCCTGACCGGCCTGCTCAAGCTCTCCCACTTTCTGCAGACCAGCCGCCATCTCGGCGCCCGCAAGGCCAGCCTGCTGCTGGTCGATCTGCAACACTTTCGCGAGATCAACGACCGCTTCGGCATCCGGGTGGCCGATCGCCTGCTGAGTCAGGTGGCCCGCCGCCTGCAACAGCTGGCTCCGCCCCAGTCGCTGGTGTGCCGGGTCGCCGCCGACGACTTCGCCATGCTGCTGCCCGAGCTGACCGAACCGCTGGCCGACTGGAGCCACCGCCTGCAAGGGGAGCTGATGGTGCCCTATCAGGTCGAGGAGCACAGGATCCATATCCCGGTGTTCCTCGGCATAGCCCACGGCAAGGCCAACGATGCGGAGCGGCTGCTGAGCCATGCCGAGGCCGCGCTGGCCCAGGGCAAGCGTCAGCAGCAGCACTGCACCCTGTTCGATCCCGAACTCGACGCCAAACTCAAGCGCCGTCAGCTGATCGCGGCCCAGCTGCCGCTGGCCATCAAGTCGGGTCAGCTCACCGCCGTCTATCAGCCCATCATCAGCACCCGCAACAATCAGCTGCACGGGGCCGAGCTGCTCTGCCGCTGGCCTCACCCCGAGCTCGGCATGATCTCGCCGGATGAGTTCATCCCGCTGGCGGAGGAGCTGGGGCTCATCGGCCAGCTTGGCCAGCGCATGCTGGAGCAGGGCTGCGCCCAGCTGGCGCGCTGGCAGGCGGCGGCGCCGGATCTGGTGCTCTCCATCAATCTGTCGCCGCTGCAATTTCGCGACCCCGAGCTCTGCCCGCAGATCTTCGCCTGCATCGAGCGCCACGGCCTGGCCCCCTGGCAACTGGAGCTGGAGATCACCGAAGGCGTGCTGATGGAGAACGCCGACGAGATCGAGAGCAACCTGGCCAACCTGATTGAGGCGGGATTCCAGCTCGCCATCGACGACTTCGGCACGGGTTACTGCTCGCTCGCCTACCTGCCGAGGCTGCAGGTAGCCACCCTCAAGCTGGACCGCAGCTTCACCCAGGGACTGACCACCAATCAGGCCACCACCGCCATAGTGCGCTCCGTCATAGGTCTGGGTCACGAGCTGGGGATCAGGATCACGGCCGAAGGGGTCGAAACCCCAGAGCAACAGGCCTGGCTGGTGCAGGCCGGTTGCGATCGGCTGCAGGGCTACCTGTTCAGCCGCCCCCTGCCCCCCGACGAGTTTGCCCGCAGCTACCGGCTGCCCGGCGCCTGACCGCCAGCCAACGAAAAGGCCACCCAGAGGGTGGCCTTTTGCTTGTCAGGCAGACAGTCAGCTGTGCTTCAAGCCAGCTTACTCCTGGAAGTAGGTGCCCCAGCCGTCGTAGTCCACACCGTATTTCTGAAGAATAGGCAGCATTTTTTCGATGTCGGCGACTATGGTCTCGATCTCCAGCTTGCACTCGACGGTGGCGTCGAAGCAGAAGATGGGGGCGCCGTCATCCAGCTCCATCTCTTCGGCATCTGTCACTTCAAAACCGGCCTTGAACAGGTCGACGGCGGCCTTCTCCAGCTGATCGAAATCCTGGCAGGCGAAGTGGTGCTCAATCTCGTATTCCAGATCCGGGTTGCTGCCATCGGCCAGCAACTCGTTGACGATGGCGGTGGTCTCTGCACGCCACTCTTGCATATCAAGACTCATATTAACCCCAGATGGTACTTGGTTGGTGTCAAATGCCGTCGGCCACAGGGTGCCTGTTCAGACTCGCTGCACCCCGGGCGGCATAGTTGCGGCAAAGCATACCCGCAGAGCGCATCCGGCTCAATGCGGCAAACCAAGATAGCGGGTCCGCCACGGCCACCCCAAATGGGGTGCCATCACAAAAGGTTAATAAAGTGTAATCTGCCACCGCCCACAACATGCCCCATACGGAACTTCATAAGAGAGGTCACCAGCGGCATAACGCCATCGAAAAGCACTTTAATATCAGTACTATCAACCAGCCTGAACACGGTGACAAGGCCAGGCCCGGGGTGTATCAAGGGACGCGGGCGGAGCACTGCCCGTACGGAAAGAGGAGCCAGCAGGGCTCCCTTTTTATCATGTGAAGGAGCACATAGATAATGCCTAAAAAAACAATAATGAGCCTGCTCATGGGCTCAACCCTTATGATTGGAAACCACGCCATGGCCGCCCCGGTGCATGGCCCGTTCGATGCCCCTCTGGCGGACGAGGTAAAGGTGCTGGAGATGCTCAAAAAGAGCGGCCGCATCCCGACCCTGGCCTCTCCCGAGATGGAACAGGCCGCCCTGGCCAGCTTCTACCGCGAAAAGTCACGAGCCTACAACGGCAGCAGTGGCACCCTGGCGGTGAAAGAGGGCAAGGTGCGGGAGACCATCCTCAAGAAGATCCGCTTCAACGGCACGGCCCGTCCCGGCGATCGGGTACCGACCCTGCTGCTCAAGGCCATCGAGAAGGAGCACTACCAGGGCAAGATGCGCAAGGACAAGATCCTCGCCATCCTGGTGGACTTCCCCGATTACCCTAAGAACAGCGTCAGCCCCGAACTCACCAAGATGTACTACCCGGATTACACCCAGGCGCACTACAACGACCTGCTGTTCTCCGACAAGGGCTATGCCGGCCCGAACGGCGAGAAGTTCATCTCCATGCGCCAGTTCTACGAGCAGCAATCCGGCAAGAGCTACAGCGTGCGCGGTCAGGTGGCGGGCTGGTATACCGCCAGCAAGAACGCCGCCTACTACGGTGCCAATGCCACCCCGAACACCATACGGGACCTGGTGAAGGAGGCGCTGATCCAGGTAGCCAACGATCCCGCCATCGATCTGGCCCAGTTTGACCAGGAGGATCGCTACGATCTGAACGGCAACGGCAACCGGGACGAGCCGGACGGCCTCATCGACCACCTGATGATCTTCCACTCCAGCGTCGGTGAAGAGGCTGGCGGCGGCGATCTCGGCGAGGATGCCATCTGGGCACACCGCTGGAACCTGGGTGCCCCCTTCCCCATCCCCGGCACCAGCAGCCCGCACGGCAGCTTCGGCGGCCAGTTTGCGGCCTACGACTACACCATTCAGCCCATCGATGCGGCGGCCGGGGTCTGTGCCCACGAATATGGCCACGATCTGGGGCTACCGGACGAGTACGACACCAAGTACACCGGCAAGGGAGAGCCGGTGGCCACCTGGTCCATCATGTCCTCCGGCTCCTGGGCCGGGGTCATAGGCGGCACGGAGCCGACCGGGTTCTCCGCCTGGGCCAAGGAGTTCCTGCAGGCCTCCCTCGGCGGCAACTGGCTGCATGGCAGCAATGTGCAACTCGCCGACCTCAGCCCCCGCGGCAACGTCTACATGCTGGATCAGGCCAACGACAAGGGTCGCAACGACGACGTGGTGCGCATCAACCTGCCCGCCAAGCAGATACCGCTCAACCCGCCCTACGCCGGCCAGTACCAATACCACGGTGGCAAGGCCAACAACCTGGACAACCGCATGAGCCTCAAGCTGGATCTGGGCGGCAGGCAGAGCGCCAGCCTGGCGTTCAAGGCCTGGTATCAGATTGAAGAGGGGTATGACTACGCCAGGGTGCTGGTCAACGGCCAGCCCATCGCGGGCAACCTGACCACCAGCGACGATCCCAACGGGGTCGGCTTCGGCGTCGGCATCACGGGCAACTCCAACGGCTGGACCGATGCCGAGTTCGACCTGACCCCCTGGGCCGGTCAGCAGATCACCCTGACCCTGCAATACCAGAGCGATGGCGGCGTGGCCGAAAACGGCCTGTTCGTGGATGAGCTCCAGGTGGCTGCCGATGGTGAGGTGCTGTTGAGCGACGGGGCCGAGGGCAGTTCTGCCTTTACCCTGGCCGGCTTCGTGAAGAGCAACGGCAACGAGGCCAAGGATCACTACTACCTGGCCGAGTGGCGCAACCACGCCGGGGTCGACAAGGGGCTGGCCCACATCAATGTGGCCGATCAGCTGATGCGCTACGAGCCGGGCATGCTGCTCTGGTACGTGGACAACAGCCAGGCCAACAACTGGGTGGGAACCCATCCGGGTGAGGGCTTCCTCGGGGTGGTGGATGCGGATCAGCGCACCCTTATGTGGAGCGATGGGGCCGTGGCCGGTACTCGCTACCAGATCCACGATGCCACCTTCAGCCTGGGCTTCCAGCAACCGCTCAACCTCAAGCACCCGAGCGGCTCCTTGCTGCGCGACTTCTGGATCACCCCGAACCGGGTGTTCAAGGATTCCCGCAGCTACCAGAGCAAGGAGATCCCGGATGCCGGTCGTCTGCTGCCCGAGTATGGCCTCAAGATCAGCGTCACAGGTCAGGCCCGTGACATGAGCACAGGCAGGATCATCGTCAGCCGTCATTGAGTCATGACACTGGCGTTCAGGGGGCCTCAGGCCCCCTTTTTCATGGCAGCAAACAGGCAAGACAGCACAACAGGGCACGAATGAGGGCAAAAACGGATGACAAGCGGGCAAATTGTTCGGTTATCGAGCGAACGGTGCAGCAATCTGCGCCCTGCGGTTGACACCCGAACGCAGAAAGGGTTTAATGCGCGCCGTTGCCCAGATAGCTCAGTCGGTAGAGCAGGGGATTGAAAATCCCCGTGTCGGCGGTTCGATTCCGTCTCTGGGCACCAATAATTCCTCCTTAGTTCAGTCGGTAGAACGGCGGACTGTTAATCCGTATGTCGCTGGTTCAAGTCCAGCAGGAGGAGCCAAATTTGAAAAGCCCGCTCATCGAGCGGGCTTTTTTCATTCCGGTCAGCTGCCGTTGCAGGCCGCCAATAGCAGCGTTGCCCCACAGGTGGCGCTAAACAGCCACAGGCCCGTTTGCAACACCCCCTCCGGATCTACCTCTTTCTCTCTTTTCCTGAATCGTATCCACTTAGGCTTCATCGAGCCCACCTCAACCTGTTGCGGCGCGTATCCCCTGCCCAGCTCGGCAGGCGAGCCATCTTTGTGTAACCACCAGCCAGCGTCAACTCCCTTGTCGACAATAAATTCATCAGCCAGACGCCCGCGTCCCGGCTCATGACAATGTTAACAATTTGGAAAACCGGCGTGACCCATTCCCACGCCAGGGCTATGATGAGGCCGACGATTTTCCTACCCTCAGGGAGACCCAAGATGAGCAGCCCCTTGCGTTACGTGCTGGACGGCATCCATTGCGAACCACACTTCTTCACCGTGCCCCTCGACCACCAGCAGCCGGACGACGAGGAGACGCTCACCCTGTTTGGTCGTACCCTCTGCCGCCAGGACAGACTGGACGACGAGCTGCCCTGGTTGCTGTTCCTGCAGGGGGGCCCCGGCTTTGGCGCCCCGCGCCCGACCGCCGACAGCGGCTGGCTCAAGCGGGCCCTGCAGGAATTTCGGGTATTGCTGCTCGATCAGCGCGGCACGGGTCACTCGGCCCCCATCAGCGCCGATGCGCTGGCCCAGCTCACGGCCCGGCAGCAGGCGGATTATCTCAGCCACTTTCGCGCCGACAGCATAGTGCGCGACGCGGAATGCATTCGCGAGATCTTGAGCCCGGACCGCCCCTGGAGCCTGCTCGGCCAGAGCTTCGGCGGTTTTTGCAGCCTCACCTATCTCTCCCTGTTCCCGGACAGCCTGCACGAGGTCTACCTCACTGGCGGCGTGGCCCCCATAGGCCGCAGTGCAGATGAGGTCTACCGCGCCACCTATCAACGGGTGGCGGACAAGAACCGCGCCTTCTTCACCCGCTTCCCCCATGCCCAGGCCATCGCCAACCGGCTGGCCAATCACCTGCACCGCCACGAGGTACGCCTGCCCAACGGCCAGCGTCTGACGGTGGAGCAGTTGCAGCAGCAGGGGCTGGATCTCGGCGCCAGCGGCGCCTTCGAGGAGCTCTACTACCTGCTGGAAGACGCCTTCATCGGCGAGCGGCTCAACCCCGCCTTCCTCTATCAGGTACAAGCCATGCAGCCGTTCAACACCAATCCGGTGTTCGCCATACTGCATGAGTCCATCTACGCCGAAGGGGCCGCCAGCAACTGGGCGGCCGAGCGGGTCAGAGGCGAGTACCCGGCCCTGGCCTGGGCGCCCGGCAAAGACTTCGCCTTCACCGGCGAGATGATCTTCCCCTGGATGTTCGAGCAGTTCCGCGAGCTGATCCCCTTGAAGGAAGCCGCCCATCTGCTGGCCAAGAAGGCCGATTGGGGGCCGCTCTACGACCCGGCGCAGCTGGCCCGCAACACAGTGCCTGTGGCTTGCGCCGTCTATGCCGAAGACATGTATGTGGAGTTCGACTACAGCCGCGAGACCCTCAAGGGCCTAGGCAACAGCCGCGCCTGGATCACCAACGAATACGAGCACAACGGCCTGCGGGTCGATGGCGAGCAGATCCTGGACCGACTCATCCGCTTGAACCGGGATCGCTGATCCCGACCGGGCGACGAGCCCGCAGCCATAACACCACAATATCGAGGGCGACCCATGAGTCGCCCCGCTCCCTGGAAGCAGCACAATAATAAGGACACCCATTGGATCACCCGGAAATCTCGGCCGGCTGGCTGAGCCGCCTCTTCTATCACTGGACGGGCCCGCTGCAACGCAAGGGGCTGAAAGAGCCCCAGGTCGGCCTCGACGACCTCTATCCCCTGCTGCCGGAAGACAGACGCGATGGCAGGGCCGATGCCTTCCTTCGACTCACAGCCCGCGCGCCTGTGCGTCCCTGGCCCATCACCGCCTTCATCTGGCGCCATTACAAGGGGCGGATTGGCCTGCTCACCCTGTTGCAACTGCTCGGCATGCTGGCGACCCTGGCCAGCCCCTGGCTGCTCAACCACAGCATGACCCAGCTCGGCGCGGGCGCCCCCACCGAGCAGAAATTGCTGCTGGCCTTCGCCCTGTTTGCCTCGGTGCTGGCCGCCGGCATGCTGGCGGAGCACTCGCTGCAGCTGGCGCTCAAGATGCACGTCCCCATTCGCCGTCTGCTGGCCGAAGCCCTGCTCGCCAAGGTGATGAAGCTCGGCGGCAAGAGCTTCGACGACAGGGCCGGTGGCCGGGTGCAGAATCTCATCAACCGGGATGTGTGGGACATTACTTGGATTCTTGCGGACCCCGCCATGCCGCTCACCATGGCACTGCAGCTGCTCGGCACCATAGCCCTGTTGGTGTGGCAGGTGGGCAGCGCCGGCCTGGTCGGCTTTGCCGTCCTCACCCTGCTGCTGCTCATCTCCACCCGTGTGGTGCGGCGGATGAACCAGCAGGAGCAGCAGCTCAAGCGCCAGCAGGACGAGCGCAACGGCATACTGGCGGAATACATCAAGAAGCTGCGGCTGGTGCGCCAGAACGGGCTCGGAGCCTTCTTCACCCGGGCGGCCAACAACAAGCGCCAGCAGGAGCTGGGGGTGCTCGGTCGGGTGCTCAAGCTCGACGCCATCAACGAGAGCCTGATGCTGAGCACGCCGCTGCTGGTGACGCTCGCCACCTTCACCACCTATCTGATGTCGGGACAGAGCCTGACCCTGCCCCAGGTGTTCACCACCATAGCCCTGTTCGCCGTGCTGCGGATCCCCATGATGCGGCTGCCCTATCTCATCCGCACCCTGATCAACTTCAACACCGGCTTCAACCGGCTGTGCGAGTTCCTCAACAGCCCGGAGCAGCACAGGGATCTCACCGATGCCAGCCTGCCCGTCGGCAGCCTGCGGATCCAGGACGTCACCGCCCTGCACCAGCAAAAAACGGTACTGCAGGGGGCCAGCCTCATCATACAGCCGGGGGAACTGGTGGGGATCACGGGCACGACAGGGGCCGGCAAGAGCTGCCTGCTGCACCTCATCGCCGGCTTTGACGACAGTTTCGAGGGGGAGATCCGCCGTCACGGCCGGGTCGCCCACCTGGGTCATAAGCCCTGGCTGATGAACGACACCATCCGCAACAACATCTTGTTCGGCCAGCCCTGGCACGGCGAGCGCTATCGCTGGGTGCTGGGGGCCAGCGCCCTCGGCGCCGACCTTAGCCTGCTCAGCCACGGCGATCAGACCCTGGTGGGGGAGCTCGGCACCCGCCTCTCCGGCGGCCAGCAGCAGCGGGTCGCCCTGGCCCGCGCCCTCTATGCCCAGGCCGACATCCTGCTGCTGGACAACCCCCTCTCGGCGCTGGATCCCATCGTCTCGGCCCAGGTGCTGGAGCAGGGGCTCGCCTTCAAACCGGGACCGACCCGGCTGCTGGTGAGCCACGACCCTGACGTGCTGGCCCACTGCGATCGGGTGATCCGCATCGAGCAGGGCCAGTTGGTGGAGCTCGATGCCCACCAGCTGGCGGACCTCATCCAGCATCCGCTCCCCGCCCCCATGGTGGCCCCCCAGGAAGCGGAACAGTTCAACGAAGAGAAGGTGGTGGAAGGCAAGGTGGACTGGGGCCTGTTCGGCTTCATGTGGCAGCGTCTCGCCGCCCCCGGCGCCATCCTGATCGCCCTGCTGCTTACCCTGGGCCAGGAGGGGCTGCGCATCGCCTCGGATCTCTGGCTCGGCGGCAAGGCCGGCCTCACCGAGGTGAGCGAGCTGCTCGGCATCTATGTGCTGCTGGGAGCAGGCTCCCTCACCTGCATCATGGTGGTGCGGGTCATCAACTACAAGCTGGGGCTCAAGCTGGCCTGGACCCTGTTCGACGGCATGCTGAGCCGCATCAGCCGCGCTCCCATGGCCTTCTTCGACAAGGTGCCGCAGGGGCGTATCCTCAACCGCTTCGATCGGGATCTCGGGGAGGCGCAGGAGATACTGCTGTCCATGCTGATGGGGCTGTTCGGCATGCTCATCTCCGTGCTGCTGCAGGTGGTGGTGATCGGCGTCAACATGCCGCTGCTGCTGCTCATCGCCCCCCTGGTTGGCTGGGCACTCTACGTGCTGCAGCGACGCTACCGGGCGGTGCAGCTCAAGCTGCGGCGGCAGGCATCCGTGCTGCGCTCGCCGCTCTACATCAGCATCAGCGAGACCATCCGCGGCGCCCCCGCCCTGCGTCTGGCCGGAGCCGAGCGCTTCGCGCTGGATCAGGTGCTGCTGCACTATGACAACAACCTGCGCAGCTGGTACACCACCACTTCCATCAACCGCTGGCTCGGCATGCACCAGACCCTGCTCTCCGCCGCCCTGGTGGGCGCGGTGGCGCTGATGGTGGCCTTTGGCAACAGCTCGCTGCTGGGGGCCGTGGCCATCACCTACGCCTTTACCGCCTCGGCCATGCTCAACTCCCTCATTCGCACCTTCGCCGAGGTGGAGCAGGTGATGAATGCGGTGGAGCGGGTGCGCGAGTACAGCGAAATCGAGAGCGAACGCCAGCATGGGGAAGCGCTGGCGACGCCCCATCCCAGGGTGCGCTTCGACAACCTGGGGCTGCGCTATCCACAAGCCAGCCAGTGGGCCCTGCACAAGGTGAACTTCGAACTGGCCCCCGGCGAGAAGGTTGGCGTCTGCGGGCGTACCGGCGCGGGCAAGAGCTCGCTGCTCGGGGTGCTGCAGGCCATGTACCCGGCCTCCCAGGGAGAGATCCATTACGGCGATCAGCCGCTGTCCCGGCTTGCACCGGAGGCGGTGCGCGATCTCTACGACACAGTCTCCCAGACGCCTCTCACCTTCTTCGGCACCCTGCGTGCCAACCTGGCGCCGCTGACCGAGCAGGATGACGAGGCGCTGGAGCAGGCGCTGTCCCGGGTCGGTCTGGCCGAGCGCTGCGCCGGCCGGCTGGACGAGGATCTCGACAAGCTGCAACTGTCGGCCGGCGAGACCCAGCTGCTGGTGATCGCCCGCATCCTGCTGTCACGCCGTCCGCTCATAGTACTGGACGAGGCGACGTCGGATCTCGATCACGGCGGCATGCGCAAGATGGCGGAGCTGCTCTATCGCTACCGGCCCGAGGCCAGCTACCTGGTGATCGCCCACCATCTGGAGCCGCTGCTGTCGGTGGACAAGGTGGTGGTGATGGAGGCGGGAACCGTGGTGGAACAGGGCTCGCCGGTCAGCCTGCTGGCCAACTCCCACTCCCGCTTCCATCAGCTGTTCGTGGGCCAGGTCAATCGGCAGGTGGCCCAGATAAGCTGAGGCCGAAAATAACAAGGGCTGCTCGCGGGCAGCCCTTGTTCTTTGGTGGAGCCTCAACGCTCCATGATCTGGGTGACGTCGTCCTTCTTGATCATCACCTCCCGCCCTTCGGTATCGTAATAGCGGTACATGCCGGTGCTCTCATCCAGCTTGGGCTTGCTGTCGGTGGTGATCATCTTCCCGTCCTTGGTACTCATGATGTATTGAGAGCTACACGCCACGAGTCCCAGTGCACACACCAGGATCATCATCAGTTGCTTCATCGCCTGTCTCGTCTCCCTCTTCACCCTCACCACGAGGATGGTGACTGAAGCCTAGCTCAACCCCATTGCCCCGGAAAAACAGATTGCCGGAACGGGATCCATGTCAAAAATCAGCTACTTACGACCACCCGGCTTGCCACTGCCTCCGGTGCCCGGGCCGCAGCCGAGCGCCAGCCGATCCGCCGCGGCCCTGGCCTGTACCAGGCCATAGCCATAGCTGTTGTCGCGCCCAGGCGCACCCAGATCCTGGGCACTGCTGCGCAGGGTCTGGCGCAGCTGATCGTTGCTGCACTCCAGCCGCTGTGACCAGGCCAAAGCGGCGACCCCGACCACGTGCGGCGTCGCCATCGAGGTGCCGCTGTAGTTGGCATAGCCGGTCGGCACTGTCGACAGCACGGCGACGCCGGGGGCCGCCAGCTCCACCTGATCGTTGCGTTGGGAGAAGTACGCCAGCTGCTTGTTGGCATCGATGGCGGCCACGCTCACCACGCTGCCATAGGAGGCCGGGTAGGATTTGCTGGTATTGCCCGCGTTGCCTGCCGCCGCCACGCTCAGCACGTTCTGGCCATAGGCCTGATTGAAGGCCTGCTCCTCTGTCTTGCTGGGCACATTGCCCCCCAGGCTCATGTTGATGACCATGCGGGTAAAGCCGCGACTGGTCATCCCCTGCTTGCAGGCGTTGAGGGCCCCCACCAGGTTGGAGGTATAGGCCCAGCCGTTGGCGCCGAACACCTTGATGATGTGCAGCGGCACGCTCTGGTTTGGCAGCACCCCGACCACGCCGATATCGTTGCCCCCCACGGCGGCTATGGTGCCCGCCACATGGGTGCCGTGCCCGTTCTCGTCGCTGCTCCAGCTGCCGGTGCCTGCGTTGTCACTGCCCTGCACCTGAGCCCCGTGGGGCAGGTCCGGGTGGGCGCCGCTGTAGCCTGAATCTATGATGCACACCAGCACCTCTCCCGCCGCCGCGTCACTGAGCAGCGGAGCCTGCACCATGGGAATGCCGTAGGGCAGGGTCTCGGCGCTGGTGTAGCGTTTGGCATCCGGCTCGACCCACAACACCTTGGGGTTGCGGGCCAGGGCCGCGGCCGCCACCTGGGGCAACCAGAGCGCCAGCGCATGCTGCTCAGGCAGCTGCAATGCCAGTTCGCCGCCCATTCCCTTGCTCTGGGCCAGCACAGCCGCCTCGGCACCCGCTGCCAGCTGCACCAGATAGCGGGCCCGCTCGGCGGCCATGGCGCCCTGCCCCAGCACGCCTGCCACCAGCAGGCCTATCCATATCCGTCTCATAGGTCACTCCTTGCATCGACCTGATTGTCACTCGCAAAGTGTAGTGCCCGGCTGGCGCAGGCCCGAGCGGATACAAAAAGGCCGGACATCTGTCCGGCCTCGTGATCACTATTGGCTCATTGCTTGGCAGGTTGACGCTCGCCGGTCACGATGGGGTTCTTGGGATCCGAGCTCCACTCATACCAGCCGCCGTCGTAGACGCTGATCCGCTTCCAGTCCATCAGCCAGGCGTAGAAGAAGGCCTCGGAGGCGCGCCAGCCGGTACCGCAGTAGAAGGCGGCCTGCTGGGCCGGCTCTATATTCCACTCGTCCCACATGGTGAGGATCTCCCCGGCCGGCTTCATGGTGCCATCCGGGTTGTGGAAATCGCTCATGCTGTTGGCATCCACACCGCCGCGACCCCACTTGGCCCCCGGGATGTCGCCCTTCGGCTTGATGTAGCTGTAGCCGGAGGTGTTGCCGACGAACTCGTCCCAGGTACGCACGCTGACCAGGGCGCCATTGGGCTGCTTGAGCAGCGCCTTGGCCTGGCTCAGGGTGGTGTAGTACTCGGGATGGGCCGGAATGGCGACCCCAAACTCCTTCACCGGCTCATATTTGTTGGGCAGGCCGGTCTCGGTACGCAGATGCTGCACGAACCAGGCATCCAGACCACCGTCCAGCAGGCGCACGTCCTGCACGCCGGCATACATCATCAGATGCGCCGCGCGGGCGGCGGCCATGGTGTTGCGGCCATAAAGGATGACTGTGGTGTCGTGACGGATGCCGTTCTCCAGCAGCAGCGCCTTGAGCGCCTCGTCAGAAACCTTGTTCCACAGCGGCTCCTCTTCCAGACGGTTGGTATCTATGTAGCCGGCCCCCGGGATGTGGCTCAGCAGGTAGGCCTTGGGTGAACCCCAATCCACTTCGAACAGCTTCCAGTCCCCTTTCGGCGCCGCCGCGACCGGCTTGCCTTCCTGCAGATCCGCCAGCCAGCGCGGATAGACCAGCTGCTGCCAGCGCACCAGATGCTCGCGCGGTGCGGCTTGCCAGCCTTGCAGCTCGAACAGCTGCTTGATGCCCTGCTTGCGCAGCATGCGGGCCACTTCGGCCACTTCCCGCGGCGCGCCATAGAGGGCGACCGGACGATCGGCTTTCAGGCCCTTGATCTCGAGCGCCTTGGGCCACTCGTCATCGCTGTATTTCCAATCGGCGGAGAGGTTCTCGGCACCGGCCACATGGCCACCCTGTTTCTCGCCTTCCATCGGCCAGCCCTGATAGAAGTGGCTGGCACGGGTGTCCAGCATGACCGCCTGCTTGCTCTTGGCATCGGCCAGCGAGAGCGGCGGCAATTCGGCGGCAAAGGCGGGCAGTGCGCACCAGAGCAGTAAGGTCGCCAGCGCGGCCTGCAGGAAGCGAAGATGTCGTTTCATGGTGATGTCTCGATTCATAGTGAACAGGGTTAAAAAATGGAGCGGCCCAGCCGCTCGGCCAGCAGCTCCAGCGCCGCCGTGCCCGCCAGCGAGTTGCCCGCCTTGTTGAGCTCGGGCGACCAGACACAGATGCAGAGCTCACCGGGGATGAGTGCCATGATACCCCCTCCGACCCCGGATTTGCCCGGCATACCGACCCGATAGGCAAAATCACCGGCCTCGTCATAGAGGCCGCAGGTGGCGAGCAGCGCATTGACCTGCTTGGTGGTGCGAGCCGGCAACAGCGACGTGCTCTCGCCAAGCGGCAGCCCGCGATTGGCCAGATAGAGGAAAGTACGCGCCAGATCGACGCAGCTCATGCGAATGGCACAGGCACTGAAGTAGCTCTGCAACACCTTGTCCACTTCATTCTCGAAGTTGCCATAGGCCTTCATCAGATAGGCGATGGCCGCATTGCGGGCCGAGTGCTGGTATTCGGAGCGCGCCACCACCTGATCCGCCATGATGGCCGGATTGCCGGAGAGGCGGCGCACCAGCTCCAGGGTGCGCTGGCGCGGGGCCGTGAGCCGGGTCTCCAGCAGATCGCTCACCACCAGGGCTCCGGCATTGATGAAGGGATTGCGGGGAATGCCGTGCTCGAACTCCAGCTGCACCAGGGAGTTGAACGGCTGGCCGGAGGGCTCCTTGCCTACCCGGGCCCAGATCTCCTCCTCCTGATAGAGGGTGAGGGCCAGGGTCAGGCTCAGGGCCTTGGAGATACTCTGGATGGAGAAGGGCTCGAAGGCGTCACCTGCGGTGAACAGCTCCCCCTCCACGGTACAGACGGCAATACCGAGCCGGTCGGCCGGCACCCGGGCCAGGGCGGGAATGTAGTCGGCCACCTTGCCCTGTCCGAGCAGCGGGCGCACCTCTGCCAGAATGCTGGCCAGTAATTCGGATGACAACACCATAAAGGATTCCATGACTAAAACGGGTGTGGAGATCCCATCCCCACCGACAAAAATCCCGCCAGCGGCGGGACTTGTCTATCTACCCACAACAAGGCGCCTGCAACAGGCGACCGAGTCTCAGGCCGGTTCACCGTACCAGAGGTCGAACAGCTCGGTGACCACCACGGCTTCCATCCCCTTGCTTTCCAGCCAGGATTTGACGACGGCGCGGTCTTCTTCGGTACATTTGCCCAGTTGCTGAGTGCAGATCATCCCTTCCCAGGCCAGGTGGCCTGAACCGGCGAAAGCCAGTCTACGGGGTTCAACAACCTCATCGATCATCGCATCGACTACTGTATCGATGGTCGCTTCGGCAGTGCCGACCGGGAAGTTGAAACTGATGTCGAATCCCATTTCCTGGAATTCGTCGACTCGCAGTTTCTTACGCAGACGGCGGCTACGATTGGCCATGATAGCTCCTTAGGTTAGTTGACTCGTTAAATTAGTTAACGCGTTTGAAAATCAGATCCCAAACCCCGTGGCCCAGACGATGGCCCCGTTGTTCGAATTTGGTCAGCGGACGCCAGTCGGGACGAGCCACCCAGTTGCCGGTGGCGGAGGTGTTCTCGTAACCCTCGGCGACGCTCATCACTTCCAGCATGTGTTCGGCATAGTTTTCCCAGTCGGTGGCCATGTGGAACACGCCACCTATGGCCAGCTTCTGGCGGATATCCTGGGCAAAGGCCGGCTGCACTATGCGGCGCTTGTGGTGACGGCTCTTGTGCCAGGGATCCGGGAAGAACAGCTGCAGGCAGGCAAGCGAGCCGTTCGGGATCATGTGCTCCAGCACTTCCACCGCGTCGTGGCAGATGACCTTGAGATTGGTGACGCCCGCTTCCTGGGCTGTGCCGAGGCAGGCACCCACACCCGGCGAGTGCACCTCGATGCCGATGAAGTTTTTCTCGGGGGCATTCTTGGCCATCTCCACCAGGGAGGCGCCCATGCCGAAGCCTATTTCCAGCACCACAGGGGCCTCACGGCCAAACAGGGCGACCAGATCGAGGGGCGCTGGCGCGAAATCGATACCCATGACCGGCCAGAGCTCTTCCAGAGCCTTCTCCTGCCCTTTGGTCAGGCGGCCTTCGCGACGGACAAAGCTGCGGATCTTGCGCATGAACTTGCCGTCTTCGTTAAATACATCTTGGGTCACAGGCATAATCAAATTGCTCGTTATTGCATCGGTCTGGGTCACAGACGACAGGAATGAATTGTTCGTTATTTCATCACCCAGGGTCACTGACGACATGAATGAATTGCTCGTTGCTTCATCACCCAGAGTCACGGATCTCGTGGATGAATGGCGCGTTATTTCATCAATGCGCGAAACTGGGTAGCGAATTATCCCAAGATAGGCCCAAGGCGCAAGTGTTTCGCGAAACAAATCCCCCGCACCTGACCAATTCCGCCACAAGGATTGACAAATGCCACCCCGTTCACAGAATCTGCCGGGCGCCGGGCGCATGCTGGCCTGCGCAAATAAAACCATACACAACAAAGGATTGCAGTATGAAACACACAGCATTGGCGTTTGCCATCACAGCCCTGCTGGCAGGGTGCAACACCTCCACCAATGATTCGCAGGCCCCCACCGCTGCCGAGCAGGCCTATGAGTATCTGGTGCAGTTGAGCTCGACCGCCGAGGGGATAGGTGCCAGACCCACGGGCTCAGAGGCCGAGACCCGCGCCGCCGCCTGGATCCAGGATCACCTGGCCGGCTGGGGCTACGAGGTGCAAAACCAGCCCTTCACCTACACCAAGAGCGGGGCCAGCAAGACCTCCCAGAACCTCGTCGCCGAGCTCAAGGGCCAGAGCGACAAGGTGATCCTGATCGGCGCCCACTACGACAGCACGGGCGACAAGAAGGGTTCTGAAGGGGCCACCGACAACGGTGCTGGCGTCGCTGCCCTGCTGGCGGTCGCCGAGGCGCTCAAGGGGCAGACCCTGCCCTACACGGTGCGCTTCGCCTTCTTCGGCGCGGAGGAGAACGGCCTCAACGGCTCCAAGGCCTATGCCGCCAGCCTGGACAGCACCGCCATTGCCCGCCTGCTGGCCATGGTGAACTACGACACCATAGCCGGGGGCGACATCGTCTACGTTCACTCGGCCCACTCCGACGTGGCCGAGTACAACTGCGCCGATCCGAGCCGCTACAGCTTCGATCCCAAGGTGCGGGATCGCCTGCTGGCCGTCTCCAAGCTGACCGCCACCCCGTTTGCCATCCACCCCAGCTACGCCGGCTATCCGGAAGGGGAGACAGGCAGCTGGTCGGATCATGCGCCGTTCGCCTGCCTGGGGGTGCCCATCGCCTACGTGGAGGCCACCAACTTCACCATCAACGGAGCGGATGGCTATGACGGCTACTCCCAGACCACCAATCCGGCGCTGTGGGACTGCTACGACGACGCCACCAAGAGCGCCTGCGACCGGGACAGCGAAACCCAGTGGGGCAAGATCTGGCATACCCAGTACGACCGCCTCGACAAGATGGCCGAACTGTTCCCGGGCCGGGTGGAGCAACAGCTCAGCGCCAACACGGATCTGATGATCCGCTTCCTCAAGGAGCCGGGCCTGTAACGCCGGCGACTCGTCAATGACGCGCGCTGGCCCGGGACCAATTCAGGGCTTTTTGCGCTCCACGGCCGCCCCCGGCCGATAAAATTCGGGCAGGTGCCAAACCTGCCCTTTTTTATCGATTTTTGTTACAGCCATTGCCTCATTTTTTAAATCTGATACAAACGGATAACCTGGCGGTCGAATGGAGCGACCGCTCACCATGCCAGAGAGAGTCCTATGCAGCCGTTTTTTGCCCAGCGCTTCGAGAAGGTAGAGCCTTCCTTTATCCGCGAGATCCTCAAGGTCGCCGCCAATCCGGAGATCATCTCCTTTGCCGGTGGTCTGCCCAATCCGCACCTGTTCCCGGTCAAGGCCATCGACCAGGCCTGCCAGGACGTGCTGCGCGAGCAAGGGGCCGCCGCCCTGCAGTATGCCGCCACCGAGGGCTTCGCCCCGCTGCGCCAGTACATAGCCGACCGCTATCTGGCCCGCCACGGCATGCGCGTCAACCCGGACAACATCCTCATCACCAGCGGCTCCCAGCAGGCGCTGGATCTGCTGGGCAAGGTGCTGATCGACGAGGGTCAGGATCTCATCATCGAAGAGCCGGGTTACCTCGGCGCCATCCAGGCCTTCTCCGTCTATCAACCGGCCTTCAAGCCCATCACCCTGGGGGAAGAGGGACTGGATCTGGCGGCGCTGGATGTGCTGCTGGCCAGCGGCTCCAACGCCAAGCTGCTCTACGGCGTGCCCAACTTCCAGAACCCGAGCGGCGTCTCCTACAGCCGTGCCAACCGCGAGGCGCTGGCCGAGCGACTGGTCAGCCACGAGCTGCTGATGGTGGAAGACGACCCCTATGGCGAGCTGCGCTTCGAGGGCGAACACCTGCCCCCCATCGCCAAGCTGGCACCGAACAATACAGTGCTGCTCGGCTCCTTCTCCAAGACGGTGGTGCCCGCCTTCCGCCTCGGCTGGATGCTGGTGCCGGACTGGCTGCGCAAGAAGGTCACCATCGCCAAGCAGGCCACCGACCTGCACAGCAACGCCTTCAGCCAACAGGTGCTGCACCGCTTCCTGATCGACAACTCGCTGGATGCCCATCTGGAGAAGATCAAGGAGGTCTATGGCCGCCAACGTGCCGCCATGGAGGCCGCACTGGCCCGTCACTGCCCGCCCGGCGTGAGCTACACCCGACCGGAAGGGGGCATGTTCCTCTGGCTGACCCTGCCTTCGACCGTCAGCGCCATGGCGCTGTTCGACGAGGCGATCAAGGAGAAGGTGGCCTTCGTGCCCGGCGCGCCCTTCTATGTGCGCCCCGAGATCCAGAACACCCTGCGGCTGAGCTTCTCCTGCGTGGACGAGGCCACCATAGAAGAGGGGGTCAAGCGACTGACTCGCGCCCTCGCCCGCATGCTCTGACGAGCCACGGCATGAAAAAAACCAGCGACCTCGGTCGCTGGTTTTTTTATGTCCCGCCCTCTGCGGAGCCGGACAACTCAGGCGCTCAGCGCGCTGGCGAATTCCTTCATCGGCATGGGGCGGCCATAGAGATAGCCCTGCAGGAAGGTCACCTGACGCGCTCTCAGGTAAGCGGCCTGCACCTCGTTCTCCACCCCCTCGGCGACCAGCAGCAGACCGAGCCGGGTCGCCAGGTCGATGACGTTCTCCACTATGTGGCTGGAGAGCGCATCCGAGCCTATCATGCCGACGAAGCTCTGATCGATCTTGAGAAAGTCGACCTGGAACTGCTGCAGATAGGTGAGGCTGGAGTGGCCGGTACCAAAGTCATCGATAGCGATGAAGACCCCCAGCTGGTGCAGCTCGGCGAAGAGCCGGTCCGTCACCTCGTCCGCCACTATCAGCTCCCGCTCCGTCAGCTCCAGCACCAGCTTGATGGGGTTCTCCCTGAAGGCGTTGATGAAGTCGCGACAATCCGCCACCAGGCTCAGATCCTTGCAGTGGCTGGCGCTGATGTTGAAGCCAAAGTGGAATCCCCTGGGCAGGGTATGCACAGCGCCGGCAAACTGATCGCGCACCTGCTCCATCAGCAGCCGGGTCATGGGCACTATCAGGCCGCTGTCTTCCGCCAGCGGAATGAAGCGATCCGGCGAGATCAGTCCCTGACGGGGATGCTGCCAGCGCATCAGCACCTCGCAGCCGCACCAGTGGGCGTCGTCGCCGGTTACCACCGGCTGCAGATAGGGGATGAACTCCCGCTGATCCAGCGCCCGTCGCAGCTCTTGCGAGGGGGACGTCGAGCGGCCGGTCAGCCAGAACACGCCAACCCCCGCCAGTATGCCCAGCAGGGGATAGATGATGATGCTGGCCTTGGAGTAGTGCCAGATGTGGCTGCCGTACTCGTCGTGGGACAGGTCAGTGACCACCCGGTATTGATACTTCTCCGATACCTGTTCCAGATAGCCGCGTGTTTTGGGCGGGATCTCTTCGCTGACCATGCCGCTGGCCAGCATGGCCTGCGACCCTACCACCAGCGCCAGCGGCGAATTGCGGCTCAGCATGTCGAGAATATTGTGCAGATAGTAGCCATCCACCCCGACCAGCACGCTGTAATCCCCCACCGCCTGTCGATAGACAACCAGCGGCCGATCCGGCGTCACCGGATTGCCCCGCATCAGGTCGAGCTGACCACCGGCATAGTCGGCCAGCGCAAAGGGGCCGCTATAGGCGCCATAGAGGGAGGAGCAATAGATGGTCTCTCCCCTGGCCAGGTTGACGGTGCGCACATCCGGCACTGTCGCCACCTGATCCCGCAGCCCCTGTACCACCTCGGCGCAAGGTAGCCCCACACCGCCCTGCACCATGGACGCAGCTCGATGGGCATTGTCCAGGGTACGGTCAAACATGCGTCTGGCATGCAGCAGCCGATCCTCGGCATCCTGCTTCATGCCAGAGAAGGTCTGCCATGAGATGATCAGCACCCCCAGCAGCACGGGGAGCAGACTCGCCAGCAGGGAGGCCCCCAGCCGGGTGTAAAACTGGCGTAACCTTAAACGACGAAATGGCATGGTCATCCTCACGGCAACGGCGAAAAAGCGGGCAAGTCTACTGCTCTCCGCCCCCCTGACAAGTCATTCTGATACAAACAACAGCAAGAAAGTTTGGCCTGATTGGCACCAAACCTCGTCGAAACAGGGCTTTCAGCCACATCTTCAACGGCTCTGGAGCCTGACAGCCTTGCCTCCCCTGGCAGGGTCCAAGCCTGGCTCCCCTCTGCGCAGTGAAGATTATAATCTTTGCAAAAACAGTTGCTTGTTCATCTTGCGCCAGCCCACTAGAGTAGAGCCAACAGCGTCAGGGAGTCTGGACATGAAAATACTGATCACGGGAGGAACCGGTTTTATCGGCCGCCGTCTGGTGGCCCATCTCAAGGTCAACCACGAGGTGGTGGTGCTGACCCGTCAGGGCAGCCGTGCCTATGAGCTGCTCGGTCACGACGTCAAACTGCTCGACAACCTGGATCGGCTCGACGACCTCAACGATGTGGATGCCGTCATCAACCTGGCGGGAGAACCCATCGCCGCCGGACGCTGGAGCGAGCAACGCAAGCAGCTGCTGTGTGACAGCCGCTGGCTGCTGACCGAACAGCTGGTCGATCTCATCAAGCTCTCCAGCACGCCGCCCAGGGTGCTGATCAATGCCTCCGCCATCGGCTGGTATGGCAGGCAGGGGGATGTGGCGCTGGACGAGCAGTGCCGGACGCCCCACGACGAGTTCACCCACCAACTCTGCCAGCAGTGGGAAACCCTGGCCCGCGAGGCCCGCAGCAACCGCACCCGGGTCTGCATAGTGCGCATCGGGCTGGTGCTCGGCACAGATGGCGGTGCCCTGCCCAGGATGCTGACCCCCTATCGCCTCGGTCTCGGCGGCCCCATGGGATCGGGCCAGCAGATCATGAGCTGGATCCACATTCAGGATCTGGTGCGCGCCATGCTGTTCCTGCTGGAGCACGAGGAGTGCGACGGCATCTTCAACGGCACGGCGCCACTGCCGGTCAGCAATCGCGAGTTCAGTCAGAGCCTGGCCAGCGCCCTGCACCGACCACACCTCTTCTTGGTGCCGGCCCCCCTGCTGCAACTGCTGATGGGCGAGGCGGCCGACCTGCTGCTCACCGGCCAGAAGGTGCTGCCCGCCCGCCTGCAAGAGGCCGGCTTTCACTTCACCTACCCGGAGCTGCCCCAGGCCCTCGCCAATCTGTTGAGCACGCCCCGCTGACTGGATCCTGCAAATCAGGCAACCGGATAGCAATCAGCCCGGCCATTGGCCGGGCTGATCCGTTATTGCGCCTGGCGGCATCCGCGCAGGATGCTGTGATTACAGCAGGCCCTGACCCAGACCACGAAGCCGATCGCTCAAGGTGCCCGCCAGCAACTGGCGTTGCATGCCCTGCCCCGCCAGCGTCACCAGCAGGGCGCCCAGCAAGGGCAGGCCGGCCCAGATGACCCAGTGGAACTGCCACTGCCCCTCGAACCACCACCATTGCAGACCGAAAGAGCAGAGCTCGACCACAATGGCGGCGCACAGCCCCGCCAGCAGACCGCTGGCAACCAGCTCCCAGCGCAGCATCTTCTTGAGCAGCTCGCTGCTGGCCCCCAGGGTGCGCATCAGCAACAACTCGCGACGGCGGTGGGCCATGCTGGCCTGGGTCTGGGTCAGCAGCACCAGCAGCGCCGCCACAGTCACCAGCCCCAGCATCAGCCCCAGCGCCCGGCTTACCTGCTCAGACACGGCCGTCAACCGCACTATCAGATCGTCCACATCGATGAGGCTCACAGTGGGGTGTCTGCGGATCAGCTCCACCTCCGCCACCCGCCCCTGCTCCGGCAGCCGATAGCTGCCGAGCCAGGTCTGGGAGAAGGGGGCCAGCACGTCCGGCGAGAAGATCATGTAGAAGTTGGGCCGCATGTTGTCCCACTTGATGGCCCGCAGGCTGGTCACCTGCGCCTTGAAGCTGCGCCCCTCTATGGTGAAGCCCAGGGTGTCGCCGAGCGCTATGTCGAGCCGCTTGGCCAGATCCTTGTCCACCGACACCTGGCCGGGGCCATCCAGCCAGCGCCCCGCGGTCAGGGTATTGTCCGGCGGCAAGCCGGTGGTGGTGGTGAAGTTGAGCTCGCGGTTCACCCCTTCACGGCCATCCTCATCGCTGTCTCGCACCGCCTCGCTGGCGATGCTGACCAGCCGGCCCCGCACCATGGGATAGAAATCCGAGGTCAGGGCACCGGCACTGTGCAGATCGGCCAGGATCCCCTCCCGCTCGTGGTCGGCTATGTTGACCAGGAAGCGGTTGGGGGCGTCCGCCGGCAGGCGGGCGGAGAAGTCATCGAGCAGATCGACTCTCACCGCCCACAGCAGACCGAACAGCATGAGCGCCAGCGCAAAGCCCGCCAGCTGGAACAGGCCACTGCCGCGCTCGCGGGAGAGGTGACTGATGGCCAGACGCAGCGCATGGGGGCCCTTGACCCTGCGACCGAACCGCAGCAGCAGGGAGGCGATCAGGGCCAGCAGACCCATCAGCAGGCCCATGCCGCCGATCAGCCCCAACGCCAGAGTCACATCGGCGGTAAAGCCCCACACCAGACCAAACAGGCCGAGCAGGGCGACCGGCAGCGCCAGCCAGGGGGGAATGCCCGCCTCCAGCTCGCGGCGCAGCACCCGCAGCGGTGGCACCTTGAGCAGCCGCAGGAAGGGGACGAAGGCCAGCAGCAGGGTGATGAAGAAGGCCACCGCCAGACCGAGGGCAAAGGGTCGCCACGACGGCGGTGGCAGATCCGCCGGCAGCAGGTTGCCCAGCAGATGCAGGGTCAGCCACTGCATGGCGCTGCCCGCCACCAGACCGATGAGCGCCCCCGCCAACGTCAGGGAGAACAGCAGGGTGCCCATCAGTTGCCAGAGCGTGCGACGGGAGGCCCCCAGCGTCTTGAGCAGGGCCACCATGTTGGTCTGGCGCTCGGCGAAGTGGCGCACCGCTATGCCCATGGCCAGCGCCCCCAGCAGTACCCCGGCCAGGGAGGCGAGCCGGAAGAAACGCTCGGCATTGGCCAGTGAACGCCCCACCTGGGAGCCCTGATCGTCCGGCTTGATCAGCTTCTGCCCCGCTTTGAGCTTGGGCCTGAGCCAGCGCTCATAGCCGGCAACGTCCTCGCGTGCCCCCTTGAACAGGTAGCGCCACTGCTGGCGACTGCCCGGCAGCAGGGCACCTGTCGCCTCTATGTCGGCGCTGTGGATCAGGGCCCTGGGCGCCAGCAGGAAGGGACTGAAGCCCTGATCCGGCTCCTGCCCCAGTTCACCCGCCACCTTGAGGAGGGTGTTGCCCACCTCCAGTTCATCGCCAATTTTCACCTCCAGCAGCTGCATCACCCGGGCCGAGAGCCAGATCTCGCCGGGTGCCGGCGCGCGCTGGGGGCTAAGTTCCAGCTTGCCGTAGAAGGGGAAATCGCTCGGCACGGCCCGGATGGAGGCCAGCTGCAACGCATCGCCATGAAACAGCATGCTGTTGAAGCTGACCGTGGTCTGCACCGACAGGCCCGCCTTTTCCGCCTGCTTGAGCCAGGCAGCCGGGGCCGGCGTGGCGGAACGCAGCGCCCGATCGGCGCCAATAAAGTCACGCCCCGAGGCCTTGAGCCCCGCATCCAGCCGGTCCGCCACCAGGGCCACGCTCAGCACGCAGGCCACACTCAATGCCAGCGCCAGCACGAACCAGCGCAGCTCGCCGCTGAAGCCTTCCCGCCGCAACAGCTTCACACCCAATCGCCACCGACTCATAGCAGCTCCCTGACTCGGGAGGCCGCACTGGATGCTGGCGCATCCGCCTCCAGCCGTCCCGCCGCCATCACCAGTTGCCGCTGGCAACGCTGGGCCAGCTCGTGGTCATGGGTGACCACCACGAGCGTGGTGCCGTGCTCGCGATTGAGCTGGAACAAGAGTTCGATCACCGTCTCCCCCGTCTTGCTGTCCAGGTTGCCGGTCGGCTCATCGGCCAGCAGCAGGCTGGGCCTTGTCATGAAGGCGCGGGCGATGGCGACCCGTTGCTGCTCACCGCCGGAGAGGCGCGGCGGCAGATGGTGCAGCCGCTCGCTGAGCCCCACAGCCGCCAGCAACTCGCGCGCCCTCGGCTCGCAGCGGGTCTCGCCGCGCAGCTCGGCGGGCAGCATGACGTTCTCCAGCGCGCTCAGGGTCGGCAGCAGCAGGAAGGACTGGAAGATGAAGCCCACCTGCTCGGCACGCAGGCGGGCGCGCCCCTCCTCGTCCAGCTGCACCAGCGACTGGCCGAGGATCTCTATATCCCCCTGGCTCGGCAGATCCAGCCCGGCCAGCAGCCCCAGCAGGGTGGATTTGCCGGAGCCGGAGGCGCCGACCAGCGCCAGGGTCTCGCCGGTATTGACTTGCAGGTCGATCCCTTCAAGGATGGTGAGGCTTTCCTGGCCCAGGCGAACGGTTTTGCCCAGACCCTTGACGACAATGATGGGAGTTGAACTCATGATGCGTTTCCTGTTTGCCCGGGCCAAAAAGTGGGGAGTGACCCCGTGATGTCTATCCTGCTCACCCCGGCATTGAATGACAATGCATGCCGGGTGTTGGCATCATCACACGTATCCCCTTTGCCCGGATCTTTGATGACAATGAATGATGGGAGTTGAATGCATGACACGTTTCCTGTTCGCCTTGTGTTGCCTGGTTTCATCGGTGCAGGCCCAGACCCTGCTGGTGCTGGGCGACAGCCTGAGCGCTGGCTATCAGATGCCGGCGGAGCAGAGCTGGCCTGCCCTGCTCAATCAGAAATGGCAGCAGCAGGGCGGCGAGCATCAGCTGGTCAACGCCAGCATCAGCGGTGAGACCACACAGGGAGCCCTGGCCCGCCTGCCCGCCCTGCTCAAGGAGCATCAACCGGACTGGGTGCTGATCGAACTGGGTGGCAACGACGGGCTGCGCGGGTTCGCACCCGCCATCACCCGTGACAATCTGACCAAGATGGTGGCCTTGACCAAGGCGCAGCAGGTGAAAACCGTGCTGACCCAGATCCAGCTGCCCCGCAATTACGGGGCCCGCTACCTGCGCCAGTTCGAGCAGATCTTCCCCGAGCTGGCGGCCGCCAACCAGCTGCCGCTGATGCCCTTCTTCATGGATGATATTGCGCTGCGCCCTGAACTCATGATGAACGATGGCATCCACCCCACGGCCGCGGCCCAGCCTCAGATCCGCGACCGGGTCGCCAGCTTTATCGAGCCCCTGCTGACCCAATAACGCCCCAATAACCATACGCAGAAAAGGGCACTGTCGGCCCAAAACAAAGATCCCGCCGCGGCGGGATCTTTGTTTGCATGAGCATCAGCGTTCCAGTATCTGGCGCAGCCGCTCCTGAGCCACCCCGACCAGCAGGTCTGGCTGGAATTTGGAGATGAAGCGGTCACACCCCACCTTCTTGACCATGGCCTCGTTGAAGTTGCCACTCAGGGAGGTATTGAGGGTGATGAAGAGATCGGACATGCGGGCATCGCTGCGGATCTCGTGGGTCAGCCGGTAGCCGTCCATCTCCGGCATCTCCGCATCCGTGATCATCAGCAGGATCTCGTCGGTCACCTTCTTGCCCGCATCGCACCAGCCCTTGAGCAGATTGAGCGCCTGCAGGCCATCCTGGCATTCGATCACCTCCAGACCCAGCTGACCCAGAGTTTCCCGCACCAGATTGCGGGCCGTGCTGGAGTCATCGACGATGAGCACCTTGCGGCCATGCATCTCGGGCAGTATCTCCCGATCCAGCACCTCTTCCGAGATACGAATGTCGTAGGTGATGATCTCGGCCAGCACCTTCTCCACGTCGATGATCTCGACGATCTGGTCGACACCGTCCTCGGGAATGCGGGTGATGGCGGTCAGGTAGTTCGCCCGCCCGGCGGAGCGCGGCGGCGGCAGTATGTCCTTCCAGGTCATGTTGACGATATGGGCCACCTGCCCCACCAGGAAGCCCTGAATGGTGCGGTTGTACTCTGTGATGATGAGGTTGGACTCGCTGTCGATGGGCATGGCGCGCATGCCGATGGCGCTGCGCAGATTGATCACCGGGATCGAGGTGCCACGGATGTTGGCCACCCCGCTGATGTTGTGGTGCGCCCCCGGCATCTTGTTGAGATGGGGCAGCTTGACCACTTCCCGCACCTTGAACACGTTGATAGCAAACAGCTGTCGGGATCCCAAACGGAACATCAACAACTCCAGACGGTTCTCCCCTACCAGCTGGGTACGTTGATCCACTGAATCCAATATGCTCGCCATATAAAGCCCTTACGTCCGTTTCCCGAGTCTCGCCATAGTATAGAAGGGTCAGAATCCCAACACGACCCGTATTCTTATCCTATGTCGGCAAGATGATGACGGAACTTGATGAAAAAAAGCGAGATTCGGCTCAAGGCCGGACTCTCTTCACACTTATCAATAGCAAGGTGGCCGCTCGATCGGGCCGAGGGCGGCCTGTGTGGGGCACATCCTTGATATCCGTCGCAAAAGCCCCGCCATCAGCGTGGCTCCCTCGATAACCAGACATAAAAAAAGCGGCAGATTGCTCTGCCGCTTGTTGTGCTGCCCTGACGGGATTACTTGTCGATATCCAGCAGATTGTTGCTCAGCATGTAGTCGATCACCTGGGAAGAGGTGGACGCCGCACTGCCGGTGAGGCTGTCGAACGTGTGGTTCATCAGCACTATCTCCTGAGTCACAGGGGCCGTGCTGGTCTCCTTGACCTGCAGGTGCACACCCTCGCTGTCCTGGAACACAGAGAGCAGGCTCTTCAGATCGGTCTGGTTGCGAGAACCATCGTGATCCAGCAGATCGCTCAGATCCAGCTTGTCACCCTCAGCCTTGGAGAAGTCGACCACGTAATCCTTGGCGACGCTGCCCGTAGCTGTATCCCCCTGCAGCCAGGTGAAGGTATCGGCCCCCGCATCCCCCTTGAGGATGTCGTTGCCCAGACCACCGACCAGGATGTCGTTGCCCAGACCGCCACTCAGGGTGTCGTTGCCGGCACCGCCATACAGGGTATCGTTGCCACTGCCACCATAGAGCTGGTCATCACCCAGACCACCGAGCAGCATGTCATCACCGGCACCACCGAACAGTATGTCGTTGCCGGCACCACCGTCCAGAATGTCGTTGCCACCCTGACCGAACAGAATGTCATTGCCATCCCCGCCGAACAGCACATCAGCCTTGTCGTTGGCGGAGGACTGATCGAAGTCGGTGGCATGGTCCGTGATGTAGTCATGGACCTGGGCATCGGTCACAGAGCCGGCACTCAGCTTGCCAGCCACGTACTGCTTGATGGCCGCATAGCCTTCCCCGTTGATGCCGGCAAAGTGAACCGCATCACCGAACAGGATATCGTCACCGGCACCGCCATCGATCCGGTCGCTGCCCGGCAGGTTGTTGACCGAGGTTCCCAGGATGGCATTGGCCAGGTCATTGGCAGACACGTTGGACTGCACTACCTGGTCGCTGTCAAACAGCTTAAGGGTCTCGATAGAGACGTTCCTACCTATCCCGATGGCTTGCAAGGTCACATTGTTAGCAATTAGGAGCGGCAACACTGCCAGTGCATTTTGCAATGCCCAAGGCTCATAACCATCAGAGTCAAAGCTAGAGATCTCATAAGTACCGTCGCCTTGGGCACGGAGAGTACCAATGATATTTGAGCGCCAAGCTCCATTATCCCTTTGATACCATTGATTAATGTTCCCATTGCTATCAATCAGAACCCGATCTTGCCCACCAATGTTGGCATAGAAGGTTTGCCCTGAAACATAATTGTTAACGTTGACAAACGAATCCAACCGATCATTCGTCGTGGTGTTCACAACAGGATTGGTATTTTCATTGATGTAATAAGTGTTAGGTGCCCCATCAGTAATGAAATAAGCGAGGTTCTTGGCGTTGGTATTCGACTTGGCCACATCGCTATTGAACCAGTTCGAAGTGCTCTTCAGCGCATCCTCATAGTTGGTTGAACCGCTGCTGCCATCCATGCTGTTGATGATGGCCTGCAACTTGGTCAAGGCATTGGGATCCTTCAAATCCACACTGATGGACTTGTTGGCTTGGGAGTCAAAGTCCACCAGGAAGATATTGACCTTGCCCGCACCCTCAGTACCAGCACTGGTCTTGAGAGTTGCAAACACCTGGCTCAACTGGGTTTTCATGGTTGCCATGGCGCTGGAGCCGATACTGCCCGAACTGTCGACCATAAAGGCGATGTTGTAGTTCTGGCCCGGCAGCACCACGCTGCCGTCCAGGTCGCCGACCACGATATTGTGCTCGCTGCCATAGACACGGTTTTGATCGCCCGGCTCCCCTTCGGTGGAGAGGAAGTAGCTCATGCGGATCGAATCCTGATCCGATGCGCTGCTGGTCTGGTCGGTCACCACCTCCTTGGCGATGGCCTCTACCTTGAGGTCAAACTGGCCCGCATTGCTGCCCGGCACCCGCAGGGTCAGGCCGGTCAGCTTGACGTCCAGCGCGCTCTGGTTCCAGAGGCCGGTGAGCGTCAGCTTGCCATCCGCACCGACTGTGCCCAGCGCAGTGCCGCCCTGATACAGGGTCGCACCATTTGGCATGCCGCTCAGCACCAGGCTGTCGAGCTGTTCACTGCCATCACGATCGGTCAGGGAAGCACTGATCTCGAGGGGATAATCCACCACGCTGGGCTGTACCGCCGTCAGGGTGCCATCGGTCTGATTGAACTGGTAGATACCGTCATCAAACTGAACCAGCTCGATGTCATAGAGCGACTTGCTGATGGTGGCGCCGTTCTCCTTCACCAGGAAGTTGAAGCCGCCATCACTCCTGCGCTCGATGACATAGTTGGCGCGTGAGCCCATCAGCACGGCCAGGTCTGTACCTGCGCCGCCATACAGGGTGTCACCACCCAGCCCGGCCACCAGAATGTCGTTACCCACGCCGCCATCGAGCGTATCGCCCGAGACAGAGTTGCCACCGACCAGCACATCATTGCCCAGGCCGCCGACGAAGTAGTCACCGCCGCCCTTCACGCTGACGATGTAGTCGTTGCCATTGCCGCCCACCACCTGATCCTGGCTGGTGGTGCTGTCAGTCAGGCTGTTGGTGATGCCGAAGCTGCCCTTGTTGAAGCTGCCGCTCTGGAACGCACCGGTCGAGATACCGGACGATGGGTATTGGGTATAGAGCGGCACGCCATTGCCGGTCAGGCTGATATCCACCACCGGCTTGTCAGCCACGGCAGCTATGTCGATCACCAGCTTGCCGGAGTTGCTCAGGTTGGCACCGTCGCTGATCTGGTAACCCAGGCTGGCGTAGTCTCCTTGCTGGTTGCCCGTCGCCGCACCGTTGCCATTGACGGCACTGGTGCTGGATTCATTGAGACCGGGTACGAAACGCAGATGGCCACTGTCGATATCGGCGTAGGAGATGAGATCCCCCGCCTTCACGGCAATCCACTGACCGGCCGCATTGAGATACTCCAGCTTGCCATTTTGCGGCAGGGTATTGATCTGCACGCTCAGATCAGACGCAGCCTGATCATCGCTGGCACCAAACTGGGACCATTTCAGTACCAGCGGCGTGTCTTCCGTCCCCACACCGTGTCCACCCGTGGTCACGGGCGCGCGGTCGTTGTCGATGATAGTACCGGTGCCGTTCTGGCCACCCACTGTCACCGTCAGGGTCTCGTTCGCCTCGACCAGTCGATCGTTCACGGTCGGTATGGTCACGGTAAAGCCGGATACCCCGGCCGGCACAGTGATCTTGCCGGTAGCGCTGTTGTAGATCACCCCATTGCTGAACTGGGCTGTGCCCCAATCAAGGCTGGAAGCCGGGTTGGTACCGCTGCCCCCGATGGCGAAGTCATACTGGGTCGCCTCCTGGGTCGTGTCGGACAGCACCACAGTATGCAGCAGATTGCCGCCTTCCACTGCACTCTCACTGGACACCGACTGTACTATCGGAGTGAACAGCGGCTTGGTCGCGAAAGAGCCCAGGCTGGCATCGCCATCCGCATCCACTACCTTGATCTGGAAGTCGATGTCGCCGTCCCCCAGTGGCTTGGACATGTTCTGATACTGGAAGAACTCCCACTTGCCGGTGGCCGGGGTAAATTCCAGACGGAACACCAGGGTGCCATCGCTGGCCTTACCTATCAGGGTATTGGCCGATTCCATGGTAGTGGTAATCAGCTTGCCGGTGGCCGTGGTCAGCCCGGTCTCGTTGGAGCCGAGCAGCTGCATATAACCCTTGCCATCTGCCCCCCACTGCGGAGTGACGGAGCCAGAACCGTAAGCGATGGCCGGCGCCGTGGTGGCACCGAGGAACTCTATGCTCTTCACGGTAAAGTCGCTGTTGTCGGCGTACAGACCGTTACCATTGTTGGTGGCCTTGATGACCATGGTATCGAAGCCACCCTGCTGCACCTGGAAATTGCCCGCATAGTCGCCACCCGCAGCATTGGAGCTGAAGGTCTGGGTACCGATCAACACGCCACCGCGATAAAACTCGACCACGCCGCTCTCCAGCTCGCCACCGAACATCTGGCTGAACTTGATGTTGGCGCCATAGGCCACCTTGCCCGCATCCAGCTTGATGGTCAGCTGCTCGGAAGCCGAGGTGCCATTTGCGAAGTGGCGGAAATCAACTTCGTTGGCGAGGTTGTGATTGGGCGAACCCACGCTGGAGACCCCCAGCCCGGAGCTGGAGCCATTGACATTGGCCATGACCAGCGCCGAGTTGGTTGACGAGGCAAAGCCCAGCGCCGTGATGCTGAAGCCTGACACGTTCAGGGTCGTCTGATTGCTGCCACTGTACTTGGTCAGATCAAACAGGCCGGTCAGGGTGTCAGGAATATTGGTCTTGATGACGGACACGGCCGCGGCATCGCCAGCGATCGGCGCATCATCCTCGACGGTGACATTCAGCTTGCCTGTGGTCGTGCCATTGCCATCGGAGACCTTGACGTCCAGCTGGAACGACAGGGAATCCTCCTGGCCCTTGACCGGGTGGTCAAGCGGCGCCTTGAGGGTCAGATCATAGGCCCAATCGCCCTTGCCGCTGGCGTTCGGGGCGGTCAGCTTGACCTCGACCACCGCCTTGTAGCCGTCGCTACCCAGGGTACCGGTATAGCCAACCAGTGTCTTGCTGCCGGCATCCCAGTTCCACTTCACCTCGGCACCACCGGAGGTCAGCCCCGCCGGTCCGTTCAGGCTGATAGTGAGCGTATCTTGGCTGTCGACATCGCCGACCGTAATCTTGCCGCTGGCGGCCACGCTATCGGTGGTATCGCTGCTGCCTGCCGTATCGGCAATCCCGCCAGCAAGCCCCTCTTCAGAGACCATAACACCACTGTCAATACTTAAAGTAGGCAGGTCATTCACCGGGGTGACGCTGATGCTCAGGGTCGACTCGTTGGTGCTGCTGCCGTCAGTCAGCACATACGTGACCACCGGCACCGCGCCGTTGTAGTTTTCAGCCGGGGTGAAGCTGTACGCCCCGTTCACCGCCAGGCAGAAGCTGCCCACACCGGCAATGGTGTAAACCTGACCCAGCACAAATGGACCAGTCTGACCCGCGATGCTGAAGCTATGCACCGTCACCGGGCCATCGACCGACACGCCATCAATGACGTTGCCAATCTTCTCGCCACTGTCCTCGCTGATCGTCACCTGCTCGTCGTTGTCGCTGAAGTCATCGTTCACCGACATCACCTTGATGCTGACCGTGGCGCTGTCGGTATCACCGTCAGCGTCCTTAGCCACGTAGTCAAAGCTGATGTCGCCGTTGAAATCCTTGCCCGGCACAAAGCTGATGCTGCCGTCGGCCGCAATCTCCACCGTGCCGTTGGTCACCGCAATGCTCTGCGCACCGCCGGTCAGCGCCACGCCGTTGATGGACTGGATAGCCAGCCCGCCATCCGGTGCCTTGTCGTTGGCCAGCAGGGTCAGGGTCACCGAGCCATCCTCGTTGACCTCGTAGCTGTCGTTCACCGCATCGACCGGATCGTCCTGGGCCGCCACCTTGATGCTGACCGTGGCGCTGTCGGTATCACCGTCAGCGTCCTTAGCCACGTAGTCAAAGCTGATGTCGCCGTTGAAATCCTTGCCCGGCACAAAGCTGATGCTGCCGTCGGCCGCAATCTCCACCGTGCCGT
>NZ_CAWQXH010000014.1:0-30891 GCF_963899385.1 Aeromonas sp. MR7
GGTTTCGCCGACATCCAGTGAACGGCTGGCTTCGGGGACGGAATAGCCTTGGTCGAGCACCAGGGATGCGGCTTCCAGCTTGAACTCGGCAGTGAATGAGCGACGTAATCTTGTCATTGAACACCTCAAGTAATGGTGGCGACTGTACCACCTAAAACGGTGTCCGGGATGATTAGACCACTACAATCCCCTGGTTGTTGCGCACCAGCTCCTGGTGGTCATGGCTTAGGGCGTAATGCTGCAGGGTGCTGATCACCCGCCATTTGTCGGCGGGGCACATAAGCAGCAGGTGCCAGTGCGGTGTGCCGTCATGGTGCGGTTCGCAGATCCGAAAGCCATAGACGGGGGTATCGCTCCGCTTGAGGGCGGCTCGGGTCAGGCTCCACAGTTTGACCAGGTAAGCACAGGTTTCGCGCGGGGTGGCGCTTTCATACCTTTTTCAATGGCCCGGCCATGGTCAGAGGGCAAGGAGCCTGGGTGCAGGCTGACTGGTCTGCATCGCGTCAAACAGTTCGACGCGTGCAGCGTCGAATCGCTCCCACAGGCCTGTGTCTGCCATAGACGGTAACGTGACCGACTCGCCTTGGTCGAAACCGGCGAGGGCGGCGTCGACAAGATGCTCGGCCGACATCACAGTTTCTTGCGGCAATGCTGCCAGTGGTACCCCGGAAATATCCCAAAGATCGGTGGCTGTGGCCGCGGGTAGCACCACTTGCACCCTGATATTGGTATTGACCAGTTCTTGCTGCAGACCCCGGCTGAAGTTGAGAACAAAGCCCTTGGTGCCACTGTAGACGGCGCTGACCGGCAACGCATGAAGTGCCAATGCCGAGGCAATGTTGATAATGACCCCCTCGTTGCGTGCCTTGAACGCCGGCAGCACGGCCTGCGTCAGGCGCGTCAGTGCTGTGATGTTCAATGTGATCTGTGCCAGTGAGTCTTTCAGCTGTGCGTCGGCAACTTGGCCCAGCTTGGCAATACCGGCGTTGTTCACCAGTACATTGATGGCGGAATGACCCGCGAGGATGCTTTCCAGGGCCGCGAGGTCGGTTTCTTTCTCAAGGTCGGCCACCAGGGTGTCAGCCTTGATGCTGTATGTCTGCTCAAGCCGAGCAGCGAGACGCTGCAAGCGGTCACCGCGCCGTGCGACGAGCAATAGGTCATAGCCACGTTGGGCAAAACGATCCGCGTAGATGGCGCCAATACCGGATGACGCACCGGTGACAACCGCGACTTTTCGAGATGAGTTCATGGTATTCCTCTATCAATCAGGTGATTAAATTCTTGGTATTCAGTTGGTTTTTTACGTCATTTTGATGACGACTTTACCCTTGGCATGGCCTTGGGCCAGATAGGCAAGCGCCTCTTTTGCCTGCTCGAACGGGAACACCCTGTCGATCACGGGCCGGATGTGTCCCTGCTCGAGGAGTTTGCCGATTGCGGCAAGTTGAGCCCCATCTGGGCGCGCAAAGAGAAAGGAGTAGGTAACGTCCCGCTTCTTCGCAAGGCGCATGATCTTGCGGCTCATCAACCGGAACACACAGGTCAGCACTATGTTCAGCCGTCGATCACGCGCGAATGCGGCGTCCAGCGGCCCAACGAGCGAGACGATCTTGCTCCCCGGCGTGAGGATGCCAATGGACTTCTCTAGCGCATCCCCCCTGATGGTGCCGAGTACGGCGTCGTAACCGCGCAGCACGTTCTCGAATTCCTGTTTCTTGTAGTCGACCACTTCGTCGGCGCCCAGGCTGCGCACCAGTGTAACGTTGCCCGTGCTGGTGGTGGTGCCCACCTTGGCGCCAAGGTGTTTTGCCAGCTGGATAGCGAACGTGCCGATGCCGCCAGCTCCCGCGGGAATGAACACCTTCTGGCCAGCCCGAAGATGTGCTCGCTCCCTCAGCGCTTGCCACGAGGTGAGCCCGACCATGGGGATAGATGCCGCCTGCACGAAGTCCAGATTGGCCGGTTTCAATGCGGCTGCGCTTTCCGGCACCACCGCGAACTCAGCGATCGACCCCGTACCCAGGTCGAAGATGTTTGCGAAGATGGCATCGCCTGGCTTGAAGCGCGTCACGCGGCTGCCGACCTCAGTCACCACTCCGGCCAGATCGCTCCCTACAGTGGCCGGAAATTGGAAATCCAGTATTGGTTTGAATATCCCGGTCAGGATCATGTTGTCGATCGGGTTCACGGCCGCAGCGTGGACCTCAACGAGTAGCTCGTCGGGCCTAAGCGTGGGACGGGGCAGGTCGGTGAGCCCGATGTCGGGCGACTTGCCATAGCGTTTAAAGGTGAGTGCTTTCATTGTTTGGCTTTTCATCTTTGGCCTTTCATTCATGTCGGATCACTGGAGTCACTCAGAAAATCCAGCACAGCTGGCACAAAGGCTTGGTAGTGCTGGAAGATGCCCCCATGCCCGGCATTCGGGTAGATAGTCAGCTTGGCATTCGGCAGACGGCGAGCCATGTCAGCCGAATGGCGGCTGTCGACCATCAGATCACGGTCACCGTTGGCGATGAACACCGGTTGTGTGATGACAGATAGGTCATCTGGCACACTCAATCCTGCAGTTCTGATGGCCTTGAGTTGTGCCTGTCTGGCCTGCAGGGAAATGGGTTTGTCACGGTTATCTGTGCGCTCCTTCAGCCTGGAGAAGTAGTCTTTTGCAGCGCGCTTGCCATCCGGCGTGCGGGGGAAAAACAAGAAATTCCTCGGATCGCTCAGCGTGAGCGCCGCTTTGAGGTAAGCGATGACGGCAATGCTGGTGATCCCATCGATACCGCCCCCCCCCCGTGGTCCAGTGCCAGCCAGGACAATCCGACGCACCAGGTCAGGAGCCTGCAAGGCCACCATCTGGGCTACGCCACCGCCCAATGAGAATCCGAGCAGATCGACGCTGCGAAGTCCCAAGGCACGGATGAAGGCGATGGCATCGCGCCCCATCTCCTCGATAGTCTGCGGCACCACTCCCCCCGAGGCACCCACACCGCGATTGTCAAAGGCGATAACCCGACGCTGTGCGGCGATGCCGTTGATGACACGGGGATCCCAGTCGTCGAGCACGGCCATCAGGTGGTGCAGGAAGATCACAGGCACGCCGGAGTCGGGACCGAGGGCCCGGTAGGCGAAAGGTACACCGCCAACGTCAACCGTGCGGGTCGGTACATCTTTCCATGCCACATTGCCTATCTGTGGTACCGCAGTTGCTGCGCCGGTACCTGAAGATGCTCCGGTTGCCGGGGCGATGCTTCTGTCGTTCGTGCTCATCAATGAAACCTCAGTGCCGGGTGGATTGCACATAGTCAAAGTGTTAGTATCAAATTAGTACTAACGATACGTTCGATTCACCAACAAGTCACTATCAAAACAGTATGAACATGGAAAATAATTGCAATCTCTCCTGCCCGATCGCGCGCAGCTTGGCTGTCGCGGGTGATTCATGGAGCATATTGATCCTGCGGGATGCCCATGCGGGCCTTACCCGCTTTGACCAATTCAGAAAAAGTCTGGGTATTGCCCCGACTATGCTGACCCGCCGGCTGGCGACCCTGACTGAGGAGGGGCTGCTAGAGAAGCGGCGCTACTCGGAGCATCCGCCACGAGAGGAATATCTGCTGACCGCTGCCGGTCACGACTTTATGCCGGTGCTCTTCATGATTGGCGCGTGGGGACGCCAGCACAGAGGCGGTGGCAAACTGGTTCGTTTCCTCGATGCTGAAACGGGCACAGAAATCAAAGCCATCGCGGTGGATGAGGTCACAGGGGCCAAGATAGGGACTCGCCCTATGCGTATGGTCATGCCGGATGAAGTCTGACGGGGTATGTGAGCAAACGGATAGATGGAGAGGGTATTTGGTGGCGACTTCCTGGATCTGCTCGCACTGACACCGGCAGCGCCATTGTGGGTGGCTGATGGAGGGCAATCTTCATTGGCCTGCTTGTGCTCCCTTCATGCGGCATGCCGCTGGGAAATGGATGTTGTTGCTCCACCAGGTTCATCGTTGCAGCACTAGCCCGAAGAGATTAGCGATGTCGGTCTGGGCGCTGCCAAGCGCTTCAGCCATCTCTTTGAATGCAAAAGCCCCGCGGGTGGGGCTTGTTGTCAGGTGATGTTTATTCGGCCTTTATTTTTTGAGGTGCTTTCTGATGGCCTTGCCCGAGGTGCCGACGGCTTTCACCGCTCTTTTCAGCTGGACTTCGGTGCACTCGAACGTCTTGATCCACAGCTTCATTTCATAGGGGTCGTTGACGTTGATGCTCTTGGCATCGAGGGGATGGGCGAGGGTATTGTTGTCAGGCATAGGAACCTCAACTTGTTGAAATGGTTGGCGAGACAGCTGTCCCGACTCGGTGCTCATGTTCCTCTATATAAGTCGTGGGCGTGGTGATGGGGCTCACACAACGCGGGTAGCGGGTGAAACAACGCACCCTCATGACCCCCGTCATCAGACCTGGTGCCAGGATGATGCGCATTGCGCGCAAAGAGGTTGCCATATCAGGTGGCTGGTGGGGTCATTCATCCCGAGCATCCCGAGCATCCCGAGCATCCCGAGCATCCCGAGCATCCCGAGCATCCCGAGCATCCCGAGCATCCCGAGCATCCCGAGCATCCCGAATACCCCAAAGCATCTTGATGGTTACGGGAGGCTTGAGCCCACAAGCGACATGGCCAGATCAGCGAGCCTCAGGCCGGGGTGGCGAGTATGGGGCCCTTCATCAGGCAAGAAAAAGGGGAGCCAGGCTCCCCTTTGGTTTGCTCTGCCAGCGGTCAGAACTTGTAGAGCCAGGAGACGGCGGTGAAGTAGCCGTTGTAGTCCTGATTCAGGTTGCCGAGGTTGCGCTCTTCGCCTGTGTAGAGGTAATCCACATCCTGGAAGTATTCGTAGCGCACATCCCAGCGCAGCGAGTGCTGCTTGGTGAGCTGATAGAGGGCATAGCCTTCCAGCCTGTGCTGCTTGCTGGTCAGATCCGGGTAGTCATAGCCCTTGCCGGCGTCCGTCTTGCCGCGGCCATAGGCGAAGCTGTAGTCGAACCCCAGCTCCAGATCCCGGTCAAACGCCTTCTTCTGGGTCAGTCCCAGCCCCAGGGTGGTGATCTCGTCGCGCACCGCCGTGCTGTAGGGATCCCAGTCCGGCGCGCCTGTGTAGGCATGGTTCTGGGCTGAGCTTATCCACTGCAGGTTGCTGAACAGATGGCCGCTCAGGTTGTCGTCAAACTGCTGGTTGAGGGTGAGGTCGAGGCCATAGTCCTTGCCCTCGCTGCGCCCTATGTCCGGCTCCTTGTAATCATCCTTGGCCCACCAGCCTTCCAGGCTGGCATCCAGCCCCTCGCTGAACTGGTAGCCGAGATCGGTTCTGAGCTCCACCCTGTCCCTGTCCGCCAGATAGAACTGGCGCAGGGTCGGGCTGCCGTTGCCACCGTCGCTGTCATGGCGCCAGTCAGAGCCGTTGCGGGTGCTCCAGGCGAGCTTGCCGCCCAGTTGCAGCGCCCCGGCCGGGCGATAGCGCCCCTTGAGGAACAGGGTGTGCTCGTCGGTGTCGCGCCGGTCGGCCTGCTCCCGCTGATCGGCCTTGTACTGGTAGCCGGTGGTGAGCTTGACCGCGCGGCTGAGCCGGTAGTCGGCCTCCAGATCCGCCTTGCTGCGGGTGCGATCGCTCTTGCCGCGCTGCTTGCCGACCACGGCGTATTCGTCCGACTTGTCCTTGCGATCCCGATACTCGCCACCGGCGCGCAGGGTGAGATCCCGGCCAAAGCGGCCCACCCACTTGGCGTCGGCCTGCAGGGTGCTTACCTCGCCGTGGAAGTCATCCTGGGCGACGGGGGCATTGCGAAAGGCGGTCAGGCTGCCGTTGGAGCTGGCCTGGCTGCTGAGCACACGCCCGGTCAGGCTCTGCCTGTCCCAGTTGTACTGGCCGGAGAGGCTCAGCTGGTGGAAGTTGTTGTCCGGCTCATAGGCGCGCTCGTTGGCGTAAGGGTCGGTGACGCTGCCGTAATAGAGGGCCGTGTCATCGGTGCGGTAGAGGGAGCTGTTGTAGGCGAGATCGACCAGCCAGCCCTTGCCCAGATAACTGACGCCGCTCTTGACCAGGGTGGTCGAGGTGCCGTCGACGGGCTTGGGCAGGAGGCCGGGCACGCCGCCGACCCCGGGTACGGTCGGCTGGTAGTAGGCGAGGGTGGCCTCTTTTTTCTCATGAGAAAAATCGGCATAGGGGCGCCACGGGCTCTTGGGCGTATAGGCGAGCCCGGCGGTCAGCTTCTTGCGTACCACCTCCTTGTCGAACTCGGCCAGCTGGCCCTGGGTCAGCGGGCTCTCTCCCGGCTGATAGACGCTGCGGCCATGGGAATTCCAGTAGAAGGGGGACTCCGAGTAGCCCAGCCTGGCACGAACGCCATCATAGTGACCCTGCTCCAGCGCCAGGCTGAAGCGCTCCATGCCGAGGTTTTTCGCCTCGAGGGAGCCGTAGCGGGAGCCTTCTCCCCGGTATTGCAGATCGGCGTTGAAGATGCCGAGCATGCCGCTGTCCTGCGGGCTGGGCACCCAGTTACGAAAGCGGGTGGCGCCGTCATCGTTGGCATAGCCGGCCCCCAGCCCCACCTCGCCAAACCAGCCTTCGTCGCGCTCGCATGACTTGCAACTCCAGCGCTCGGTCTTGGCCGGCTTGGCCTGCTGCAGGGAGTAATCCCCGACTGCCAGCGGCTGCTCGGCCGCCTGGGCCGAACAGATCGCCAGCAGGGAGAGCCAAAGTGTTGAATATTTCATGACTTCTCTCCTCAGCGTCGCAGGGATTGACCATTGGGGTGGTTGGTCCCGTGGATCTGGTTATGACAATTCAGGCAACTGCCGCCACGCACCTTGAGATCCCCCTCGGGGATGGAGACGTTGGCATGGGGCACGCTGTGGCACTCCTGACACAGTTGCGGTACCCGTTTGTTGAGCAGCGCCTGGTTGATGGAGCCGTGCGGGCTGTGGCAGAGGGAGCAATCCTCGGTCACCGGCTCGTGTTCCCACAGGAAGGGGCCCCGTTTCTCGGCGTGGCACTCGTAGCAGCTCTCGTTGAGGCTGGGCTGCTTCAGGCTGGCCTCGTTCTGCGACTGGTGCGGGTTGTGGCAGCTGGAGCAGGGCAGCTCGCCATTGAGGATGGGGTGGCTGGTGCGCTTGTGCAGATCGGCCTTCTGCTGGGCGTGGCAGCTGGTACAGGTCTCGACCTGCTTCTTGCTGTCCATCACAGGATCCTTGGCCTGGTGCAGGCTGTGGCAGCTGGTGCAGGAGAGATCCTCCACCGCGTGGGCGCTGGCATGCCAGCCCATCCGCTTGGCGTCTGTGTGGCAGGAGAGGCAGACGCTGTTCTGCTTCTCCACCGGGACCGGCGAGTCGGGGCCGAAGGTGATCATGGGTTCCCGCTGCTGGCCCTTGCGGGGGTTGCGCGGGTGGTTGCCGGCGGGGCCGTGGCAGGCTTCGCACTGCTTGTCCGCCATGGGGCCATTCTGGTTGCCGAGGTTGCCGTGCACATTGTGGAAGATGCCGGTGGCGGGTTTGCGCGAGTCGGCATCGTGACACTTGAGGCAGGTATCGGCGCCCTTGGGGGAGTATTTTCCCTGATCGAATTTCTGGTCTAGGGTGGCCTCGACCTGCAGGCGGGGATCGGCATCGGCCGCCGCCGGCTGGGCATCACTCTTGGCCCAGACAGGCAGGCAACTGAGTGCCAGCAAACCCGCCAGGAGCCACTGCGGGGTGGTTATTTTCATATCGTGTCCTTCAACGGCAAAGGGCCAGGGGCAAGTCCCCTGGCCTGGTGGTCTCAACGGAAGTCATACACCTTGTGAACCTTGTCGACGCCCTGCTCCTGCCCGACGGCATGGCAAGACGCACACTGTTCAACCCCGGTGGCGGCTTCTATCGTGTCTGCACCAAAGATGGCGCCGTTGTTCTTCATGTGGGTTGCCCACTCGTCCCCGGCGGCCGGGTTGTCCGGCTTGACCAGACCCAGCGGCGACTTGAGGTGGCAACTGGCACAGACCACCAGGGTCGGGCTGAAGAACTTGGGCTGCTTGTTGTCTGCCGTGGTGCTCACCAGGGAGGGGCGCTCGTTCTGCTGGTTGGGCAGGTTGTATTGCGCCTTGGTGTGGCAGGACTCGCAGTTGTTCAGCTTGCCCGGGAAGGTGGCGTCCCCGCTGCGGTGGGAACCGTAGGCGTGGAAGGAGTGCACGTGGTACTTGAGGTCGCCCGGCACGCCCGCGTAGAAGGAGCTGCGGGTGGCGTTGTGACAGCTGGTGCACTGGGCAAAGTCCTTGGAGGCGTGGGCCGAGCCCGCGTTCCCCTTGGTGTGGATGGCCAGATCCTTGTGACAACCGTTGCAGGAGGTCAGATCCGCGCCCGCCTTGAGCACATAGCTGCCGTCGACCCCGCCTTCGACCCGGAAGTAGGCCTTGGCCGGGTTGATGGCCACGTAGGAGAGGGCGCTGGCGGTGCTGCTGCAGAGGAGCAGATCCCCGGCGGCGAAGGCACCGTTGCGATCCGCCTTGCGGGCCACGCACACCTGCAACTCGGCGACCGTGGCCGCCAGGGTGCCGGTGACCTCGTTGCCCACCTCTTTGCGGCACAGGAAGCTGCCGCCGCCCTGGCTCTCGCACTTGGTGAAGTCAATCTTGTTGCCGGTGACGAAGGTTTGCGGGTTGGTGTAGGCCAGCTCGAAGCCGCTGCCCTGATCCCAGTTGACCAGGATGTAGGGGGCCTTGGCCAGATCGCCGTACTTGATGTACTTGAGCACGCCATCCATGGTCTCGACCGGGCTGCCATTGGCAGTCACTGTCAGTTCGACCTCTATGTTGGGCGCGGCATAGCGCACGTCGTCAAACTTGAACACCAGCTTGTCGCGACCGGCGGCTTCATTGGCGAGATAGCCCATGTGCACGCTGCTGGGGGACTTGGTGTTGCCCGGCTCTTCCGCATGGCACTGGGTACAGAGGGTGCCGCTGTTGATCTTGCCGTTGATGTGGCTGACGTAACCGGTCGCTGTGGTGGAGTCCGCGTGGCAGGCGCCGCAGGGTTTCTCCTGGGCATGTTGCCAGTTGTTGGCGTTCGGCGTGGTCGGGGTGACCTCCTTGTGGCAGGTGTCGCAGTTGCGCGGATCCTGCGGGAAGTGGCTCACCAGCTTGGTGGCGGTCGGGTCCAGATTGCCGTGCAGCTTGTGCACCAGGGTGGTCAGATCGCCGCGCCCGCTGCCGGGCACGCTCTCGTTGTGACAGGTGACGCAGAGCTTGGGATCGGCGCGGTTGCTGTGGTGGATCGGCTGCTTCATGTGGCAGCTGTCGCAGCTCTGCTGCTCCAGGATGTCGCGGGTCAGCAGTGGCGCCGTGCCGGCGGGCACCCAGTCCAGCACATAGTCGGTGACCGGAATGTCGTTGCTGCCACCGAAGTAGATGCCGAGGCGGTGAGTCGCTGCCTCATCCCAGCGGATCAAGCCGTTGTTGTCCAGCGAATCGCTCGGATAAGGGTCGCGCACCGTGGTGGCATTGAAGGAGAAGGTGTAGCGGTACTGGCCACTGCCAAGGGGTTCCAGCTTGCCGCTGTTTTCACCAGTCGGCCGGTTGTTCTTGGTGCTGTAGATGAAGCTCTTCCAGACGACAGGGTCTTGCCGCGCGGCGTCACGGCCGGGGATCACCTTGGTCAGGGTGAAGGAGGGGAGTGTGGTTCCCAGCTCATAACCCTTGCCTTGCTTGTCGGTGACGCTGAACTGCACCGAGAGTTGGCCGCTTTCGTTTAACTGGGGAGTGGATGCCGAGATGATCAGCGAGTCCGGGGTACCGGGCGGGGGGGGCGGTGGATCTGTCTTGTCGTTTCCGTCGCCACCGCCACCACAGGACGACAGGGCGAACACCATTGCTGCAGCCACCAATACTTTCCAGTATTTCATTGTTTTATCCTTTTTTATCGGACTTATTGTTCCATGTATGAGCCAAGTCAAAAAATTCCCAAAAACATACTACTTAAGGGTCAAACGAGGACTTAATACTGTATAAATAATTTCCATCTTAATTGTAAGGTTTATATATTAACCGGCGTTGACCGAAGTCTCAAAAACGGATCTCAAAGTAAGCTGAGAGAAAAAAATGTCTGTTTCGATTGAGATTTTTAGGTCTTTTCTGCACGAGGGATGAGAAATGAAACGCAGTATGAAACTTGAAATGCTGGGATTGTCGTTACTGTTGGGCTCCATTGGCACCGCACATGCCAGCATGGATTCCTTGGTGGAGACATGTAATTCATGTCATGGAAGTCAGGGGATCAGCACCCACAACGACATCCCGACCATCGCCGGGCTGGCAGAGGCCAACCTCAGCGAGCAGCTGCGCACCTACCTGGATGGGCGCCCTGCCAAGACCGTTAATCATGTCACCGGTGACACCAGCAAGCAGGGGAACATGACCGACATAGTTAAGGGCCTTAGCGACGAGCAGATCGACGAGCTGGCGGCCCACTATGCCGAGCTGCCTTACAAGCCGATGAAGCAGCCCTTCGATGCGGCGCTGGCCAAGGCGGGGCAGAAGCTTCACGAAGAGTCCGGTTGCAAGAAGTGTCACTCGGAAGGGGGCTCAGTGGTGGAAGACGAGGCCTCCATCCTCTCCGGTCAGCCCAAGGGCTACCTGCTGACCTCGCTGCAGGAGTTCAAGGCTGGCAAGCGCAGCAACGACGAGAAGATGAACAAGGCCATCATCGCCATGAGCGATGCGGATCTCAAGGCGCTGGCCGAGTACTACGCGAGCCAGCAGTAACCGTCGCTGCACCCACTCCCATTGACGCAGCCACCCTGCCGCCCGCCGGCGGGGTGTGCTCCTGCTACCCGGTCATGACCGTCAAAGGAGCTGTTGTCAGCTCCTTTTTTGCGCACTGGGGGAGATGACACCCGCCGGGTGTCCCTGATCCGGAGTTTCCTATGAAAGATGTCATCAAGTGGCTGCTGCTCGGCTGCCTCTGCCTGGGCACCACCCAGTTTGCCAGGGCCGAGGTGGTCCCGGCTACCGACACCCAGACCACCAACACACAGGCCACGCAGGCCGATCAGCCGACTCTGGCCGAACGTCAGGCCAAGGCGGAGAAGAAAAAGGCCGCCGCCAGGAAAGCGGCTGCCCGCTTTGCCAAGTGCGACAAGTGTCACGACGGGGAGGAGGGGATGCACGGCAAGCACGGCAGCGTCACCAACCCCAACACGGGTGAACAGGTCACCTGCACCAACTGTCACGGCAATGCGTCGGCCGATCACCGCAAACAGCGCGGCGGCATGGTGGATGTGATGCGCTTTGGCAACGAGGCGTTTCCTCTCAGCCAGCAGAACGGCGTCTGCATGAGTTGCCATGAGCCGGACGATCTGCGCAAGGCGCTGTGGGCCCACGATGTGCACGCCACCCGGGTGAGCTGCACCAGTTGCCACCAGCTGCACCCGGCCAAGGAGCCCATGGTCGGCATCCCAGAGAAGTCCCGCATCAAGCTGTGCGTCGACTGCCACAGCAAGCAGCACGAGGCCAGGCAGCAGGCTGCCGTCAAGGAGGGCGCATGAGCACGACCCGTCGCGAATTCATGGTGGGGATGAGTGCCGGCGCCTTGATCCTGATGACAGGTTCGCCCCGTGCCCTTGCCAACAGCATGACCATAGAGGGCGTACGCTACGGCATGATCCACGACGAGACGGCCTGTATCGGCTGCACCGCCTGCATGGATGCTTGCCGCGAGGTCAATCAGGTGCCAGCAGGGGTCGCCCGGCTGCAGATCCTGCGCAGCGGCCCGGTGGGGGAGTATCCGGATCAGGCGTACCGCTTCTTTCGCAAATCCTGCCAGCACTGTGACAATGCCCCCTGCGTGCATGTCTGTCCGACCGGCGCCTCCCACATCCGGGCCGAGGATGGCATAGTCGACATCAATCCCGATCTCTGCGTCGGCTGTCGTTATTGCCTCGCGGCCTGTCCCTATCAGGTGCGTTTCATCAACCCGGTGACCCGCATTGCCGACAAGTGCGATTTTTGCCGCAAGACCAATCTGGCCAATGGCAAGCAGCCCGCCTGCGTGGAGTCATGCCCCACCAAGGCGCTGGTGTTCGGCAATCTGGACGATCCCCAGAGCCCCATCGCTAGGCGGTTGGTGCAGGAGACCACTTATCGCTACAAACAGTTCCTCGGCACCTCGCCCAAGATGTACCGGGTGCCGAAAGGGGAGGTGGCATCATGAGCGCATATCTGTCTGCTGGTTTCTGTCTGATGGGAGGTGTACACCATGTGGCATGACGCATTCCACTTCGACTCCCTGGTGTGGGACGGCCCCATCGCCGTCTACCTGTTCCTGCTCGGCATCTCGGCGGGGTCGACCACCTTGTCGGTGCTGCTGCGGCGTCAAGGCGTTGGCAGCGAGAGCGGCATCATCAGGGCCACCGCCATACTGGCGCCGGTGAGCGTCATATTCGGCCTGTTGATCCTCATCTTCCACCTGGCTCGTCCCTGGACCTTCTGGAAGCTGATGTTCCACTACCAGTTCGACTCCGTCATGTCGATGGGGGTCATGCTGTTCCAGATCTACATGGCGGTGCTGTTCGCCTGGCTGGCGGTGGTGTTCAGAGCCGAGATCGCGGCGCTGCGTCGGCAGTGGCTGGCGGACAAGTTCGCCTTTGTCGACACCCTGATTGGCAAGATTGCGCAGCTCGAACGGCTGCTCGGCCCCTTGCTGTTGCTGCTGGCGGTATTGCTCGGGGCCTACACCGGCTTTCTGCTCTCCGCCCTCAAGACCTATCCCATGCTCAACAACCCCGTGCTGCCCGCACTGTTTCTGGTGTCCGGCATCAGCTCTGGGGTGGCCTCCACCATCTTGCTGGCGGTGACCCTGTTTCGGGAGGATGGCCACAGCCAGGGGGTGAGTTTCGTGCACAGGTTCGAGCGGCCCATCGTCGCCATCGAGATCTTCCTGCTGGTTTGCTTCTTCACCGGCCTCTACTTCGGTGGTGGTCAGCGAGAAGTCGCCATGTGGGCGGCGATCGGCGGCGGTTTCTGGTCCCAGGTGTTCTGGTTCGGGGTGATAGGCCTTGGCATAGTGCTGCCCCAGTCGCTGGGGCTATTTGGCGACAAGGCGCAGGCGCACCAGCCCGCCCGCTTGGCGCTCATCTGCAGCCTGAGTCTGGTGGGGATACTGCTGCTGCGTTACTTCATCCTCTATGCGGGGCAGATGACGGTGATGTAAGGCGCACTGCGCTCGAAAGGCGCTTGGCTGGCCGCAGAGCAAAAGCAAAAAGGCGGGATGATCCCGCCTTTTTCATGGCCGTTTGCCGGCGTTGTTGGCCAGTGGTCGCTCAGGCACTGGCCCCTGGCAGGGCCCGTACTTCGAGGCGCTGCTCGCCGGGGCGGCACACCAGCACGGATCCCTGCTCGAACCAGTCTCCCAGCACGATGCGCCGCGCCGGTTGACCGTCGAGGCTGAAGTCGTGAATGGCGGGCCTGTGAGTGTGGCCGTGGATCATGGTGTTGCAGCCATGCTGGCGCAGCATCTCGTCCACCGCCTGTGGCGTCACATCCATGATGGTCTGGCGTTTGACGGTTTTCTCCATCCGGCTTTGGCCACGGATCTTGTGGGCGATGGCCTGACGGCGGCTCAGCGGCAACCGCAAGAACAGCCAGCGCAGCCACTTGAACTGGGTGATGCGGCGATACTTCTGATATCCCTCATCCCGGGTGCAGAGCAGATCGCCGTGGCTCAGCAGCACCCGTTCCCCATAGAGCTCGATGACGCAAGGGTCGCCGAGCAGGGTCATGCCCGCCCGCTTGGCAAACTGGCGGCCCAGCATGAAATCACGGTTGCCGTGAATGAAATAGAGGGGCACCCCCTGCTGGCTCAGGGCTGCAAAGGCCTCTGCGATCTGCTGGTGGAGCGGATTGGGATCGTCGTCGCCAATCCAGAATTCAAACAGATCCCCCAGTACATAGAGGGCGTCGGCACCGGGTGCGTCGTGCTCCAGAAAGTGCACCAGCGCGGCCGTCATGTCGGGCCGATCGCTGCACAGGTGAATGTCACTGATAAAAAGGGTGCTCATGATGGCGTGCGAGGTGCCCCGATTATGGCTGTATGGGTCATAGGGTGAGGGTGCCAGTCAAACTGGTCAAGGTTGCGGCCTTCCAGGGTCAACAGCGCCTGATAGGGATCGCCGGACAATTTCAGCAGGCGGCAGATGGCCGCTTCCCCTTTCAGCCCTTGCTGCAGGCGCAGGGCGAGCAGGGTGCGGTAAAAGGGGTGACCAAAGTGCTCGATCAGGGCGGCCATCAGGCTGAGGTGGCGCCAGCCGTTGAGGGTCTCGACCCTCGCCGGGGTGACATAGAGCTCGATGGGCCAGCTGCGGCCATCGGCGTCGGTCAGGGTCTGCTCCAGCAGCCAGATGTCGCTGCCCAGGGCGCGGCGTTGCCAGCCCAGTTCGGCAAATTGGGCGGCCAGTATGGCGGGCGTTGCATGCTGGCAGAGGATGTCGAGATCGCTGCCGGGCCGGTCGAGCCCGATGGCCAGGGTGCTCACCAGCGCCACATCCAGACACTGGCTTTGCAACTCGCGCCACAGGGGCGTACCGGTGAGCAGGGCGTGGGCCGCGCGCTGGCGCCCGTTGCCGTGGGCCAGATAGTCGAGGCGACGCCAGTTCGGGCCCGTGGCAAGTGCAGATGGAAAAACTGCGGCCGGGGCCGCAGTCAGTTCATCTCGCAGAAGGCAGAGATCAGTCAGCAAGGGTCACCTTGGTGATCACCACGTCCTCTACCGGTACATCCTGGTGCATGCGGCCGGCGTTGCCGGTCTTGACGCCCTTGATCTTGTTGACCACGTCCATGCCGGCGGTCACTTCACCGAATACGCAGTAGCCGAAGCCCTGAGTGGTGGCGGATTTGAAATCGAGGAAGTCGTTGTTGTTCACGTTGATGAAGAACTGGGCGCTGGCAGAGTGCGGCTCCATGGTGCGGGCCATGGCGACGGTACCAATCTTGTTGGACAGACCGTTGGCCGCTTCGTTCTTGATGGAGGCGCGGGTCTCTTTCTCTTCAAAGCCAGGGGCATAGCCGCCGCCCTGGATCATGAAGCCGTCGATGACGCGGTGGAAGATGGTGTTGTCGTAGTGACCGTCACGGCAGTATTGCAGGAAGTTGGCCACGGTTTCCGGGGCTTTTTCCGCGTTCAGGGTCAGAGTGATGTCGCCGTGATTGGTGTGCAGAGTAACCATGATATGTCCTTTCATTCTTTGGGCAAAAGTTGCGCGGGCAGATAAGCGGCTCGCAGCTTGTTGCATGGGCTATGGCATAAAGTGGTGGCAATTCTAGCCCATAGTGGTCGTCTGGCATAGCGCTGACATGGCTGTGAGGCCGGATCCGCCCTGTTTTCTGCCTCGTTTTCTCCACCGGATGCGGGTAGAATGGCAGGCCATTTTACTCACAGGCAGTGGTCATAAGATGCTGAAGATATACAACACACTCACTCGTCAAAAAGAAGAATTCAAACCTATCCACCCGGGCAAGGTGGGCATGTATGTGTGTGGCGTCACTATCTACGATCACTGTCATATCGGCCACGGTCGCACCTTCGTCGCCTTCGACGTGGTGGCCCGTTACCTGCGTTACTGCGGTTATCAGCTCAACTACGTGCGCAACGTCACCGACGTGGATGACAAGATCATCAAGCGCGCCGCCGAGACCGGCGTCACCTGTGACGATCTGACCGAGCGCCTGATCGGCGACATGCACCAGGATTTTGATGCCCTCGGCATGGTGCGCCCGGACGTCGAGCCCCGCGCCACCCAGCACATCAGTGAAATCATCGAGCTGGTTGAGAGCCTGATCGCGCAGGATCACGCCTACGTGGCCGACAACGGCGACGTCATGTTCATCGTCGACTCCTACGCCGATTACGGCAAGCTCTCGGGCCAGGATCTGGAGCAGCTGCAAGCCGGTGCCCGCGTGGGCGTGGTGGATGCCAAGCGCAACCCGCTCGACTTCGTGCTGTGGAAAATGTCCAAGCCCGGCGAGCCGACCTGGGAAAGCCCCTGGGGCCCGGGTCGTCCTGGCTGGCACATAGAGTGCTCCGCCATGAACTCCAAGCACCTTGGCAACCACTTCGACATCCACGGCGGCGGCTCGGATCTGCAGTTCCCGCACCACGAGAACGAAATTGCCCAGTCCTGCTGCGCCCATGGTGGCGACTACGTCAACACCTGGATGCACAGCGGCATGGTGATGGTGGATAAAGAGAAGATGTCCAAATCCCTTGGCAACTTCTTCACCATCCGCGATGTGCTGGCCCACTACGACGCCGAGAGCGTGCGTTACTTCCTGATGTCCGGCCACTACCGCAGCCAGCTCAACTACTCGGAAGATAACTTGAAGCAGGCCCGCGCCGCGCTGGAGCGCATGTACACAGCCCTGCGCGACCTGCCGGTGGCTGCCGCCGCCGGTGGTGACGAGCAGGTGGCTCGCTTCAAGGAAGCGATGGACGACGACTTTAACACCCCGGAAGCCTACTCCGCCCTGTTCGATCTGGTGCGCGATATCAACCGCCAGAAGGCCGAAGACATCACAGTTGCCGCAGGCCTGGGTGCCCGTCTGCGTGAACTGGGCGCCGTGCTCGGTATCCTGCAGCAAGACCCGGACGCCTTCCTCAAGGGCAATGAGGCCGATGACGAAGTGGCCGAGATCGAGCAACTGATCGCCCAGCGCAACCAGGCCCGCGCCGACAAGAACTGGGCCGCCGCCGACGCCGCCCGCAACCGTCTCACCGAGATGGGCATAGTGCTGGAAGACAGCGCTGGCAAGACCAGCTGGCGCCGTGCCTAAGACTGGTTGCCCTGTTGCTCAACAGGTTGACCCAATAAAAAAACCGCAGCCCTGGGGCTGCGGTTTTTTTCATTGAATGATGAAGTCGATAGTTTTTCCGAATATTTTTTCGGATTCATCCTGATATGTGGATATATCATCTGCAAATAGTAAATAAAGATTTTTAATCGCTCTGGAACATGATACGTATAATAAGTTTCTCTGGCTGATATACTCTTCAGGAGTTAAAAAGTACCGTTCAAAATATTGAGGATCTCTATTAAATGAGTTTTCAATGACGACAACGACGTTGTCATATTCAAGACCTTTTGAACCATGACATGTATGATATCTTACTGATGATTTAATTGATGCTGTAATGTACTCATGCCATTTTGAAAACTGCTGAAAATCAGTATTGATGATTCTTTCTATAAATCCTGTCCTTGTTTCTTCATCCCAACTTAAATTTTCAGGGAGGCTATTATAGATGAAGTCATGTAGTGAACTTATAGTTAGTTCTTGTAGATTGCGTGGTTTTGATTGAATAATAAGGTCACTCATTATATCGTTAGGATTTTCAGTTATTATTTTGTTTAAATGCTGTATGTATTCGCCAAGATTTCTGTGTCTAACTAAGGCTAGTTCTCTCAATCGCGATATATACTCTCGAGATTCCTTTATCGTAACATGTTCTCTGCTAGAGGGAAGGATTGAGTTAATAGGACATGATTCATCACTCTGTTCTAGTATTCTCGATGGAGAAATTAAATTGGCGATGTCACGTATACACCAGTGAAGTCTTCTTGGATCTGTGCTTATAGTTTTTTGAGCTACTTCATCATGGCGGAAAAAATTCTTGAAAGAGTCGTAGAGATCTTTAAATCCTGAGAGTTCTGCTAAAGAATCATTTTTTAAAACTAAAAAATCTACAGGGCGATCTTTAATTACTTCGCAGCAAAATCGTAGAATTATATTCTCTATTGATAAACTTAGATTGTTGGTAATCTTGTAAGCGGACACGTGCCCACCATCGGCACCGTTATAAATAGATTGCTGAGGATCAGAACGTCTAATTGAATTTATAACTTTAATTATTTCATTGAAGGAGCGTCTATTTATGTTTTTATTTATTTCAATAAGGTCTTTATGAAGGGAATATATTTTATCACCGACGCCATCAACATATATTGTTTGAGCCTCGTCACCAAAATACCCTACAGTAAAATTATAATTTTTAGATTTTGAATGCTCTTGAAGTAGATTAAATGTTTTTATCACAAGTTCATGAGTGTCTTGAAACTCATCTATAAGAACGAAAGGGTGGCTCGCTATAAATATCTCTTTTAGTACAGCATATCTGTTAAATAATTTATGTGTATATTCTAAAAGAGTATCATGGCTAAAATACATTTTGTACAAGATATCTATATTAATATCCGGTGTGTATTTTATTTGATTTATCTCTCCTTGTTCAATTTTACACTTTGCCTGTTTTAGTTTTTCTATCAATCTTAATAGCTTAAAGGATTCTTTGAATCTTCCTGTATTGTTCTTTAATGTATATCCGATGGATTTAAGTTCATCTGAAAACTCAGCCATTATTTCATTGGACCTTGAGTATTTCTTTAACCGGTTACTATTTTCATCATTAAGTGAAAATGACCGGAAATCATCGCCGTGATTACTCCCAGATAAAATCCAATCCAATAAATTTTTTTCTTTTAGTTTTAAATTGAGAGTTGATATCTCAGATTCTATTTTTTCTTTATGTATTTCTATTAATGCATTCTGTTGTGATTTTATGGTTTCCCAAAGGAAATCATGTATTGTCGATATGTGGCAGAGTTCAGAATAGTTACCTAGTCGTTCTTTGATTTCATTCGCAGCAGCGTTTGTATAAGTTATACATACAAACTTCTGATTTTGTATCATAGCCATATGACTATGGTAAGCAATAAGATGTTGTAGACACTGAATTAAAGAAAAGGTTTTCCCTGAACCAGCTCCAGCCTTAAAGATGAAACTAGTCTTGTTATCTAACGTAGATCTTAATTTATAAAATATTTCTTTTTCTGTGGCAAGAAGATCACTATTCTCTTTTAGGTTATTCATTTTTCATGACCTTCATGCAGTTAGTTGAGATGATAACCATGATAAACCACTGGTCACGTAATTAGGTAGGATAGGTAGTAATTTAAAATCTTTTTGGTTTGTCATTTTAAACAGTAAAGTGTTTGCAAACTCACTTTTATTTTTTGCAAGTCGATATTGCCATTCATATGATTTGTTTTTGAGTTCTTCTTTGTCTACAGAAAACTGCTTTGACACTTGAGGAAATATCTTTGATAGGGTTTCTTGTACTATAGAATTTTGATAGTTGGTTAAGATGAGAGCCTCTTCAAAGCTAGTGGGATAAAATCCATTAATAGCCTCGTTTTGATATGCGAGATAAAACATATCTTCTTTAATCGGAGTTAGCATATTATTTAAAAAGAATTCTTCAATTATGTCTTCCTTGGGCAGATATTTTATCAACACAGCATTTGTTGTCTTTCTTTTGTCTAGGCTTACTACTTGATTCTTATCTCCATCATCTCTTTGTATGTCTATATCTGTGATCGTTAGACAGGGGATTTCTAAAAAAGAAATCAATGGTTTATATATATGAGCGAAAGCACCGTTGATATTAAAAATAGAAATGCATTTTTTAGAAAGGAGAGGATCATTATCAATGTAGTGATGAAGCAAAGTTTCCTCTGTTATACCCTCTGTCATTATTATTGCATCGGCGTAAAATAAATCAGCACATTTTGATTTTAAATGTTTTTTTAGAAAATGAAACTCGTCTTCATTCAGGCCAATATTTTCAGGCGCCTCTATGGTGGTGGTGTTGTTTAATGTTATGACACTATCTCTTAAAGGCTTTATAGTGCAACTATTACTGGATGTATTTTTTATGTAGTTGATATTATTAAATGAACCGCTGTGCTGTATCTTACTGTTCAGTATATGTGGTGAGTGTGTAGTTATTATTAATTGTAAATTAATTGATTTCTCTTGGCTCTCTAAAATAGCACTAATAGCATCATCAATGTTTTTTATGAATAGTTCTTGCATTTGGGGGTGCATAAAACATTCAGGTTCTTCAATAAAAATAAGGTTAACTTTTCCATTGTGTTGATCTTCTTCGTATTTCTCTATGAAGTCTATCACTTCGCCAATGATTTTGATCAGGTTTGAATATCCTAAGCCAAATTGACTTTCTGGAATAAAATGGTTTCTATCTTTATATTCATAAGTGATTATGTTTTTTAGGATAGAGTCTAAAGTCAGCTCAGGTTGTAAATTAACAGCTAAGTTTCCATTGTCTATAATTCCATGTAAGACCTTGTTAACAAATGTACTATGTGGAGTGCTTATATTTTCTTTAACAAGGTTGTTTATATCTATTATGCTTCTGTCAATATTATTATCTTGGTTAGGTTCATCAGAACTTGAGTTGAGTTCACTTTGTTTTTTGATTTTATATTTAATGATTTTATTGAAAATGTTGGATAGGTCTGTTTTCTCATCCCTGAAATTTGAATTTATCAGTTTTAGTTCCAATGCATTTCGTATTGAGAATTCACTGTTAGATAATATCACTCCTGATGAGTTACGGATTTCTTTCTTGAAATCTGTATTTGATAATAGAGTCAGGGTTTCTCTAAATAAAGTGTCTTCATCTTTGTATTTAGATATAAGTAGTCTTATCTGATTACTAAAAAACTGTTCATCTTTAATTTTATAGTTAATTGATATCTCAAAGTCTAGCTTTCCTGACTCTATAGACTTTATATCTAATATGTTTTTGAAATTATATAGGCACTCTGATTCTGACTCTTCACTTAAACTTATTAAAAGGGTAAATTTCATATAGGGGTTTAAGGGCGGAGATAAATCTTGGTTTTCCTTATAAGACAAAAGAACATCACTGATGTGAGAGTAATTAAAGTCATTCCCTGACAATCTTGATTCACTTAATATTTTATTGAGGCATGAAGATATTGTTGTCTTTCCTGAATTGTTTTTACCTATTATTAAAGTTGTTGAATGCGCAATGCTCGGGCTCTCTTCGCTATTTTCATCGTTGGTAATAGGGTTGTTTTTTACAAAATAGATACTGCTGCCAGTTTTATCAAATTTTCTAAAGTTTATTATTTTTAGCTCTTTCAGATACATATTACCTCCTATCCGAATATAATAAGATATATTTCGGTTGAATTATGTGGTTAATTGGGTTTGTGAGGTCTTTTATAAAGGTGTTTGTATCACGAATAAATCCTCACTCACTGGTCTTCAATATAAGTTGATCCCCTGATAAATGGGGGGGAAGACCTTTGGTGTTATTTGCCAAAGAGAGCGGGCCTTTCCAAAGTCACTCGCCAAGCCGCGCAGCGGCGGCGAAACCCCGTCGAGGGCAGCGCCCTCGTGTCCTGCATGGCGAAGCCATGCCAATAAGTTGCCTGTGCAATGCGCTTCGCTTATTGGCACCCTACCTGTCTCCCGCAAGGGGAGAGGGGATTGTTGCCGTGGTGCAATGCGCTGCGCTTATTGCACCCTACGTGCATATTGCCCCCAACGTCTCGCCCGAATGGGAGGGGGCGACTCCTCCCGCTGCTTGGTGCCCCGTCCCCCTGGATGCTAGGATGCCGAACTTTCCTCTTATCCAACCTCAATCAGTTATGACAAACCGGCTCGTCGACAGTAAAAACAGGATCGTCCAGGCAGGGCGCTGGCTCGCGACCCGCGGGGCCGCGCTCTTTGCCGAACTCTCGGAGTTTCAGCAGCGCATCTGGGTGGTCAGCATAGTGAACGACACCTACACGGATACCTTTATCGTTAATGAAGGCAGCTTCGAGGAGCCCATGCAGTGGATGCGGCGCAAGCAGTACAACGCCGACATGCTGCAGCGGGTCGATGCCATGCAGCGCGCTCAGGTGATCCAGTTCGAGCTGGGCGACATCCGTCATCGCCTGATGCGGGTCAAATAACCTGATAGCCCCGATTCATATCGGGCGTTGGGCCAAACGGGGCGGCTTGCAGGTACACACTCCCTCTCTATCCGCGACAGTTGCTACCGCCCCTGGCTGTCGCTACCACAATGCGCTGTTGACCATCAGAGGGAACAAGGGGGCCAACAGGCACCGTGGTTATCTTACGGAGCCGTCTCGGCCCGATCCATGGAATTCCATTGAATTAGTGATGCAAGTGTCAGAATTGAATGGTTTTTTGCGCCCGCGCAAGGTTTCGGTGGCGATTTGGAAGGGGACGAGTGGCAGCGGCGGGCCGCATGACCTTGGCTGGTGCGCCCCGCCATGCAGATCTGGACGCAAGCCATCAGGGGCAAGGCCGGTGGGCGTTAGGCGGGGCTTGCCTGAATGCTGTCGAGTTGCGGGGCTGGGTAAAGGGCTTGCGTTATGCCATGGCGACACCAGACATCACGCGGGGCCCCATGGGCCCCGCGTGATGGGTTCGCCTAGCGGGCGGGGAAGTACTTGCCCTGGATCTGCTGAAATTCGCTGCTGGCCAGCACCTGGGTCAGGCCGTTCTGGAACTCCTTGACCAGCTCGTCGCTGACCGGGTGGCTGAAGGCGAAGCAGAATTGCTCCGAGCTCAGCATCCAGGCCACCTTGAACTGGGCGGGATCCAGCTGCTGGGTGGCGATGAGATCCATCAGGGTGGTCTTGTTGGTGGATATGAGGTCGACCCGGCCCGAGGTGAGCATCTTGAGTGCCTGGGGCAGGCGGTTGGCGGTCATGATCTTCTGCTCGTCAAAGCCGTTGTTGAGCAGCAGCTGCTCCCCCACGTCGGCGCGCACCGCCCCTATGTTGTACTGCTGGGCATCTTCCAGCTTGGTGAGGGGGAGCGGGTTCTTGGCCAGCCCCATCAGCACTATCTCGGCATAGCCGATGGGACAGGCCCACTTGAACAGCGGATCCCGCGCCTCGGTGCGGGCGGTGGAGAAGAGCACCACATTGGGTTTCTGGGTCAGCAGGTAGTAGCCCCGTGCCCAGGGCATGATGGTGATGGTCTGGGGCGGGGTGTTGGTTTTCTGCCACACCTGATGCAGCAGCTCGACGGCGAGGCCGGTGGGGGTGCCGGCTTCGTTGGAGAAGTTGTAGGGTTTGTACTCTTCGGTAAGGTAGTGCAGCTTGCCAAGTTCAGGGCTGGCCTGGGTGATGGCGGTAAACATGAGCGCGGCTATTCCAATCCATTTTTTCATCTTGGCCATCCTGATGGGGTGTTCCTTCATCCTCAAGTGTTACCAAATCATGGTAATTCGCCAATCAGATCGGCGCTTAAATCAAGGGGATGCGAGTCCAGGCCGCTTTAGGCTCAGGGGGCGGGCAGGTATTTGAGTCGCAGGCGCTGAAACTCCGGCGAGGCCAGCGCCTGGGTCAGGGCGTGCTGGAACTGTTTGAGCACGTCGTCATCCACCTGACGGCTGAAGGCGTAGCAGAGCTCTTCGGCATCCAGCACCAGGGCCACATTGAAGTCGTCGGCCTTGAGCTGCAGCGCCTTGATGGCGTCATAGCCCGCCAGCTTGCTGGTGGCCAGCAGATCGGCGCGGCCCGACACCAGCATGCGCAGGGCCTGGCTCAACCGGTTGGCGGGTATGATGCGGGTTTCATCCATGCCCCGGTTGAGCAGCAACTGCTCGGAGGCATCGGCCCGTACTGCGCTGATCCGGTAGGCGTTCATCTGCTCGGGGGCGTTCAGGCTGATATGGCGCTGCTTGTGGGCCAGCAATATGTATTCGGAGTAGCCGATGGGGCAGGCCCATTTGAATAGGGGATCGCGGGTGTCGGTGCGGGCGGTGGAGAAGAGCACCACATTGGGTTTCTGGGTCAGCAGGTAGTAGCCTCGCGCCCAGGGCAGGATGCGGATGGGCTGGGCAGGCGTGCCGCTGCGCTGCCAGACCATCCGCAACAACTCGACCGCCAGCCCGCTGGGCTGACCGGCCTCATCGCTGAAGTTGTAGGGGGGGTACTCCTCGGTCAGGTACTCCAGCCTGGCGAGATCTGCCTGCGCCGAACCCAGGCACGACATCAGCAGCAGATAACAGCACAACCTTATCCTCATGAGCCCATCCTTGGCGTGAAACCGGCGTTTCTCTTGTGCAAGTGTGGGTAAAAAAGCCTGAGATTGCCAGTACTTACCAACGATCCCTGCTGGTTCCCATCAGCTTGAACTGCTCATCACGCAGCCCGACCAGCAGCGCCTTGCCATCTGCTTGCAGCCGAAACTCGCCGTAGCGCGCCGCATCATACTGCTCCCCCGTGCCCTCTTCGAAGAAGAAGGCATCGGGCCCGATCAGCCACTGGTTGTCGCTTCGGCGCACCTGCAACAGCCGCTCATCCTGCGCCAGTTGCGCGGGCTTGCCATCAGCCACCCAACTGGCCACCTGCTGCCCGTCAAGGCGGATCACCAGGGTATCGCTGCCATTGGTGCGCTCGCTGTCGGGACGGGCGCCGAGCTGGCGGGCAATGTCGTAGTTCAGCCGCATGTAATCCCCCTGCATCAGGGAGCGGGGGTCGACCGGCGCCAGCCTGAGCAGCACCACCTCGCCGCTGCTGATGGCGTGCTCGTAACGCCAGACGGTGAAGTTGATGCCCGCCAGTATGGCGAGGCCGGTCAGCAGGAGTCCAAGCCGTCTCATGATGGTGTCCTCCCATTGAGCATTTTCAGTAGCTGGCGGGTGCCGAGCAGCAGGGCGCCCGAGCCCAGCAGCAGCCAGGATTTGGTCATCAGGGTCAGCCCCAGATCGTAGTAATAGAGGGAGCCAAAGCCGAGCAGCAGCAGGCCCGCCAGCGTCATCAGCCCCAGGCTTCCGGCGTAAAAGCCGAGCACCAGCACCAGGGCGCCAGCCCCCATGCCGGGGATGAGGGCGCTGATCAGCACCAGCGGCAGCCCATACAGCAGTGGCAGCTTGAGCCGGACCATGACCCCGAGCAGCAGGGCGGCGCAGAGCAGGGGATTGAGCCAGAGCGGCAGGCGGGAGTAGCCCAGCTCGTCGAGCATGTTGGCGCCCCCGTCCCACAGCGGATGGTGCAGGCGCCCCAGCACCAGCAGGGAGAGCGCCAGTCCCAGGGTGAGGGATTCGTAGAGTTGATGGTGAACGGGCTGACGCTCCGCCTGCAGCCAGCAGAGGGTGACGGCCGCCATCACCAGCGGCAGAGCCAGCAGTTGCAGGCCGAGACAAGCCAGTCCAAGGGCGAGCAGTATGGCGGCGGCGAAGCTGTGGAACAGCCGGATCAGCCAGTGCTCGAACAGGGCGGCGATGGCAAGCGAGAGCAGGGCCAGCCCCAGCCAGAGCGGCGCCGAGTGCGGGTCAATCTGATCGATGAGGCCATAGAGCAGCCAGGCATCGGCGGCCAGCGCCAGTGCCAGCACGAACTGGTCCCACAGATCGCTGCGCTGGGCGAAGCGGTTGAGGCCATAGGCGATGGCCATCAGCACGCTGCCCATCACCAGGGCGCTGTTGGCATCCCGGGTGAGCTGCGAGAACGACATGAACAGGAAGAACAGCAGGAAGAGGGCGGCGATCCAGCCCACCATGCCGAGCAGGAAGCGGCTCGACCAGTGGGGCTGGGTATCATTGGGGACGTCCCCTTCCACCAGATCGGCCTGTTGCAGCCGCTGCCAGGGGGTCAGATCAGCCATGTTGCCTCCTCTTGGCGGGCTTGCCAGATGCCTTGCTTATACATGGGACCTCCGTTGCTGTTGCAGCCAGCGGCTGGCCGCGACCGACAGGCCAATGGCAATCAGGCTCAGCAGCAGGAAGCCGTCCACGTCGGGCTCCATCCACTTGCCAAGGGCCGCCAGGATCACGGCAATCAGGCTCAGGCAGCCCATGGCGAGCCCGGCGATGAATCTGTGGTGCCAGCGCAGATAGGCGGCGCCAAGCCATGCGATCCAGGCGGGCCAGACCCAGGGGGAGGCGACATCAAACAGCGCCAGCAACGCCAGCAGGGTGACGCCAAGGCCAGCGGCCAGACCCGGCAGCCAGCTTGGCATCAAGTGCCAGCGGGCCGGTGCCAGCAACAGCAGACCCCAGAGGGCGGCATTGAGCAGGGTCAGACACCAGCCCAGCCCCTCTTCATCAAAGGCAAAGAAGAAGTTGAACAGCCCGAGTCGCCAGTAGAGCACCAGCGCCAGCTGGCCGAGCAGCCAGCTCAGGGTCCACAGCAAGGGGCTCATGCCGAGCGCCGCCAGCGGCAGCAGCATCAGGGCCCAGGTGGCGAACAGCTGCCAGGGGTCGGCGCCGGTCTGGTAGGTCTGGCCCACCAGGGCCAGCAGGGCACCGATATTGAGCGCGGCGGCCAGCAGCAGCGCCTGGCGGGGCGTGTCGGCCAGGGGCTTGCGCCACAGCAGCACCAGCATGGCGAGCAGGGGCAGCTCCAGCAGGGCGAGGCGTTCGATCCGACCCAGCTCCTGCCAGTTGAAGGCGACGAAGAACACCAGACCGGCGCCCAGGCAGAGGCTGCCGAGCCAGAGCAGCAGGCGATCGAACAACCATTGCCAGCGGGCGGGGCCGGGGGGCAGCTCGCACAGGGCGAGGGCGGCGGGCAGTTGTGCCTGGGCGAGGCGTCCGCGTCTGACCCAGTCGAGCAGCGTCTGTCTTGAGGTGAAGTGCATGGGATGCTCCATGAGGTTTGCCGCATTATGCCACTGTCATGGCACTGCGGGACACTCCCCGTGTGCGGACGTGCGACAGCCGGCAGGGGAAAGCGCAGGCATCGGCCGCACACGGGCAACAAAAAGCCCCGCCGGTTTGAATAGAGGCGGGGCGGGGCTGGCTTGGGGTGACACGACAGGGATACCGGCTCGGGGCGGGGTAGGCAAGTGCTCACGCTTGCCTCGCCGCCTTCCGGCCGGCCGGTGTCAGGCGAAGATCAGGGTGCTGACCCCGAGGCCGACAAACAGGATGGCGCAGGCGATGCGGATCCCCTTGAGCGGCAACTTGTCGGCGCCCAGCTTGCCGAGCAGCACCACGGGCACGTTGGCCAGCATCATGCCGAGGGTGGTGCCTGTGATGACTTGCACCAGCGAGTCATATTTGGCTGCCAGCAGCACGGTGGCGATCTGGGTCTTGTCGCCTATCTCGGCGATGAAGAACAGCACGAAGGTGGCCATGAAGGGGCCGTACTTGTCGAGCGGGCTCTCCTCGTCGTCCATCTTGTCCGGCACCAGGATCCAGGCCGCCATGGCAATGAAGGAGCCGGCGACCAGATAGGTCATCACCTTGGGATCCAGCCAACGGCTGATGAACTCGCCAAGCCAGGCGGCGCCGGCATGGTTGAGCAGGGTCGCCGCCAGCATGCCGGCTATGATGGGCCAGGGCTTGCGAAAACGACAGATGAGCAGCAACGCCAGCAGCTGGGTCTTGTCGCCGATCTCGGCGATAGCCACGCTCAGGGTTGAGGTTAACAAGGCTTCCATAAAAATGACCGGGGGACGGAATTGTTATACCTGAGACAAGCCTGCGCCATCCGTCCCCGGTATTGGCACTGGCCCGTCAAAGGTCTTGTCAAATCCACGGATTAGATGGATCACCCTGACCATGGTGAGTTGGCACCAAGCATGTTGATCAGGGTCGCAAACCGGTTTGGGGTCCGGCTGCGAGACTACTCCCCCTCGATGGGAGCGGGCATTCTAGGGAAAAATCATCCACCAGACAAGTGGGTTAGCCACCCACCAGCTTGACGCTGAAACCGGCCTTCTCCAGTTCAGCCTTGATCAGGTCCCGTTTATCCCCCTGGATCTCGATGATCCCCTCTTTCAGGCCGCCGCCGGTACCGCACTTTTTCTTGAGCAGGGTGGCGATGGCCTTCTGTTGTTCGGCCGGGACGCCGTGGATGCTGATGACGCCGGCGCCCTTGCGCCCCTTGGTCTCGCGCCGGATGCGCACAGTACCATCCTGCGGAAAGGGAGAGGCGGATTGAGACTGGGTCTGTTCCTTGATGATGCCGCCATCCGTGCTGTAAACCAGGCGGCTGTTGTTGTCGTGACTCATGGCAGTTATTTGTGAGTTAGCTAAGCGGAGTTTGATTTTACTCAAATCAGCGCGGGAAACACGGATTATAATGCCCCGAGTGAAAGCGAATTATTATTGTTTAACTTCAGGAGTCAGTCATGGTACTCGCGCAGTTGTCACCGGGACAGAGTGCTCGCATCAAGAACATGAATCAATTGACCCGTCCCCTGCGGCGCAAGCTGATGGTGATGGGCTTGCTGCCTCAGACCGAAGTCATCTTCCTGCGCGCGGCACCGCTGGGTGATCCGCTCCAGATCCAGTGTCAGGGGATCTGTCTCTCCATGCAAAAAAGCCTTGCCCTGCAAATCGAGGTCGAACCGGTATGAATTATTCCCTGGTAACCGTCGGCAACCCCAATAGCGGCAAGACCTCACTGTTCAACGCCCTGACCGGTGCCCGCCAGCAGGTGGGCAATTGGAGCGGCGTCACGGTCGACAAGAAAATGGGTGAGTTCTCCGCCCAGGGGCACGACTACAAGCTGATGGACCTGCCCGGCATCTATAGCTTGGCCAATCAGGAAGGGAGCCTGGACGAGCAGATCGCCAGCCGCTTCGTTCAGGGCCAGCAGCCTGATCTGCTGCTCAACGTCATCGATGCCGCCAACCTGGAACGCTCCCTTTACCTCACGCTGCAACTGCGCGAGCTGGGATTGCCCATGGTGGTGGTGCTCAACAAAATGGACATATTGCAAAAGCGGCGGCTGGTCATAGATGAAGCCCTGCTGGCGAAGGCGCTCGGCTGCCCGGTGGTGGCCCTGTCTGCCCACAACCGTCAGCAGGTCGCCGCCTTCAAGCTCCAGATCCAGCAGTTCATCGGCCAGCCCCAGCCCGCGCTGCTGCTCGATTACGGCACTGACCTTGAAAAAGATCTGGCGGAGCTGGAGACCCTGCTCGCCCCGCACCACCTCACCGCCCGTGGCCGCGCCCTGCGCCTGCTGGAAGAGGATGCCGTGATGCAGGAGACCCTGCTACCCGGCCAGCAGGCCGCCGCTGCCAACGTGGTGGCTCGCGCCCATCATGCCCAGGACATAGATCTGCAGCTGGCGGATATCCGCTATGGCCACATTCACCAGTGGGCCAGCCAGGCGTGTCAGCAGAAGGGCAAGCTCACCATAGCCCAGAGCGAATGGCTGGATCGGGTGCTGCTCAACCGCTGGGTCGGCATCCCCTTCTTCCTGCTGGTGATGTACCTGATGTTCATGTTCGCCATCAAGGTGGGCAGCGCCTTCATCGACTTCTTCGACATCATGGGCGGCGCCCTGTTCGTGGATGGCGTGCACCACCTGCTGGGGCTGATCAATGCCCCGGACTGGCTGGGGGCCATACTGGCGGATGGCTTCGGGGTCGGCTTGCAGACCGTTGCCACCTTTATCCCGGTGATCGGCTGCCTCTACCTGTTCCTGGCCGTGCTGGAGAGCTCAGGCTATCTGGCCCGTGCCGCCTTCGTGGTGGATGCCCTGATGCGTCGCCTCGGTCTGCCGGGCAAGGCATTCGTGCCCATGCTGATGGGCTTTGGCTGTACCGTGCCGTCGGTGATGGCGACCCGCACCCTCAACTCGGAGCGGGAGCGGCTGATGACCTCGGCCATGGCCCCCTTCATGTCGTGCGGTGCCCGCCTGCCGGTCTACGCCCTGTTTGCGGTGGCCTTCTTCCCCGAATCGGGTCAGAACCTGGTGTTCGGTCTCTACCTCATCGGCATTCTGGTGGCCGTGCTCACCGGCTTGCTGCTGCGCAGCACACTGCTGCCGGGCAAGAGCGAATCCATGCTGATGGAGATGCCCGATTACGAGTGGCCGCGCCCCATCAACGTGGGGATCAAGACCTGGCAGAAGCTCAAATCCTTCGTGTTCGGCGCCGGTAAAACCATAGTGCTGGTGGTCGCCGTGCTGAGCGTGCTCAACTCGCTGGGCACGGATGGCAGCTTCGGCCACCAGGATCAGGAGAGCTCGGTGCTGAGCAAGATCAGCCAGGCCGTAACCCCAGTGCTGCATCCCATAGGTGTGCGCGATGACAACTGGCAGGCCACGGTCGGTATCGTCACCGGTATCTTCGCGAAAGAGGCGGTAGTGGGTACTCTCAACAGCCTCTACGCCGGCAGCAACGGGGATGAGGAGGAGAAGGAATTCTCCCTGCTTGCCAGCTTCAACGAGGCCATCGCCGCCGTTGCCACCAACCTGGCCGATATAGACCCGTCCGATCCCATGGGGATCCAGGTCGGCAATCTGGATGACCAGCAGGCCGCCGCCGAGGCGCAGGAGGTAGATGTCTCCACCTACGGCAACATGCAGACCCACTTCGACGGTGCCGCCGGTGCCTTTGCCTACCTGCTGTTCGTGCTGCTCTACATGCCGTGCGCCGCCGCCATGGGTGCCCTGGTACGGGAAACCGGTCGCCAGTGGGCGCTGCTGACCGCCGCCTGGTGCAACTACACGGCCTTCCTGTGCGCCACCGTCTTCTATCAGGCGGCCACCTTTGCCGCCCACCCCGAGCAGAGCCTGCTCTGGATCGGCAGCTATGGCCTCTCCCTGCTGCTGCTCTGGTGGCTGGGCCGTCGTCACGGCGACATAGTCGCCCGCAAGGTGGTGGCCCTGTGATCCTGCGGGAGCTCGGCGCCTATCTCGCCGCACAACAGAAGGTGAGCCGGCGGGATCTGGCGCGCCACTTCCGCACCTCGGAAGATGCGGTGGAGGCCATGCTCGGTGTCTGGATGCGCAAGGGCCGGGTCGCCAAGCGGGAGACCCAGGTGTGCGGCGGCAGCTGCTGCGGCAAGAGCCAGGAGGTGATGTTCGAGTGGTGCGAGCCGGGCCAGATAGGTTTGGTGCAAAAGGGCTGAACCAGCGGGTTCGTCCGCTTCATTCGTCGATAAAAAAAGACCCGCCACTGGCGGGGCTTTTTTTTTGCTGTCTCTTTTACACAACTCCCCGCCCCCCAGACCTCTCTTCATCTCGTATTCCGGCTTTCTCTTTGAAAAAAAAAAAACTCATCACTCATAGGTAC
>NZ_CAWQXH010000015.1:0-27446 GCF_963899385.1 Aeromonas sp. MR7
AATACGGCATGATGGCCATCCCGCGTATCGGCCATGAAGTTATCGTCTCTTTCCTCGAAGGGGACCCCGACCAACCCATCGTGACCGGTCGCACCTATCACGCCACCAATCGTCCACCTTACGAGTTGCCGGCCAACAAGACCCGCACCGTGCTGCGCACCGAGACCCACCAGGGGGAGGGCTTCAACGAGCTGCGCTTTGAAGACCAGGTGGGGCAGGAAGAGATTTACATCCACGGTCAGAAAGACCTCAATGTCCTGATCGAAAATGACGCTGCGTGGCACATCAAGCACGACCAGCACACCGACATCGACAATGAGCGGGTCACTCGCGTCAGAAAGGTGCCGGGTGAGGAGGGGGCACCGCCCAGTCTAGGCAACGACCATCTGACCGTTGAAGGGGAGAAGCGGGATCATATCAAGGCTGACTACTCGCTGACTGTGGATGCGTCCATGCATCAAAAACTCGGTCAGAGCTGGCTAACTCAGGCGGGGCAGGAGGTGCACGTCAAGGCCGGCGCCAAGGTGGTGCTGGAGGCGGGCTCTGAAATTACCGTCAAGGTCGGTGGCTGTTTCATCAAGGTCGATGGCGGTGGCGTCACTCTGATCGGCCCCACCATCAAGATGAACTCGGGCGGCAGTCCAGGCTCCGGCTCCGGTTGGGCGGGCCAGATCCCCAAGAGTTTAGAGGAAATGTTGGATGCCCCAAATAAACACTGGATGAAGTTCTATCACCTCGACTCCGAACTGATGCCCTTGGCAGGTACCCCCTATAAAGCGGTGTTGAGCGATGGCTCTGTGAGGGAGGGCACTCTGGATGGTGAAGGTATGGCGCTGCTTGAGGAGGTGCCCGCTGGTACTGCTTCTGTGAGCTATGACGTGCAGGACAACTTTGTCGATTTGCCCCGTGAGCCCATCTCGGCCCTCACCGGCCATCTCGACAGTCTGAGTGACGAGGGCTGATATGTTCGGTAACGATCTGTTTGAGCAGCTCTATGACCACCTGGATAAAGCTGTGTCCGGCGGCGCTGCCTATGTCAAACAAAGTGCAGAGGCGGTAAAGAAGGGGGTTGCTTCCAGCCTGCAGTGGATTTGGGAGGCCCTCCAGGGGGATTTCAATCCCAACCAAAGTGCGGGACAAATCGCCGCCAATGCGGTGCTGGGTCTTATTCCCGTGGTCGATCAGGTGTTGGATTGTCGCGACCTTATTGCCAATGCCCGGGATATTTCCCGTGATCCCAAGCAGCCGGAGAAATGGGTTTTCCTCAGCTTTACCCTGATAGGTCTGATCCCGTCACTGGGTTCTGCGCTCAAGGGGGTGTTGAAAATCATCTTCCTGTTTGTCCGTAAGACGGGCGGTGATGCCACCAAGGCGATCAGACCCGCCATGGTACCCGTGTTGACATTTCTCAGTGACCCCAAGGTCAAGAAAGTGCTGGGTATCTCGCGCCTCGACAAGGTTCTGAAAGGATTTGCCGGTCAGATCAGGGGGTTGAGAGGGCAGATCGCTGTCAGCGTGCTGCTGGGCTATCTGGACGATGCCGTCAGATCGCTGACCAGTTTGATCGGCAAGGTAAAAGGATTGGCACCAGCATCGGTCAGGATCTGGCTGGAACAATCCCAGCGCCTGGTGCTGCAGATGCAGTCACAGGCAGGTCAGATGTTGCCTGCTGCCATGGGGCCCGTGCTCAAATCCCTCGATGAGATTGCCGCGGGATTGGAGAAAGAGGCGGTCAAGCATTCCCCTGGTTACAAGGCCGTGCCCGGTGGCACCGTTATCCACCCGCTGCCGGATGATGTCGTCAAAGTGGATCTCAAGATCCTGAGCCGCTCCAAGAAAGGGATTTATGGCGAGATCATCAGCGACAACTGGATGGCAAATCACAAGTTCGAGAACCTGTTGCCAGAACATCGCCGGGTACGTAGCCTGAATGACAAGCCCAGAGGGCGGGGCATCGATGGTATCTACAAGAACACCAATCCTCCGCCTCCCTACGTGGTGACCGAGACCAAGTTTCGGACGGCAGGGGGGGAGTATATCGACGAGGATGGCACCAAGAGCACCCAGTTGTTGTCGATGACCAAGGGGTCGGGCAAGCAGATGAGCAATTTGTGGATAGAAAGGCGATTACCGGATGAAATAGCAGATAAAAAGCTATTGGCGGATATCAGAAAACAAAAATATGAATCTTGGTTGATGATCGTCGATGAGTCTGGTGAGGTGATTCAGATCACCAAGTTGAATAAGAATGCCGATGCTATCGGTACTATCCCGGTCAAGTAGGAGTAGAGAATGAGTTCGTTTATTGAGCAGCGTCGAGATCCACTATTATCTGAGGATTTCTTCTTGGTTCAGCTAGAAGACTACAAAGAATCGCTCTATTTTGACCAGGAGTGGTGGAGCTGGATAAATGATCCTCACCATGAACGCTGGAGTGACCCAGCAGGATTGCCTACTCGCTCTGGTGCCAGTGCTGGCATGTTTATGGATAATCTTGAACATCTGATCTTGCTTTATTCTGGCGGGGTCTCTCATGAAGAGGTTATTGCTCAGCTAGGCGTCGTCACTAAAGAGTTTTTACGCCATAAAAAAGAGTTTCCAGATGAACAGTTTTATTACTGGGAGCAAGATGCCTATCAATATCTGCTCTGGATGTTTTCATTAAGCATCCTCTATGGCCAGGATGAGATGTTGCCCGAGTTGGTGCGTTATATCAGTAAGAATCCGGAAGGGGACGACGACCCACTGTGGAGCGTACTGTTGGCCCGCTTGGGTTATCCTGGCTTCCCTCGAGGCCCAGAATCCTATATTCCCGAGGTGTATCTCCCGCTATTTGATGCCATCAAGGGAGATGGTGTAAATCCCACCAAGGTTGAGCGTCAGGCGAGCATCAAACAATACCTCAAAGGATGGTACAAGGGGTGTAAAGAGTGCTATTGGCACGACAGGCACAAGGCAAAGCATGCCATCTACTTTGGCTATTGGGCTTTTGAAGCGGCGCTGGTCACCCTGCTTTATGAGCTGGATGACAGCAGCTATCGAGACATGCGCTATTACCCCAAGGATCTGGTGGATTATGCCAGAGCCAATGGTATTGCAGAGAAATGGCAGGCATTGCGAGTAGCCCCACATCCTATTGCCATGCCGGGTTCAATGGTGGAGCAGGATGGCAACTGGCGCTGCAACCTGACCGATGAGCAGTGGCAGCTTCGCAAAGGGCAGCGTTTACCTTCCCAAACCCATGTCAACAAGGACGACATGTTGTTCTGGGTACAGGAGTAGTTCGCAGTGTATCGATCATGCATTGCCTGCGTGATCGATACATCGCGAACCGAGCATCGTTTTGGTGCTGCGGCGGTGTTGCTTGGCACCCTTGGCTCTGTATGAAAAAATCGAGAAAGAAAGGTGAAGGCGATAAAAAAACTATTCCTGCTCCTCTCCGTCATTATCTTGTCGCCCCTGTTGATTCCCATGGTCTATGTCGAAAGACGAAGAAAGAAATGGCTTCTATCAATTTTACTATCCCCTCTGCCTGAAGAGATCAGAGCCGGCAGATTGAACGCGCTGATGAATACCCATGCCGATGAGCTACAGGGCGGCATTGTGTCAGCACTTGTTGAATTCAACTCTAATGAACATTGGGTGTGTCTCAATATTGACTGGCGAGACGTCGAGGAAGTTGAGCTGCAGGGAAACGCATTGGCGGATATTCACGGCATCAAGGAACATTTTATTTGCTCCGATCCGGGTGCGGATGCATCGGTTTGGAGCATGTTGGTGCTTTATGACTTATGGCTGCAAGCGCGAGGATATGAAGTTGTGCTTTGGGATATAGATGCAGATCAATATACAGGATTTATTTGTCGAACCGATATTCTCGACAAACTGTTAAATGAGGGAAGCAAGCTGGGTCTGGACCTGGTCAAGCTGGATCATGTGAACGAGCAATAATATTCTTAGGCAGCACGGAAATTACCATAATAAGGTCTATTTAAAGAAAGTTGATGAGCAATAGAAAGTCTATCTGGTTGTAAGAAATAATTATGTACACAGCCACCCTACCATCTTAATTATTCGCAGATACAAACAATGACATACCGCACATTATGGTTGGTACTGGCGACCCATTGGCTCGCCGCTTGTACTACAACGACGTTACAGACCGAATCCGAACTGACTCAAGCCGCCCACCAGGGGCAGGGTAAGGCGCAATATGAACTGGCTAATCGCCTGGCCGCCAGGCCCGACTATCCCGAGGCGATGCACTGGATGAAGCAGGCTGCGGATCAAACAGGGCCCTTGGCAGCGGATGCCGACATTCGGGGAAAAGCGGCTCTGCAGGTAGGAAGCTGGTATCGGGTGGGCCTGGGCGAGCCAAAGAATCCTCAATTGGCCGAGAACTGGTGGCAGCGCTCGGCCAAGCTGGGCAACCGTGAAGCCAGTTATCAGCTGGGGAGGAATTGTCAGCAGCAGCACAAAGGCAAGCTGGTAAGCGAGTGCCTCGACTGGTTCGAGCAGGCAGCCAAACGGGATCATGCCGAAGCGCAACTGATCCTGGGGCAATGGTATGCCAAGCAGCCTGGAGCCGATGTGGATGCCGTCAAATGGTTGGAGAAAGCCGCCGAGCAAGGCAATCGCGACGCGCAATATCAGTTGGGATTACGCTACGAGCAGGGGAAGGGGGTAAGCAAACGCAGCGATGTGGCGCAGCGCTGGTTTGAGAAGGCAGCTGCCCAGCAGCAACCGGATGCCTTGCTGATCCTGGCACGCAAGGCTGCACCTGAGGAGGCGTTCAGTTTCTATCAGCGGGCTGCCAATGCAGGGTCTGCGCCAGCTCAACTGTGGCTGGGGCAGGCTTATCTGGCAGGAGAAAAGGTCGTTCAGGATCTTGCCTTGGGTCGTTATTGGCTGGAGCTGGCTGCTGGCAATGGTTCTCATGAAGCCGAATACCAGTTGAGCCTGCAACAGAGCGATGCTGCGGCGCGAGAGCATTGGTTGACGCGTGCCGCAGAGGGCGGTTTTAGCCAGGCTCAGCTTGCATTGGCGCAATGGCTGCAAGAGCGCGGGGATCTCGCAGCCGCTCGCCAGCGTTTTTCGCAGGCGGCAGCGCAGGGCAATGTCGATGCCTACTATGCCTATGGTGAGATGCTGCGGTTGGGGCTGGGCGGCAAAGAGGATTATGCGCAAGCCCTCAAACAGTATCGATTGGCTGCCAACGCGCATCATAGATCTGCCCAGTATCGCATGGGGATCATGCGTGAGCAGGGATTGGGGGCACCTCGCAATCGACTGCATGCTTATGCGTGGTATCTGCTCGCGGCTACGGATGGCAATCATGATGCAACCAAGGCACGTGATGAGCTGGAAAAAGGCATGACAGAGAAGGAAAAGAGTGCCGGTCAGAAGCTGGCCCAGCATTGGTTCGTGGCACTCGCTCAAGGGAAGAAATTGGAGAGTTAGTGAGTGAACGATAAGAAATAGGTTGTGTGTGATGACTTAATGCCATTAACGCATAAACCCAATATATACACCATGGTTGTTGGCAACATTCTTTAAACAGTCAAGTGTTCGTCAGTCCCTTCATTACTCGATATGATGAAGGGACTTTTTGTGTTCGCTATGCAACCTTTTGTTACATATTTTCTTATATTGTCACGTCTGGTTCTGTCGTTAGCGTGTAAATGACAAGAGTAAATGATAATGAAATGCTCTTGGAGGATGCATCGATTCAGTTTCAAACGTACTTCATAGAACATGTAAATGTTGATTTTCGATAAGCGATAACGTGGTTAAGTTATTGTTTTTATTGTGTTTTTATTGTGTTTTATTTGGTTGTAATATTTTTTAAATATATCATTAATTAAGAATTAATTGACTTGACATAATGCTCGCATATACCATGCGGCGCAAATGGCTCTTAAGCCAATATGACCTCTAACGAAGAGTAGAGGCATGATAGGGTTGTATAGATAACAAGATGCATATTGTGTTTTTGATGATTAGAGCTTTGACTCTGGTATGTCAAAAATGCATCGTCGGCTGATGTTTCTCCCACCTTGTGACTACAGGTGGTTCAGTCAACTGTCATTTCTTACAGTTGCTGGTGAGGGCGTTGGCTATAAGCTTTAGGGTCTTGGTTGACCCTTAACTTGGTATTTAGAGCATGGGAAAAGGAATTGACGGCGCCACTGTTGCGCCCAAAGAACGTATCAATATCAAATATGTGCCGGCAACAGGTGGTCAACAGGCGGAGATAGAGCTTCCGCTGACCATGATGGTGGTAGGCAATATGAAGGGACGTACTGAGGAAACGCCTCTCGAAGAGCGTCAGACCGTCTCCATCGACAAGAATAATTTTTCTTCCGTCATGAAAGAATCGGCACTGGAACTGAAGTTTTCCGTTCCCAATCGCCTGGAGGAGAACAGCCAGGACGAAATGCCGGTTTCGATCAAGATCCAGTCTCTGGAAGACTTCACCCCTGACAGTGTTGCCCAGCAAGTTCCCGAGCTGCGCAAGCTGCTAGAGCTGCGTGAAGCCTTGGTTGCACTGAAGGGGCCATTGGGAAATATTCCCTCCTTCCGCAATCGTTTGCAGGACCTGCTGTCCAGTGATGAGGCTCGTGAGCAACTGCTCAAGGAGCTGGATTTGATTAAGCCTGCCGAGTGATCGGCTGGTTGGATTGATTGACGAGAAAGGAAAAAACATGTCTTTGGTCGAAGAACAGGTTCAAACGGGGGCGAGTGCTGCCCCTTCGTCCTTGCTGGACGAAATCATGGCACAAGCTCGCATCACCCCGGTCGATGAAGGCTACAGTGTTGCCAAGCAAGGTGTTGCCGCCTTGATCGCCAATATCCTTGATAACGGCACCACAAGCGATCCGGTCAACAAGGCGCTGGTAGACAGCATGATTGTCGAGCTCGACAAGAAGCTGAGCAAGCAGATGGACGTGATCCTGCACGCCAAAGAATTGCAGGAGCTGGAGTCTTCCTGGCGTTCACTCAAGTTGTTGGTGGATCGCACCGATTTTCGTGAAAACATCAAGATTCAGGTACTGCATGCGACCAAGGAAGAGTTGCTGGAAGATTTCGAATTCTCACCAGAGATCACCCAGTCCGGCCTCTACAAGCATGTTTACTCGACAGGTTATGGTCAGTTTGGCGGTCAGCCCGTCGGTGCCGTAATAGGTGATTATGCCTTCACTCACAGTTCACCCGATATCAAGCTGATGCAGTATGTCAGTGCCGTCGGTGCCATGGCCCATGCCCCCTTTATCTCTTCGGTTGCCCCCGCCTTCTTCGGCGTTGACAGCTTTACCGATCTGCCGTCCATCAAGGACCTCAAGTCGGTCTTCGAAGGCCCGTCCTACACCAAGTGGCGTTCCCTGCGCGAGTCGGAGGATGCCCGCTACCTGGGGCTGACCGCACCGCGTTTCCTGGCCCGGCTGCCGTACGACCCGACCGAAAATCCCATCAAGGGTTTCAACTATCAGGAAGACATCAGCTCGGATCACGACCACTACCTGTGGGGCAATACCGCCTATCTGATGGGAACCTCCCTGACCGACAGCTTCGCCAAGTATCGCTGGTGTCCAAACATCATAGGTCCGCAGAGCGGTGGTGCCATCCACGATCTGCCGGTGCATGTCTATGAGGCCATGGGTCAGCTACAAGCCAAGATCCCGACCGAAGTGCTCATTACCGATCGTCGTGAGTATGAGTTGTCAGAAGAGGGTTTCATCACCCTGACCATGCGCAAAGACAGTGACAATGCGGCCTTCTTCTCTGCCAACTCGGTACAAAAGCCCAAGGTGTTCCCGAACACCAAGGAAGGCAAGGAAGCGGAGACCAACTACAAGCTGGGCACCCAGCTGCCCTACATGTTCATCATCAATCGCCTGGCACACTACATCAAGGTGTTGCAGCGCGAGCAGATCGGTTCCTGGAAGGAGCGTCAGGATCTGGAGCGTGAACTGAATGGCTGGATCAAGCAGTACGTTGCCGATCAAGAGAACCCGCCGGCAGACGTACGTAGCCGTCGCCCGCTGCGTGCAGCCCAGATCAAGGTGCTGGACGTGGAAGGTGAGCCGGGTTGGTACCAGGTTGCCATGGCCGTGCGTCCGCACTTCAAGTACATGGGGGCCAGCTTCGAGCTGTCTCTGGTAGGTCGACTGGACAAGGAATAATGCCCGATGCCGTATCTCTCTTCCTGGGATAGAGGAAATGCGGCCAGTCTGTTTGATCGTATCCGGGGGGAGGGGCTTGGCTCTTCCCCCCATTCGGAAGTTGATGAACTGGTCGATTCTGTCAAGCGGCAGCTCGACCAAATTCTCAACACCCGTCCCGGCAATTGCCGCAGTGCTCCCGATCTGGGTGTCATCGATCTCAATGACGCCACACAGGGCAGTGCGGACATCAAGGGGCGGATCCGTGAGGCGATCCGGCAATGCATCCGTCGTTATGAACCGCGGATCATTCAAGTGGATGTGCGTTCACCCGACCATCAGGCGAGTCCGCTTGAGATGTCGTTTCAGGTGACGGCCCACGTGAGGCTGGAGCATATCGAGCAGGTTACCTCGTTCAATGTCCATATGGACAGTCACCGTCACTACCGCATGGTCTGATCAATGTCGCTGGAACATTACTTCAGGGATGAGTTGGCATTTTTGCGCCTGCAGGGGCGCGAATTTGCCGATGCCTATCCCGAACTCACCCGTTTTCTGTCGGAGCAGAATACCGACCCGGATGTGGAACGCCTGCTGGAAGGCTTTGCGTTTCTCACGGGCAATCTGCGCGCCAAGATCGAGGATGAGTTCCCCGAGCTGACCCATGGTCTGCTCAATATGCTCTGGCCCAACTATCTGCGTCCCGTACCCAGCATGACCATAATGCAGTTTTCGGTCATTCCGGGGGCCATCGCCCAACCGGCGCTGGTCAGGCAGGGTTGCCAGCTCGACAGCCTGCCCATCGACGAGGTGACCTGTCATTTTCAGACCTGTCACGATACCTGGGTCTATCCCGCAGATATCCATCATATTTCGGCGCAAAGTGGTAACGATCTCTCCACCATCTCGCTGGATATCGCCCTGCATGCCCCCCTGCCATTGAGCGAACTGCAGCTGGACAAGCTGCGTTTCTTCCTCGGTGGCGACAGCTATACCGCCTATGAACTCTACTTCTGGCTCTCCAACCAGCTCTCCCATATCGAGCTGGAGATCGATGGCAAGCGCTTTCGCCAGGAGGCCAAGGCGCTGAAATCGGTCGGCTTCGAGCGTGATGATGCGCTCCTGCCTTACCCGAACAACGTCTATTCCGGCTACCGGATCCTGCAGGAGTACTTCTGCTTTCCGGAAAGCTTCCTCTTCTTTGAACTCTCGGGTGGCGAGTGGCCCAAACAGCCGTTGCCGGTGAGTGAATTCAAGATCCACTTCTGCTTCGATCGGCCCCTGCCGGCGGAGCTCAAGATCCGTCCCGACTCCTTCATGCTCAACTGCGTGCCGGCCATCAACTTGTTCCAGCACGACAGTGAACCGGTCAATCTCAATGGCCGTCAGGCGGAGTATCCCCTCAAGGCGAGTTATCGCCATGCCGACAGTTTCGAGATCTTCTCGGTGGATCAGGTTGAGGGCTGGGTCGAGGGCAATCTGGGCCGCTCCCGCGGCACGCCGCGCATCTATCAGCCGTTCGAGAGTTTCCAGCACCAGATTGAGCGTGCCAAGCACAGGCTGGCGCTCTATTACCGGGTGCGGGTCAGAGAGTCGGTCAGCGGCGATGGTTTCGAGCACAGCCTTTCGTTCGTGCGGGGTGATGAAACCACCACTGTCGATCTGGATGAGTCGATCTCGGTCACGCTCACCTGCACCAATCGCTCCCGCGCCGCTCGTCTCAAGGTCGGCAGCATCTGCGTGCCGACCGGCAGCTCGCCCTCGTTTGCCACCTTTCGCAACCTGATCAGGCCGACCCGGCCACTGCGCCCGGCACTGGATGGCAGTCTGCACTGGACGCTGATTTCCAACCTGTCGCTCAACTATGTCTCCCTGCTGCGGCGGGATGCCCTGGTGCAGGTGCTGCGCACCTACGATTTCCCCGCGCTGCATGACAAGCAGGCGGAGCAGGCGTCACGCAAGCGGCTGGCGGGGATCGAGGAGATCGAAACCACCCCGGTCGACCGTCTGGTGCGGGGCATGCCGGTGCGCGGACTCAAGTCGGTGCTTTCCATTCGCCAGTCCGCTTTTGGCAGCGAAGGAGAGCTCTACCTGTTCAGCACAGTGCTGGCGCACTTCTTCTCGCTGTACGCCAGCGTCAACGCCTTCCACCTGCTTGAGGTGGTCAATCTCGACAACAAGGAGCGCTATCAATGGCCAGTCCAGATCGGTCAGCACTCCCTGATGTGACGTCCGCCAGGGACGCACCTCGCTTCAACTTCTTCCAGCTGGTTGAGCTGCTCAACCGGCTGGACGGTGCCGATCAGGAGCGCGGCCTCGACCATCTGCCGAGTGACGAGAACATCCGCTTCAAGGCGACCGCGTCCCTGGGTTTTCCCACCAGCGACGTGTTGCAGATAGGTAGAGATGGCAAGGGGCGCCACGAGCTGGAGGTGGCCTTCCTCGGCCTGCATGGCAGCCAGTCTCCCATGCCCGGTTATTACCTCGACTCGCTGGCGTGGGAGTACGCGCAGGGGGAGCCGAAGCTGGGTCTGTTTCTGGACTTCTTTCATCACCGTCTGCTGACGCTGCTGCACCGGATCTGGCGCAAGTATCGCTATCACGTCCGTTTTCAGGACAACGGCGAGGATGGATTTTCCCGCCTGATGTTCGCCCTGGTGGGGCTCGGCAACGAGGCGGTCTGCCAGAGCCTGCCGGTCAACCGCGCCAAGATGCTCTCTTATGCGGGCATGCTGGCCAGCCCCAGCCGCTCCCCCGAGGTGGTAGCTGGTCTGGTGGCGCACTGTTTCGATCTGGCGGATGTGGAGGTGAGTGCCTGGCAGTGGCGCAAGGTGCCCATCCAGCAGGATCAGCAAAACCGGCTGGGCAGCGCTTGCGCCACCCTGGGCAGCGACTTTGTCATCGGTGACAAGGTGAACGACTGCGCCGGCAAGTTTTTATTGAAGATCAATAGCCTGAGTTTTGGCCAGTTTCTCGGGTTTCTCCCGAACGGGGAGTACTTTCACGCCCTGGTGACCTTTGTCTCCTTCATCCTGCGCGACCAGTTGGCCTGGGATCTGCGACTCGGCTTCGGCCAGGAGCAGGCCCGGGGGTTGCGATTGGGGGAGGAGCAGAGTGCGCGCCTGGGCTGGAGTACCTTTCTCGGCCAACCGCCGAGTGAGCCGTTTGTGACTATCTGTGTACAGGAATAAGCGCAGGAAATTCAGTGTCGGAATCAGTGCAGGAGTGAATGTGGACGACTTTAACCAGCAACTTTCCCTGGTGGTGCTCAACAGCGAGCAGCTCGATGGCAGCCAGCAGGTGCAGTACCGCTTCGACGAGATGGGGGGCACTCTGGGCGCCTCCGAGCAGGACGACTGGCAACTGAGAGACAGGTTGGGGGCCGTCATGCCGGCTCACGCTCGCGTCGAGCTCAACGACGGTCGCTTTTGCCTGTGCGATCTGAGTGGCCAGACTTACATCAACGGTGCGACCTCGCCCATAGGGCGGGCCCGCAAGGTGCATCTCGAGCAGGGTGACGAACTGATCGTCGGCCCGTTCCGGATGCGGGCCTACCTGGGGGCCATCTCCCCCGAGCAGAGCCTGCAACAGGTGCTGGGCAACCGCCCCTCCGAGCAGCTCGATGAGTGGCTGGCCAGCGATGAGCTCGGTGCTCAGACCATGACCGATCCGCACACCCTGGCCGTCGACCCCTTGCTGGCGCTGCAGCAGGAGCGCTCGGCGCCGTCCCCGCTGGCGGACTCCCGCCTGCAGGCACCCCTGCGTTCACAACCGGATATGGATGCCGTATCCCTCGCCCCTTTTTCTGCCGTCGAGAACACCATGAACCAAGAATTTCTGGATATGCCCACCATAGAGAATCACCCCGACTACCACCCTCAGCTGGATGGGATGGATCACGTGGCGCTGACTCCCTTGATGCGCGGCCTGGGTCAGTCCCTGCAACTGCAGGATACCCAGCAGGCCCACGACATGCTCGAAGAGATGGGCAAGACGGTGCGTGCCATGGTGGAAGGGCTGCTGCAGTTGCAGATCGATCAGGCTGCGCTGGCGGATCGGCACCTGCGCCCCATCGAGGACAACCCGCTGCGGCTCGGGCTCGACTATGACGAGACCCTGGCGGTGATGTTCGCCGAGCAGAAGAGCCCGGTGCATCTGACCGCCCCGGCGGCGGTGGCCGAGAGTCTGCGCAATGTGCGCATTCATCACGTGGCGAACCAGCAGGCCATAGGCGCGGCCCTTGACAGCATATTGCAGGCGTTTTCGCCAGAGGCGCTGCTCGGGCGGTTCGAACACTACCGTCGTACCGGTGCACCGGGTGTGGCCGACGAAGGCTGGGCCTGGAACATGTACCAGCACTACTACCGCGAGTTGACCTCTGCCCGTCAGCAGGGGTTCGACAAGCTGTTCCATCAGGTCTATGCCCAGGCGTATGACCAGGCCGTGCGTCAGCAACAGGGACTGATTTGATGATACGTGCGCTGATGCTGGGGGCCTGTCTGCTGGCCCTGGCTGGTTGTACCACCATGGGCAAGATGGCCGACGTGGCTATGGATCCGGATATCCAGGTGGGCAGCAATGGCGACCAGCCCTCCACCCTGGGGCTGAGCCTGCTGGCGGAGCCTGACGTCAATCCCAACGAGAGCGGGGAGGCGGCGCCCATCGAGTTTCAGGTGGTGGTGCTGGCCGAAGACTCCAAGCTGCTCGCCACCGACTATGACCAGGTGACGGCGGATGTGGAGAAGGCCCTTGGCAAGAACTACCTGGATCATCAGGACTACACATTGCTGCCCGGCCAGTTCAAGTATCTGCCGCCCATCAAGCTCGATGAGAAGACCCGTTACATCGGGGTGATCGCACGTTACGCCGATCCGGACAGTGCCGAGTGGCGCAAGGTCATCAAGGTCAAGAGCATGGGCCGTGCCTATCAAATTCTGGTTCATCTGCGTCTGGATGAAGTGGAACTGCAAAAAGAAGAAGAATAACCATGTCGAGTCGAAATCGGGTTATCTGGCGTGAGGGGCTCTTCATCAAGCCCCAGCACTTCCAGCAACAACAAAGACATTCAGAGTATGCGCTGCACGCTCGCCTGAGCGCGCTGTCCGACTATTTCTATGGCTTGCAGTCGCTGGCCATCAACGAGGATTACCTGGGGTTTGGCCGCATCGCCCTGGTGGGGGCCACAGGCATTTTGCCCGATGGCACCGTCTTCAATATTCCCAATGACGACATGCTGCCGGCGCCGCTGGAGATCACCGATGCTTCGGTCGCCAACCAGAAGGTCTATCTGGCGCTGCCGCTGTCGGTGAGCGGGGTCAACGAGGTCAATCAGGGCGGCCAGGTCGCTACTCGGTTGCAGGCCCATCGCCACGATGTGCGGGATCTGCACAGCGAGGGGGGTGATGTGGTCTCCCTGGAAGTGGGACGGGTCAGCCTGCGGCTGATGCTGGAGCGCGAAGATCGCAGCGCCTATGCCTCGCTCGCCATCGCCCGCATTCTGGACAAGCGCCCGGACGGCGGTCTGGTGCTGGATCCCAATTTTATGCCCTGCAGCATCAGCGTCTCCGCCATCCCGACCCTCAAGCGCTTCCTCGGCGAATCGGCGGGGCTGGTGGCCGAGCGGGCCCGCAGCCTCTCCCAGCGCATTGCCGCGCCGGGTCAGCAGGGGGTCGCCGACGTGGCCGAGTTCATGATGCTGCAACTGCTCAACCGGGCCCAGCCCCAGCTGTCGCACCTCTCGCGTCTTGGCACCCTGCACCCGGAGCGGTTGCACGAGGCGCTGGTGCAGCTGTGTGGCGAGCTGATGACCTTCACCGATGAATCCCGCCTGCCGCCCGAGTTTGCCGCCTATCGTCACGACGATCAGCAGGTGAGCTTCGAGCCCGTGATGCTGGCCCTGCGTCAGGCGCTCAGTACAGTGCTGTCGCCGCGCGCCGTCTCCATCCAGCTGCGCAAGCACCAGTACGGCGTCATGGTGGCCATGGTCAACGAGAGCGAGTTGATGCAAAGCGCCGACTTCGTGCTGGCGGTGCGTGCCCGCATGCCGCAGGAGCAGTTGCGCAAGCAGTTGCTGCAGCAGACCAAGGTGGCCTCCAGCGACAAGATCCGCGAGCTCATCAGCCTGCAACTGCCCGGCATTCCGCTGCTGCCGCTGCCGGTGGCGCCGCGTCAACTGCCCTATCACGCCGGTTACAGCTACTTCCAGCTCGACCGTCAGAGCCCTGCCTGGCAGATGCTGGCGGTCAGCAACACGCTCGCCTTCCACATCGCCGGCGACTTCCCGGAGCTCGACATGCAGCTCTGGGCCATTCGCAGCCAGTGATCGCATCAAGGAATAAGCAGAGATGACCACGGACATTATCAAGAACGAGCAACTCAGCGACCTGCTGTTCGATCATGCCGAGCAGCTGGACATGGATTCGGACTACTGGTTCCGCCTGCGCGGCCAGAGCATCAACCCCATGATAGATGCGGTGACCCCCTTGTTGGGGCTGGTGCAGCGGGTGCGCCTGCTGTCGCGCTACGACAGGGTGCCGGAGCTCTATCAGCGGGTGGTGACCGAGATCCAGGCCATCGAACAGGAGCTGATGGCCCAGGGCTACGAGAACGGCGTCGTCCTCTCGTTTCGCTACATCCTCTGTACCTTCATCGACGAGGCCGTGATGGGCCGCGACTGGGGCAGCCAGAGCGAGTGGTCCGAGCACTCCTTGCTGACCCGCTTTCACAACGAGACCTGGGGCGGCGAGAAGGTGTTCGTGCTGCTCACCCGCCTGCAGGAAGATCCGGTGCGCTACCGCGACATCCTGGAGTTCATCTACCTGTGCCTGTGCCTCGGTTTCGAGGGGCGCTACAAGGTGATGAGCAAGGGACAAGGGGAGTTTGAGCGGATCGTCAAACAGCTGCACAAGCAGCTTGCTCCCGAGGCGAGCGGTGAGGCACCCAGCGTGTTTCACCTCGACCTCGGCCGTCAGGCTTCCCGCTACCAGCTGCGCAAGCAGATTTCCCTGCGCAGCCTGTTCATGGGCGGGGCCCTGATCCTGGCCATCATCTTTGGCCTCTATCACCACCAACTCAATAACCAGACCCAGGACGTACTGCGTCAACTGGGCGAATTATTAAAATAATTATTCTGAGGAGAGCACGCCTTGATTCGTATAGAGCTACCCGTACTGGTGGAAAGACTCAACCCCATCTGCCGTCACATGCTGGAGGAGGCTGCGGCCCTCTGCGTCAACCATCAGGGGGCCGAGATCCGCATCGAGCACCTGCTGCTCAAGATGCTGGAAACCCCACTCAGCGATGTGCGCCAGATCCTGAAAGTGGCCGAGGTGGAGGTCGACGCACTCAGAACCCTGCTGCAACCCTCGGCGGTGGATACTGGCTATGGCCAGGCTTATCCCTCCTTCTCGCCACTGCTGGTGGAGTGGCTGCAAGACAGCTGGCTGCTGGCCTCGGCCGAGCTGCAACACGCCCAGCTTCGCAGCGGCGTCATGCTGCTGGTGCTCTTGATGACTCCGCAGCGTTACCTGCCGGGGTCTGTGACCCGGCTCTTGGCCAACGTCAATCGCGAGCTGCTGCGCCAGCAGTTCGATGAGTGGGTCAAAGAATCTGCCGAGACCCAAGTGACTGTTTCTGCCAACGGCAATCCCACCCAGGCAGCACTGCCGGCCGATGCCAGCCTGCTGGCCCGCTTCACCGTCAACGTCACCGAACAGGCCCGTCAGGGCAGCCTGGATCCCGTGCTCTGCCGGGATCACGAGATCGATCTGATGATCGACATCCTCTCCCGTCGTCGCAAGAACAACCCCATAGTCGTGGGGGAGGCCGGGGTGGGCAAGAGTGCCCTGATCGAGGGGCTGGCCCTGCGCATCGTGGCGGGCCAGGTGCCCGAGAAATTGCGCGAGGTGGAGCTGATGACGCTGGATCTTGGCACCATGCAGGCGGGCGCCTCGGTCAAGGGGGAGTTCGAGAAGCGCTTTAAAGGGGTGATGCAGGAGGTCAAGGATTCGGTGCGTCCTGTCATCCTCTTCATCGATGAGGCCCACACCCTGATCGGGGCCGGCAATCAGGCCGGCGGGCTGGATGTCTCCAACCTCATCAAGCCGGCCCTGGCCCGGGGCGAGCTGCGTACCATAGCCGCCACCACCTGGGGCGAGTACAAGAAATACGTGGAAAAAGACGCAGCCCTGTCGCGCCGCTTCCAACTGGTGAAGGTGGGTGAGCCCAATGCCGACGAGGCCACAGTGATACTGCGCGGCCTGCGCAGCATCTACGAGAAGGCCCATGGTGTGCTGATCGACGAGGAGGCGCTGCAGGCCGCCGCCCAGCTCTCCGCCCGTTACATCTCCGGTCGTCAGTTGCCGGACAAGGCGATCGACGTGCTCGATACCGCCTGTGCCCGGGTGGCCATCAACCTGACCACGCCGCCGCGCGCCGTCAGCCATTTGCAAAACGCGTTGCGCCAGCGCGAGCTGGAGATCCGTCAGCTGGAGCGCCAGAGCCTGATAGGTCTCGGTGACAATGACGAGCGTCTCGCCGAACTGCAGGCCGCCCAGCAGGCTTGCCGCGAGTCGCTGGCCGAGCAGGAGGCCCAGTGGCAACAGCAGCAGGGGCTGGTGCACCAGATTGTCGAACTGCGCGCCGCCCTGCTCGCCGATCAGCAAGATGAGCTGCTGACCAGAGAGGCGCTGGATCTCGCCGATGCGCCGCTGGATCCACAAGCCGCCGCCGACAAGCTGGCCGAGCTCGAGCGCGAGCTGGCCGCCCTGCAACAGGGTGAAGTGCTGGTCTCCGCCCACGTCGACAAGACCCAGGTGGCGGCCGTGATCGCCGAATGGACCGGGGTGCCGCTCAATCGCATCTCCCAGGGGGAGCTAGACGTGGTGACCCGGTTGCCGGAATACCTTGGCGAGCTTATCAAGGGGCAGGATGTGGCGGTGGCCCATCTGCACAAACACCTGCTGACCGCTCGCGCCGACTTGCGCCGCCCGGGCCGTCCGCTGGGTGCCTTTTTGCTGGTGGGGCCGAGCGGGGTCGGCAAGACAGAAACCGTGCTGCAGATTGCCGAGCTGATGTTCGGCGGTCGCCAGTACCTGACCACCATCAACATGTCCGAGTATCAGGAAAAACACACAGTCTCCCGTCTTATCGGCTCGCCTCCCGGTTATGTCGGCTTTGGCGAGGGGGGCGTGCTGACCGAGGCCATCCGGCAGAAGCCCTATTCGGTGGTGCTGCTGGACGAGGTGGAAAAAGCCCATCCGGACGTGCTCAACCTCTTCTATCAGGCGTTCGACAAGGGCGAGCTGGCCGACGGGGAAGGGCGCATCATCGACTGCAAGAACGTGGTCTTCTTCCTCACCTCCAACCTCGGCTTCCAGACCATAGTCGATCATGCCGAGCAGCCCGATGATCTGCTGGATGCGCTCTACCCCGAGCTCGCCGCCTTCTTCAAGCCGGCGCTGCTGGCGCGCATGGAGGTGATCCCCTACCTGCCGCTCGGTCACGATACCCTGGTACAGATCGTCGGCGGCAAGCTCAACCGGCTGGTCAAGCTGCTCAAGGATCGCTTCGGCGCCGAGGTGGTGCTGGAAGACGAGGTGGCCGAGGAGATACTGCGCCGCGCCAATCGCAGCGAGAACGGCGCCCGCATGCTGGAATCCGTCATCGATGGTGCCCTGCTGCCGCCGGTTTCCCTGCAACTGCTGCAGCGCCTCTCGGCCGGTGAGCCCATCAAGCGGGTACGTTTCTCTGTGAGCGAGCGCCAGTTCGTGGCCGAGGTGGAGGGCTGAACATGGAACAAGCCCTCGCATTTGCCCTCGCCTTGACGCAGCAGCGCGATGAGCAGCACCTGTGTCACTGGTGGACCTCGACCCTCAATGCCAGCTTTCAGCCCAAGGGGATACTGCTCGGCATGCTGGACGTGAGCGGGCGCCAGCTCGAATGCACCGGCTGGGTCAAGGGGCAGAAGGTGGCGTTGGCGCTGGCGGTGGATGATTTCTCCCACCCGCTCGCCTATGTGCTGCACAAGGCCCAGTCCCGCACCTGGGACTCCCTGCACGGCGGTGCCCGCATCGAGCACACAGCGTTCCGCACCCTGCTGGCCAACCTGGGTCAGCAGTGCGGCCTGCACGCCTTTCCCCTCAATGATGGCAACGGAAAGCCGTTTGCCGTGCTGGCCATGATGGACAGCGGCGATGTGCTGCAGGAGTGGACACAGCGCCCCGAACTGGCCCTGTTGTCACAGGTATTCTGCAACCAGCTCACCCTGATCCGCGATCTGGGGCGCAGTCGGCGGGATCAGGGGATGCTGCGCGACTCCCTGCGCCAGATGAAGGGCGAGGGGGAGCGACTGCGCCAGCATGAGAAGCTGCTCGGTGATCAGCTGATCGGCCAGTCGGCGGTGATCCGCGGCCTGCGCGAGCAGATAAGCCTGGCGGGCCAGCACAAGCTGACCGTGCTCATTCAGGGGGAGACCGGCAGCGGCAAGGAGGTGGTCGCCCGGCTGGTGCACCAGTGCTCGGATCGCGCGGCCAAGCCGTTTGTGGCCATCAACTGCGCCGCCATTCCGGAAAACCTCATCGAGAGCGAGCTGTTCGGTTATCAGAAGGGGGCCTTCTCCGGCGCCCTTGCCAACAAGACCGGGCTGGTGGCCCAGGCCAATGGGGGCACCCTGTTTCTGGACGAGGTGGGGGACATGCCCGCCGCCATGCAGGCCAAGCTGCTGCGGGTGCTCGAAACCCGCAGTTACCGGCCGCTTGGGGCCGAGCAGGAGTGCCACTCCGATTTTCGCCTCATCGCCGCCACTCATCAGCCGCTCACCCGCCATGTGGAGGAGGGGCAGTTCCGGGCCGATCTCTATCACCGCCTCTGCCAGTGTCTGCTGCTGATCGCCCCCCTGCGGGAGCACATGGACGACGTGCCGCTCTTGTGCCAGCACTTCATGGCCCAGTTTGCCGCCCAGGATGGCAAGACCCTGGCAGGGTTGCAGCGCAAGTTCTTGAAGCAGCTGCAAAATTATGACTTCCCCGGCAACGTGCGCGAGCTGCGCAATCTGCTGGAGGTCGCCTGCGCCCACACCCGTCACGGGGAAGAGGTGGTGCTGGAGGCCTTGCCCCCCGAGCTGAAAGAGCGGGTCTGTGTCGAGTTGCCCGGCTCCATGGACGACTACAACCACATCCGGGATCTGCGCCGGGCCATGCAGCAGTACGAGGCCTCGGTCATCGAGGCGCGCCTGCGCTACTTCCAGGGCAATCGCATGCTGGTGGCCGAGAGCCTGAATATTCCCAAACGCACCCTGGATCACAAGTGCCAGAAACTGGAGGTGAACTGATGAGCATCCTCGGCTTGTTGCCGCTGTTGCTGGCCACCAGCGGCGCCGTGGCCCCGCTCGATATGGCGTCTTGGCAGGCGTGCCGCCGCGAGCCATCGCCGCTGATCCGGCTCGCCTGCTACGACGCCCTCGGCAATGGCCTGACCCAGACGAATGAGGGGGGCGCCCCCAAGTCTGCCGCCTGGCAGGCCATCTGGGCACAGGAGCAGGCCCGCACGCCGGACAGCCCTCCTTTCCTGTTGCAACACGATGAAGGCCGTGACAGCGAGACGCTCACCCGTCCCGCCTTGCGCGGGGCGACGCTCTCCATCGGTTGTGTCGACAGCATCACCCATATCCGGCTGCGGCTGGACACCCCCTGGGCAGGGGAGAAGGTGCTGGTCGAGCTGGATGGTCAGCCGAGTGCCGGCTCCCAGAGCTGGTTTATCCGGGATCAGGGTCTGTTGCTCGAATATGGCCGCGGTTTGCCCGCCATCGAGGAGCTCAAGCGCTGGATTGGCCATCGCGAGCTGCAGGTACGGGCCGACAACGGCACTCAGGCTCGGGCCGCTAACGGCGTCGTGCTGCGGGTCGACTTGAGCGGGCTGAAAGAGGCGCTGGCGCCGCTGCGCCAGCAGTGTCGCTGGTAGGGGGCGCCATGAGCTATCAACACCCCTGGTGCGCCCGGCTGCTCACCAGTTTGCCGGATGAACAGATGAGAAGCGCCGTGCTGGCCGACGAGCCGCGCTGGGATTATGTGGAGACCGAGCTGGTCAAGCTGGGATCCCTCGCCCACAGCCAGGTCGATCTCAATGCGGTGGCCGAGGCGTGCCTCGGCCTGCTGGAGAGCCGCACCAAGGACATGCGGGTGCTGGCCCAGTTGCTGCGCTGCCTGCAACATCCGGCCAAGGCAACCCCTCTGGGGGCCGCGCTCAGTTTGCTGGAAGCCTGGATCCAGGCTTATTGGCTGCTGGCCTGGCCCGGCAATGCCAGCCAGAAGCAGCGCTTGATGGTGCAGATCGTCAAGCGCTTCGAGGGGGCCCTGCCGCGGGTGAGTGAAAGTGCCTCGGCGGCCGAGCTGGTCCAGTTGCTGGCCCAGGCCGAGCAGCTTGAGGCTTGCTGGCGGGCCCAGTGCCCGGACAAGGGCGAGTTGCTCGATCCCCTGTTGATGGGGCTGAAGCGGGCCCAGCGCCAGCAGGTGGCGCAAGCCCAGGCCGATGCCAAACCAGAGAGCGGCGCGCCCGTGGCCACGGCGGCCAGCATGGCGGGCTCCATGTTGCTCAGTGGCAGCGCCAAGGGATCTGGCATCGAGATCGACAGCTCCAATGACAGGGCTTGGCGACAGACCCAGCTCAAGGTGGCGGAGCTCTTGATCGAGCGCCAGCCGGAGGCGGCGGTGGGCTATCGCCTGCGCCGTCACGCCATCTGGGCCGGCATCACCACACCGCCCATGAGCGCCCAGGGCCATAAAACCCAGTTGGCCCCCATGTCGACGGACATGGTGGATGAGTACCGCGCCGCCCTGGCCACACTGGAGCGGGCCGCGCCGGATCTGGCGCTCTGGCAGCGCATCGAACAGAGCCTGACCCTGGCGCCCTACTGGTTCGAGGGGCATAGGCTCTCGGCCGAGGTGGCGCAGAAGCTGGGATTTGGCGCCGTGGCCCAGGCCATAGCGCAGGAACTCGACGGTTTCTTGCAGCGCTTGCCGGCCTTGCGGGATCTCGCCTTCAGCGATGGCAGCCCGTTTCTGCCTCCCGAGTGCAGCCGCTGGTTGCAGCCAGCCAAGCTGGGTGGTGGGGGCGACGGGGAGTCCAGCCTGGCCGAAGAGGTGGCCTTGCGTCATGGGGAGCAAGGGGTGGCCGCGGCCCTCACCCTGCTGGATGAAAGGATGACGCAGTTGAAAGAGCCAAGAGCCCGCTTCCATGCCCAGTTGGTGCAGGCGGAGCTGTTGGCGCAGGAAGGCATGGAGGCGCTTGCGCGCCAGCACTATCAACACTTGTGGCAAGAGGCGAGTCGCCTGGGGTTGTCGCACTGGGAGCCCGGGCTGGTCAGTCGCCTGGAAAGCCAGGCGGCCCCGTTGTCGAAATAAGTGCCGAAATGAGTCATTGAGTCGGAGTTGGATCACATTTTATGTTCAAAACCATCTTTACCTTTCTGCGGCAACAGCTGCCGAAACTGAAACCCTCCTGGCCCCTGCTCTGTGTGGTGCTCTGGGTCGTCGCCCTCATCCTGGTGTGGTGGCTGGGGCCCAGTATCGAGATCCGTGGCGCCAAGCCGTTCGAGCCGCTGTGGGGGCGGGTGGTATTCACCCTGCTCTGGCTCTGGCTGATGCTGGGAGTCCTCTCCTGGCGCGTCTGGCGCAAGATGCAGCAACTCAAGGCCGAGCGTCAGCACGAGGTGGTGCTGGAGCAGGATCCGGTCAAGGGGCTCATCGACAAGCAGGCGCTGTTCCTGGATCGCTGGCTGCAAGCGTTGAACACTCATCTGGGCAAGGGGGCACTCTACGCCATGCCCTGGTATCTGGTGCTGGGGCTGCCCGGCAGCGGCAAGAGCAGCCTTATTCACCGCGCCAACCCGGCCAACAAGCTCAACCCCAGGCTCGACACCGAACTGCGGGACGTGGCGCAGGATCAGCTTGTCGACTGCTGGCTGGGGGAGCAGGCGGTGATGCTGGATCCTGCCGGCGAGCTCTTGTCCCAATCCGAGCCTGAGCTGGATCCGCAGGCGCGCAAGCATGAGCGGCTCTGGCTGCACCTGCTGAACTGGCTCAACGAACACCGTCGCCGCCAGCCTCTCAACGGCCTGGTGCTGACCGTGGATCTGGCCTGGCTCTCCCATGCCAGCGTGGCCGAGCGCAAGGCCTATGCCCAGCTGATGCGCTCCCGCCTGCAGGAGGTGTCGGCCACCATGAACACCCGGCTGCCGCTCTATGTCACCTTCACCAAGCTCGACTTGCTGCGCGGTTTTGATGTGGTGTATGAGCAGCTCGACAAGGAGGCCCGCGAGGCCGTGCTGGGGGTGACCTTCAACCCGGGCGACAGCCAGGGCAAATCCTGGCAGCAGGAGCTGGCCCTGTTCTGGGACCAGTGGGTGGACAACCTCAACCAGAACCTGCCCGAGCTGATGCTGGCCCGACTCGATGCCGCCCAGCGCAACGCGCTGTTCTCGTTCGTGCGTCAACTGGCGGGATTGAAGGATTACGTGACCAGCCTGCTCGACGAGACCCTGGCCATCGAGGAGAGCAAACCGCTGCTGGTACGCGGCGTCTACATCAGCTCCGTCTATCAGCAGGGGGTACCGTTCGATGCGTTTGCCCAGGCGGCGTCCCGTCGCTACAACCTGCCAGAGCCCATTTACTCGGCCCTGCGCGGGGAGTCCAACACCTATTTCGTGCGCAAGCTCTTCTCCACCATCATCTTCCCCGAGGCCCATCTGGCCGGGGAGAACCGGTTGCATACCCTCTATCGCCGTCGCCGCATGGCCATCGGCCTGAGCTGCCTGTCGCTCTTCTCGGCGGCGCTTATCGGCGGTTGGCACTACTTCTACCGGGTCAACGAGGAGGCTGGCCGCAACGTATTGACCAAGGCCCAGGCCTTCATGGAGACCAACGAGGTGGCCGATGCCCACGCCTTCGGGGTGAGCCAGCTGCCGCGTCTGAACCTCATCCGCGAGGCGACCCTCTCCTTTGGCAACTACCGTGAACGCACCCCGCTGGTGGCCGATCTGGGCCTCTATCAGGGAGACGAGATTGGCCCTTATGTGGAAGGCTCCTATCTGCAACTGCTGAGCCTGCGCTTCCTGCCGGCCCAGATGCAGGGGCTGCTGGTAGATCTCGAGCAGGCACCGGCCGGCAGTGAGGAGAAGCTCTCCATACTGCGGGTGATGCGGATGCTGGACGATGCGTCGGGTCGCAACAAGGAGCTGGTGGCGCAGTACATGGCCAGTCGCTGGCAGCAGGCCTTCCCGGGGCAGGGGGCTGTGCAGGAGCAACTGATGGGGCACCTGGATTACGCCCTCGACCACACCGACTGGCATGGTGCCCGGGCCGCCCGGGATCCGGCCGCCATCACCGCCTTCATACCGTTCAAGGAGCCTGTCTACGGCGCCCAGCGCGAGCTTGGCAAGCTGCCCATGTATCAGCGGGTGTATCAAAACCTGGTAGTGAAGGCGAATGACGTGCTGCCGCCGGATCTCAACGTGCGCGACGAGGTGGGTCCCACCTTCGACACAGTGTTTGCCCTGCGCAGCGACAACGCAGGTCAGGTGCCGCGGCTGCTGACCTGGCCCGGTTTCAACGACTTCTTCCTCAAACAGGACAAGGCGCTGATCGATCTCACCGCCATGGATGCCTGGGTGCTGGGCCAGCGCAAGCTGAGCCAGCTGAGCGAGGCCGATCGCAAGGAGATCGCCCGTCAGGTCAACGATCGCTATGTCACCGACTACGTCAACCAGTGGCAAAAACTGTTGACCAACCTGGACGTGCAGACCCTGGAGAGCCCGGAGCAGGCGCTCGACGTGCTCTCTGCCATCACGGGCAACGATCAGCCGTTCCAGCGGGTGCTGGCCTCTTTGGATGACAACACCCGCATTCGCAAGATCTCCGATGTGGAAGGGGACCCGGCCCAGGCCATCACGGCCCGCATCGGGCGTCCCTTTATGGCCACTAATGGAGCATTGGCTGGCCGTGGTGAGCAGGGGCCGCTCATTCAGGAGGTCAACCAGAAACTGGTGGAGTTGCAGCACTATCTGGAGCTCATCGTCAACGCGACCGAGCCTGGCCAGTCGGCCCTCAAGGCGGTGCAGCTGCGTCTGACCAACAAGTACGCCGATCCCGTGTTTGCCCTGCAGCAATATGCCCGCAGCCTGCCCGCTCCGCTGGATCGCTGGGTGGGTCAGCTCTCCGAGCAGAGCTCGCGGCTGGTGATCGACTTGGCCATGTCCTCCCTCAATCAGGAGTGGCAGGACAAGGTACTGGCCCCCTTCAACAGCCAGCTAGCCGGTCGCTATCCGTTCGATCCGGGCTCAGCCAAGGACGTGCCGCTCTCCGAGATGGAGCGCTTCTTTGCACCGGGCGGCACCCTGGACAGCTTCTATCAGGTCAACCTCAAACCCATGGTGGAGAGCGGCCTGATGGAGGGCGAGTTCAGCTCGCCCATGCAGGCCGAGCTGGTCAAGCAGCTGGACAGAGCCGCCCGCATCCGCCAGATCTTCTTCAGCCAGCAGGGCAACCTGGAGGTGCAGTTCGCCCTCGAGCCCATCGAGCTCACCGCCAACAAGCGACGCAGCGTGCTGAACCTGGATGGCCAGTTGCTGGAGTACGCCCATGGCCGCCGTACCAAGATCCCGCTGGTGTGGCCCAACACCATGCGTGACGGGGCCGAGAGCAAGATCACCCTGGTGCCGGCCGCCCGCGAGCGGTCACCGCGCAGCGAAGGCTTTGTCGGCCCCTGGGCCATGTTCCGCCTGATGGACAAGGGGGAGCTGACTCAGGTCAATGAGGCCACCTTCGATGTGCGCTTCCCGGTGGATCAGGGTTCCATGACCTATCGCGTCTATACCGACAGCGCGCAGAACCCCTTCACCGGCGGCCTGTTCAGCCAGTTCAGATTGCCTGAATCCCTCTATTGATCATGTCGGGGGGACACTGTGCCCCCCGCATTTTGGAAGCCGATATGTCACAGAATCAACAAGGTCAGCAGGCGCTGAAAGTGGGGCGCGACCCCAGGATGCTGCCGGAATACGAGGCGCTGCGGGCCGAAATCAACAAGCTTAGCCACGCCTCACGCCCCGAGGTGGACTGGCGCAAGATCCATCAGCTCGCCAGCCTTATCTTCGAAAAGCACGGGGTGGATCTGCAGACCGCCATCTACTTCACCCTAGCGCGCTCTCGCTTGCAGGGACTGAGCGGCTTCACCGAAGGCTGCGAGTTTCTCGCCAACCTGATCGTGACCCAGTGGGAGAGTTTCTGGCCGCCGGTGCATCAGGAGCGGGCCCGCATCGAGATGCTGGACTGGTTCATCGCCCGCATCAGCGATGTCATTCGCCAGTACCAGATCAGCCACGAAGACAAGCGGCTGATCTATCGCTGCGAGCGGGCGCTGCAACTCATCAGCGAGAAGCTGCACAACGCGGGCTTAAGCCGCATTCCCCGGGTCGAGAATCTGGTGCACTTCATCGAGGGCTACACCCATCTGTTCGATGAGACCGAGATCGTCATCGTCTCCGACGAGCCCGGCCTCAAGGAGGATCTGCAGATCCCGCCCATGGTGTTCTTCAAATCCGACATGGAGAGCGATCACGGCGCCTCTGCCGGGGCTGCGACCCCGCACCTGCCACAGGGCAGCATTCTGGTGGGGCGCGAGAAGGGACAGATGAAGCCGACCGTGCTCAAGATTGAACAGCACCGCAAGCAGCGGCCCGCCTGGTTCTGGTTTGGCTGCGGCCTGCTCAGCTGCACCCTGCCGGTCATGGGCTGGCTTGGCTGGCAACATCAGCAGCAGGAGAAGACAGTGGCGGCCCAGCGTCTGGTGCAGCCGGCCGCCGAGCTGCCGCGAGCACTCAGTTATGACGACATTCGCCAGGCACGCATAGTGCTGGGGGAGCAGACCCTGCAGAGCATGGAGAGCGATCTGGTGGCCCGTTATCAGAGCCAGCTTGCCCGGCTGGAGCAGACGTCACCGCTCTACTGGTATCGCTACGGCGAGGGACTGCGCAACTCGTTGCAGATGCTCTATCCCGACTCGCTGGCGGTCAAGGCGCTCGACAAGCAGTGGCAGAGCGCGCTGGTCGGCCAGCAGGGGGACGCCATCAGCGTGCCCACCTATCTGGATGCCCGTGCCGGGGTGGATGCCCTGCTCGATCAGCTGCTTGAGCTGGAGCGCCAACGCAAGACGGTGACCATCTCCTACCTCAAATCCCAGCTCTACGAGGTGCAGAAGAACCTGATGCAGAACATCCCGTTCAGCCTGCGCCTCAGCGAACTGGAGGCGAGAAAAGCCTCCCTGGAGCCCATCACGGCCGCCGAATTGAAGAGTCTGGAAAATGACCTGAAAGCGCTCAATATCCGGCTCTATCAGTTGCAGCAGGGCGCTGCCGGCAGTTGATCATGCTGCATCGAGCAATGAGTTGCGCAAGCGGCAGCAAATTTGACTGGCAGAGCAAGGTTTGCCGTGTCGCTTGCCCTGCCTTGCGCAATTCGTTGCAGAAACGCAGCCAAACTGTGTGAGTCGTCATCGCAATTCACTGATTTTAAACGTGATTAATGCTCGTTCAGTCATGGCATGGAGGCTGCTGGGTTGCTACCCCTGCTGTATCTGCGTCCCGGCTCATGATGGTGAGCCTGCGCCATGGCGGGAGCCCCGACGGCGACCCCCTTGCCCACACGGAGAATTCATATGTGCCCTTCTATTGCATTGCTCGGTGACATTGGCACCGATCACGATGGGTTTCACCCATCCCCCGTGATTGCCGCCAGCCCCGATGTTTTCCTCGATGGCAAGCCGGTGGCCCGGCAGGGCGATCCGCTGGCCCCTCACGTCAAGCCCAACAATCCTCCCCATCCGCGCAGCATCTCGGGGGGCGTTGGCTCCGTCTTGGTCAACGGCAAGCCTATCGCTGTGACAGGCACCGCCATAGGTTGCGGTGGCGTTGTGATTGGCTCGGGAAGCGGACTGGCAGGATAAGGAACAGCGTTATGGCAGACAGCACAGGATTACAATTTACCGTCAAGGTGGGGGCCTTGCCCGAGAGCACCTTCGTGGTAGCCGAGTTTGCTCTGGAAGAGGCGCTGAACGGGCCTTTCCAGCTGCGATTGGAATTGGCGAGCCCAGAGCCCGACGTCAACTTCGGCGCCGTGCTGGACCAGCCGTGCGAACTGCTGGTGTGGTACAACGGCGAGCTGCAGCGACGGGTGTGCGGGGTCGTGAGTGATTTTGCGCAAGGGGACAGCGGCTTTCGCCGTACCCGCTATCAGCTCA
>NZ_CAWQXH010000016.1:0-22069 GCF_963899385.1 Aeromonas sp. MR7
CCACGCCGTTGATGGACTGGATAGCCAGCCCGCCATCCGGTGCCTTGTCGTTGGCCAGCAGGGTCAGGGTCACCGAGCCATCCTCGTTGACCTCGTAGCTGTCGTTCACCGCATCGACCGGATCGTCAATGTCCACGCTGCCATCATCGGTGGCTGTGGCTGTGTTGCCGGCAGGATCGGTGACATTGGCGGTGACCGTATAGGAGCCGTCCGCCAGCGGTGTGGTGACATCCACGCTGAAGGTGCCATCCGGATTGACGGTCGTGGTCAGGGTCTGTTGATTGCCATTGGCATCCGTGACCAGCAGGGTCACAGTGCTGCCTGCGGGGGCATCAGTAGTACCCGTCAGGGTCGGGGTAGTGTCGTTGGTATTGTCAGGGGCGGAGACTGTGATCACCGGTGGCACTAGGTCGATCAGCTGATCTTCCTCGCCCGTGAACGCATCGCCAATCACACCCGTGTCGGCCTGGGTGGCGGTATCAAAGCCCGCCGTCGCTATGGTGGCATCGCCGATGCGATCTATGGTGACGAAACCACCGTTGCCGCTGGCGCCCGCCACGCCGCCAATATTGCCACCGCCTGCGGCAGGAGCACCGCCGGCCGCCGCCGCTTCAAATGCCTTGGTCGGATCGGTGCCACCCAGAATGGCCTGTTGCAGGGCCTCTATGTCATCGGGATTGCCGGCAGGCACATCCTGATTCAGGGCCAGCAAGGGCGCCTGAGACGTTTCATCCTCAGCCTGCTGCTCGTTGGTCGGGCTCAGGGTGAAAGTCTGGTTGCCGCCGTTGAAGCTGGCGCCTTCAGGAGTGATCAGCACCGCATCCTTGGGCAGGACATCGCCTTCAGCAAGTGGCTTCTGGCTGCCATCTGCAGCGACCAAATAGATTTTGCCTTTCAACTGGGTAACGACGACGTCCTGATCCAATGCGATATTGTGGCTGCTCATGTTCTCTCCTGAATCTCTATTGGCATGCAATATTCCACCGTCTAATGTGCCCGTGAACGGCGCCAGAAACCAGTTAGAAAATTCGAATGGATAGACTGATTTGAAGCTGGATCGGCCGGTTAAACAGAAGGGTCAATGACGGGGGAAGGAATTAATAAAATCAAGATGATCAATGTGTTGCATTTTGATGACGGGAGCACATCGCTGTGCTCCCGTCCGGGTCATGATCAGGCACCCGCCCACAACAGGATGGCGAGCAACTGGGGGGAGATGATCCGCAGGAACATCACCAGGGGGTAGACGGTGGCATACGACAAGGCGCTGGCGCCACTGGTGGGATGCATGCCGTTGGCAAACGCCAGGGCGGGAGGATCCGTCATGGAACCGGCCAGCAATCCGCACAGGGTGAGATAGTTCATCTTGCCATACAGACGGGCCAGCACACCGACCACCAGCAGCGGGATCAGGGTGATCGCCATGCCGTACATCATCCAGGCCGGGCCATCGCCGTTGATCAGGGTGTCGATGAAACCGGCACCTGACTTGAAGCCCACCACGGCCAGAAACAGCACTATGCCGATCTCCCGCAGCGCCAGGTTGGCGCTCGGCGGCATGAACCAGTAGAGCTTGCCGATGCTGCCGATCCGCGACAGGATCAGCGCCACCACCAGGGGGCCGCCCGCCAGACCCAGTTTGAGTGCCGCCGGGAACCCCGGCAGATAGAAGGGGATGGAGCCGAGCAACACGCCGAGACCTATGCCGATGAACACCGGCAACATCTGCACCTGCTGCAGCTTCTGCTGCACGTTGCCCACTACATTGGTCACCGCCTCTATGGCGTCGAGTCGACCCACCAGGTTGAGGATGTCACCAAACTGCAGGCTGGTCTGGCTGGTCGGCACCAGCTCGATACCGGCCCGGTTGAGGCGCGAGATGACCACATCGTATTTCTGCTTGATGTCGAGATCGCGGATCTTCTTGCCGAGCACCTGCTCGTTGGTCACCACCACCCGCTCCACCCGCAGATCTGTGCCGCGGGTCGAAAGCGAGGTCTCCACCTCCTCCCCCAGCACCAGCAACACCTTGTGCAGCGCGTGCCGCTCACCCACCAGGTGCAACAGGTCGCCGAGTTCGATGCGCGAGTCCGGCCGCGGCACCATCAGCTCCTCGCCACGCTTGAGGCGGGAACAGATGACATCGGCTTCGTCCAGGCTCGGGATCTCCCCCAGCATCAGGCCGTGCATGTTGGGGTTGCGCACCGCTATGTTGATGGTCTGCAGGCTCTCCTTGGTCTTGCCGGCCTGTTGCTCGAACTGGGCTGCTTCTTCGTCGATCTTGATGCGAAAAAACATGCGAATGAGCCACATGGTGAGCAGGATGCCACAGATGCCGAACGGATAGGCGACGGCATAGCCCATGCCCATCAAGCCGGTCGAACCGGGCACGGCTCCCAGTTCGGCCAGGATCTGCTGACCCGCACCGAGGGAAGGCGTGTTGGTCACGGCGCCGGAGAAGACCCCCAGGATCACCGGCAGCGGCACGTCAAACAGTTGATGCAGCGCCGCCGCGACCGCGCAGCCAAGCAACACCAGCAGAGCGGCGAAACCGTTCAGCTTGAGGCCGGAACTGCGCAGGGAGGAGAAGAAGCCGGGACCGACCTGGATGCCTATGGTGTAGACAAACAGGATCAGCCCGAACTCCTGAATGAAGTGCAGGGTCTGTTCATCCAATGCGAGACCCGAGAGGCCGGCGAAGTGGCCCACTATGATGCCACCGAACAGCACACCTCCGATCCCCAAGCCAACGCCATAGACTCGCCAGTTTCCCAGCCAGAGCCCCAGCACTGCCACCAGCGACAACATGCTGATGGAAAGCGCGATATCACTCATTTCGTGCATCCTTTGCGAATTGAACTGTCCCTAGCTTGTCAGCAAACGCCGACGCCAACTGTGTGATACCGCACGAATTTATCCTTTTGAGCGGCAATAAATACCAATTAAGGGCTAGTCAGGCGACATAACCATAAATGGCCATAAAGTGACAAACACTGCCGCCCAGTACAAACAGATGCCAGATGGCGTGGTTATAGGGGATACGCTTGGCCACATAGAAGATGACCCCCAGGCTGTAGATGAGACCACCGAGCCCGAGCAGCAGCAAGCCTTCCCCCTCCAGATGGATGTAAAGCTGATAGATGACCACCAGCGACAACCAGCCCAGCATCAGATAGGTAAACAGCGACAGCTTCTTGAAGCGGTTGATGAAGAGCAGCTTGAACACCACCCCCGCCAGAGCCAGCCCCCAGATCACCACCATCAGCCCCTGGGCCAGCGGGGTATCGAGCGCCACCAGCAGGAAGGGGGTATAGGTACCGGCGATCAGCAGATAGATGGCGCAGTGATCAAATACCTTGCACCAGCGCCTCGCGGCCCCTTCCGCCATGCTGTGATACAGGGTCGAGGCGAGATAGAGCAGCACCAGGCTACCGCCATAGAGGCTGTAGCTGATGAGCGCCTGGGTGCCCTGCTCCCAGCCCTTGTTCAACAACAGGATCAACCCCAGGATCCCGAACACCAGCCCCAAACCGTGGCTGAGGCGATTGGCCAACTCCTCGCGGGGAGAATAATCCGTCACACTGCTCATTGCATACTCCTGCCCAAACTGGGCTCACTCTAGCCGCCGCCATTTCAGAGTACAAGCGTTAGCTTAAAGAGGATGGCATCTGATTTGGCCAGCGCTCATGGCTGTCACCCGTTTGCCTTTGGTGTATGCTCTGCGGCCGATGCCCACCTAGCTGCTGCCGCCACGGCTGCTCACCACACAGTGACTCCCTGGCAACCCGGTCTGGAGAACCTGATGAAGTTGACTGAACTGTTTGCACTACCGGATCCGGCCTTCGGCCAGGCCGTGACGGCCCTGCTGGAGACCTTCCACCACTCGGATGACAGTCAGGCCCCCTACCAGCGCGACCACTTCACCCACCAGCTCGATCAATCCTGCATGCCGGCCATCGGCATCTCCATGGATGACTACCTGGCCCGGCTGGCCAGCTTGGTGCCCGGCGCTTCCCATCTCACCTCGCCACGCTACATGGGCCACATGACGGCGCCACTGCCGGCCTTTACCGCCGAGCTGTCGCGCCTGCTGGTGATGCTCAACCAGAATCCGATGAAGATGGAATCCTCCCGTCTGCTCAGCTTTCTGGAGCGGGAGGTGCTGGCCAAACTGCACCGCCTCATCTATCGCGCCGACGACGCCTTCTATGACGAGCAGATGCATGCCAAGGATGCCGCCCTCGGCGTCATGACCAGCGGCGGCACCATAGCCAACGTCACCGCCCTCTGGCTGGCGCGCAACCGTGCCTGTGGCGACAACCTGTTCGCCCTCTATGAGCAGGGCTATCGCGGCGCCGTGATCCTGGGCTCGCGCCTGATGCACTACTCCTTCGACAAGGGGATGGATCTGCTGGGGCTGGGCGCGCACAGCGTCTGGCGCCTCGCGACCGACGAGCAGAACCGGCTCGACATGGTGGCGCTGGAGCAGGCACTCATCCAGTGCAAGGAGCAGAAGCTCAAGGTGCTGGCGCTGGTCGGGGTGGCCGGCAGTACCGATTTTGGCTCCATCGATCCCCTGCCCGAGCTGGCGGCCATCGCGGCCCGCGAGCAGATCCACTTCCACGTGGACGCCGCCTGGGGCGGCCCGACCCTGTTTTCGCCCCGCTATCAGGGGCTGCTTGCAGGGATTGAACTGGCCGATACCGTAACCCTGGATGGTCACAAGCAACTGCTGGTGCCGCTCGGTACCGGCATGCTGCTCTGCCGCCAGCCGGATCTCATGATGACGGTCAAGCGGGAGGCACCCTACGCCATCCGTGCCAGCTCCTTTGATCAGGGCCGCTTCACCCTGGAGGGCACCCGCCCCGCCAATGCACTCTATCTGGATGCGGCCTTCCAGCTGTTTGGTCAGCAGGGCTACGCCCGGCTTATCGAGGCCAACTACGACAGAGCCCGCCTGATGGCCGCGTTCATCAATGCCGACCTCGCCTTCGAACTGATGTCGGCCCCTGTGATGAACCTGCTCTCCTACCGCTGCATTCCCCCTCATCTGCAGGGCAAGGCGCCGGACGAGGCGGCCAACGACCAGATCAACGCATTCAACGTCGCATTGCAGAAAGCCCAGCGGGCCGAGGGGCACAGCTTTGTCTCCCGCACCCAGCGGGCGGTGGGGCGCTATGGCGCCCAGCCGCTCACCCTGCTGCGCGCCGTGCTGCTCAATCCGCTCATCGAAGAGCGGCATATTCGCGAGCTGCTGGCGGACCAAAAGCGGTTGGGTGACCAGATTTCCCGCCGGCTGTTCGGCTAGGCAGGCGACAGGGAACTGGACGCCAAATGGGCGGTCTTATTCATTTGCCGTTGTCTACCTTGCAGGTAGACTGGACAAAATTTTGCGGTCTTTTTTGAGGGCTATGAGCCAGACATGAAGCAATTTATTGAATTTATTCCACTTATCGTTTTCTTTGCGGTCTACAAGTTCTACGACATCTACACGGCCACCGGCGCCCTGGTGGTGGTGACCGGTCTGCAGCTCATCTACAGCTGGGTGCGTTATCGCAAGGTCGAGAAGATGCAGCTGTTTACCTTCCTGCTGGTCGGTTTCTTCGGCGGCCTCACCGTCTTCTTCCACGACGACACCTTCATCAAGTGGAAAGTCACAGTGATCAACGTGCTGTTCGCACTGGGCCTGCTCATCAGCCGCTACGGCTTTGGCAAGAACCTGATCAAGCAGATGCTGGGTAAGGAGCTGCAGGCGCCGGATGCCATCTGGGATAGAGTCAATCTGGCCTGGGTCGGCTTCTTTACCGCCTGTGGCCTGCTCAACCTCTACGTGGCCTTCAACCTGCCGCAGGAGATGTGGGTCAACTTCAAGGTGTTCGGCTTGCTTGGCATGACGCTGGTGTTTACCCTGCTGAGCGGTGTCTATCTCTACCGCCACCTGCCCGCCGAGCAGAAAGGCGAACTGAAAAAATAACCGCCATCAGAAAAGGATCCTCTCATGTGGTATCTCATCTACGCCGAAGATGTTCCCAACAGTCTGCCGCTGCGCAAGCAGGTGCGCCCAGCTCATCTGGCCAGGCTGCAGGCCTTGCAGGATGAAGGCCGGCTGCTGACCGCCGGTCCCAACCCGGCCATCGATGCCGACGATCCCGCCGATGCGGGCTTCACCGGCAGCACAGTCATCGCCGAGTTTGCCAGTCAGGCCGATGCCAAAGCCTGGGCCGATGCCGACCCCTATGTGGCGGCCGGTGTCTACGCCAGGGTGACCATCAAGCCGTTCAAGAAAGTGTTCTGAGTCAGCCACAGACTGGGCAGGCTCCAAGAATGCAGAAGGCCGGACAATGTCCGGCCTTTTTATTGGGATTCGCACTACAAGAGACGCAGATCAGGCCTGTGCCACAAACCAGGGGTTGAGGATGTCCGGCTTGTTGTAGACCAGGGGTGACCCATCGAGCTGGGTCACGCTGCCTCCGGCTCCTTCCAGCACCGCCTGCGCCGCAGCGGTATCCCACTCGCAGGTGGGGGCGAGGCGCGGATAGAGCTCGGCGTCCCCTTCGGCAATGATGCAAAACTTGAGAGAGCTGCCCATGGAGACCAGCTCAATCTCGCCCCGCGCTATGTCACCAAAGCGCGCCAGGTAATCCAGGGTAGCCTGGGACAGGTGATTGCGGCTGCCCACCACCCGCCAGGGCGCCCCTTCCTGATGAGGCAAGGTCTGGATGGCTTCACGCTTGCCATCGGCCACACGCCAGGCCCCGACCTCCTTGCCGCCATACCAGAGCCGGTCCAGCACGGGGGCATAGACCAGACCCCACAGCGGCTTACCATCCTCGATCAGCGCGATATTGACGGTGAACTCGCCGTTGCGGGAGACAAACTCCTTGGTGCCGTCGAGCGGATCCACCAGCCAGTAGCGTGACCAGCCATGGCGCAACCCCATCACCTCGGGACCGGACTCCTCCGACAGCACAGGAATATCGGGGGTGAGCCCTGTCAGCGCCTGCACTATCACCTCGTGCGCCCCCTTGTCGGCTGCGGTCAGCGGGCTCTCGTCACCCTTGTACTCCACCGTAAAGGGCTGACTGTAGATGGCCATGATGGTGTCACCGGCGGCACGAGCTATGGGCTCCAGCTCGGAGATTGCGGGAAAAAACATAGAAAAGACATCCTGGTCAAACGGTTAGCACAGTGTACCCATTTTGAATGAGGGAGGCTTATAGCCGTTTGCTCTGACTTATAAAGTGTCATAAATGACAGACAAAAAGTGGCGTAACTCGGCTAATTCTCAATAGCTATTCCACACAACACAAGGACGTGAAGCCATGAACTACAAGACCCTGACCGCCACCCTGCTGCTGAGCTGCCTGCCCCTGTTGAGCCAGCCTCTGCTGGCCGCCGACAAGCCGGCTGCCAAGCCAGCCACCACAGTCACCACCGCGAAGGAGAGCGGCAAGGTGAACCTGAATACGGCGAATATCAATGAGTTAACTGCCCTCAAGGGGATCGGCGAGAAGAAGGCCCAGGCCATCGTCGACTTTCGCGAGAAGCAGGGCAAGTTCACCACGGTCGAACAACTGGCCGATGTCAGCGGCATAGGGCCGGCAACCCTGGAAGCAAATCGGGACATGATCATCGTCAAGTAACCGCTTTGGACCTCCCCATCATGAGGGCAGCCTGTGGCTGCCCTATTTTTCTTCGGGTATCATGAGCCCACTTTGTATCTCTGGACTCTCTCCATGAAAAAGACACCGCTCGTTGTACGCAAGGCCGTTCTTCCTGTCGCCGGTTTGGGCACCCGTATGCTGCCTGCCACCAAGGCCATCCCGAAAGAGATGCTGCCGGTGGTCGACAAGCCGCTGATCCAGTATGTGGTGCGCGAAGCCATCGCCGCCGGCATCAAGGAGATCATCCTGGTGACGCACTCGAGCAAGAACTCCATCGAGAACCACTTCGACAAGAGCTTCGAGCTGGAAGCGACCCTGGAAAAACGGGTCAAGCGGCAGTTGCTGGAAGAGGTACAGCACATCTGCCCCAAAGACGTCACCATAATGCACATCCGTCAGGGCGAAGCCAAAGGCCTGGGTCATGCCGTGCTCTGTGCCCGCCCGCTGATCGGCGACAACCCGTTTGCGGTCCTGCTGCCTGACGTGCTGATCGATGAAGTGGCCAGCAACCTCAAGCAGGACAACCTGGCCGAGATGGTGCACATGTTCGAAGAGGATCACATCAGCCAGATCATGGTGGAAGCCGTCCCCGAGAGCGAAGTGGACAAATACGGCATCGCCGACATCAAGGGCGAGGCCCTGAGCGAAGGCATGTCCCTGCCGATGCAGGCCATCGTCGAGAAGCCGCCCCGTGACGAAGCGCCTTCCAACCTGGCAGTCGTCGGCCGTTACGTGCTCTCCTCCAACATCTGGCCGCTGCTGGAGAAGACGCCGGCCGGTGCCGGCGACGAGATCCAGCTGACCGACGCCATCGCCATGCTGATGGAGCAGGAGCAGGTCAACGCCTACTTCATGAAGGGCCGCAGTCACGACTGCGGCAGCAAGATGGGTTATATGAAAGCCAACGTGGAATATGCCGTGCGCCACCCGGAACTGAACGGTGAATTCATTGCGTGGCTGAAACAGTTCGTCAAACAGTTGTAATAGCTGAATATTTAACCTGTTAATAGAATTATATACTGGGCATCATTCGATGCCCTTTTTCATTTTATAAACAAATATTCAACCATTGATAGATAAAATATCGCTAAATCATAATATTGTAATTTAATCACGCTTGTTCTATAAGGATTAAGGCTTGTTCCTAGCCCTTGCATAAAATTCCTAAAAAAATATAAGACACAGGTGGAAGTTCCAATGAATAATCCGTCCAAAGGGACCTTTTTAGGTCACCCTAAAGGGCTTTTTTTGCTCTTTAGTACCGAACTGTGGGAGAGATTCTCCTATTACGGCATGCGTGCCGTGCTTGTCCTCTATCTGACTGACATGACTGCCAACGGCGGCATGGGCTGGACTCAGGCCGACGCCCTCAAGCTGTACGGCATCTATACCGGTCTGGTCTACATCACCCCCATCATAGGTGGCTGGCTGGCGGATACCTTCCTCGGCCAACGCCGTGCGATCCTGATCGGGGCCATCTTCATGGCCGCGGGTCAATTCACCCTGGCCCTGCCGCACGCCATGTTCCCGGAGATGGTCAACAACGTCTTCTACGCGGGCCTGGCCCTGTTGATCCTGGGTAACGGTCTGTTCAAACCGAACATCTCCACCATGGTGGGTGACCTGTACAAGGAAGGTGACCACCGTCGTGACGGTGCCTTCACCATCTTCTACATGGGCATCAACCTGGGCTCCCTGCTGGCCGGTGTGATCTGTGGCGCCGCCGCGACTGCCTACGGCTGGCAAGCTGCCTTCGTCAGCGCCGGTATCGGCATGCTGCTCTCCCTAGTAGTGCAGGCCACCATGGCCCAGCGTTTCCTGGGTGACATAGGTCGTGTACCGGCCGCTCAGCGCGCCGCCGAACAACGTTCCAAGGAACAGAAGGCGCCGCTGACCAAGCAGGAAGTGGATCGCATCAAGGTCATCCTGGTACTGGGTCTGTTCACCATCATCTTCTGGGCTGGCTTCGAGCAGGCCGGTGGTCTGATGAACCTGTACGCGCAGGAATATACCGACCGCATGATCGGCAGCTTCGAAGTGCCGACCGCCTGGTTCCAGTCCCTGAACCCCTTCTTCATCATCACGCTCGCCCCCATAGTCGCGGCCATCTGGATCAAGCTCGGCAGCAAAGAGCCGAACTCCCCGGTGAAGTTCGCCATGGGTCTGCTGTTCCTGGCCGTGGGCTTCCTGTTCATGATCGGTGCCGTGCTGGAGCAAGGTGGCGATCAGGCCGTCAAGACCTCCATGTTCTGGCTGGTCGGTGCCTATCTGTTCCACACCCTGGGTGAGCTCTGCCTCTCTCCGATCGGTCTCTCCATGGTGACCAAGCTGGCTCCGCTGCGTCTGGCCTCCCTGATGATGGGTGCCTGGTTCGGCTTCGTTGCCCTGGCCAACTACATCGCCGGCTTCGTCGGTTCCTTCGTCGGCGAGTCCGGTGCCATCGCCATCTTTGGCGGCATCGCCATCGCCGCCGTGATCAGCGCCCTGATCCTGCTGACCATGGCCAACCGCCTGGTCTACTGGATGCACGGTGCCGAAGGTCCGGCCAAAGAGCCGGAAGAGCACGACAAGAAACTGCAGTCTGCCACCGTCTGACCGGTTCGGATTGTGATGAACAAACAGGGTGCCCGATGGGCGCCCTGTTTGTTTCTGTCTGCGGCGGATCTGCCTCAGTGGTGGCGTACCTGCACATGGAGGGCGCTGCCGCTGTCGCTGCGAAACTGCAGGTCAAACGGCTCATGCCAGCTGCGCTTGTGCAGCGCATAGTGGCTGCTGCGCAGCAAGCCGAGCGGCAGGCCGCCGGAGCGCATCAACCAGTGCGGTGAGGTGAGCCCGGCATTGGCAAACACCAGACCATCTTCCTGATCGAACAGCAGGGCGGCCATGGCGAAGGAGTGGCGCAGGCCGGATTCGATGAGCTGCAGGTTGAGGTAGTCGAGCAGCCGGTGCGGCTGGGTCAGCAGCAGGCTCTCCTTGTGCTGAAACTGGCGATAGGGAGCATTCATCAGGGAACGCACCAGGGCGCCGCAGAAGGCGGCATCCACCCCGAGGACCGGCAGCTCCATCACCAGCACCAGCAGCTTGTCGTCCAGCTTGAAGGTGTCCGGAATGAACAGGTTGCCCATCCCCTCGAACGTCACCTGCCAGGGGCCCCACTCCTGCAAGCCGGGTGGCCTCAACCAGGCCAGCAGACGGGTGGCCGCCTTGTCGTGATCGCGAAAGAAGTCGATGTGATCCATCAACTCCAGTTGCTGCCCGTGACCATAGTTGGCCGCCAGACACTGATCTATGCTGCGGCGCACCTGACCGAAGTCCGAAACCGGCTTGATCAGAAAATCGCAGGCACCGGCGCGCAACGCCCGCTCAACCGCCTCCATCTTGCTCTGCCCGGAGATGACGATGACGGGGATATGGGGATAGCGGGCAGACAGGCAGGCGATGACCTCATGCCCATCCATGTTGGGCATGTTCAGGTCGCACAGCACTATATCGGGGTGGTAGAGCGCGGCGGCAGAGAGGCCTTCAATCCCGTCCTCGGCCTGAAACACGCACGCCCCGTCATGCTCGAGATAAGTTACCAGCGAGTGGCGAAAAACCGCTTCATCTTCCACCACCAAGATCCGTAGTCCGGCTTTTGACATCTTGACAAAGCTCTTATTAGTCAATTAGTTATTTGAGTATTAAGCCTAGACCATAAGGGGCGGGCTTGACCAATCAGATGATTGCATAATCGTAATGGCGGGCATGCCATATGGCTATCCTGGCAGCCAACTGTTTGAAAAAGAGCGGGTAATGCCACCCGCACCGCGCAATGACCCCGGCGAGAATGCTGGCCTTTTGGCCAGCCAGCAACCCGAAAAAAGGCGCCATGCCAGTACGCATGCCCGGCTCATTTCACACTCGCTATTGCCACCAGGGTGGAACCAAGCCTCATTCCCGCCCCACAAACAGGCCTGTCAGCCCCTGCCCGAGCGGCACAATTGTATGAGACCCCGCCATGGGGGATAATACCCTCCACTCCAGATCGTGAAGAGCACCATGACACCAGCCGAATACAGCGCCCTCGCCCATCCCAGATTGTCCCATCCGGCTCGCAGCCTCTATACCCTGCAGCTGCGCAGACTGGTGCAGGAAAATCAGCTGTCCCGGCTCAACTATCCCGAACTTGGGCGAGCCTTGGCGGTGGTCGATCCCGGCGATCCCAGCGGTTTCTGTTTTCAGGTCAACGCCCGCCAGCTGACCGAGCTGTTCGACGAGCTGATGGAGGCCGGGCTGCTGCAGGTCGAGGCGCAGGCCGACAGTGAGCACTACCATCAGTGTCCGTTCCAGCTGCCACTACTGACCCAGCGGGTGCGCAGCCCGCTGCCGGAGCGCCCGTTCCAGATGCACCTGCAATGGCGCCCGGATGCAGAGCTGCCGGCCCTCGCCCGCCTGTGCGGGGTGATAGATGCCAGCTACAGCGAAGAGGATCTCGGCGAGTTCATCGCCTACTGGCTGGGCCGCCCTGAGGTGTTCGACTCCCAGCATCAGTGGATGCTCAAGTTCATTCGTGCCCTCAAGACCCGTCGCTACGTCCGTCGCCAGCCGATGGAGGCGAAAGGTTACCAGCAGGTCACGTCAGCCCCGGCAGACTCAGGCCCGAGCAAGCGGGCGCAGCAGATGATAGAAGAGGCCAAACGGCTGGCCCAAGTGCAGACCCAGGAACAGGCGCCGCAGCAGGAACCGGATAATGATTGATAGCGGCCCCCGCCTGCAGGCAAAATCAGTGCCTTGTCCCCCCATCCCTGACCCAGCAGAAGGAGCATTCCATGACCGACCCGCAAGATCCCCTGCGCCAGGAGCTGGAAGAGATCGAAGCCAAGCGCAAAAGAATCGCCAAGGCCAAACAGGACCACAGGGTGCACGACACCGAACTGAGCCAGCACGTGGGCGGCCTGCTTGAACGCATTCGCCGTCTGCAGGCCCAGACAGGTGGCAGCCAGTACGACTACGAGACCCTGCGCAAGGAGTACGACGCCAAGGCCAACGCCGAGGTGCGCGAGCTGCAGAAGGCGGCTCGCCAGGAGCGGATCCAGAAGCTGATCGCCCAGGCCGACCTCAACCCGGATTGGGTATTCGAGAAGATGGATGCCACCGATCCGGCGCTGCAATACCCCATGGAGACGGCTCGCTACTTCATCAGCGGCTTCGAGCACTGGGAGAAGAGCGGCGGCGGCTGCATGCTGATCTATGGCGACTACGGCACCGGCAAGTCCACCCTGGCGGGCGCCGTGGCCCACGAGCTGATCGAACGTCACCAGAAATCGGTGATCTTCCAGCAGTGGGCCTCCATAGTGGACCGCCTATTCTTCAACGTGATCCAGGATCAGGAGGAGCGCAACCAGTACCGCCGTGCACTGGAAGAGGTCGACCTGCTGATCATCGACGAGGTGTCGGCCAACCGCGCCAAGATGGCGGAGAGCCAGTCCAGCTTCCTCGGCCACCTGCTGCGCCGCCGGCGCAACCTGTCGAAAAGCGTCATCATCATCACCAACCACAGCCCGCAGAGCCTGCATCAGGCCATCGGCGACTTCAGCTTCGAGGCGATCAAGGCGTTCAATCCGGTGGATATCCACCTGAGCGGCCCCAGCCGTCGTCCCAACATAGGCCACTACAACGGCTGATCCTGTGCGAGCCCGGGCCACCCGCCCGCGGCTCGCCGCATTTCCCCTGCTCACCCCTTCAAATAAAAACAACTCTCATTTACAGCGCTGCGCCAACCCTCTAGGCTACCCCTTTCATCACAGGGAGCAGCACAATGCCAACCACACTCATCTTCGGAGCCAGCCGCGGGCTGGGCCGAGCCTTCACCGAACACGCCCTGCGCCAGGGCCACAGGGTCGTGGCCCTGGTCCGTAACCCTGAGATGGCCGCCGAGCTGCGCGCATTGGGAGTCGAGGTGGTTGAGGGAGACGCCCTCGACCATCAGGCCGTCGCGCAGGCTTGCTCACTCGCAGGTGACGAGGCCTGGGTGATCTCGACCCTCGGCAGCTTCCGCCAGCCGGCCCCCGTCGATTATCAAGGCAACCGCCAGGTGATCGATCAGATGGAGCTGGCCGGGCTCAAACGCCTGCTGCTGGTCACCTCGCTGGGTTGCGGCGACAGCTGGCAATACCTGCCCGAGCGGGCGCGGGCCGCCTTCGGTCACGAGGTACGCTTGAAGAGTCTGGCGGAGAGCTGGCTGCAGACCAGCGCGCTGACCTGGACCATAGTTCGCCCGGCCGGCTTGCAGGATGGCGAGGCCACAGGGCTGGCCGTGTTGAGCCAGGGGAGCGAGGTGCACGGCCTGGTGCGCCGTGCCGATGTGGCGGGCCATGGGTTGCAGCTGCTGAACGATGAGCGGGCAGTGGGGCAGATCTACGCCATAGGCGATCCCACCCTCAGCCGGGGGTGAGCAATCCGGATAACAAAACGGTCAGCCCCAGGGCTGACCGTTTTACTGTCTGATGTCGTCTAGCTGGCAGAGGGGCCAGGCTCAGTTGCCGTCTCCGCAGCCACCCCGCCCGACGCGGCAGCCTCGTCCACAAGCGACCGCTGGCGCCAGCGCAGCAGCAGACAAGCCAGAGCGCCGTAAAGCAGTGCCAGCCCCCACAACTGCCACCAGTAACCGGCAACCTGGGCAAACTCGGCCCCCATCTGGTTGAGGCGCAAGAAGCCCTCGATGGCCGGGGTGCTCGGCACCCACTGGGCCAGCCAGTTGAGGGGGGTCGGGATCAGCTCCAGCGGCCAGATGAAGCCTGCCAGGAAGACCAGCGGCATGGAGGAGAGCAATACCACCTGGGTCGGCAGATCCCGGCGGATAAACAGAGCCCCCAGCACTATGCCAAGCCAGGTGGTTGCCAGCAGGAACGGCAGGGTAAACAGCCACAGTTCGGCCGGTTCAGCGGTGCGCACTATGTTGTAGTGATCGAAACAGAAGCCGAAGAAGTAGGTCACCGGCAGCACGAACAGCCCGCCCACCACCAGGGTTCTGGCCAGCAGCAGGGCAAGCACGGGGGCGCTCTGCCAATAGCCAGACTCCCCGCGACCGCTGCGCTGATTCTGGGTTGCCCCCAGGATCCCGGTGCCCATCAGCAGCACCTGATGCAGGATCAGCACGAACACGGCGGGCACCACGTAGTTCACATAGCCCATGGTGGGATTGAACACCGGCAGTACATTGAGCCCGACCGAGTTCCAGCCCATGGCCGCCTGCGGCAGCGCTTCGCCCTGACTGAGCAGACGCGTGACCTTGATCTGGGCCGACAGGCTACCACCCGCCAGGGCCAGCCCCTCGGCTATGGTGCCGTAGACCAGGAAGTAGGAGGCATCGCCGGCATAGCTCAGGGTGACGCTCCTGCCCTGCATCAGATCCCGGTAGAAGTGACGGGGAATGTGCAGTATGCCGTTCCCCTGCCCTGCTATCAGCAGCTGGCGCGCCTCTTCCAGGCTGTTGGCCCGTGCCACCAGTTTCACCTGCGGGGTGGCATCGGCCATGAACTCCAACTGACGGGAGAGCTGACTGCCATCCTCATTGACCACCACCACAGGCTCTTCCCTGGGCAGTTGCTGCAGGTAGGGCTGCGGGTAGAGGAAGGAGTAGAAGAAGACACCACCAAACAGGGTCAGCATGATGGCCCGATCGGCCAGCAGGGTACGCAGCTCGAGGCGCAGCAGATCCCAAAAACCTAGCATGACATCCACTCCTTCCACTGCCCGGCAGCAGAGCACGGTTCGAGCCGTATCAAACCCCAAAAACCTAGCATGAGGCAGGCTCCTTATCGGCAGCTTGGCGCGCCAGCTCGGCCTGCTGCTGGTAACGACGAACAACCAGCAACAAGGGCAGCAGGAACAGCAGCAAGGCGCCGAACTGGGGCAGGGCCGCAGCGAACGGCTGGCCGTAGTTGGTCTGCCCTATCTGCAGCTCCACATAGTGGGAGATGGGCAGCAGGCTGCGCCAGAACTGGGCGAAGTCCCCCATGGCACTGACCGGAAAGGTCACGCCCATGAAGGCAAAGCCTGGGGCCGTATAGGCGCCCGCCAGCGACAGGGCGCGGGCCGGATCCCGGATGACGCCGTAGAAGAAGGCCCCCATGCTGACGCAGGCGGCCGAAGCCAGCCCCAGTCCCAGTGTCAGCACCAGCCAGCTGCCCTGCATCGGATAGCCAAACGCCTTGAACAGCATCAGGCTCCACGCCAGACCCCAGGCCCACCCAATCAGCACATGGGGCAGCAAAGTGCGCCAGAGGCCGAACCAGACCCCTTGGCTGGTCCAGTCCAGCCCCAGCCGATCGGTACGGGCCAGGGCGTTGATCCCATAGAGCACCACCAGGATCTGCCACACCGCCGGCAACAGGGCACTCAGCAGGAACTGGGCATAGCTGGAGTTGATGTTGTAGAGCGCAGTCACCTGATTGCTGATGGGCACGGATTGCCCCAGGGCGCCGGACATGACCTTGCCATCGGCCATGGCGGCCAGTACGCCCACCTGGCCGTTGAGGGTCCCCACCACCTGGGACAAGGCCGAGTTGACCAGCTTGGCGATCAGGATGAACTGGCTGTTGTTGAACACAGTCACCTTGGGCTGGGTACCCTGACGGGCATCCCGCTCCAGATGGTGAGGGATCACCACCAGGGCATAGATGTCCCCCCCGCGCAGGGCGCGTGCCCCCTCGTCGATGGAGTCGAACTGGCCGGCAAGGCGCAGACCGGCGGAACCGTCCAGCGAGAACGCCAGCTGACGGGAGAGGACGCTCTGATCCAGATCCACCAGACCAACGTTGAGATCCCGGGCCAGCCCGGCCGAGAAGATCCAGCAGAGAGTCCCCATCAACAACAAGGGAACCCAGCTCATCAGGGCACGACCGAACGGATCCTGCCACAACAGCCGCCATTCGCGTCTCATCAGAGTTCGACCAGCACACTCATGCCGACTCGCAGACCGTCAACCGGTTGCAAGGGACGCGCCTCCACCTGGAAGCTCTTCATGTCGAAACCCTGACGAGTATCCGTGGCACGCCAGGTGGCAAAATCCCCCATCACGGCCACGTGGGTCACCTTGAAACGCACCGTCTGCTCACCCAGGCCCGGAATGGTGGCATCGAACTCAGTGCCCAGCGCGAAGCGGGGCAGCAGATCTTCGCGCACATGGAACTGGGCCCAGGCATCCTGCATGTCGAGCAGGGTCACCACAGGGAAGCCCTGTGGCGCCAGCTCACCGCTGCGCAGCAGCACCTGGGACACCTCCCCCGCGTGCGGGCTGGCGATGCGGGTATCGGCCAGATAGGCCTCCACTTCCGCCACCGAACCCGCCGCCATGTTGGCCTGCTCGCGCGCCGCCACCTTGGTCTCTTCCCGCGCCCCTTCCAGGGTCATCTGGTATTGCTGCCAGGCCATGCCTTCGCTGTACTTGGCTGCCTGCCAGGCAGTCCAGGCCTCATCCCGTTTCTGCAACGGCATCACGCCATCCCGGTGCAGGCTGGCGATGCGCTCATAGGTCTTGGCCCGCAGCAGGGCTGCCGCCTTGGCCTTTTGCCACTGATCCTTGGCACCCGCGATCTGCTGGGCACGCGCGCCCTTCTCTGCTTCCTCGGCCATGGCCCCGGCCGCAGCCTGACCCGCCTTGGCCTGGCTCAGCTTGGCCTCGATCTCGGGACTGGCCAGGGTGAACACCAGCTGATCCCGGGCCAGCTGGTCACCCTTCTTCACCAGCACCTCGTCGATGCGGCCCGCCACCTTGGAGGAGACCGAATACTGCTGCGCCTCAACCTGGCCCTGCAGGCGTACCGGCTCGGGCTGATAGGCGAGCCAGAAACGCCAGCCCAGCCAGATCACCAGCAGGACCAGCGCCAGTGGCAGCAGCAACGGCTTGGCCTGGCTCATCTTCTTCTTGATGGGGGGATGACTCATGCATTCACCTCGACAAACGGGCGACCCTTGGCGGTCGAAACAGACATGGAAAACGGGACAGACAGGGCCGCGATCATGAATTCACCTCGATCGCCTGACCATGCTGATATTGATTGAAACTGTTCATCTGACCGGAGAGTGCCAACAGGCGCGCCAGCGAGATCACATATTGATAGGCGGCAGCGGCACGCTGGGTCTTGACCCCGGCCAGCTGGTTCTGGGCATCCACCACATCCAGCGAGGTGGAGAGCCCCTGCCCGAATGCCTTGTCCCGCAGCAGCACGTTCTCCTCGGCCAGCGCCTGAGTGGAGGAGAGAGACTGGTACTCTTCCAACCCCTGCGCCGCCTCGCGCCAGGTCTTCTCGACCAGCAACTCCAGATCCTCGCGGGTCTTGGCCTGCAGCAGATTGACCTGCAGCTCGGCGCTCTTGGCCGCTTGTACCGTCTCGGAGCGGCCATCGCGGCTCACCAGCGGCATGCTGACGCCGACCCCGACCACCCAGTCAGGGGTGATCTTCGCGGCCAGGGTATCTCGTTCGTAGAGGTTGTAGTTGCCGAACATGAAGAGCTCCGGTGCATATTTGCCCTTCTCGGCCCGGATCATCGCCTTCGCCTGCTCACGCTTGGCAATCAGCATCTTGAGCCCCGGGTGCACCGTCAGCGTCTCCTCGACGAAAGCCGCCAAGGGGGGCACGTCGTCATTGATGAACAGCTGGGTAGCCGGTTCGGCTCCCTTGAGCTTGATCATGCGATCCAGCGCCAGCTCGGCTATCTCCAGGCTGCGGCGGGACTTCTGGGTATCGATGCGCGCCCTGTCATAGGCAGACTGGGCCGACAGCCGCTCGACCTTGGCGATCTGGCCCTGAGCTTCCAGCTTCCTGGCATGATCCAGATGGCGGGCCAGCCCCTGCTCTATCTCCTGCTTGGTCTGCACCACCTGCGCTGCCAACACCACGCCGAAATAGGTCTGGGACAGGCTCTCGAAGCTGGCTTGCTGCTTGATGGCCAGCAACTCCTTGGCTTCATCCACCTGTGCGGACCGAATATCCTGCATCGCATCGATCCGCCCCCCGACAAACAGGGGCCAGAGCATTCTGACCGAACTGGTGACGCGATTTTGCTCGGTCAGCGACGAGGCCAGCCATTTGGAGTCGATCCCCATCTGCCCCAGAATGGCGCCCAATGCGGGAGAGTTTTCCAGCTTGTCGTCCAGCCCCATCAGATCCGGCTTGGAAATGCGCGCATAATCCGCCCCCAGACTGATGTCGGGCAGATACATGGCCTTGGCCGCCTCACGCAACTGTTGCGCCCGATCCACACCGGCCTGTTCCGCCGCCAGCCCGTCATCTTGCTGGATGACCCGGCTCCAGGCCTCGCCGAAGCTGACGGTCTGTGCCTGGGCAGAGCCCAGCACGGCACTCAGCAGACACGGGTAGAGAGATTTGATGAACCTTGACGTCATACATCCCCAATCTGTTTGTAATAAAATTGTTTGGAGCCTTTGCTCGATTCAAGCTCGCTATCATAGCGCAAACCCCAACCGGATGGGGACAGGCAAATCATCGAGTCCCTCGCTCATTTGACCCCGTAAACTCACCCCGACAATATGCCTGATTTTCAAGCACTCCTGAATTTGCAAGCCTTGGCTCGACGTTTTTTTCAGAAAAAAATGGCTGACGCTCAAATACTAACCTTTTCTCCTGACTAAAAAATGCGTAATATACGCCGCCCTAAGCCGATGGTAACCGTGGAATGCAGATAGGTCCCCACACGCTTGAAACTCCCTTGATTGTGGCTCCCATGGCCGGTGTAACAGACCGACCATTTCGTGAACTTTGTTTGCGATTGGGCGCTGGCATGGCCGTTTCCGAGATGCTGCTGGCCAACCCGGATGTCTGGGATACCCAGAAAACCAGGATGAGAATGGATCACTCTGCAGAAGGCGGCTTGCGATCGGTCCAGATTGCCGGAGCCGACCCCGAGATGATGGCGTTTGCCGCCCGCTACAACGTGGAGCAGGGCGCTCAGATCGTCGACATCAACATGGGTTGTCCAGCAAAAAAAGTGAACAAGAAGTTGGCAGGTTCCGCCCTGCTGCGTCATCCCGATCTGGTCAGAACCATCTGCCGGGCCGTGGTGGATGCAGTCAAGGTGCCTGTTACCTTGAAGATCCGCACAGGATGGGATCCGGATAACCGCAATGGCGAGGAGATCGCCCGAATCGCCGAAGATTGCGGTATCGCGGCCCTCGCCGTGCATGGTCGTACCCGTGCCTGCCTCTACCGGGGTCACGCTGAGTACGACACGATTAAGGCGATTAAGCAGGCCGTATCGATTCCTGTTGTCGCCAATGGCGACATAGACAGCCCGGAGAAGGCCCGGTATGTCCTCGACTATACCGGCGTTGATGCCGTGATGATCGGCCGTGCAGCGCAAGGACGACCCTGGATTTTCCGGGAAATCCGTCATTTTCTTGAAACGGGTACCAAGCTGCCGCCTCCTGAAAGGGAAGAGGTTCGCACCCTGATGAACGAGCATGTAACCAACCTGCACCAGTTTTATGGTGCATATCTGGGAGCGCGCATTGCCCGTAAACACGTGGGCTGGTATCTGGATGAAGAAGAGACGGGCCGAGAATTCCGTAAGCACTTCAATGCCCTGGATTGTGCAGACGCACAACTAGAGGCACTCGAAGCGTATTTCGATGGATTAGGTTAACGCATAACTAAAGAGCCGACCGAATATGTTCGAACAAACCCTGACTTCTGATGCATTGGTAACAACTACTCACAATCACGCTGCCGAGCCGACCCAGCGCCCCCTGCGTGACTCTGTGCAACAGGCCCTGCGTAACTACCTGGCCCAGTTGAACGGTCAGGAAGTGATTGATCTGTACGATATGGTCCTCTCCGAAGTCGAAGCTCCCATGCTGGACGTGATCATGCAATACACCCGCGGTAACCAAACCCGCGCCGCTGTGATGATGGGCATCAACCGTGGCACCCTGCGCAAGAAACTCAAGCGCTACGGCATGAACTGATCTCGATCAGACCTGCAGCAGTGCAGACGAAGGCGTATTCCAGCGATGGGATACGCCTTTTTCTATGCCCGGTTGTCTCTAATGGCAAGGTCTCACTCCGTGGCCAGCTTGATACCCAGCCCCACGAACAGCCCCCCCATCAAGCGGTTGAGCCAAGCTCCCAGCCGGGTCGACAAACGCACCTTGCGACTTGCATAGGCGGTAAAGAGCGCCAGCAGGTGGCACCAGATCATGCCGTTGAAATTGAAGATGCAGCCCAACAGGATGAAGGCCAGCGCCTTCTGCGGCGCATCGGGGGCGATGAACTGGGGCACGAAGGCGAGGAAGAAGAGCGCAACCTTGGGGTTGAGCACATTGGTCAGCAACCCCTGCCGATAGATCCGGCCATAAGAGAGCACAGGCAACGCCACAGCTGCATTGGTGGCGGAAGAAGCCTTGGTGCCTTGCCAGAACATGGAAAGCCCCAGGTAGACCAGATAGAGCGCCCCCATCAACTTGATGACGGCGAACAGCTCGGCCGAAGCGCTCAGCACAGCCGACAACCCCAGTGCAGCCGCCAGCACATGCACCATGGTGCCCGTCCCAATCCCCAGCGCCGCCACTGAACCCGCCCGCCAACCCTGAGAGCCGCTGCGCAGCATGATGAGCAGGGAATCCGGCCCGGGCATCATGTTCAACAGCAAACCAGATACGATAAACAACGCCAGATCGTGGATCCCCAACATACACGGCTCCTTGCTCGTGAAAGAGACAGTCTATGGATCCCGCGTCTCTTGTCATCCCCCATCGCAGCAATAGTGATTATCAACGAAGGGAATAGCAGAAAAGCCTGGTGCACATTAGTCCGAGTTGGAACCCAAGGTTGAGAGGATATTGAGCAGAACCCACATCCCAGCCTTCGTTAGCGCCAGCAAACGACATGGACGGGGATATATCACGCTGGATGGCACAGCCATCCGGAATAGAGCGGGGAAAAATAAACGAATAATGGAGGGGCAGAAGGAAAGCATCTCTTGGCCATTACAGCCTGGCCGCTTGAATGTCAGGCAATAAAAAAGCCCGCTCAGATGAGCGGGCTTTCAATGTTGGGTGCCTGGCAGTGTCCTACTCTCGCATGGCGAATGCCACACTACCATCGGCGCTACCGCGTTTCACTTCTGAGTTCGGCATGGGATCAGGTGGTTCCACGGCGCTATGGCCGCCAGGCAAAATCTTAATCTAGAAAGCTGACGTGACTAACGACTGATTGGCTATTGCCTGGTCGCTATCACTGAATTAGGTAAGTAGTCTCGTACTTGCTACAAGGCCCAGAACACTTCTTGGGTGTTGTATGGTTAAGCCTCACGGGTAATTAGTATGGGTTAGCTCAACACGTCGCCGCGCTTACACACCCCACCTATCAACGTTGTGGTCTCCAACGGCCCTTTAGGACCCTCAA
>NZ_CAWQXH010000017.1:0-18819 GCF_963899385.1 Aeromonas sp. MR7
TCCCGGAGCCGGAGCGCGCAATTGACCTGCCGTTCCTGATGCCTATCGAAGACGTATTCTCCATCGCTGGCCGTGGTACCGTTGTTACCGGTCGTGTTGAGCGCGGTATCGTCAAAGTTGGTGAGACTGTAGAAATCGTCGGTATCAAAGACACCGTTTCTACCACCTGTACCGGTGTTGAAATGTTCCGCAAACTGCTGGACGAAGGTCGTGCAGGCGAGAACATCGGCGCGCTGCTGCGTGGTGTTAAGCGTGAAGACGTAGAGCGTGGTCAAGTACTGGCCAAGCCGGGCTCCATCAAGCCGCACACCAAGTTTGAATCTGAAGTGTACGTGCTGTCCAAAGAAGAAGGTGGTCGTCATACCCCGTTCTTCAAGGGCTACCGTCCGCAGTTCTACTTCCGTACAACCGACGTGACCGGTACCATCGAACTGCCGGAAGGCGTAGAGATGGTAATGCCAGGCGACAACATCAAAATGGTTGTTACCCTGATTGCGCCGATCGCGATGGACGACGGCCTGCGTTTCGCCATCCGTGAAGGTGGCCGTACCGTAGGTGCCGGTGTTGTAGCCAGCGTAATCGCTTAATCTTTGGCTTACATAAATAAAGCAAAGCCCCTATAATAGGGGCTTTCTTATGTAGGGGCGTAGTTCGAATTGGTAGAACAGCGGTCTCCAAAACCGATGGTTGCGGGTTCGAGTCCTGCCGCCCCTGCCATATACCTCGTCTCGTACGGGGCTTTTGTGTCTTTGGTTACGTCAGATACAGGTGGGTTGTATGAGTGTTAGTTCTGAGAGCCAGGGCGGAAGCAAGGATACCCTGCTTTGGGGCCTGGTTTTCATCATCCTGGCGGCCGCTGTAGTAGGTAATTATCTGCTCAACGATGTTGTCGCTGCCGTCCGCGCCCTGGGTGTGGTCGTCGTCATTGCTGCTGCTGGTGCGGTAGCCCTGCAAACCACCAAGGGAAAGGCGACACTGGCATTTGCCCGTGAGTCTCGCCTGGAAGTCCGCAAGGTCGTATGGCCGACCCGTCAGGAAGCCATTCAGACAACCCTGATTGTGCTGGCGGTGACCGCCGTGATGGGGCTATTGCTGTTCATTCTGGACGGTGCCTTGGTCTGGTTGGTCAACTTGATTACCGGAGTGTAAGGATAAGCCATGACTGAACAACGTGAACAACGTATGAGATGGTATGTCGTGCAGGCATTCTCTGGCTACGAAGGCCGGGTCGCCAAGTCTTTGCGCGAACATATCAAGATGCATGGCATGGAAGACATGTTCGGTGAAGTGCTGGTCCCGACCGAAGAAGTGGTCGAGATGCGTGCTGGCCAGAAGCGCAAGAGTGAGCGCAAGTTTTTCCCGGGCTACGTCCTGGTTCAGATGCTCATGGATGAAACCACATGGCACCTGGTGCGTAACGTACCGCGTGTGATGGGCTTCATCGGGGGCACCTCTGATCGTCCTGCTCCTATCTCTGATAAGGAAGCGGATGCCATCCTGAATCGTCTGCAAGATGCCCATGACAAGCCGCGTCCGAAAACCCTGTTTGAACCGGGTGAAATGGTGCGGGTTGCCGACGGTCCGTTCGCCGACTTCAACGGTACTGTTGAAGAGGTGGACTACGAGAAGAGCCGCGTGAAGGTCTCTGTTTTGATCTTCGGTCGCTCAACGCCGGTAGAACTGGATTTTGGTCAGGTCGAAAAGGGCTGATTAAACTCTGTACGTTAACGGTTGTCAGGGGCAGCGAATGTCACTATAATTCGCTGCCCCTTTATTAGTTGGGGAGCCGTTTGCAGGAGCATGTCTCCGAGGCGCTAGAACCCATTTCTGAGGTATTTTTCTAATGGCTAAGAAAGTCACAGCTTATATCAAGCTGCAAGTTAAGGCTGGCAGTGCTAACCCCAGCCCTCCCGTTGGTCCTGCTCTGGGTCAGCACGGTGTAAACATCATGGAATTCTGTAAGGCGTTCAACGCTCGTACAGAGAAGCTGGAAAAAGGTTCACCGACTCCGGTCGTGATCACCGTTTACAGCGACCGTTCCTTCACCTTCGAAACCAAGACTCCGCCTGCTGCCTTCCTGCTGAAGAAAGCTGCCGGGATCCAGTCTGGTTCGGCCAAGCCGAACAAAGACAAGGTTGGTAAGGTGACTGTTGCCCAGCTGCAAGAAATCGCCAAGACCAAAGAGCCGGATATGACCGGTGCCGATCTGGATGCAAAAGTACGTTGCATCGCAGGCTCCGCTCGTTCCATGGGCCTGGTAGTGGAGGATTAAGACAATGGCAAAACTTTCCAAGCGTATGCGCGTTATTCGCGAAAAAGTTGACGGTACCAAAGAGTACTCCATCAACGAAGCCATTGCCCTGCTGAAAGAACTGGCTACCGCCAAGTTCGTTGAAAGCGTTGACGTTGCTGTCAACCTGGGTATCGATGCTCGTAAATCTGACCAAAACGTTCGTGGTGCTACTGTACTGCCGCACGGTACCGGTCGTGATGTACGTGTTGCCGTATTCACCCAGGGTGCCAACGCCGAAGCTGCCAAAGCTGCCGGTGCTGAACTGGTTGGTATGGATGACCTGGCCGATCTGGTCAAGAAAGGCGAAATGAACTTCGACGTCGTGATCGCATCCCCGGATGCCATGCGTGTTGTTGGTCAACTGGGTCAAATCCTGGGCCCGCGTGGCCTGATGCCGAACCCGAAAGTCGGTACTGTAACCCCGAACGTTGCTGAAGCTGTGAAGAATGCCAAAGCCGGTCAGGTTCGTTACCGTAATGACAAGAATGGTATCATCCATACCACTCTGGGTAAGGTTTCTTTCGACGAAGTTCAGCTGAAAGAAAACTTGGAATCACTGCTGATTGCCCTGAAAAAGGCTAAGCCGTCTTCCGCCAAAGGTATCTTCATCAAGAAAGTCAGCATCTCCACCACCATGGGTGCAGGTGTTGCCGTAGACCAAGCTTCTCTGGAAGCTCAGGGCTAATTGATGAGTTTTACAAGGCGCAAAATTTAATCTATAATTTTGCGCCTTGATTGGTTGGGGGCTTCGACCTCCGTCCAAGACCGCAGGAGGCTGCAAAGCCTTAATCCTTCCTGCGTAGACGGTGCCGGAAACCCAGCGAGAAAGATTCTTTCTCTTCTGGAATCCTGCTACCGCATCGTTCCCCTCTGTTGTGAAGGTAGGGGGGATGTGTCAGTACTGAGTCATGAGACTCAGATTCAATCCAGGAGTTAAGCCAATGGCATTGGGACTCGAAGACAAAAAGGCAATTGTTGCTGAAGTCAACGAAGCTGCCAAAGGCGCCCTGTCCGCAGTTGTAGCCGATTCTCGCGGCGTGACTGTAGACAAGATGACCGTCCTGCGTAAAACCGCTCGTGAAGCCGGTGTGTACATGCGCGTTGTGCGTAACACCCTGCTGCGTCGTGCGGTTGAAGGTACCGAATTCGCGTGCCTGAACGACGTATTGACTGGTCCTACCTTGATTGCTTTCTCCAACGAACACCCGGGCGCTGCCGCTCGTCTGTTCAAAGAGTTTGCCAAAGCGAACCAAAAGTTCGAAATCAAGGCCGGCGCTTTTAACGGTGAGTTTATCGCCGCAGCACAAATTGATCGTCTGGCCACGCTGCCGACCTACGACGAAGCAATTGCGAAGTTGATGGCGACTATGAAAGAAGCCTCTGCTGGCAAGCTGGTTCGTACCATCGCTGCTGTGCGTGATCAGAAACAAGCTGCTGCTTGATTCTCGCCTATTTAGGCTGTTTGAGTTTATTCAACATCAGGAATTTTTGTCATGTCTATCACTAAAGACCAAATCATCGAAGCCGTTGCTTCCATGTCCGTAATGGAAGTTGTTGAGCTGATCGAAGCTATGGAAGAGAAGTTCGGCGTTTCTGCCGCTGTTGCTGTTGCTGCCGGTCCGGCTGCTGAAGCAGTAGAAGAGAAAACCGAGTTCGACGTAGTTCTGACTGCTGCTGGCGCCAACAAAGTTGCCGTCATCAAGGCCGTTCGTGCCGCTACCGGTCTGGGCCTGAAAGAAGCCAAGGACCTGGTAGAAGCCGCTCCTGCCAACCTGAAAGAAGCCGTCTCCAAAGACGAAGCTGAAACTCTGAAGAAGCAGCTTGAAGAAGCTGGTGCTTCTGTTGAGATCAAATAATCTGCATTTATGTAGATTAGCCTGATAAAACAGGCTAGGGCTGGTGAATATTTGTTCACCAGCCTTTTTGCGCTGTAGACTGAGAGCATTTCACACCGTTTACGACTCTCGGTGCACCAGCAATCCGGACCGTTTCATCGTCCGGGCCAACACAAAACGGTGTTGAGACAGAGCTGTCCCGCGGGACAGAGTGGGTCACTTATCAGCGAGCTGAGGAACCCTATGGTTTACTCTTATACCGAAAAAAAACGCATTCGTAAGGACTTCGGTAAGCGAGACCAGGTACTGGACACGCCTTATCTGTTGTCCATTCAGCTGGACTCCTTCAAGCAGTTCATCGAGGCTGACCCGGAAGGTGAATACGGCCTAGAGGCCGCTTTCCGTAGCGTTTTCCCGATCACCAGTTACTCCGGTAGTGCTGAGCTTCAGTATGTCAGCTATCGCCTGGGTGAGCCGGTATTTGACGTAAAAGAATGCCAGATCCGTGGAGTGACCTACTCCGCGCCGCTGCGTGTCAAGCTTCGTATGGTTCTATACGATCGTGAAGCAGCTGCCGGCACCGTCAAAGACATCAAGGAACAAGAAGTATACATGGGCGAAATTCCGCTCATGACCGAGAACGGCACCTTTGTTATCAATGGTACCGAGCGGGTAATCGTCTCCCAGCTGCACCGTAGCCCGGGCGTCTTCTTTGACCACGATAAAGGCAAAACCCATTCATCCGGTAAGGTGCTGTATAACGCCCGCGTTATCCCCTACCGTGGCTCCTGGCTGGACTTCGAGTTCGATGCGAAAGACAACCTGTTTGTCCGTATCGACCGTCGTCGTAAATTGCCGGCTTCCATTATTCTGCGCGCCCTGGACTTCAGTTCCGAAGAAATCCTGGCCAACTTCTTCGAGACCATAGGTTTCGAAGTGAAAGATGGCAAGTTGATGATGGATCTGGTGCCCGAGCGCCTGCGTGGTGAAACTGCGACCTTTGACATCGTGGCCAATGGCGCCGTGGTGGTTGAGACCGGTCGTCGTGTGACTGCGCGTCACATCCGTCAGTTGGAAAAGGATGCCGTTACCCAGATTGAGGTACCGGTTGAGTATGTTGTTGGCAAAGTTGCTGCCAAGAACTACGCACATCCGCAAACTGGCGAAATGGTAGTGACTGCCAACCAGGCATTGAGCCTGGAAGCGGTTGCCAACCTCTCCCAAGCCGGCTTCAAGCACTTCGAGGTTCTGTTCACCAATGAACTGGATCACGGTGCCTATATGTCCGAGACCCTGCGTATCGACTCCAGCTCCAGCCGTTTGGAAGCGCTGGTCGAAATCTATCGCATGATGCGTCCGGGCGAGCCGCCTACCCGTGAAGCTGCAGAACAGCTGTTCGAGAACCTGTTCTTCTCTTCCGAGCGTTACGACCTGTCTACCGTAGGTCGGATGAAGTTCAACCGTCGTCTGTCCCGTGAAGACGAGACAGGCGCTGGCACTCTGACCAAAGACGACATAGTCGAAGTCATGAAGCGCCTGATCGACATCCGTAACGGCAATGACGAAGTGGACGATATCGACCACTTGGGTAACCGTCGTATCCGTTCTGTCGGTGAAATGGCTGAAAACCAGTTCCGCGTCGGTCTGGTGCGTGTCGAGCGTGCGGTCAAGGAGCGTCTCTCCCTGGGCGACCTGGACACCCTGATGCCGCAGGATCTGATCAACGCCAAGCCGATCTCCGCCGCAGTCAAAGAGTTCTTTGGTTCCAGCCAGCTGTCTCAGTTCATGGACCAAAACAACCCGCTGTCCGAAGTCACCCACAAGCGCCGTATCTCTGCGCTGGGCCCGGGCGGTTTGACGCGTGAGCGTGCCGGTTTTGAAGTCCGAGATGTGCACCCGACTCACTACGGTCGTCTGTGCCCTATCGAGACTCCTGAAGGTCCGAACATCGGTCTGATCAACTCTCTGTCCGTGTACTCTCGTACCAACGAGTACGGTTTCCTCGAGACCCCGTACCGTAAAGTCATTGACGGTGTGATCACCGACGAGGTGGACTACCTGTCCGCCATCGAAGAAGGCAAGTACGTGATCGCACAGGCTAACGCCGCGACCACCGAAGATGGCCGTCTGAAAGATGAATTGATCCCGTGCCGCCACAAAGGTGAATCCACCTTTATGAACGCCGACCAGATCCAGTATATGGACGTGAGCCCGCAGCAGATCGTATCTGTGGCAGCGGCCCTGATCCCGTTCCTGGAACACGATGATGCTAACCGAGCCTTGATGGGTTCGAACATGCAACGTCAAGCCGTACCGACTCTGCGTGCTGACAAGCCGCTGGTAGGTACCGGTATGGAACGCGCCGTGGCCGTTGACTCCGGGGTAACCGTAGTGGCCAAGCGTGGCGGCATGATCGACTACGTCGATGCCTCCCGTATCGTTATCAAGGTCAACGAAGATGAGCTGCTGCCTGGCGAAGCCGGCATCGACATCTACAGCCTGACCAAGTACACCCGTTCCAACCAGAACACCTGTATCAACCAGCGTCCTTGCGTGATGTTGGGTGAGCCGGTCATGGCCGGTGACGTGGTTGCTGACGGTCCGTCTACCGATCTGGGCGAACTGGCGCTGGGCCAAAACCTGCGCGTCGCGTTCATGCCGTGGAACGGTTACAACTTCGAAGACTCGATTCTGGTGAATGAGCGTGTTGTTCAGGAAGATCGCCTGACCACCATCCATATCCAGGAACTGGCCTGTATCTCCCGTGACACCAAGCTGGGTCCGGAAGAGATCACTGCCGACATCCCGAACGTGGGTGAAGCCGCTCTGTCCAAGTTGGACGAGTCCGGTATCGTCTACGTGGGTGCCGAAGTGAAGGGCGGCGACATCCTGGTCGGCAAGGTAACACCGAAAGGTGAAACCCAGCTGACCCCGGAAGAGAAGCTGCTGCGCGCCATCTTCGGTGAGAAGGCCTCCGATGTGAAGGACTCCTCCCTGCGTGTGCCGAACGGTGTGTACGGTACCGTGGTTGACGTGCAAGTCTTTACCCGCGATGGCGTGGAAAAAGACAAGCGCGCCAAAGAAATCGAAGAGATGCAGCTGAAGGAAGCGAAGAAGGACTTGACCGAAGAGTTCAAGATCCTGGAAGACGGCATTTTCGGCCGCTCCCGCAACCTGCTGCTGGCCGCCGGTTACAGCGAAGATCGTCTGAACAAGCTGGATCGTACCAAGTGGTTTGAATTGGCCATCGAAGATGAAGCCAAGCAGATCGAGCTGGAACAGATCGCCGAACAGCACATCGAGCTGAAAGCCGACTTCGACAAGAAGTTCGAGAACAAGCGTCGCAAGATTATCCAGGGTGATGATCTGGCGCCGGGCGTACTGAAAATCGTCAAGGTTTACCTAGCAGTCAAGCGTCGCATCCAACCGGGTGACAAGATGGCGGGCCGTCACGGTAACAAGGGTGTTATCTCCAAGATCTGCCCGGTCGAGGATATGCCTCATGACGAATACGGCCGTCCGGTCGATATCGTACTGAACCCCTTGGGCGTACCGTCCCGTATGAACATCGGTCAGATCCTCGAAGTGCACCTGGGCCTCGCGGCCAAGGGCATCGGCGAGAAGATCGACCGCATGATCAAGGAACAGCGCGCGCTGCACGAGATGCGTGACTTCCTGCAACAGGTCTATGACCTGGGCGAGAAAGACACCAAGCAAGTGGACATCGCCGAGCTGTCTGACGACGACGTACGTACCCTGGTGGGTAACCTGCGCAAGGGTCTGCCGGTCGCTACACCTGTCTTTGATGGTGCCAAAGAGCACGAAATCAAGGCCTTGCTGAAGCTGGCCGATCTGCCGGAATCCGGTCAGATCTCCCTGTTCGACGGTCGTACCGGCAACGCTTTCGAGCGTAAGGTCACCGTGGGTTACATGTACATGCTGAAGCTGAACCACCTGGTAGACGACAAGATGCATGCGCGTTCTACCGGTTCTTACAGCCTAGTTACCCAGCAGCCGCTGGGTGGTAAGGCGCAGTTCGGTGGTCAGCGTTTCGGTGAGATGGAAGTGTGGGCCCTGGAGGCTTACGGTGCGGCATATACCCTGCAGGAAATGCTGACCGTCAAGTCTGACGATGTGAATGGCCGTACCAAGATGTACAAAAACATCGTGGATGGCGACCACCGTATGGAGCCGGGCATGCCCGAATCCTTCAACGTACTGTTGAAGGAAATCCGCTCTCTGGGTATCAACATCGAGCTGGACGAAGAGTAAGAGCTCGCTCTTATTGTTCGAGAATTGACGTGGGCGCCCTGCTGCTTTGGCAGTAGGGCGCCGAGGTTAGACTCCTGACAGGGGAAACACGTGAAAGACTTACTCAAGTTTTTGAAGGCTCAGACCAAGACCGAAGAGTTTGACAGTATCAAGATCGGTCTGGCCTCTCCTGACATGATCCGCTCCTGGTCATTCGGTGAGGTCAAAAAGCCTGAGACCATCAACTACCGGACTTTCAAGCCGGAACGTGATGGTCTGTTCTGCGCCCGTATCTTCGGACCGGTGAAGGACTACGAGTGTCTGTGCGGCAAGTACAAGCGCCTGAAACACCGTGGTGTGATCTGTGAGAAGTGCGGCGTAGAAGTGACCCAGACCAAGGTCCGTCGCGAGCGTATGGGCCACATCGAGCTGGCCAGCCCGACTGCCCACATCTGGTTCCTGAAGTCCCTGCCGTCCCGTATCGGTCTGCTGCTGGACATGACCCTGCGTGACATCGAGCGCGTGCTGTATTTCGAATCCTATGTAGTGATCGAGCCCGGCATGACCAACCTCGAGCGCAGCCAGATGCTGTCCGAAGAGAACTATCTGGACGCACTGGAAGAGTGGGGCGACGAATTCGACGCCAAGATGGGTGCCGAAGCAATCCTTGCATTGTTGCGTGCTATCGATCTGGAAGGCGAAGTCAAGACCATGCGTGAGGAGCTGGATCAGACCAACTCCGAAACCAAGCGCAAGAAGACCACCAAGCGCCTGAAGCTGATGGAAGCCTTCCTGCAGTCCGGCAACAAGCCGGAGTGGATGATCATGACAGTGCTGCCTGTGCTGCCGCCGGACCTGCGTCCGCTGGTACCGCTGGACGGCGGCCGTTTCGCGACTTCCGATCTGAACGATCTGTACCGTCGTGTGATCAACCGTAACAACCGTTTGAAGCGCCTGCTGGACCTGGCTGCCCCGGACATCATTGTGCGCAACGAAAAGCGCATGCTGCAAGAGTCCGTGGATGCCCTGCTGGACAACGGCCGTCGTGGTCGTGCCATCACAGGTTCCAACAAGCGTCCGCTGAAATCCTTGGCCGATATGATCAAGGGTAAGCAAGGTCGTTTCCGTCAGAACCTGCTGGGTAAGCGCGTCGACTACTCTGGTCGTTCCGTTATCACCGTAGGCCCGACGCTGCGTCTGCATCAGTGCGGTCTGCCGAAGAAGATGGCGCTGGAACTGTTCAAGCCGTTCATCTATGGCAAGCTGGAATCCCGCGGTCTGGCGACCACGATCAAGGCCGCCAAGAAGATGGTGGAGCGTGAAGAAGCTGTCGTTTGGGATATCCTGGACGAAGTGATCCGCGAACACCCGGTCCTGCTGAACCGTGCACCGACCCTGCACCGTCTGGGTATCCAGGCGTTTGAACCGACCCTGATCGAAGGCAAGGCCATCCAGCTGCACCCGCTCGTCTGTGCCGCCTATAACGCGGACTTCGATGGTGACCAGATGGCGGTCCACGTACCGCTGACCCTGGAAGCCCAGCTGGAAGCACGCGCCCTGATGATGTCCACCAACAACATCCTGTCGCCAGCCTCCGGTGAGCCGATCATAGTTCCTTCCCAGGACGTGGTCTTGGGTCTGTACTACATGACCCGTGCCCGTATCAACGCCAAGGGCGAAGGTATGGTGCTGGCCGGCCCGAAAGAAGCCGAGAAGGTATATCGCGCCGGTCTGGCCGATCTGCATGCTCGCGTCAAAGTGCGCATCACCGAATATCTCCGTCAGGAAGATGATTCGCTGGTAGAGCGTACCGAGATGAAGAACACCACAGTTGGTCGTGCGATCCTGAGCCTGATCCTGCCGAAAGGCATGGAATACGCCCTGATCGATGAGCCCAAGGTGCTGACTGCTGCAGAGCAGGCTGATCTGGATGCCAATCCGCAGAACTGGATCAAGTCCGTATCCAACAAGGCGCTGGGCAAAAAGCTCATCTCCCGTCTGCTGAACACCTGCTATCGCAAGCAGGGCTTGAAGGACACCGTCATCTTCGCTGACCAGCTGATGTATACCGGTTTCCATTATGCGGCCCTGTCCGGTGCTTCCGTTGGTATCGATGACATGGTCATCCCGGATGCCAAGAAAGACATCATCGCCGCAGCAGAAGCCGAAGTCGCCGAGATCCAGGACCAGTTCCTGTCCGGTCTGGTGACCGCGGGCGAACGCTACAACAAGGTTATCGATATCTGGGCCAGCGCCAACGAGCGCGTCTCCAAGGCCATGATGGAGAACTTGTCCAAAGAGCGTGATGTCAACTCGCTGGGTGAAGAAGAAGAGCAGGCGTCGTTCAACAGCATCTTCATGATGGCTGACTCTGGTGCGCGGGGTTCCGCAGCCCAGATCCGTCAGCTGGCCGGTATGCGTGGCCTGATGGCCAAGCCGGATGGCTCCATCATCGAGACCCCGATCGTCGCGAACTTCCGCGAAGGTCTGAACGTACTGCAGTACTTCATCTCCACTCACGGTGCCCGTAAGGGTCTGGCGGATACCGCACTGAAGACGGCTAACTCCGGTTACCTGACTCGTCGTCTGGTTGACGTGGCACAGGACATGGTGATCACCGAGGACGATTGCGGCACTATCGAAGGTCTGTGGATGACTCCGCTGATCGAAGGTGGTGACGTGGTCGAGCCGCTGCGTGAGCGCGTACTGGGCCGTGTGGTTGCCGATGACGTGATCAAGCCGGGTACCGAGGACGAGATCCTGGTAGCGCGCAACACCCTGCTCGACGAGCAGCTGTGTGACCTGCTGGAACAAAACTCCGTTGACCGCGTGAAGGTGCGTTCTGCCATCACCTGTGAAACTGACTTCGGTAACTGTGCTCACTGCTACGGCCGTGATCTGGCCCGTGGTCACCTGGTGAACAAGGGTGAGGCTGTCGGTGTTATCGCCGCCCAGTCCATCGGTGAACCGGGTACCCAGCTGACGATGCGTACCTTCCACATCGGTGGTGCCGCATCCCGAGCCGCTGCCGAGAACAGCATCCAGGTGAAGAATACCGGTACCATCAAGCTGCAGAACGCCAAGTTCGTTCACAACAGCGATGACAAACTGGTTATCACCTCCCGTTCTACCGAACTGACCATCATGGATGACATGGGCCGTACCAAGGAAAGCCACAAGCTGCCTTACGGTGCCGTGTTGGAAGTGAAGGATACTCAGGCCGTGAGCGCTGGTGACACTGTCGCCAACTGGGATCCGCATACCCACCCGATCATCACCGAAGTGGCGGGTCGCCTCCAGTTCGAACACATGATCGATGGCGTGACCATCACTCGTCAGACCGACGAGCTGACCGGTCTCTCTTCTATCGTCGTACTGGATGTCAACGAGCGTCCGAGTGCCGGTAAAGAGATGCGTCCGACCGTTAAACTGGTCGACCTGAACGGCAAAGATGTCATGATCCCGGGTACCGATGTCGCCGCCCAGTACTTCCTGCCGGGCAAGGCAATCGTGAACCTGGAAGATGGTGCCAACGTGGGTGTGGGTGACGCGGTAGCGCGTATCCCGCAAGAATCCAGTGGTACCAAGGACATCACCGGTGGTCTGCCGCGCGTTGCGGATCTGTTCGAAGCACGTCAACCGAAGGAACCTGCCATCCTGGCCGAGATCTCCGGTACCATCTCCTTCGGGAAAGAGACCAAGGGCAAGCGCCGTCTGGTCATCACCCCGACCGATGGTGGCGACGTCTACGAGGAGATGATTCCGAAGTGGCGTAACCTGAACGTGTTCGAAGGTGAAAAAGTTGAGAAGGGTGAAGTGCTGGCGGACGGTCCTGAGTCTGCTCATGACATCCTGCGTCTGCGCGGTATCAGCCCGGTCGCCAACTACATCGCCAACGAAGTGCAGGACGTTTACCGTCTGCAAGGCGTTAAGATCAACGACAAGCACATCGAAGTCATCGTTCGTCAGATGCTGCGCAAGTGCGAGATCCTGAGCGCTGGTGACACTGACCTGATCGAAGGCGAGCAGGTTGAAGTGGCCCGTGTGAAGATTGCCAACCGTAAGCTGGTTGCAGAGGGCAAGGCCCCGGCTACCTTCCGTCATATTCTGATGGGTATTACCAAGGCATCTCTGAGCACAGAGTCCTTCATCTCCGCGGCTTCCTTCCAAGAAACCACTCGTGTTCTGACCGAAGCGGCCGTTGGCGGCAAGCGTGATGAACTGCGTGGCCTGAAAGAGAACGTGATCGTGGGTCGTCTGATCCCGGCTGGTACCGGCTTTGCCTACCACCATAGCCGGATCAACCAGCGTGCCGCCGCAGCTCGTGCTGTCGGTGTACCGCAGGTGACTGCCGATGAAGCTCAGCAAAACCTGGCGGATCTGCTCAACGCATCCGGCAGTTTTGACGAAGAGTAATCTTCTGCTGCAGTGATTGAAAAGGGCTCCTTCAAGGAGCCCTTTTTGTTGGTCGTTTTCTCGTCAACCCCAGTCGCCACGCGGATATTCGGATGATCCAGAGCAAGGTTGGGGAGTAAAAAATCAAAAAAAGTTGACATTGCCCCCTCGCAATTGAAAACTCGGGAAAGTTGAATGGTTATTACAGGGGTAGAACATGACTGTCGGTATCGAGGAAGTACTGCTTCCCGAAGAGCAACTGAGCGGTCGCACTTTTACAGACGAAGACAGGGAATTGTTGCGCTCCTATGGAGGGCTTATCGAAGGCTTGGCCGAACTGTTCGGCAAGCACTGTGAAGTGGTTCTTCACTCCCTGGAAAATCTGCACGAGTCCGTGATCAAGATTGCCAACGGGTTCAATACGGGACGGAATGAGGGGGCACCCATTACCGATCTCGCGCTGCGTATGCTCAAGGACATAGAGAATACCGGCCAGGATTACACCCAGAGTTATTTTGCCCGCAGCCGTACCGGCGCCCTGATGAAGTCGAGTACCATCGCCATCAGGAACAGTGACAAGCAGGTGATAGGTCTTATCTGTATCAACCTGCACATCAATGCGCCTTTTCACGAGTTTGTCGCCGAATTCTTCCCGACGCCCCAGCAAGTGGAGCGCCAGTCGCCGGAGACCTTTGCCAACAGCGTCGAAGAGTTGGTCGCCCAGACGGTGGACAATACCATCGACGAGATCAACCGCGATCCGACCGTTGCCAACAATGCTAAAAACAGGTTTATCGTGACCCAGTTGTTCGAGAAGGGCATATTTGATATCAAGGACTCGATCAACCTGGTCGCCGACAAATTGAATATTTCCAAACATACCGTTTATCTGTACATCCGACAGCGCAAGCAGGGTGAAGACGAGAACGAGTAAGCGCCATAGAAGGGGATAGATAAGAATGGCTAAAGAAGTGATTGCAACCGACAAGGCGCCTGCCGCAATTGGTCCGTATGTTCAGGCTACCAAGCTGGGCGAATTGGTCTTCACCTCCGGGCAGATCCCGCTCGATCCGGCCACCATGGAGATAGTGGCTGGCGGCATCGAAGCGCAGGCCGAGCAGGTGATGAAGAACCTGGTTGCAGTATTGAAGGAAGCCGGTGCCGATACTGGCAAGGTGCTGAAGACCACCTGTTTCCTCAGCGACATGAACAACTTCGTTGCCTTTAACCAGGTATATGCCCGTTACTTTGGCGACTCGGCCCCGGCCCGTTCCTGTGTGGAAGTGGCGCGTCTGCCCAAGGATGTGCTGGTTGAAGTCGAAGCCATTGCTTACGTCTGATCCTCGGCAGAATGAAGAGCCCCTCCCAGGAGGGGCTTTTTTGTCTTTGGCGTAGAATGGACAGACACCCGTACAGGAGTCCGGATATGAGTCTGAGTTTTGCCTTGCTGGTAACGGGGCCCGCCTATGGTACCCAGTCGGCCAGCACTGCCTACCGCTTCGCCTTGAGCCTCATCGAGCAGGGCCACCGGTTGTCACATCTGTTTTTCTATCAGGACGGGGTCTGCAATGGTAACGGCTTGCATGCTCCGGCATCTGATGAGACCGACCTGGTGGCCCTGTGGCGCGAGCTGGCCATAGGGCAGGGGATCCGTATCGATGTGTGCGTCGCAGCCGCCATGCGGCGCGGTGTGCTTGATGAGACAGAGGCGAAGGGAGCAGGCAAGGATCAATTCAACCTGCAGGCCCCCTTCTGCCTGAGCGGGCTGGGTCAGCTGGCCGAAGCCAGCCTGACTGCCGATCGCTTTGTCCAGTTCTAGGGAGGGAGAAATGAACAAGATAGCCTTTATGTGTCGTCGCGGCCCTCATGGCACGTCCGCCGGACGGGAAGGACTGGATGCCTTGCTGGCGACTTCGGCGCTGACCGAGTCGCTGGCCCTGTTCCTCATCGGTGACGGTGTCTTGCAACTGGTCAGGGAGCAGCAGCCTCAGGCCATCTTGCAGCGCCACTATGCACCGACCTTCAAGTTGCTGGAGCTGTACGACATCGAGGAGGTCTATGTGTGTGCCGACTCGCTGGCCGAACGCGGTCTGACGGTGGATGATCTGCTGATCCCCGTTGAGTGCCTCTCCCGTGCCGACATCCGCCGCCAGTGGGGCCACTGCGCGATTCACATCTGCTTCTGAGGTGCTCATGATACAGCTGATATTGACCTCTCCCTTCCTGAGCCGGGATCTGGAACAGGCGCTCTGTTATCGCCAGCCGGATGATCTGCTGGTGCTGATGCAGGATGCCGTCATCGCGGCCACGGTCCCTCAATGGGGTGAGCGATTGGCAGCTATTCCGCTCTATGTGATGCGAGAAGACTTGCAGGCGAGGGGATTGCAGCACAGGATCGGGATGGATCTGGATATGACCGGTCTGGTCGCACTGATCGCGGAAAACGGGTCACCGCAGACCTGGGGTGGCTAGCGTCCATTTTTATCGATGAAGTTCAGTTAGTTATGACTATTGACAGGGGATCCATTGTGCCCTTTTGCGGCACGGATTGTATAAATCTTGACTCCCTTGACAACAGGGCATAAAATTTCGCGTCCCCGTATCTGCGGGGAGGATTTTTCACATGTTTATGAAGTCATTATCAGGAGCCTTTTGATGGCAACTATTAACCAGTTGGTTCGCAAGCCACGCATCAAGCTCGTTGTGAAAAGCAACGTGCCTGCGCTGGAAGCGTGCCCTCAGAAGCGTGGCGTGTGCACCCGTGTATACACCACCACCCCGAAGAAGCCTAACTCTGCACTGCGTAAAGTATGCCGTGTACGTCTGACCAACGGCTTCGAAGTCACCTCCTATATCGGTGGTGAAGGTCACAACCTGCAGGAACACTCCGTTGTTCTGATCCGTGGCGGTCGTGTCAAGGATTTGCCAGGTGTTCGTTACCACACCGTTCGTGGTGCGTTGGACTGTGCCGGTGTTAAAGACCGTAAGCAGGCTCGCTCCAAGTATGGCGTGAAGCGTCCGAAAGCTTAATGGTTCTCCGTTAAGTAAGGCCAAACGTTAATTCGTTTCTAGTTAGATAACTTTCTAGTTTTGGGTAACCCCTGAAGTTACGGAGAATTTGAAATGCCAAGACGTCGTGTTGTTGGTCAGCGTAAAATCCTGCCGGATCCCAAGTTCGGATCAGAGCTGCTGGCTAAATTTGTCAACGTAGTAATGGTTGACGGTAAGAAATCTGTTTCCGAAGCCATCGTATATGGCGCGCTGGACATCATTGCCACCAAATCTGGCAAAGATCACCTGGCCGTATTCGAAGAAGCCCTGGACAACATTCGTCCGTCCGTCGAGGTTAAATCTCGTCGTGTCGGTGGTGCAACCTATCAGGTACCGGTAGAAGTTCGTCCGGTCCGTCGCAATGCCCTGGCAATGCGCTGGTTGGTTGACGCCGCTCGTAAACGTGGTGAAAAATCAATGGCTCAGCGTTTGGCTGGCGAGCTGCTGGATGCCGCTGACAATAAGGGTTCGTCTGTCAAGAAACGTGAAGACGTTCACCGTATGGCTGAAGCGAACAAGGCCTTCGCTCACTTCCGCTGGTAATCCGCTTGCGCAGGGTCTTTTGGCTCTGCGCACCTTCAGTTATCTAGGGGTCCGCTCCTAGTAAGAGGATGACAATGGCTCGTACAACCCCCATTGAGCGTTATCGTAACATCGGTATCTCCGCTCACATCGACGCCGGTAAGACTACTACTACCGAGCGCGTTCTGTTTTATACCGGTGTAAGTCACAAGATCGGTGAAGTTCACGATGGCGCTGCCACCATGGACTGGATGGAACAGGAACAAGAGCGTGGTATCACCATCACCTCCGCCGCGACCACCGCTTTCTGGTCCGGTATGGGTAAACAGTTCCAACCGCACCGTATCAACATCATCGATACCCCCGGCCACGTTGACTTTACTATCGAAGTAGAGCGTTCAATGCGTGTTCTGGACGGCGCCGTGATGGTGTACTGTGCCGTAGGTGGCGTACAGCCACAGTCTGAGACCGTATGGCGTCAGGCTAACAAGTACAAGGTCCCCCGTATCGCGTTCGTCAACAAGATGGACCGTACTGGTGCCAACTATCTGCGCTGCGTTGAGCACATCAAGACCCGCCTGAAAGGTAACCCGGTTCCGCTGCAACTGAACATCGGTTCAGAAGAGAACTTCAAGGGCGTTATCGATCTGGTCAAGATGAAAGCCATCAACTGGAGCGAAGCAGATCAGGGCGTATCCTTCGATTACGAAGAGATCCCGGCTGAGCTGCTGGAAAAAGCGCAAGAAATGCGCATGACCCTGGTCGAAGCCGCTGCTGAAGCGTCTGAAGATCTGATGGAAAAATACCTGGGTGGTGAAGAACTGACTGAAGAAGAGATCAAGAAAGCTCTTCGTCTGCGCGTTCTGAACAACGAAATCATCCTGGTTACCTGTGGCTCCGCGTTCAAGAACAAGGGCGTACAGGCCATGCTGGATGCCGTGGTTGACTATCTGCCGGCACCGACCGACGTAGCTGCCATCGACGGCCTGAAGCTGGACGGCGTCACCAAAGACGAGCGTCATGCTTCTGATGAAGAGCCGTTCGCTGCTCTGGCATTCAAGATTGCCACCGACCCGTTCGTAGGCAACCTGACCTTCTTCCGCGTGTACTCCGGCGTAGTTAACTCCGGTGACTCCGTGCTGAACTCTGTCAAAGAGAAGCGCGAGCGTTTTGGCCGTATCGTTCAGATGCACGCCAACAAGCGTGAAGAGATCAAAGAAGTTCGCGCAGGCGATATCGCTGCTGCCATCGGTCTGAAAGATGTGACCACTGGTGACACCCTGTGTGACGAAAAAGCGCCGATCATCCTCGAGCGTATGGAATTCCCGGAGCCGGTAATCTCCATCGCGGTTGAGCCGAAAACCAAGGCTGACCAAGAGAAGATGGGTCTGGCACTCGGCCGTCTGGCGCAGGAAGATCCGTCTTTCCGCGTATGGACTGACGAAGAATCTGGCCAAACCATCATCGCCGGTATGGGTGAGCTGCACCTGGACATCATCGTTGACCGTATGCGTCGCGAGTTCAAGGTTGAAGCGAACGTAGGTAAGCCGCAGGTTGCCTACCGTGAAACCATTCGTGAAACCGTCAAGGATATCGAAGGTAAGCACGCCAAGCAGTCTGGTGGTCGTGGTCAGTATGGTCACGTCATCATCGACATGTACCCGCTGGAAGCCGGCAAAGCCTATGAGTTCGTTAACGACATCAAAGGCGGCGTGATTCCTGGTGAATACATCCCGGGTGTTGACAAGGGTATCCGTGAGCAGCTGAAATCCGGCCCGCTGGCAGGTTATCCGGTAATGGATCTGGGTGTGCGTCTGCACTACGGTTCTTACCACGATGTCGACTCTTCCGAATTGGCGTTCAAGATCGCTGCCTCCCTGGCCTTCAAGGCTGGTTACATGAAGGCAAGCCCGGTCCTGCTCGAGCCGATCATGAAGGTTGAAGTCGAGACTCCGGAAGATTACATGGGCGACGTTATCGGTGACCTGAACCGTCGTCGTGGCCTGATCGAAGGTATGGAAGACGGCCCGTCCGGCAAGATCGTACGTGCCCTGGTGCCGCTGGCCGAGATGTTCGGTTATGCGACTGCACTGCGTTCCGCTACCCAAGGTCGTGCTTCCTACGCAATGGAATTCGCTAAGTACTCCGACGCCCCGAACAACGTGGCCCAGGCAGTCATCGAAGAGCGCAAATCCAAGTAATTTATGATTCCCCGCCTACGACGGTAGGCGGGTTTAACCTAGAAGGACTACGTCGTGTCTAAAGAAAAATTTGAGCGTAACAAACCGCACGTAAACGTCGGCACCATCGGCCACGTTGACCACGGTAAAACCACCCTGACCGCAGCCATCACCAACGTGCTGGCCAAGCACTTCGGTGGTAAAGCTTTCGCCTTCGACCAGATCGACAAGGCGCCGGAAGAGCGTGAGCGTGGTATCACCATCAACACCTCCCACGTAGAATACGACACCG
>NZ_CAWQXH010000018.1:0-3241 GCF_963899385.1 Aeromonas sp. MR7
CCGCCAGCAGGCCGAAAAACTGCCATGCCTTCATAGGCCCATCCCTCTGCCGCGGCTTGGCCTTGGTTGCAGCTCCTGCAGCTTCTCGTCCAGTGCGTTGTTCTGTTCGGCCAGTGTCCGGTTGTAGCCCTTGAGCTGGTCGATCTCGGCCCCTTGTCGACTTATCACGCCCTGGGCCTTATCGAGGTCCATAGAGAGCTTCCGAACCTCCCCCTGCGTCCTCTGCAGCTCGCTCTGGGCCTTCTGCGCGGTTGCGGTCGCCTGCTGGGCTTGCGCCACGTTGTCCGCGCTGTAGCGGCCCTTCTGGCGGCTAAACAGGACTTGCTTGAGCTGGGCATTCTCTTCGCGCAGCGCGGCGTTTTCCCGCTCCAGCTTCTGGGCCTTGGCGTGCCCGATCATCTTGTCGATCAGGGTGGGTGCTGGCGTTTGCCCTGCTGCCTTTCGGGGATCGTGTGGTGCCCCGCCGGGGGATCCGGGGGTGTATTCGCATTCGATGTGGGCGCTGATGGCCTGCCATGCCCGTTTCCGCAGGGCTGCGAGCTTGCTCGGCCCATCCAGCCACGCTTTGGCCTGTAGCTTGCCGTTCTTGACGGGGGTCACGACGACATGGAAATGGGGGGTGCTTTCGTCCGTGTGGAGATCGATCCCGACGCAGTTCTCGTCCCCGAACTCTTTCGCCACCCATGCCCTGATCCCTTTGGCGGCGAGGTTGAGCGGATCGGCGATGGATGAGATCGGACGCCCCTCGGGGAAGTCCGGCTCCGGCTCACTACGCCAGTCGGTCTGGTTGCCGAGCTGGATCACAAACTGGATGGCCTGCACGGCATCCTTCCGCTTTGCCAACCCCTTGGCCTTTGCTAGCACCTCCGGTCGCCATTGCTCTACCTGGTGGCGGCCTTCTGGGGTAAACCATGCCTCCGGTCTGAGCTGGCTTTCCGTCTTGTGGAGGCGAAGGTTATGTCCCTCTGCTCTGCCGATCGCTGGGGCCTGCATCTTATCGACTGCGAATGTAAACGAGAGCGCCATTGTGTCTTTGCTCCTTGGCTTTGGTCTCGATTGAGAGTACCAGAGTTCGATAGCAAAGTGTTCTCCTTACACTTTGGCAAGCAAAGTGGGAGCCCTGCGGGGCAAAAAGATCTGCCGCGCTGCGCTTGCCTCTTTGCTCCCAGGGAAGGGCGGAATGAAGCCCTTCCCTAGGAGCAAAGCCTTTAGTGCGGATTTGTCCCAACTCAGGCGGTCTGGTAGCATTCGCGCCCATTTTTCGAAACGCCGAAAAATGAGATTCAAATGGATGCGCAAATAGCCTCTTCTGGGTCTGTTTTTGTAAAAAACAATTTTACCGTTGCATTTTTTAATACTGAGAGGACTCGTATGGCGATTGTTGTGTAGTAATGTTTTTTAAGATCGTTAAAATGGCCATTAGGCGGATAACGCCTAATAAGCAAAAAAAAACCGCCCGAAGGCGGCAGTCAAAAATGACTATTAAATGTACTTGATGATGATGCTCAACAGTGTGAGCAGTGCCACTAGGGCGTCGATAAAATCGACAGCTGCCATAAGGTCACTCCATTGTTGCGTAGAACACATAGAGGCCCGGCATTCTGCTATTGCAAGTAGCAGAGGCTGGGCCTCTTGCTACTGCTCGATGAACTAAGCATCGGGAGCATTTTCACATGGATGCGGGGGCTATACCAAATCTCTCAGCATCACGGTCGCACGAATGCTCAAAAAACAACCAAAACAAGGGGTGTTGACGCGATCCGCGTCTGCAGCGTACCCTCTTGTCCAGAAACGAAAAAACCGCCCTGGCAGGCGGTTTGTTCGAAGGTGTAGTCAGTTGGGGAACCGACTTCACCCGGTAACGGCTCCATAGCGGGAAGCAGCTACCTCAATACCATTCAAGTTTAGCGGCTTCACGCCGTGCCTTTCAAGCAAATTCCCGCAACCAGACCCGTTACCGAAGGCCACCACCTTTGGCGTTTAGTCGTACCCGCACGGATTGGAAGCATGTAGATGTTGCCGTGTTGGGGTGTGGTTGGTCGGGCAGAACGGGGAAATCTCACACACTGCCCAGCGTGCGATCGCGCACCATAGCCTCCCAGGGATCGCAACCCTGGGGCATTTGCCACTAGAGCGTAACGGGGAACCAACCACGGCCAGCTCTTAAAAAATGGCGCGGTAGTCCGGCCCACAGGCGGGGACTGAAGCAGGTGCAGTATGGCGAGGTGTGTCTCTGGAGCGCGTGAGAGGGAGCTGCCGCAAGCAGTCTCGATAGTCCAGAGCAAGGCGAGCTGATCCAGCGTAACTACGTCATTTTTAACGTAGCCAAGCAGGAGGGCTCTCCTATCTTGAAGCGCAGCGAAAGATAGGAGAGCCCGTGTCTTGCGTCCTTTCTTAAAAAGAAAAAAAAGAGAGATGCTCTTGGCGAGGTGGGTCACTGCGCTTGTCCGTCCACATGCCATCGGTTCGGCTTGTGGGCGGCAGCAGTTATCCACGGACGCGGGTTAGGTTTGGCTCTGGCTGGAGGTACTTATGGAGTTCGACAAGCACCTGATCGAGCTTGATGGTGATCGGGTATGGCTACTGGATGCTGCTGGCAAGCGGTTGTGCGACATGACGGACATGCAGCTGCTCGATTTGGGGAGCCGGATCAGCGTGGAAGGTGGTCTGCTCAACTTCGATTTGGAGGCTGAGAAGTGGCGGGAATGCCTCATAGCCTTGGGCCTTGAGCCGCAGTGAAAATCATTTTCCAGATTCGATGGCTCAAATCTTGAATTCGATTGTTTTTGCCCTCCGGTATGTCACAATCAAATCGTCTATTTGAAGTTTCAAATTGGAGGTTTGATGATGCAGGAAAAAGAAGCCAAAACCATCTTCGACATGGGTGGATTCTCCAAGGCCATGATCGTTCCAACCCCCATGGGGGCGGGCTTCCATCTTCACCTGGTACGCTTTGGTAAAGCCGGTACCGAAGTGGTGGAGCGGCAGCGCGGCGGCTGGCGGGTCTTCTCCTCGATGGATGCGGCCGCCAACACAGCCCACGGCATCGGCTTTCGCCGCATCGAGGTAGACCTCAGCAGCCGCTAGGGTCGCGCCCAGCGCAGCAGGGCCGCCAGTGCGGCCATCGAGACAGCCCCTTCCCACCATGCCGGGGCTGCCCAACTGAACACGTCATGCAGGCCGAGCAGCCCCATGATCCAACCGTTCGATGAGCTGACGGCCCCTTTCAGGGCCAGCACCA
>NZ_CAWQXH010000019.1:0-1313 GCF_963899385.1 Aeromonas sp. MR7
TGAATCCGCGGCTTCGGTGCCTGGTTTGAGCCCCGTTACATCTTCCGCGCAGGCCGACTCGACTAGTGAGCTATTACGCTTTCTTTAAATGATGGCTGCTTCTAAGCCAACATCCTAGCTGTCTGAGCCTTCCCACATCGTTTCCCACTTAACCAGAACTTTGGGACCTTAGCCGGCGGTCTGGGTTGTTTCCCTCTTCACGACGGACGTTAGCACCCGCCGTGTGTCTCCCGGATATTACTTACTGGTATTCGGAGTTTGCATGGAGTTGGTAAGTCGGGATGACCCCCTAGTCCAAACAGTGCTCTACCCCCAGTAGTATTCGTCCGAGGCGCTACCTAAATAGCTTTCGGGGAGAACCAGCTATCTCCGAGTTTGATTGGCCTTTCACCCCCAGCCACAGGTCATCCCCTAACTTTGCAACGTTAGTGGGTTCGGTCCTCCAGTTGATGTTACTCAACCTTCAACCTGCCCATGGCTAGATCACCCGGTTTCGGGTCTACACCTTGCAACTAGACGCCCAGTTAAGACTCGGTTTCCCTACGGCTCCCCTATACGGTTAACCTCGCTACAAAATGTAAGTCGCTGACCCATTATACAAAAGGTACGCAGTCACCCCGAAGGGCTCCCACTGCTTGTACGTACACGGTTTCAGGTTCTATTTCACTCCCCTCACAGGGGTTCTTTTCGCCTTTCCCTCACGGTACTGGTTCACTATCGGTCAGTCAGGAGTATTTAGCCTTGGAGGATGGTCCCCCCATATTCAGACAGGATGTCACGTGTCCCGCCCTACTCGATTTCACTTCAAGGTCGTTTTCATGTACGGGGCTATCACCCTGTATCGCTGGCCTTTCCAGGACCATTCCACTAACTTCCAAGAAACTTAAGGGCTAATCCCCGTTCGCTCGCCGCTACTGAGGGAATCTCGGTTGATTTCTTTTCCTCGGGGTACTTAGATGTTTCAGTTCTCCCGGTTCGCCTCTATTACCTATGTATTCAGTAATAGATACCCAGCTTGTGCTGGGTGGGTTTCCCCATTCGGAAATCTGTGAGTAATAGCGTCTCTTACCGACTTCTCACAGCTTATCGCAGGTTAGTACGTCCTTCATCGCCTCTGACTGCCAAGGCATCCACCATGTACGCTTAGTCACTTAACCATACAACCCCAAGAAGTGTCGTCGAAACGACGCGACTTGTTGCTGTACAACAAGGACCAAAATAAATTTTGGTTTTCGCCAAGAAGTTTCCAAAGCACTTGTAACAAATGTTTGAGAACTACTTTTTAAATCAGCTTTCCAGATTGTTAAAGAGCA
>NZ_CAWQXH010000021.1:0-583317 GCF_963899385.1 Aeromonas sp. MR7
GAATGGCGACCACGGCACCTTCTCCATCGATACCAATGGCAATTGGAGCTATCAGCTCAACAACAATGACCCCGCCGTGCAGGCCCTCAAAGAGGGTGAGTCCCTGCCGAGCGAGACCTTCGTGGTCAACAGTGCTGACGGCTCCGCCCAGCACACCGTCACCGTCGCCATCACTGGCACCAATGAAGATCCCGATGCGCAAGACGACGGCCTTGCCAGCAATAAGATCGTGACGCTCGATGGGCAGAACTGGGATACCAGCGGCGATATCAAGGTCAATTACTATGTCATCAATGCCACGACCGGACTGAAAGTGGCCGACGCCGAGAAATCCGATTACACCGGCGATGGCGACCATCGTTTCGGGGTGAAATCCGGAATCGAGCAACCAAGTGCAGACACTGTTCAGGCCGGGCAGATCGGCTACCTCGACAGCGCGGATCAGAGCGAAGCCATGAGCTTCACCTTCCAGCAGGGACAGGTCGCCAACCATGCCACCATCCAGGTCAAGAACCTGTGGAGCGACATAGCACATGGCAGCTGGGAACCGGGTATCGAGCGGGGTGTCTGGAAAGCCTTCTACAAGGGCGAGCTGGTTGCGACCGGTATCTTCGAAGGCACCTCTGGCGGTCGACAGGATGTGCAGATCGATGCCGGTGGCCGCTACTTTGACACCATCGAAATGTCAGCCATTGGCTACAAGGATGGCATCGTCGATCCGAAAGGCTCCGAGTACTTTATCACCCAGGTCACCGCAGATCTGACCCGCTTCGATCAGGCCTATCAGACCAATGAGACCGGCGTGCTCTCCCTCGACGTGTTGAGCAATGACTCGGATCCCAACGGGGATGCCATCGCCATCGTGCCGGGAAGCTACCCGGCCTATATCACCCTGGTCAATGGCAAGCTGCAGTTTGATGCCGCCAAATACCTGCTGACGTTGCCTGAGGCTGAACGGGATTTGGCTGCGGGCGAAGCCAAAGAGATCAAGTTTGACTACGTGATTCGCGACACTCACGGCGCCACCGATCACGCCAGCGTCACCATCATCCTGATCGGTGAGACGCAACCCGCTCAGGCTCCACTGCATGTGACAGTGCAAGAGGATGGACTGGCTGGCGGTGCGCACGCTCACAGCGAAGGCCCTCTGCCGGGCGCCCATGATGCCACGCCACACGACTACCAGTTTGCCACCCGGCAGACAGGTACTGCAGCCAGCAGCGGTGGCAAGCCGCTGAGCTACGAGGTGAGCAGTGATGGTCTGACCCTGACCGGCTTTATCATGGAAGATGGCCATAAAACGAACGTACTGACAGCGCAGCTGAACTCGCAGAGCGGCACCTATCAGCTGGATCTGTTCCGCCCACTCGATCATAGTGCTGCCGGCAAGGACACCCTCTCTCTGCCATTCGAGCTCGACATCAAGGTTGGCAACCAGCACACCAAGGGAGAACTGGTGATCGATGTGATCGACAGCGCCCCTGCGCCTGCCCACCTGACCCTCACCACCGGGGATATGGCACCGCAATCCAACTCCGTCATCATTGCGCTGGATATGTCCGGTTCCATGGGAGAAGCGGTGAAGGATGCCGATGGCAACACAACGACCCGCTGGGCACTCTCGCAACAGGCTATCAAGGCGATGTTCGAGCAATACGACAAGCTGGGGGATGTGCAGTTCAAGATTGCCACCCACGCGGGCCAACCAGATGGACAAGTATCAGGCTGGTTACACTCGTTAGCCGATATCCAGCAGTTCTTCAGCAAGCTGAGCCCGGCAGCCTGGACCCCCTACACTCAGGCACTTAACCAGCTCGATGCGATTCTGGCAGATAGTCAGAATCAGCAGGACATGGCAGGGAGCAACAAGCAGTTCTACTTCCTCTCCGATGGCGCGCCCTCGGACTTTGACTACTGGTTGAACGGCCGAGACAAGTCAGACATGTTCCGCGAGCGCCTGATGAAGGGCATCAGCCCGGATGAAGTGGGTGGAGAGCAGCACTATCAGGATCTGCTCAATGGCCGGGTCGCGCCAACCAAAGCCGAGCAGTTGCTGATCCTGGGCGAATCCATGGAGCACATTCTGGCTCAGCACGGCCACCCCTTTGACAACGTCAATATGCTCGCCATTGGCAAGAGCTCCTCGCTGGAGTATCTGGCCCCCATGGCGGGTCAGGATGGTACCGCCATCAAGGTGGAGAAGGATGCCGATATCATCAGCACCCTGACCGAGTCGGTTCCGGGCCAGCTGCACGGAGATGTCACCGGCTCATCGATCGAGGGAGAGTGGGTAGATAGCCTAGCCCACGATGGTCGCACCTACTTCTACGACCAGAAGCAAAACGGCATCTTCGCCCACAACAGCGATAGCGACAGCAAGGTGGTCGACGGCTCCAAACTGACGCTCGACACGACCAACGGCAAGCTGGTACTGAACTTTGAAACCGGCCAGTACGACTATCAAGCCAAGGATGTTCATGGGGATGGACAGGATAAATTCCTCCTCACCTTGCGCGATGGTGATGGCGATACCGCAGATACCTCTCTGGTCATCAAGGTCACGGATCTGCAAGGGGGCATCAGCGCACAACCGTTGACCCTGGGGTCGGATGAGAAGTCTGCCTCCTCTGCTCCCTTGCTCGGTACAGAGGCGCAGGATGAGCTCATCGAGCTGCCCGTCAGCCAGTTAGCCGCGCCTGCCAACCATGTGGAGAGCCTGACAACGACCGGGATAGCCATCGACGATCTGCTTGGTCATGATGAGATGGGCAGCCTGCTCACCCAGGTCGCACCTGCCACTCAAGACTCCGCTGGCATTTCCGCTGAGGGGCTGACCACGTCAATCCTGCCGGATGGCAATGCCTCTGACTTGCTCAGTCATACCATGCAAAACCCGGTATTTGATGAACTGCTGTCACAACAGCAATTTATCCAGTAATCCCTCAAGCCAGGCCCCCAACCCAATCGTTGGGGGCTTTTTTGTATGCCGGCGTGCCCTTCATGGGATCCCGATCGCACCCTGCGAAACCGTTAATCGCTCACAGTTTAAGATCCCGATCCGGGGTAATATCCCACTTTCCCATTACCCCCACGATCGAAGAGGCATGTTCTCCTGACCAAATTCAACCGCGAGCCGACCTACATGAAGCAGACCCTACTCTCCCTGACCCTGGCCAGCCTGTTGGCGCTGCCAGTGTTTGTCTCCACCAATGCCTGGGCTGCTCCGGTGCGCTCCCTGCAAAAGGAGCAGAACTACGACCAGTACATCAGCAAGCGCCAGGTGGTGGATCAGCTGCTGGCGGATGCCTGGCAGATCTTCAAGTCGCCGGCCCGCATCTCCACCGCCGGCTTCACCGCCAAGATGCCGAGCAACATGGAGCAGGTCACAGAGCTGCTGCTGCAGGCCTATCAGCTCGAACCCTACCGCACCGACCTGCTGATCTCGGCGGCCAACGCCCAGATCTACAACGGCAACGTGGACAAGGCCATAGGCCTGTTCGAGCAGGCGCTCAGCACGGCGCCGGACGACATAGATCTGCTCACCTACCTCGCCACCTGGCAGACCTTCAAGCAAAACCCCGGCGCCGCCCAGGCATACCAGAGCAAGCTGGCGACCCTCAATCCCGGCCGCGCCGCCGATCTGCAGCGCATTCTGGATACGGTGGCCCGCGTCAACGCCACCCCGCTGAAAGAGCAGGGGGAGCGTTCACCCAAGCCGGGCAACCGGGCCATCGTCACCCTGGGCTATGCCCTCAACCCCGATGGCAGCATGCACGACATCTTGCTGGGCCGACTGGAGACTACCCGCTCCCTGGCCCAGGCCAACCCGGCGGCGCTCATCATACTGACCGGCGGCGTGCCCCAGAACCGCCAGACCGAGGGCAAGCTGATGGCGGACTGGCTGGTGAAGAAGGGCATAGATCGCTCGCGCATCATAGAGGAGAACTACGCCACCAGTACGGTGGAAAACGCCCTCTACAGCGGCTACGCCCTCGCCCACCACCAGATCCAGTACGCCACCCTGGTGAGCTCCGCCAGCCACGTGCGCCGGGGCCAGACATTGCTGGAGATCGCCTGCTGGCAGAGCGGCCCGGCCGGGATCCAGATAGACAGCGTCAGCTACCCGGACAAGTCGCTCTCGACCCTGGCCAAGGTGAGCGACGGCGAGTTGCTCGGTATCTACCGCGATGCGCTGCGCACCTATGGGCTGTGGAGCTACCGCTCGGCCCCGCTTATCGAACGCTGAACCATGTCGAATAAAAAAACCGCCGAATGGCGGTTTTTTTATCTGTCAGTAATGCTCATATTCCCTTCGGGTCTTCACCGAAACGGTTCTCTCCCGTAGTCCCTGCGCAGAAACTGAAGTAGAGTAAAATAAAGGGGCCTACCACTGGAATACAAGATATAAGGATCCACCAGCCACTGCGATCGATATCATGCAACCGGCGTACCGTCACTGCAAAACCGGGAAAGGCGACCAATAATAAATAAAGACAGAGCACTGAGACTCCAACCTCTGGACTAGCAAACAAGACACACACCATACTAATTATGCTAGCAACAAGAACGTTGAACAGGCTGAACATCCAATACTCTTTACGACGTGCTCGTCCGCGCAGTACTGCATATTTTTTAAGAACAGAAAGATACCATTGCATTGTATTAACCCAGATTTATCTATTGTTATGTTGATGCCATTTCAGGCCGTGGCACGCTACCACAAGAGCTCAATAGAGTCCACAAAAAGACTGTCGTCCTGATTTTTGAGAACTTGTCTCCATGCTTACCACCTGAAGATACGCCCCATTATCAGTTCACTGAGCGCACTCTTGAGTGAGTTTTTTCGGGTTGTACCAGTAAACTCTGCTGTCCAATCAGTTAGTGTTCTTGCTGGCTCAACGCATTATATTGGCAGGAGAACGACATCGCCATCTGGGACAACCGGGTCACCCAGCACTATGCCAACGCCGACTATCTGCCTGCCCGGCGGGTGATGCACAGGGCCACCATACTGGGAGACAAACCCTTCTGGCGGGCCTGGTGAGCACGCGGGTATAACCGGCACTCCCTTCATGCCACATGGCCTGTTTAGCGACATTTATTGATCCCGATAAAAATAACGGGGTGCTATGCGGGCCATTATTTTCAAATAACCCAGTTAATGACGCCAAATTATTTTCACCGACATACATTGAAATATTTCCATACAATTGCCCGCTGCTATTTTTTTGAGTCCATCACGTAACATGCCCGGGTTCAGGCAATATGATGGAAACAAAAAAATGAAATACACGCTGATGATATCTTTGCTGGCGCCGGCCCTGCTGGCGGGCTGCGATCTGGAAAAGAAAGAGGAAGCTCCCTTCAAGGCGCGGCATATCACCGCCGCTTATGACACGGGCAACATCTGCCGCCAATTGCGGCAGGGGTGGCAGGAGGATGGCGTCGCCGTGCCCGCCAGCCAGGTCGGTTGCCACTACCTGACGGTGCCACTCGATTACGACAAGGAGTGGGTCCAGATCAAGCAGACCAAATGGGAGAAACGCCCTGCCCCCGCCCCGGCTGCCACTTTCCTCTCTGGCAACACAAGCCGCTTCTCGACCCCCTCCTGGTCAGGCAACCCCATCCGGGGCGAGATCAAGCAGGAGACCCGCACGGTCAAGGGGGACACCATAGACCTCTTCTATGTGCACTATCGCGCCACCGGCGACTATCGCGGCACCCTCTTCTACAACCCGGGCGGCCCCACCTCGGCCACCCCGGATCTGGGTATCCTGCTCGACATGCTGCGCAGTGCCAACCCCGCCATCCTGGCGCACTACGACATAGTCACCCTGGATCCCCGCGGGGCCGGTTACAGCGCGCTCGGGCATGAACTTAGAAGCTGCCTGCTGACGGACAAGAGCGGCATCCGGCCAGACATGACCCCGGCGCAGCTCGCCCAGATCTTTGCCAGCCGAGACAAGGGCGCCCTGCCGGCGCTCGAGAGCGGTGACGATCAGGGCAAGGCCTTCGGCACTGCGCTGCGGGAGCGCTGCGACGAGCCGTTGAAGCTGCATGCGCCGCACCTGGGCTCGCGGGCCGTGGTCGAGGACATGGAGCGACTGCGTCAGCATCTGGGGCGCGACCGCATCACCCCCATCACCTTCTCCTACGGCACCCGCCTCGCCGCCCTCTATGCCGCCCGCTACCCAAGCCACGTGGCCAACCTGGTGGTCGACTCGCCGATGTCCCCTGCCGAGAGCCGCTACCCGGCCATCTTCCGCGGCGATGCCGAGAATGCCAATCGCATCCTTGCCTGGCGCTTCGGGGCCGAGGCGCTGCAGCGCAGCATGGCGGTGACCCGCCAGGTGCGCGACAGCGGCCGCTATGTGGACAACATGGGCAACGTGCTCGACCGCCCCCACTGGGAAGCTGTGATGAGCGATGCCATCAGCGGCAGCCAGCACTATGATCAGCTCGCCTTCTGGCAGCAGGATGATGCAGGCCCCCTGCTGGCCCGCCTCGCCAAGCAGCAGGCCGACGAGACCCCCTACCAGGATCTGCTGGAAATGCCCTTCTTCAGCGCCATCCACTGCACCGACAACAGCGAGCCCTATGGCTGGCAGGCGCTGGACCCGGAAGATGCCGCCTTCCAGGGGGCCGGCGCCCTGCTGCTGGCCAAAAGCTTCAACACCTGCGCCGACTGGCCTTATCCGCGCCAGCCCATCACCACCTACGGCGCCGGCGAGATAAAGCTCCCGAATGATGCCAAGGCCCTGGTGCTCGGCGCCGAGTACGATCCCAATACGCCCTTTGCAGGCGCTCGCCAGATGCAGGCCGCCTTTGGCAGCGCCACCCGTCTGGTGCGGGTGGAGCAGAGCAACCGGCACGGCCAGCTGCACTCCTCACAGTGCGCCAGAGAGGCCCTCAGCACCCTGCTGCTGGGTGACGCCGCGAGCCTCCCCAGCGAGCAGCCCTGCCTGGCCGACTGAACCCGGCCCAACTGAGCACAGTCCAGCTGAGCACAGTCCAACAAAAAGCCCGCCGAATTGGCGGGCTTTTGCATGCTGGCAGACGCCGTCAGACGGCGACCAGCCGCTCCAGATCGCTGCGCGTGAGGCGCTTGCTGTCCACCTTCACATAGAGCGAATGCTCGGCTGGCGCCAGCAGCACATCGCTCACCCCGTCACAGGCGCGGATCTTCTGCTCCAGCGCCGGGCTCGCCTCGACCCCTGCCGGCAGCACTATGCGCAGGCTGCTCACATAGGGGGGCTCCTGCATGGTGAGGCTGACCCCCAGCCAGGCCAGGGCCAGCAGGGCGCAACTGCCAAACACCAGCACGCCGCCACCCAGGCTGTAGAGCAACCCCCCCAGGCTGCCGCCTATGGCCACCCCGATGAACTGGCTGGTGGAGTAGACGCCCATGGCGGTGCCCTTGTAACCCGGTGGCGACTCCTTGCTGATGAGCGACGGCAGCAGCGCCTCCATCACGTTGAAGCCGATGAAGAAGAGCTGCAGCCCGGCGAGCAGGCCCCACAGCTGCAGCCCGGCTTGCCACAGCACCACTTCGGCGATGAGCATCACTAGCACGCAAGCCTGGAATACCCGCTTCATCTGGCGGCGTTTTTCGGCATAGATGATGAAGGGCACCACGCTGACAAAGGCGACCAGCATGGTGACCAGATAGGCCTGCCACTGGCTGTCACGGGGCAGACCGGCCTGCTCCAGCAGCGGCGGCAGCGCCACGAAGCTCGACATCAGCAGGGTGTGCACGCAGAGGATGCCGAGGTTGAGTTTGAGCAGGCGCGGGTTGGTGAGCACGGTGCGCATCCCGCCCCTGACCATGCTGGACTCGCGATTGAGCAGGTGACCGCTCGGGGTCGGCACCAGCCAGAGGGTGATGGCTATGCCCCCCAGCGCCAGCAGGGCGATGAGCCAGAACAGACCGGACAGCCCCAGCGCGCGGGTGATGAGGGGGCCCGTCACCATGGCGATGGCGAAGGTGATACCAAAGCTCACCCCGATGAAGGCCATCGCCTTGGTGCGGTTCTGCTCGCGGGTGAGATCCGAGAGCAGCGCCATGACGGCCGCCGAGATGGCGCCGCTGCCCTGCAAGGCGCGACCGAGGATGACGCCCCAGATGGAGTGGGTCAGCGCCGCGATCACGCTGCCCAGCGCAAACATCAGCAGGCCGCCGACGATGAGCGGCTTTCTGCCGATACGATCGGAGAGCAGGCCAAACGGGATCTGGAACAGCGCCTGGGTCATGCCATAGATACCGATGGCAAGGCCGATCAGGGCTTCGGAGGCGCCCGCCAGAGACATGCCATAGGTGGTCAGCACCGGCAGCACCATAAACATGCCGAGCATGCGCAGGGAGAAGACGGAGCCGAGCGCCCAGGTCGCGCGGCGCTCGCCCCTCGTCATGGTGAAATCATTCATGATGGCCTCGATAGGTCAAAGAGAAGGGAGACGCAAGGGGTGGATGACACAAGGCGCGCCACACCCGAACAACGGGAAAAGTGCCCCGCAGGGCGGCCCCATAATAACAGAGCCGGGAAGGTTCCCGGCTCTGGATTTCATGCATTTAGGGGTGCAGTTCACACTATCAGGGCAGCATGCTCACCAGCACGGGAGTTGCGTCCGGCTGGAAGTCCACCGACATCATCACGCTCAGGCAAGTGAAGATGATGACGACGATGGAGAACATGTCCGCGTCAGGATCACGGCAGCATGCTCACCAATACCGGCGCCGCATCCGGCTGGAAGTCCACCGACATCATCACGCTCAGGCAGGTGATGGTGACGATGGAGAACATGAACAGCTTGCGGGCCCAGAGGGAGTCATCGACCGCCTGCTTGTAACCCGACAGCGCCATGCCCAGCCACCAGACGCTGACCGCAGTGGCCACGATCAGATACTTGTAGCCGGCGTAACCGCCGAGGAACAGCATCAGGGTCGGCACCATGAAGGCCAGTATGTAGAGGGTGATGTGGTGTTTGGCCACGACAATCCCCTTCACCACCGGCAGCACGGGTATGTTGGCGGCCTGGTAATCCTTGAAGCGAAAGATGGCAATCGCATAGGAGTGCGGCATCTGCCACAGGCTGAAGATCGCCAGCAGGATCAAGGCGCCCGAGTCAAACTGACCGCTCACGGCGCAGTAGCCGATGACGGGTGGCGCGGCACCGGAGAGGCTGCCGACCAGGGTGCCATAGACGGAGTGACGCTTCATGTAGAGGCTGTAGACCCCTACATAGACCAGGAAGCCCAGCACTGCCAGCAAGGCGGCCAACGGATTGGCCGCAAAGTAGAGCAGTGCAATGCCCGCAACGCCCAGCGCGCTCGCATACCAGAGCGACACACCGGGGGCGATCAGCCCCTTCACCAGGGCGCGGTTCTTGGTGCGCTCCATGATGCAGTCGATGTCCCGGTCGATATAGTTGTTGAACACACAACCAGAGGCCACCACCAGGGAGACACCCACCATGGTCAGGATGAACAGGGGCACGTCCAGGCTCCCCTTGGAGGCCAGCAGGAATCCCCCGATAACCGAGATGAGGTTACCGAAGATGATGCCCGGCTTGGTCACTTGCAGGTATTGCTTCATCATCACATCAAGCCGCTCAGTGAACCATCATGTTGATGTTGAGGTTGTACATGATCCACAGGGAACCCACGACCACGATGGCGATGATGAGCACGGTAAACACCAGTGCCACCAGGTTCCAGCGCTCCTCTGACGAGGTGTTCATGTGCAGGAAGTAGATCAGATGCACGAAGATCTGCACCACCGCCATGGCCACCACTGTGCCCAGCACCATGGCGTGGGAGGCGGAGCCATCCATCACCATCCAGAAGGGGATTGCGGTCAGTATGAGTGACAGCACGAAGCCGGTCATATAGGACTTGACGCTGCCGTGGCTCGCGCCGTGATTGTCAACGGAATGACTCATTACATGACCCCCATCAGATAGACCACGGTGAAGACGCAGATCCACACCACGTCCAGGAAGTGCCAGAACAGGCTCAGGCACATCAGGCGAGTACGGTTGCGCTCGGTCAGCCCCTTCTTGCTGATCAGCACCATCATCACGATGATCCAGACCAGGCCACTGGTCACGTGGATCCCGTGGGTACCGACCAGGGTGAAGAAGGCGGAGAGGAAACCGCTGCGCTGCGGGCCGAAGCCCTCTGCGATCAGGTGGTGGAACTCGTAGATCTCCATGGCGATGAAGCCGGCGCCAAGCAGGAAGGTGACCAGCAGCCAGGTATTGACCGCGGAGACCTTGTTCTTGTTCATGGCCAGCATGCCGAAGCCGAAGGTGATGGAGCTCAGCAGCAGCAGCATGGTTTCGGCGAACACGAACGGCAGTTCGAAGATATCCTTGCCGCTCGGGCCGCCGGCGGTGCCGTTGACCAGGACTGCATAGGTTGCGAACAGGGTCGCAAACAGGATGCAGTCACTCATCAGGTAGATCCAGAAACCGAACACCTTGGTGGCACCGGCATCATGGTGCCCATGATCGTCATGGGCGCCGTGAGTGTGATGTAGAACGTCAGTCGCCATGGAATTAAGCCACCTTGTTGATATTGTCGAAATGCTGACCTTCGATGCGCTCGATCTCGTCAACCTGCACGTAGTAATCCACGTCCTCATTGAAGCTGTGGACGATCCAGGTGGCTATCATGCCGACGAAGCCGGCGATGGCCATCCACCAGATGTGCCAGATCATGGCAAAGCCGAACACCACGCTGAAGGCGGCGATGATGACACCGGCACCCGAGTTTTTCGGCATGTGGATGGGAGCGTACTGGGCCGGCCGCAGGAAGGCAGAACCGTCTTGCTTGGCTTCCCAGAAGGCATCCAGACCTGTGATCTTCGGCTCGATGGCGAAGTTGTAGAAGGGCGGCGGTGAAGAGGTCGACCACTCCAGGGTACGGCCACCCCAGGGATCGCCAGTCAGATCGCGGTTCTTCTCGCGGTCACGAATACTGACCACCACCTGGATAACCTGGCACAGGACGCCGATGGCGATCAGGCCGGCACCGCAGGCAGCGACTACCAGCCAGCCGTGGAACTCGGGATCTATGTTCTGGCTGACCCGACGGGTCATGCCCATGAAGCCCAGCACGTAGAGCGGCATGAAGGCCACGAAGAAGCCGGTGATCCAGAACCAGAAGGCACGCTTGCCCCAGACCTCATCCAGCTTGAAGCCGAACGCCTTCGGGAACCAGTAGGTGATACCGGCGAAGCAACCGAACACCACGCCGCCGATGATGACGTTGTGGAAGTGGGCGATCAGGAACAGGCTGTTGTGCAGCACGAAGTTGGCGGCCGGCACGGAGAGCAGTACCCCGGTCATGCCACCCACGGTGAAGGTGATGATGAAGCCGACGGTCCACAGCATGGGCGAGGTGAACTCGATGCGACCGCGGTACATGGTGAACAGCCAGTTGAAGATCTTCACCCCGGTCGGGATCGAGATGATCATGGTGGTGATGCCGAAGAAGGCATTCACGTTGGCGCCCGATCCCATGGTGAAGAAGTGGTGCAGCCAGACCACGAAGGAGAGCACGGTAATGGCGATGGTCGCCCACACCAGGGAGGTGTAGCCGAACAGCTTCTTCTTGCAGAAGGTCGCCACCACTTCGGAGAAGATCCCGAACACCGGCAGCACCAGGATATACACCTCGGGGTGACCCCAGGCCCAGATCAGGTTGATGTACATCATCATGTTGCCACCCATGTCATTGGTAAAGAAATGGGTACCCAGGTAACGGTCTGCGGTGAGCAGGGCTATGGTGACGGTCAGGATCGGGAAGGAGGCGATGATCAGTATGTTGGCGCACAGCGCGGTCCAGGTGAACACCGGCAACCGCATCATGGTCATGCCGGGGGCACGCATCCGGATGATGGTGGCAAAGAAGTTGACGCCGGTCAGCAAGGTGCCCAATCCTGAGATCTGCAGACTCCAGATCCAGTAATCGACCCCGACCCCGGGACTGAACTCCTTGCCCGACAAGGGCGGATAGGCCAGCCAGCCGGTCTGGGCAAATTCACCGACCCCGAGGGAGACGTTGATCAGCACCACGGCGGCGGCGGTAAACCAGAAGCTCAGGTTGTTGAGGAAGGGGAAGGCGACGTCACGGGCACCGATCTGCAGCGGCACCACTATGTTCATCAGGCCGATCACCAGTGGCATGGCCACGAAGAAGATCATGATGACGCCGTGGGCGGTGAAGATCTGGTCGTAGTGGTGGGGCGGCAATATGCCTTCGCCACCGGCCGAGGCCATCACCTGCTGGGTACGCATCATGACCGCATCGGCAAAGCCGCGCAGCAGCATGACCATGCCCAGGATGAGATACATGATACCGAGACGCTTGTGATCCACAGAGGTGAACCACTCTTGCCACAGATACTGCCACTTGCCGAAATAGGTGATCAGCCCGGCGATGGCCAGCCCGCCCAATAAGATTGCGGCTATCGTGACCATGATAATGGGTTCATGGTACGGGACAGCGTCGAGCGTTAATTTTCCAAACATCAATTATTCCTCGGATCCTGCTTTCACACTCTTGTCATCCATCGGCATGGCCATATGCCCGGCATGATCCATTTGTGCATCATGGGTCATCTCGTCATGGTCCATTGCTTGATGATCCAGGGTGTCGCCATGCTGCATGGCACCTTCGTGGGCCATGCCCTGGTGCTCACCCGGCTTCATGTCACCCATGAACTTGTTGATCACGTTGACGAACAGGGCCGGGTCGGCACTGGCGAAATACTCCACCGGATTGTTCTGGCTCTGCTTGGCCAGGGCCTCGAACTCGGCCATGGTGGCGAGCATCTTGGGTGACTGTTTCACCTTGGCGACCCAGGCATCGAAGTCGGCCTGATCCCGCGTGGCGATGGCCTGGAACTTCATGCCGGAGAAACCGGCGCCGCTGTAACTGCCGGAGATCCCCTTGTACTGGCCCGCCTCGTTGGCGATGAGATGCAACTTGGTCTGCATGCCCGCCATGGCGTAGATCTGACCGCCCAGCTGGGGAATGAAGAAGGAGTTCATCACTGTGTCGGAGGTCACCCGGAAATTGACCGGGGTATTGACCGGGAAGGCCAGTTCATTGACCGAGGCGATACCCAGTTCCGGATAGACGAACAACCACTTCCAGTCGAGGGAAATAACATCGACCTGGATCGGTTTGACGTCCGATTCCAGCGGTTTATAAGGATCCAGCGAGTGGGATGTTTTCCAGGTAATGACCGCCAGGATGGCGACAATAATGACGGGTACGGTCCAGACGACCGCTTCAATCTTGTTGGAGTGAGACCAATCCGGGGTGTATTTGGCATTGGTATTGGATGCTCTGTATTTACGAGAGAATACCACTGCCATAATAATCACAGGGATCACTACAATTAACATCAGCCCGATGGCCGTTAATATCAGTGATTTCTGTTCCAGACCAATCTGCCCTTTGGGGCTCATTAGAGCCATGTCGCAACCACTGAGCAAGCCGGTTGTCGCGAGCAACAGCAAGGCGCCCAAGCCCCTTTTTACATCAGGTCTCATGCCGTTTCCTCATCTTCGCAAGGCGTAAAGTTGTAATAAAAACGCATCATTCTATTGCATCGGGGGGGGATGTGAACAACATGAAAAATTAATCCCGAACTTGTGTGCGGTTTGGGATTTCCCTGTGAAGCATGTTAATGCCTTGACGGCAAGGCATTTATCAAATCCCGCAAATCACGAATTCATCATTAACAGGCCTTATTTCATCCAATTGTTGTTGATTGAATAGACAGATAGCTGCTTCACCCTATATTTGGCAGGGTTAAATCGCCCCGATCGTTGCTATTTGTATAAAATATCGACGCTATTTTCGGCGCCGCCGTCGAACAGACAGAACATCGAGCGGAACTCAATCCGGACCATAATTAATCAAACTAAACTCTAATTAATTCCATGGATTTGATGAGGCCATAGTCCGCAAAGATGCATATTGCATGCATTTCCAGGGGCCAGATCCATCACAGGACTCATCATTTTGTTTAATAAGTTATTATCAAAGCCATGGACTCCATCCGGATATGGCGTTAGGTTGCGCCCCTTCGTTACCAAGCCAGTCACGAATTCAACCTTATCCCATTTCCCATTTGACTCTTCATACAACAGGGATTGCCATGAGTATCACACGCAGAGACTTTCTCAACGGCGTAGCCATAGCGATTGCGGCCGGTGTCGCCCCCATCAATCTGCTGCAAGCGGCGCAAGGCGGCAACGCGCTGGCCGACAAGACGCTGGCCTATTCGCCCGCCCTCACCGGCCTGCGCGGCAACCATCCGGGCTCCTTCGAGCCGGCCCACAGCATAGCCCGCGACGGCAAGCAGTATGACTTCGCCAATGTCCCCCTCGAGGGGGAGTACGATCTGGTGATCGTCGGTGCCGGCATCAGCGGCCTGGCGGCCGCCTGCTTCTATCAGCAATTGCTCGGCGCGGACAAAAAGATCCTGCTGCTCGACAACCACGACGATTTTGGCGGCCACGCCAAGCGCAACGAGTTCACCACCCCCGATGGGCTGCGGCTGGGCTACGGCGGCAGCGAATCCCTGCAATCGCCGCGTTCCGTCTACAGCCCCATTGCGCTCGGGCTGCTCAAGGCACTCGAGGTCAACATCGACGAGCTGGCCAAGGGCTTCCAGCAGACCTTCTACCCGGATCTGGGGCTCAGTCGCGGCGTCTATTTCGACGAGCAGCACTTTGGCGTCAACAAGGTGGTGAGCGGCGATCCGGGCCACAACGTGGCCGACGACATTCCCCGCGATCGCTTGAACGGCCGCCCGCTGGCACAGTTCATCGGTGACTTCCCGCTCGACGAGAGCGACCGTGCCGCCCTGCTGGCCCTGCACGAAGAGAAGATCGACTACCTGAGCGGCATGAGCCGGGAAGAGAAAGACCTCTGGATGACCCGCAACAGCTACACCAGCTTCCTGCGCGACAAGGTGGGGCTCAGCGAGCGGGCGATCACTTACTTCCAGCAGCGCACCAACGACTTCCAGGCGGTCGGCATAGACGCCACCGCCTGCGCCGATGCGCGCCTCTGTGCCCTGCCGGGCTTCGACGGGCTGGATCTCACTCCCCTCGATGCCGAGGAGCAGGCGGAGCTGGACGATCCTTACATCTTCCACTTCCCGGACGGCAACGCCGGGCTGACCCGCTTGATGGTGCGCAAGCTCATTCCGCAGGTGGCCCCCGGCCACACCATGCAGGACGTGGTGCTGGCCAAGTTTGACTACGGCAAGCTCGACCTGCCGGAGCACAAGGTGCAACTGCGCCTTGGCAGCACGGCGCTGCAAGCCAAAAACGTCCGTCTTGCCGATGGCAAATCGGCGGTGGATGTCACCTACATCAAGGAGGGGAAACTGCATAGGGTGCGGGCCAAACAGTCCGTCATGGCCGGTTACAACATGATGATCCCCTACATGGTGCCCGAGCTGCCTGAGCCCCAGAAGGAGGCGCTGCGCCAGAACGCCAAGGCGCCGCTGGTCTACACCAAGGTGGTGATCAAGAACTGGCACGCCTTCGTCAAACTCGGCGTGCACGAGGTCTACTCACCGGCGGCCCCCTACAGCCGGGTCAAGCTGGACTACCCGGTCAACCTCGGCGGCTACGAGCATCCCAAGAGCCCGGATCAGCCCATGTGTCTGCACATGGTCTATGTGCCGACCCTGCCGGGCAGCGGTCTCTCGTCCCGCGAGCAGTCCCGCAAGGGGCGCGCCATGATCCTCGGCATGCCGTTCGAGCAGCATGAGCAGATGATCCGCGAGCAGCTGCAGGGGATGCTGGGCAGCGCCGGGTTCAACCATGAGCAGGATATCCTCGCCATCACGGTCAACCGCTGGTCCCACGGCTACTCCTACATCACCAACACCCTGTTCGATGACGAGGCGCAGTGCGAAAAATGGATTGAGCTGGGTCGTCAGCCCATAGGCAACATCACCATAGCCAACTCCGACTCGGACTGGAGCCCCTACGCCCACTCCGCCATCGATCAGGCCTGGCGCGCGGTCAACGAGCTGGTCGCCATGCAGAAGGGAGGTGCCCAATGAACCGCGCCCTGTCACTGACCGCCAGCGCCCTGCTGCTGGCCCTGCCCGCCCTGGCTGCACAGGCAACGCCTGCCATGTCGGCGGGGGAATACGTGGCCAAGCTGGGGGATTGTGCCGCCTGCCACACCAGCGAAACCAGCCAGCCGCTGGCTGGCGGCAAGGGCTTCCCGACCCCGATCGGCACAGTCTTTTCCACCAACATCACCCCGGACAAGAGCCACGGCATCGGCAACTACAGCCTGCCGGAGTTCATCAAGGTGATGCGCGAAGGGGTGGCCCGGGATGGTCATCGGCTCTATCCGGCCATGCCCTACACCGCCTACGCCAAGATGAGCGACACAGATCTCGGGGATCTCTACCAGCATCTGATGAAGGAGGTGAAGCCGCTGGCGGTGGCCAACAAGGAGAGCGACATCCCCTGGCCACTCAACATGCGCTGGCCGCTGATGGGCTGGAACTGGGTCTATCACGATGACAGCCGCTTCACCCCGGTGGCGGGCAAGAGCGAGCAGTGGAATCGCGGCGCCTATCTGGTGCAGGGTGCCGGTCACTGCGGCAGCTGCCACACCCCGCGCGGACTCGGCATGCAGGAAAAAGCCCTGACCGAGGCGGACCCTCTCTATCTGAGCGGCGCCACCCTGGATGGCTGGTATGCCCCCGACATCCGCGGCACCCGCTACGACAAGCAGGCGCTGATCGATCTGCTGAAAACCGGTCGCAGCCAGCATCAGGCCGTCTCCGGCCCAATGGCGGAAGTGATCACTCACAGCAGCCAGTACTTCAGCGATGCGGATCTGGCCGGCATAGCCACCTATCTTATCGAGATCGGAGATCATACGCCGCCAGCCCAGGGCAACCGGGCCTACGCCAACGCGGGCGGCAAGGCGGACTATGCCATGTACTGCTCCACCTGCCACGGCGTCAACGGTCAGGGCAATGATGGAGTGATTCCATCGCTGGTGGGCAACCAGACAGTGCTGGCCGACGATCCGGCCAGCCTGCTCAACGTGCTGCTGTACGGCGCCGAGACCCCCATTACCCAGGGCCATATCGGCTACCGCATGCCGGGTTATGGCTGGACCCTCAACGACGAACAGGTGGCCGGGCTGGTCAACACATTGCGCGCCTCCTGGGGCAATGAAGGGGTGGCCATCAAGCCGGCCACCGTCAAGGCCCAGCGCGCGCTGCACGAATAAGCCTGCGCCGCACCACCTCTGCCATAAAAAAACGGGCCTCCAGTGGAGGCCCGTTTGTTGTGTGCGAGCGCGGCGTCAACCCTTGCGCGGTTTTGACCCCGGCAGGGGCGCCGCCGGCTGGCGGTAATCGGCATAGGGGAAGATGTTGCGAAAACGCTGGGCCACCGGCTCGGGGATGGAGCGGGAGAAGACCAGCTTGACGCCGTCTCCGTCACGCTGACCCAGAATGCGGCCCCGCACCGTCTCGTGGCGCAGTATCTGCCTGGCATGCTCAATGAACGCGGGAGACAGCTTGCCCCGCTTGACCACCAGCTTGCCCGGCGCAAGCCGGATCTCGAACAGGGCGCCCCGTCCCAGCTTCATCAACCACCAGATCAGGGCAATCGCCACCAACAAGGATAACCAGGCCATCTATTTCCCTCCTAACGACTCGATATCCGCGCGCAGATCAGGCCATCTCGTGCCCTCCCGGTCGCGCCATGGCTGCCAGTATAGGCCGCCATTGCCCCCGATTGTTTGGCGGGGATCACAGCCACAGCGTCATTTGAGCGCCACTCAGCAATCCTTGCCCCAGGCCACCAGCGTCTCGCGATAGAGTGCCAGCAGCGCCTGATCCCGCACCGCCACCCCGACCTGCTGGGCACGATAATCGGCCCAGCCGTCGTGGGGATGGGACTTGCCATCGAATTTCTGCAGGGTGTGACCGATGGCGGGCCCCTCGTTGATGACCCGTACCGGCCCTTCCCGCAGGGTGAACAGGGTCGGATCTATCACGTAGGCGATGGCGGACGGGTCGTGCACGTGGCAGCCGTCGAGCCCGATCCGCTCCGAGTAGAAGCGCAGATAGAAGCGGCTCACATCCCACAGGAAGCGGCCCGGTTCCCCCGCGTCATCGCGCAGCGCATCCAGATAGGCGCTGCTGAAGAAGCTCTGCTGGGTCACGTCCAGCCCTATGATCACTACGGGCCAGTCGGCGGTAAACACCCGATCGGCGGCATCGGGATCGTCGTGAATGTTGGCCTCGGCATAGGGGGTCACGTTGCCGCGATGGCCGTTGACGCCAAAGGCGCCCCCCATCACCACCACCTGCTTCACCAGGCTGGTGATCTCCGGCGCCTCCTGCAGTGCCAGCGCCAGGTTGGTGAGCGGGCCTATGGTGACCAGGGTGATCTCGCCAGGCGCGGCCTTCACCGCCTCGACGATATATTGCCAGGCGGGTCTGGGATCCGCCGTGATGGTCACCTCCCCCGCCTCCACGTCCCCCAGTCCACTCGGGCCGTGCACGACCGTGGTCGGCCCCACCGGCTCGCGGCGCAGCGGGGCCACGGCTCCCTTGGCCACATCCGCCTTCATGCCATATTTCTGCTTGAGCCAGAGCGCGTTGCGGGTGCCGTTGTCTATGGTGGCATTGCCAAACACTGTGGTGATGGCTAGCAGCTCGATGGCGGGGTGCGCCTCGGCAAACAGTATTGCCATGGCGTCGTCGATACCGGGATCCGTATCCAGAATGATTTTGTGGGCCATGGGGCCTCCAGACAGCAAGAGAGTTGCCAGTGTAGCGACCTCCCGTCCGTTTAACAGCGCAGGGATCACAGCCTGAGGGTTTCCCCCGACCCGGCCCCGTCGAGTGGCGGCATTTTGAGCAGGCCGGCTGGCAGACGGGCCAATGCGCCTAAATAGTGGCCAACCGGACGAACGCGAGGCGCCGCCGCCTTGTGAGCCGGCCTGGGGGATGGTATCACTTGGCCTCATTGCCCCTTCTCTCACTCCACTGCCGAGGCGCCATAGTGATCACCCTGATTAAAGAGTCTGACCAGCTGAAGATGCCCTGGAAGAACAAGCAGGGCACCACAGCCCAGATCCTCATCGCCCCCAAGGGCGCCACCCTGGACAAGCTCGACTTTGACTACCGGCTGAGCTCGGCCCCCATCAAGGCCGCCGGCCCCTTCTCCAAATTTCCCGGCTATCAACGCATCCTGCTGCCCATCAGCGGCGCCGGCTTCGTGCTCAACGGCCACCCCTATGCCACCTTAGAGGCGGCCCACTTCAGCGGAGACGATGAGACCCACTGCGAGCTGCTGAAAAAAGAGGTGACGGATCTGGGGCTCATCTACGATCCCGCGCGCATCAGCGCCAACGTGCGGGTGCTCAATCTGCCCTTCCCGCTTAGCCTCAGTCTGGATACAGACAAAACCTACCTCTGCCACCTGCTGAGCGGCCAGCTCGACGTTGAGGGCCAAGCCGTCGCGGTCAACGAGACGCTGGTGGTGACGGGGGAAGAGAGCATAAAACTGGAGTGCCAGAAGAAGACGGCCATCGCCTTCTTTACCTTACAATCAATTATTTAATAAATTTAACCTTTGGGGCCATGGTCAAAAAACACTCCACCATATTGAATATTATTAATGGTGGAGTAATATGGATCTCTCTATGTTTTTGTGATGAGAGATCCTATGCAATACACATTTGATGGGTTTGAAACACCACCTGAACTCACCACTGAAGAAGAAAAAAGCAATCAACAACTTCAGAAAAGAATGAGAGATATTCTAGAAGAATTTCAATATGTTGAAGATAATCATCTATCGACACACAAAACATTCAAGTCTAGAGTGCCTTATGAAGATCTCTATGGACTTAAAGCCATAAGTGCTTTTGTAATTAACCACCCAGTTGATGGATTAACTCGAATAGAGCCTCATCAACAACAAGTCTCCGGCTCTGTTGACCGCAAATTTCCTTTCTTTTTACAAAGTGCGTATAAAGCCCCCGAACCAAATGTCATTATTTTAATCGAAGGCCAAGGCCATAAAAAGGCCGCCTTCGAATGGTTAAAATCTGAATCAGCCAAATACACCACCAAAAATATCAAATGCTATGACTTGGCAGAATTCGCACTTTGGCTCTGACCTCTTAGATCAGCGCTTGGGGGCGCGGCCCCCGCTGTCGAGACAGGCCTGCATGCTGTCGTAGGGAACATAATGCTTGGTGCGGCTGTAGTAGGTGCCGCCCTGGGGGTGGCAGATACCGTTGCGGCTCTTCTTGACCGGGGGCTCTGCCGCCAGCGCCAGGGCGCACACCAGCAGCAGGCAACAGCTGACCACCCATTTGACTGCTCTCATCACCCACATCCATTCTGAGTCTGGGGTGACAGGCCCCGCTTGCGGCCTATTTTATCCCGTCCAGGACGCGGCCACTCCTCGCCAGATCACGAAATGCACCATTCATTCAATCGCTTGGCTCGTCAGCACAGCGCGATCGACACCAGGTATCCGCATCATAAAAAAAGCCGGGGCAGCCCGGCTTTTTTCTTCATGACCACCCGACAAGCGGCTTAACCGACCTTGAAGGTGCCCTTCATCATGGCGAAGTGGCCGGGGAAGGAGCAGAAGAAGGTGAGGTCTTTGCCGGCTAGGCCGTCGGTCTTGAAGGTGACGCTGGCGCTCTCGCCACCACCCACCAGCTTGGTGTGGGCCAGCACGCGCGGATCATCCTTGGGCAGGTAGTTGTTGTCGGCACCGGCACTCATGCCTGCGGTGGCCACGGCCTGATAGTCGGCGGTATTCGCCAGCGCCCAGTTGTGGCCCATGGCGGTCACCGGCATCTTGCCGGTGTGATTGAGGGTCACGGTCACCTCTTTGCAGGTGGCAGGTACGCTCATCTCTTTGAGGTTGTACTGCATGGCATCATTGCCTTCGATGACCAACGCGCACTCATCGGCCAGAGCCGGGGCAGCCAGGGTACTCAGAAACAGCAGGGTAATCGCCTTTTTCATCATCCTCTCCTTTGATTGGCAATAGATGGCAACACGATTGCCTGCAGGCTGGCGCCGGACTGGCAAAGATGCTGTCAAAATCGACCTTATTCTACTCAAATGTAGTCAATCGGCTATGGCTTTAGCGCAAAGCTGCGGGTCAGGTCACCAGATTGACCATGTTCACAGCAGACGCTGAACCTGAATGGATACGCATCAACCCCTCTCCCGGCCCACCCCTGTTTAATTTTCTCCCGTCATTTTCCACACGGCCACTCGCCAGCCGCCAGCCGCTTGGCTAAGCTGGCGGCCCATGGCACCAGGCCCTGTTCAAGATAGAGATATTGCTTATGTCGTTTCCCCCGGTATTGGCCCTGCGCGGCCTCTTGCTGACCCTGATACTGGCGCTGACCGCCTGCCAGCCTGCACCGACCCAGACCCGCATTCAGGGCAAGACAATGGGTACCTATTATGTGGTGACTGTGAGCGATCCCTTCCCGGGGGGCGAGCCTGCGCTGCAACAGGAGGTCGATGCCCTGCTGGTACGCATGAATCACGAGATCTCCACCTACGACCCGAACTCCCTCATCTCCCGCTTCAATCAGGGCAGCGGCCAGCCCCCCATGGCCATTCCCGCCACCATGGCCAAAATAGTTCAGCAGGGTATCGACGCCGGGCACCTCACCGCAGGCAAGCTGGACGTCACAGTGGGGCCGCTGGTCAACCTGTGGGGATTCGGCCCGGACAAGCGCCCGCTCAAGCGGCCAGATGCCGGGCAAATTGCCGCAGCCCGCCTCAAGGTAGGCATAGACAAGCTGAGCCTGACGCCGGAGGGGGATCACTTCCTGCTCGGCAAGACAATCCCGGCGCTCTACCTCGATCTCTCCACCCTGGGTGAGGGGGCCGCCTCGGACGAGATAGCCGGCCTGCTCGAGAGCAAGGGGGTACACAACTACCTGATCGAAGTGGCCGGTGCCGTGCGCAGCAAGGGCCACAACGGCAAGGGCAACCCCTGGCGGGTGGCCATAGTCGAGCCGTCCGATCAACCGGGGGCCTTCTCGGACGTGGTGAGCCCGAACGGCATGGCGCTCAGCACCGCCGGCAATTATCGCAACTATTACGAGCTCGATGGCCAGCGCTACTCCCACATCATAGATCCCGCCACGGGCGCGCCTGTGACCCACAAACTGGTCTCCGCCAGCGTGATCACCCCGACCGCACTGGAAGCCGATGCCCTCGACACGGCGCTCATGGTGATGGGGCCCGAGCAGGCCATGGCGTTTGCCAGGGAGCACCAACTGGCCGTCTACCTTATCGTCAAGACGGAGCAGGGCTTTCGGGCCGACTACAGCCCGCAATTTGCCCCCTATCTGGTGCAGAAAAAACCATGAATAACGGGGCTTTGCCGAAAAACAGGGTACCCACCCCATGTTCAATTGCCTGTCTGCGCGCTTTGGTGGCACACTTCTGTTATCCGCCCGTAGCGCCCTGACCCAGACAGATGCAGACACCGGAACCCGAGCCAGAAAAAAAAGCCCCGCCCAAGCCCAAGCGCATTCTGCTGGTCAACGAACAGCGATCCTTTCAGGTGATGATGAAGGCGATGCTGATCAACATCGGCATCAGTCGCATCACCTATGTCAATTCGGCCGAGGAGGCCAGACGTCGCTGTCAGAAAGAGACCTTTGACATCTACCTGCTCGATTACGAACTGGGGGTCGGCGAGAACGGCCGCCAGTTGCTGGAGAGCCTGCGGGATCAGAAGCTCATTCCCCCCCAGAGCGTGGTGATCATGGTGAGCGGCGACAGCTCCCGCGCCATGGTGTTGAGCGCGCTGGAGGCCGAGCCCGACGAATACCTGATGAAGCCCTTCTCCCAGGAGCAGTTCTCGTTTCGTCTCAAACGCGCCCTCGCCCGTCGCCTGGCGCTGGAGAGCGTCTTCATCGCCCTCGCCCAGGACGATCTGCCCACCCTGCTGGCCGCCTGCGCCGAACGGGCCGATGCGGTGCCGCGCTTTGCCAACTTCTGCCGCTGCCTGCAGGCCGATACCCAGCTCAAGCTGGGGCAGGCCAAGGAGGCGCGCAGCCTGATGCGCCAGCTGCTGGCCGGCCAGGAGAACAGCTGGGCCCGGCTGACCCTGGGCAAGGCGTGCCATACGCTCGGACTTAATGAGGAGGCGGTGAGCCACCTGCAGGCGACCCTCAAGAACACCCCGCTGATGGTGGAGGCCCACCTCTGGCTGGCGGAATCCCAGCTGGCGCTCGGCAATGACGAACAGGCCCAGCAGGAGCTCAGACGGGCGGTGGACATCTCCCCCCAGTCGGTGCAGCTCTCCCGCCGGCTGGCGGAGGTGTGCCTGCTGCGCCACGACTACGCCCAGGCCAAGGACGTGCTGCTGTCGCTCATCGACTTGTCGCGCAACTCCATCCATCGTACCCCCCACTATCTGGGGGCCTATATCCAGGCGCTGACCCTGTACGCCCTCAACAGCAACGACATCTACCACATAGCCAACCTGCAAAAGCAGGTGAATTCGGCCCTCTCGCGCATTCGCGATTCGCTGATGATGTCGGAGTTCAACTACCCGGTGTTCGAGCAGATTTGCCAAGCCAGGGTGCAGATCGCCCTGGGCGAGCTGCTCAAGGGCAAGAAGATGCTCTATCGCGCCAACCAGAACTGGCTCGATCAGCCGGGCACCATGCCCCCCAGCCTGCTGGGCGAGACCATACTCGCCCTCTACCAGCTCGGCGAATTCGAATATGCCGAGACGCTGCAGGCGCTGCTGGCGGAGGATGAAGACAGGCTGCTCACCACCTGCATCCAGGCCACCCGCGACGACAAGACGGTGCTCGAGCGCCGCCAGCGTTACCAGCAGCTCAACGAACTGGGCATCAAGGCCTACCAGAGCGGCGAACTGGAGCAGGCCCTGGGCCACTTTCGCGAGGCGCTGCGCCGGGCCCCCGCCAATACAGGTGCCGCCCTCAACAAGATCCAGGTGCTGCTGCAACTGATGCAGAAGAACCGCAAGAGCCCGGAGTTTGGCGCCGAGTGCAAGGAGACCCTGGAGGTGCTGGACGGCATTCCCCTGAACCCGGCACAGCAGGATCGTTTTCGCAAACTGCGTCAGGAGTTTACCCAGCTCAGTTGACCCCGGCCACGGCCCGCTCGCCTATGCTGATACAGACTCGGCGAGGGGAGGAAACAGACGATGGCCATGTGTCGATATCTGGTGGCGGACGGGCGCCACTGCAGCGAGGAGGCGGAGGAGCACGAACTGTGCCGCTGGCACGATCCCCACGCCGATCATCAGAGTCCCCATACCGCTCGCGAGCTGGAGCACTACATCCAGCAAGGGGGTCTGTGCCACGGCCTGCAACTGGCCCGCGCCAACCTGGCCGGCCTCAACCTGGTGAAGAAGGGGGCCCCGCAGGGCTTCTTGCTGGAACAGTGCAACTTCTATCGCGCCAACCTGCAGGGAGCTCACCTCTACGGCATCCGCATCAAGGGCGGCAGCCTGATGAAGGCGGATCTCAGCGAAGCCAACCTGCACTGCGCCGAGCTCGATGACGTCAACCTGCTCGGCATCCGCTGGCACAACACCCGGCTCGACAACCTCAACACAGGCAAACGGCTGATGCAGGAGCGGCGCGGCCGCAAGGAGCGCGATCCCGTGCAGGCCCGCATCTGGCTGAAAGAGGCCGAGGAGACCTACCGGGATCTGCGCAAGGCCTCGGAGGCCCAGGGCATCTTCACCATGTCCGGCCGCTACATACAGCAGGAGCTCACCATGCGCAGGCTGCAGTTGCCGCTCTGGTCGACCCAGCGTTTCACCTCCTGGATCGTCGATCTGTTCTGCGGCTACGGCGAGGCGCCCATGCGGGTGGTGCTCTTCTCCCTGCTGCTCATCTTCATCTGCAGCATCTTCTACTTCTTCTTTGGCCTGAGCTTCAACGGCAACCACCTCATCTACCGGCCAGACGCCCCCCTGGAGCAGAACGCCATCTTCCTGCTCGAGTGCCTCTATTACAGCGTGGTGACCTTCACCACCCTGGGTTACGGGGACTTCACCCCCATAGGCCTGTCACGGCTCTTCGCCGCCTTCGAGGCTTTCACCGGCAGCTTCACGCTGGCGCTGTTCGTGGTGGTGTTCGTCAAGAAGATGACTCGCTAAAAACCTGCCCACGATCTTGCTGCGAGGCCGTGATCAAGGCTCATGTGCTGCTCGGAATCCTCATGTATCCATATACATTCCGGTTCCTGCGCTGCGCTTCACCTTGCTGACAGCCTCTCGCGACAGATCGTGAACAGGTTACCGATAGCCCGGCACCTGAACTTGCATCCAGGGCGGATTCCTAGTCCAATAGCGACTTATAAAAATGACATGAGCATCCCGGACATGAAGATCATCTCTTTCAATATCAATGGCCTGCGCGCCCGTCTTCATCAGCTGCAAGCCATCATCGACAAACACCAGCCAGATGTGATCGGCCTGCAGGAGATCAAGGTGCACGACGAGGCCTTCCCGCTGGCGGATGTGGAGGCCATGGGGTATCACGTGGAGTTCCACGGCCAGAAGGCCCACTACGGGGTGGCCATCATGAGCAAGCAGAAACCGGTCGAGGTGCAAAAAGGCTTCCCCACGGATCCGGAAGATGCCCAGCGCCGCATGATCATGGCCACCTTCAAGCGCGAAGATGGCTCCCTCATCAAGGTGATGAACGGCTACTTCCCCCAGGGCGAGAGCCAGGACCACGAGACCAAGTTCCCGGCCAAGCAGAAGTTCTACGAGGATCTGCAGCACTATCTGGAGACCCACCACACCCCGGACGATCAACTGGTGCTGATCGGCGACGTGAACATCTCCCCCACCGATCTCGACATCGGCATCGGCGAGGCGAACCGCAAGCGCTGGCTGCGGGATGGCAAATGCTCCTTCCTGCCCATAGAGCGGGAATGGATGGAACGGCTGAAAGGGTTCGGCCTGACCGACACCTTCCGCGCCGCCAACCCCACGGAGTGCGAGCGTTTCTCCTGGTTTGATTACCGCTCAAAGGGCTTTGACGAGAATCGCGGCCTGCGCATCGACCTCATCATGGCCTCCAACGCGCTCAAGGACGCTGTGACCGAGACCGGCATCGACTACGAACTGCGCGGCATCGAGAAACCCTCGGACCACGCCCCCATCTGGGCCTGCTTCGCCTGATGACGACAAACAGTGGGGACGTTTGACGCCCCCACTGTGACCCGGCCCCCACTTCCCCGCCCTTTTCCTTCTTATAATGCCCAGCAGACCACCCGTGCCGCGCGCAACGCTTATAGTGAGTGCGTCCGTCACCGGGACACAAGTTGTCGCTGGCTCGCCTCTCTGCCGCCATTGGCACTGATAACTTCCATCCCCGAGCAGCTTGGGTTCAATATTCGTGCTCTATCATGAAAAATTGTCAGTAATCCAATGAGTTGAATTTGTAACCATGCTGTTGATGATGTCAGTTCAGAAGAAAGGTGTGCACGGCGATCGCGATCCATCCAACAGGAGTGTGATGATGAAGGTGCAAAACGTCAGGGAAGATAGGTTCAAGCGTTGTGGAATTGCCCTGGCACTGGCCAGCCTGTTGACCGCCTGTGGCGACGAGCCGACCGCCGGTGCCCAGGCGCTGCCTCCCGTGCCCGTGGTGGTGGCCGAGGTCAAGCTGACCGATGTGCCCCTGACCGCCGAGATGGTGGGTGAAACCGCCGGTTTTCGCGAGATCGATGTCCGCTCCCGGGTGAGCGGCATACTGCTCAAACGTACCTATGTGGAAGGCCAGCCGGTCAGCGCCGGCCAGGAGCTGTTCCTGATCGACCCCGAGCCCTACAAGGTGGCGCTGGAGCAGTCCAGAGGCACACTTGCCCAGGAGCAGGCCCGTCTCAACAAGGCCCGCGCCGATCGGGATCGCATCATCCCCCTGTTCAAACGCCAGGTGGTGAGCCGCAAGGACTATGACGACACCATAGCCAACTACGAAGCCGCCATCGCCAGCCATCAGGCGGCCCAGGCCAAGGTAAAGGAAGCGGATCTCAACCTCAGCTACACCCAGGTCACGGCCCCCATCAACGGCATGGCGAGCAAGAGCTCCCAGTCAGAAGGCAGCCTCATCTCCACCAGCGGCGAAAATGGCCTGCTCACCACCATCACCCAGTTCGACCCGCTCTACGTCAACTTCTCCTACTCGGAGCAGGATCGTCTCAACTTCGAGAACTCGGTGAAAAAGGGATTGATTGAGGCCAGGGATGCCACCAACTGGCGCACCCACATCCGGCTGGCGGACGGCTCCGTCTATCCAGAGGCGGGCAAGCTCAACTTCTCCGACAGCCGGGTCGATCCCCAGACCGGCACCATACGGGCCCGCGCCATCTTCGACAACAAGAAGGGCGCCCTGCTGCCCGGCCAGTTCGTGCGCATGACCATCGATCTGGGGCTGCGCAAGAACGCCATCCTGGTACCGCCGCGGGCCATAGTCCAGTCCCAGGCCGACCGCATGGTGATGGTGGTGGATGCCGACAACAAGGTGGTGCCACGGCCGGTCAAGCTGGGTTCCGTGGTCGACAGCGGCGTGCTGATCGACAGCGGGCTCGCGCCCGGCGAACGCTACATAGTCGAGGGGTTGATGAAGGCCCGTCCCGGTTCCGTGGTCAAGCCGGTTTCGGCCGCCGAGATGAAGGCCATCAGCGCCAATATGGTCAGCCAGGCCGCGGCCAAGTAAGGAGTTCGTATGTTTTCCAAGTTCTTCATCGAACGCCCCATCTTCGCCAGCGTGATCTCCATCATCATAGTGCTGGCTGGATTGGCGGCGATGCGATCCCTGCCCATAGAGCAGTATCCGCAGATAACGCCGCCCGTGGTGTCGGTGACTGCCTTCTACCCGGGCGCCACCCCCGAGGTGATCTCCCAGACGGTGGCCGCGCCACTGGAGCAGCAGATCAACGGCGTGGAGCGGATGCTCTACATGCAGTCCGGTTCGGCCTCCAACGGCCAGATGAACCTCAACATCTATTTCGAGATCGGTACCGATCCGGATCAGGCCACCATCAACGTCAACAACCGGGTCTCGGCCGCCATGGCCCAGCTGCCGGAAGAGGTGAAGAAGCAGGGGGTAACGGTCAAGAAGAAATCGACCTCGATCCTGCAGGTGGTGACCCTGCAATCCCCGGGCGGCACCTTTGACACCACCTATCTGTCGAACTACGCCCTGCTCAACATCATAGATGAGCTCAAGCGCATTCCCGGGGTCGGCGACACCACATTGTTCGGCGGCACAGACTACGCCATGCGCATCTGGCTGCGGCCGGACCGGCTGGCCCAGCTCGAGCTCACCCCGAGCGACGTGATCGGCGCCATCCGCGAGCAGAACACCCAGTTCGCGGCCGGCAAGATAGGCGCCCAGCCCACCACGGCCCCCATCGACTTCACCTACACGGTGCAGACCAAGGGGCGCCTCGAGGATGTGAAAGAGTTCCAGAACATCATCATCCGCTCCATGCCGGACGGCTCGAAAATCCGGGTCAAGGACGTGGCCCGGGTCGAGCTCGGCGGCAAGGACTACGACCTGCTGGCCAAGGCCAACGGCAAACCCGCCATCGGCATCGCCACCTACCTGCAACCGGGCGCCAACGCCGTGGCGGTGGCCGATCAGGTGCATGCCACCATGCTGCGCCTCAAGGAGCGCTTCCCCCAGGACATCGAGTACCAGATCCCCTACGACACCACAGAGTTCGTGAAGATCTCCATCGAGGAGGTGGTGCACACCCTGTTCGAGGCGATCCTGCTGGTGTTCGTGGTGGTCTACCTCTTCCTGCAGAACTTCCGTGCCACCCTGATCCCCTGTATCGCTGTGCCGGTGTCGCTGATCGGCACCTTCGCCGGCATGCTGGTGCTGGGCTTCTCCATCAACCTGCTGACCCTGTTTGGCATGGTGCTCGCCATCGGTATCGTGGTGGATGACGCCATCGTAGTGCTGGAGAACGTCGAGCGGATCATGCAGGAGAAGAAGTGCTCGCCCAAGGAGGCCGCCATCCTCGCCATGCAGGAGGTGTCGGGCCCCGTCATCGCCATCGTGCTGGTGCTGTGCGCCGTCTTCCTGCCGGTCGCCTTCATGGGCGGCATGACGGGGGTCATGTACAAGCAGTTCGCCATCACGGTCGCGGTGTCGGTAGCCATCTCAGGCCTGGTGGCGCTGACCCTGTCACCGGCCCTCTGCGCCGTGTTGCTGAAAGAGGGACACCACAAGCCGGCCCGCTTCTTCGTCTGGTTCAACAACGCCTTCGATGGCCTGACCCGTCGCTACGTGCGCGGGGTGGCCTTCCTCAACCGCCGGGTCGGGGTGGCGTTCACCATCATCGCCTTCATCCTGGTCTCCATCTACGGCTTGCTGCTGAAGGTGCCCGGGGAGCTGGTACCGAACGAAGATCAGGGCTACCTGCTCTCCGCCGTCATGCTGCCGGATGCGGCCTCCCTCACCCGCACCCAGGCGGTGGCGAACGACTTCGACCGGATGGCGATGGCCAACCCCAACGTCAAGGACGTCATCACCTTCTCGGGCTTTGACATCCTCTCCAACGCCATCATCAGCAACAGCGGCATCAGCTTCATCACCCTCAAGGACTGGAGCGAGCGCCAGGGCGCGGGGCAGGACTCCTTCTCCCTGGCCAAGACCTTCCAGGGCATGAGCCTGATGGGGCTGGCGGATGGCTTCGTCGCCTCCTTCAACCCGCCGCCCATCACCGGCATGTCCACCACAGGCGGGCTTGAGGCCTATCTGCAAAACCGCAGCACCGGCAACGCCCAAGCCTTCTCGGCCGAGGTGCAGCGTTTCCTCGAGGCGGCCAAAGAGCGTCCCGAGTTCGCCAGCGTCACCTCCACCTATCGCGCCAACGTGCCCCAGGTCTATCTCGATCTGGATCGCGAGAAGGCCAAGGCGCTGGGGCTGCCCATCAATGCGGTGTTTGACACCATGCAGGCCACCTTCGGTCAGGTCTATGTCAACGACTTCAACCAGTTCGGTCGTACCTACCGGGTGCAGTTGCAGTCAGAGGCGGACTACCGCGCCAAGAAGAGCGACATCCGCAACGTCTATGTGCGCTCCGACAAGGGGGAGATGATACCGCTCAGCAGTCTGGTGACGGTGCGCGATGCCACAGGCCCCGAACTGGTCGAGCGTTTCAACATCTTCCAGGCGGCCAAGATCATGGCGCAGCCGGCGCCGGGCTACAGCTCCGGCCAGGCCATAGCGGCGCTGGAGGCCGTGGCCGACGAGTCCCTCGGCAACGACGCCAAGCTGGAGTGGACCGGCTCCGCCTATCAGGAGAAGGCGGCCGCCGGCAGTGCGGGCACCGCGTTCGGCTTCGGCATAGTGATGATCTTCCTCATCCTGGCCGCCCAGTACGAACGCTGGAGCCTGCCGTTTGCGGTGATAACCGCCGTGCCCTTCGCCCTGTTTGGCGCCCTGCTGGCCACCTGGCTGGTGGGCCTCACCAACAACGTCTACTTCCAGATAGGGCTGGTGACGCTCGTCGGGCTGGCGGCCAAGAACGCCATCCTGATCGTAGAGTTCGCTGTGATGAAGCACGAGGAGGGAATGAGCCTGATCGAGTCGGCGCTGGAGGCGGCGCGGCTGCGTTTTCGCCCCATAGTGATGACCTCGCTCGCCTTCATCCTCGGTTGTGTGCCGCTGGTGACCTCGAGCGGCGCCGGCGCGGCGAGCCGTCACGCCCTCGGCTGGCCGGTCATCGGCGGCATGCTGGCGGCGACCTTCATCGCCATCTTCTTCATCCCGCTCTTCTTCCGCCTCATCATGAAGCGATCGGAGCAACCCCGCGCCCCCGCGCCCCAGCAGAAACAGTGACACAAGCCCCCGCCGATGCGGGGGCTTTTCTATACCTACGCGGCTCATCTGTCGCCCCCTCCTTGTGCTTCCATCTGCGCCTCCCATCCAGGCAACCCCTTACCTCCTCAGGCAAAGCGCAAGCGAGATCACAACCGCGCCGATTGGCTTGTACTCACCTTGACCTTACTCTCAAGGTAAGGTTTACAGTGACCCCAATCATCATCAGGACATGTCCATGCTGTCATCGAGATTGCCCACTGAGCGTATTGCCCGGCTGTTGCTGGCGCTCATGCTCGTCTGCAATCTCACCCTCTGCATCAGCTGGCACGGGGCCGAGATCATCTCCCCCGCCATGGCGACCGGCAGCGACGACGCAACCATGAGCGCGACCGCCATGCAGGGGCTAGCCTGCCACACAATGACACCCGATGATGGCGCTCAGGGCGATGCCATGAACCAGGGGGAGTGCCAGATGCACGGCGGCCTCACCTCGCCAACCGGTGCCGGTCTGCCACTGCTGGCCGCGCTGCTGACCCTGCTCGTTCTCCCTTTGTTGCTGCTGCCCCATCTGGGGGCCGCCAGCCATCTGTTCGATCACTGGCTGCGGGATCCCTTCCTGCGATCTCGCGGTACTCACCCCCCCTCCTGGCCTCGCCGACATCTGATGCTGTCGGTGTTGCGCCATTAGAAAGCGCTTCTCTCGCGTGCTCGCGGCAAGGCTCATCTTGTCGCCTGCGCACGCCCTTGCCTGACCCTGTCACGACTGGCCATGCCAGTCACCACAGGGAGCCGTGCGCGCTGACACAGCTGCGCCCCGTTTGCCGCCCTGCCCGTGTGTGCTTTCGTGATAACGACAGCCAGGTGCCACTCTGGCGCACTTGTCACCACGGCAGCCCGGCGGCCTGACAGAAGAGAAGACATATGATGTCATCTGCCCGCATTCCCGGACACAGTACCAAACGCTGCGTCGAACCAAGTGCCACCCGCCTCCCGCAGACAGGAGGTGTGCGATGAGCCAGAAACTGCTGTTCTGCGCCCTGCTGCTCGCCCTCGGGGCCGGTGGCGGCTACTGGGTAGCCAAACAGACGACCGACGGCGCCAGCGCCAAGGAGAAGACGCCGCTCTACTGGGTCAACCCCATGGATCCCCGCGACAAGCGCGATGCCCCCGCCAAGGACAACATGGGGATGGACTTCATCCCCGTCTATGAGGAGAAACAGGGTGGCTCGCCCGGCACCATCACCATCAGCCCCGAGATCCAGCAGAACCTGGGAGTGCGGCTGGCCAAGGTAGAGAGGCTGCCCATCCACCAGCGGATCGAGACCGTGGGTTACGTCGGTTATGACGAAGACAGGCTGGAGGCGGTCAACGCCCGCATGGCGGGCTGGATCCGCACCCTCGCCATCAAGAGCGAGGGGCAGAAGGTGACCAAGGGAAGCCTGATTTACGAGCTCTACGCCCCGGATCTGGTCAACGCCCAGCACGAATACCTGCTGGCTCTCAACACCGCCAACCCGCTGCTGCTGCGCGCCGCCGAGGGCAAGCTCAAGTCCCTGCAGGTACCGGCGGACCAGATAGCCGCCCTCAAGCGCAGCCGCCAGGTGCGTGAAACCATCAGTATTTATGCCCCCAGCAGCGGTTATGTGTCGGAGCTGAAGGTGCGCGAGGGCCAGTACGTGGAGCCCGCCGCGGCGCTGTTCAACATCAGTACCCTGCAGCAGGTGTGGGTGAGCGCCGAGGTGTTCGAGCGCCAGGCGGCCCAGCTGAAGGTGGGGGATCCTGTCACCATGACCCTGGATTACGCCCCCGGTCGCAGCTGGCAGGGCCGGGTGGATTACCTCTATCCGACCCTAGATGCCGCCACCCGCACCCTCAAGGTGCGGCTGCGCTTTGACAACCCGGACGAGTTCCTGAAACCCAACATGTTCGCCAAGGTGAGCATCCGCACCGGCAAGGGTGAGCCCCAAATGGTGGTACCGAGCGAAGCCGTGATCCGCACCGGCAACCAGAACCGGCTGGTACTGGCGCTGGGGGATGGCAGCTTCAAGTCGGTGGCCGTCACCCTGGGCGCCCAGTTTGGTGACAAGGTCGCCATCGAGGAGGGGGTGGAAACGGGTGACAGCATAGTCAGCTCGGCCCAGTTCCTGCTCGACTCCGAATCGGCCATCGACTCGGACTTCCAGCGCATGACGGCGGTGCGCCCCACCCAGGTGTGGACCCAGGGCGAGGTGCAGGGGATCACTCTTGCCAACCGCACCCTGACGGTCTCCCACCAGCCTATCCCCGAGTGGCAGTGGCCCGCCATGGAGATGGATTTCACCGTGGCGGACGGCGTCGACATGACCAAACTCGCATCGGGTCAGACCCTGCATCTGCAGGTGGAACAGCAGGGGGACGAGTACCGCATCACCAACATCCATATCGAGGATGCCCCCGCCAACAAGGCCGTGCCTGCCAACGATGACATGACGGACATGGAAGGCATGGACCATAGCCAGCATGATATGGGAGCCAAGCCATGATCCCTTCCATCATTCGCTGGTCGGTGGGCAACCGCTTTCTGGTGTTGCTGCTGACCGTCATGCTCACCGCCTGGGGGCTCTGGTCGGTCAAACAGACCCCGGTAGACGCCCTGCCGGATCTCTCCGACGTGCAGGTGATCATCAAGACTTCCTACCCGGGTCAGGCGCCCCAGGTGGTGGAGGATCAGGTCACCTACCCGCTCACCACCGCCATGCTGGCGGTGCCGGGCTCCACCACGGTACGCGGCTACTCCTTCTTCGGCGACTCCTTCGTCTACGTGCTGTTTGACGACAACACGGATCTCTACTGGGCCCGCGCCCGGGTGCTGGAGTATCTGAGCCAGGTCGCCCCCAATCTGCCGGCCGAGGCGAAACCCCAGCTGGGCCCGGATGCTACCGGGGTGGGCTGGGTCTATCAGTACGCTCTGGTGGACAGAAGCGGCAAGCACGATCTCAGCGAGCTCACCTCGTTGCAGAACTGGTTCCTGAAATACGAGCTGCAGACCGTCAACGGCGTCTCCGAAGTCGCCACAGTGGGCGGCATGGTGCGCCAGTATCAGGTGCGGGTCGATCCGGACAAGCTGCGCGCCTACGGCATTCCCCTCTCCCTCATCCAGACCGCCATAGAGCAGGGCAACCAGGAGACAGGCGCCTCCGTCATCGAGATGGCGGAAGCGGAATACATGGTGCGCTCCAACGGCTATCTGAAGAGCGTCGAAGACCTCAAGCAGATCCCGCTCGGCACCCAGGTCAGGGGCGCTCCCCTGCTGCTCGGCGATGTGGCGGATGTGGTCACGGGCCCCCAGAGCCGGCGCGGTATCGCCGAGCTCAACGGCGAAGGGGAAGTGGTGGGCGGCATCATAGTCATGCGCTACGGCGAGAATGCCCAGCACACCATAGACGGGGTCAAGGCGCGGCTGGCGGAGCTGAAAAGCAGCCTGCCACAGGGGGTGGAGATAGTCACCGTCTACGATAGATCCGATCTTATCCAGCGCGCCATCGACAACCTCTCCGGCAAGCTGCTGGAGGAGTTCGCCGTAGTGGTGCTGGTCTGTCTGGCCTTCCTGTTCCACCTGCGCTCGTCTCTGGTGGTGGTCATCACCTTGCCCATCGCCATCCTGACCGCCTTTATCGTCATGCACCTGCAGGGGATCAACGCCAACATCATGTCCCTTGGCGGCATCGCCATCGCCATCGGTGCCATGGTGGACGGCGCCATAGTGATGATCGAAAACGTGCACAAGCATATGGAACGGGAGGCATTAACGGACAAGAACCGCTGGCGCATCATCACCGAGGCAAGCATCGAAGTGGGGCCCGCCATCTTCTTCTCCCTGCTCATCATCACCATGAGCTTCTTGCCGGTGTTTGCACTGGAGGCGCAGGAGGGACGCATGTTCCATCCGCTGGCCTACACCAAGACCTACGCCATGGCGGCGGCGGCCGGGCTCTCCATCACGCTGGTGCCGGTGATCATGGGGTATTTCATCCGTGGCAAGGTGCTGGCCGAACAGGCCAACCCCCTCAACCGTGGCTTGAGCCAGGCCTATATCCCGCTGCTCAAGGCCGTGCTGGCGCGCCCCAAAACCACGCTGGCCGCCGCACTGCTGGTGACTGTGGCGGGCTTCTGGCCACTCCAGTATCTGGGCTCGGAGTTCATACCGCCGCTCGATGAGGGGGACATAATGTACATGCCCACCACGGCGGCCAACATCTCGGTGGGCAAGGCGCGGGAAATATTGCAGCAAACCGACAAGCTGATCCGCACCGTGCCCGAGGTGCAGAACGTGTTCGGCAAGGCGGGCCGCGCCGATTCGGCCACAGACCCCGCCGACCTGGTAATGATGGAGACCAGCATACAGCTCAAGCCGCGCGACCAGTGGCGCCCCGGCATGACACCGGAGAAGCTGAAAGAGGAGCTAGACTCCCTGATTCGCTTCCCCGGCCTCACCAACGCCTGGGTGCCTCCCATCAAGACCCGCATCGACATGCTGGCTACCGGCATCAAGACCCCGGTCGGCATCAAGATAGCCGGGCCCGACCTCAAGGTGATCCAGCAAGTCGGCCAGCAGCTCGAGCAGATCGTCGGCAAGGTGGCGGGGGCAGCGTCTGTCTACGCCGAACGGGTGGCCGGTGGCCGCTATGTGAAGGTGGATATAGACCGGCTCAATGCCGCCCGTTATGGCCTCAACATCGCCGACGTGCAGGCGGTGCTCGCCACCGCAGTGGGCGGCATGGACGTGGGCCAGACCATAGAGGGGCGCGAGCGCTACCCCATCAACCTGCGCTATCCCCAGAGCTATCGCGATTCAGTGGCAAGCCTCGAACTGCTGCCGCTGATCACACCCAAGGGGGAGCGGATCGCGCTGGCGGACGTGGCCCGCGTCTACATCAGTGACGAGGCCCCCATGCTGCGCAGTGAAAATGCGCGCCTGAACGGCTGGGTCTACGTGGATATTCGCGGTCGCGACATCGGCACCTTCGTCGCAGAGGCCAAGGCCGAAGTGGCCAAGCAGCTGGTGCTGCCGGCCGGCTACGCCCTCACCTGGTCCGGTCAGTACGAATACATGGAGCGGGCCAAGGCGCGCCTCGCCTACGTGGTGCCGTTAACCATCGCCATTATCGTGCTGCTGCTCTATCTGGCGTTTCGCCGCATGCAGGAGGTGTTGCTCATCCTCACCACGCTGCCGCTCGCCGTGGTGGGCGGGATCTGGACCATATGGCTGCTGGATTTCAACCTCTCGGTGGCGGTGGGAGTGGGCTTTATCGCCCTGGCCGGGGTGGCGGTGGAGACGGGCGTGCTGATGCTGGTCTACCTCAACCACGCCTGGGATGACCTGGTAGCCAAGGGCAAACCGGACAAGGCGGGCCTGCACCAGGCCGTGATCCACGGCGCCGCCCTGCGCCTGCGCCCCAAGATGATGACTGTGGTGACCATTATCGCGGGTCTCTTGCCCATCATGTGGAGCCAGGGCACCGGCTCGGAGGTGATGCAGCGCATCGCCGCCCCCATGATAGGCGGCATGGTGAGCGCCCTGGTGCTGACCCTGCTGGTGCTGCCCGCCGCCTACTACCTGTGGCGCAGCCGAGGCCTTGGCAAGACCGCGCACCAGGCAGCCGAATAACCCGAACTTACAACCGATTTTGAATAAACGACTGAAGGAAAACATCATGAATTACAAGACGCTGACCCTGACATTGCTGCTTGGCCTCGCCTCTCTCCAGGCCCAGGCCGAAATGACCATGAGCCACGAGGGGCACGATATGGCCCAGATGGAGGGGATGGATATGCAGGCGATGGGAGAGAGCGTGATGACCAAGGGAGTCATCAGCCGTATCGACGAGGCCAACGGCAAGGTGGGGATCAAACACGAGGCCATCGACAACCTCAAGATGCCCCCCATGACAATGGTGTTCCTGCTGGCCGATCCCGCCCTGACCAAGGGGCTCAAGGTGGGGGATGCGGTACGCTTTCACGCCGAAAACCCGGCCGGCAAGCTGACGGTCACCCAGTTGCAGAAGCGGTAAAACGACCGACGTGAAACTGGAATATGGAAGGCGGACACCCTCCGTCTTTCATATTCCCTTTCTTTATTCTTGATGCCACCCCAGTCGGATTATGGTCAAACATCCAAATATAATTCAACAAAGACCTTGGCAAGCAGGCTGGATATATAACCACGAGCAGTTATTTGCATTTAAAACAATGATGAAACACTGACAACAAAATTAATAAAACAAGCTTGACAGCCATTCAGTTTATATTCAGCAAAAAACAGTCATCTCACCTTATTATCAGGGCTCATTATTCATAACTGGAGTCACATCAGACCAATAAAATATACCACCGATAATGTCATCCAAGATAACCCTGTATGAGAGCAAGGATATTGCTTTCGGCTCTACTGTGCTCTTGTAGAGATCAATAAGGATATTATATGAAACATCACACCCTGTTCGGCGCGATCCCGCTGCTGTTTGCCGGCGCGGCCATGGCACAAACACCAGAAATAACCGCCTACTATCTGAGTGGCTCGGATGCCCCGGCCAATACACCTGGCTACTATGCATCACTGGACAATCTGGAAACCTTGAGTAATCAGGTGGCCAGTCAAAAGAGCAATTTCAACAAGCTGGTACTGTCATTTGTCCAACCCAGCCTGGTCAATTACACGCAAAATGACCTGGCCTGCACCGGGTTATTTGGTTATGTCTGCGACACTGCCACCGTTAATAAGGCGCCAAAAGATAATAAATCCATCGCCGACTTTTCCCAGCTCAGGGATATTATCAACACCTTCAAACTCCATGGCGTCGAGACCTATATTGCCGTCGGTGGCTGGAACTTCAGCTGCATCCCGGAATACTACGATGTCACGGCGGGCAAGGTGGATGCCTGTGGCCCGGCCGGAGAGCAATACGACTCCTTCCCCAACCCGGGCCCCCGCAACCGCTTCGACAACCCGATATCCGGCCAGGCCGCGGATCAGGCGTATCGCAACGTGGTGCAGCTGGCCAATGACCTCGGCGTGGCAGGCATTGATCTGGACTACGAGGAGTTCTGGCACGCGGATCTCAACGCCTACAGCTGGCGGCTGACGCCGGATTCGGTGCAGCCGCCGGCCAGCAATGTGGAATACCTGGACACGGCTACCCTGATGAGCAGAGGCAAGGGAGTACGGGTCTACAACGACAGCATGCAACTCAATCCCGCCGAGCAGCCCTATCCCAGGATCATGCCGGACACGGTCGACAAGTTTGCGGCCATCATGCGCTCCCTCTACCAGGCCATCGATGCCATCAACCCCGAGCTGGCACTGAGCACGGCGGCCCCCGCAACCGGCGGTATCCCAAACATGTCGGCCAACTGGGGCAGCAATGCCTATACCAGCAATACCTATGGTGGTGCTTGGTGGGGCGGTAATTTATATGGCCTGATTTACAATACCGCGCTGCAATATCCAGATCTGGTCGATCGACTCAGTACCATTGGCATAATGTCATATGACCTGAGCGAAACAGACTGTGGGGGCGACACCAATATTCCGTGCGATCTGGCAGGGCAGGTTGATTATTATTACGGGGCCTTCTTCAGCTGGCTTAAATCCGGTGACACCATACGACCCGGACACGCAGTGGTAAAAGGATCGCCGAGTTATGCCAGCGCCGCCATTCAACCGCAAAAATTGCTGATAAGTCCAGCCATCACGGTCGGATTTGAAGTTGGCAGACCGGCGACAGGCAATTTACTGCTGAGCAAGGATCTCCTCACGGATATCGCCACGCGCACGGCCAGATATTCCCCCTCCGGCATGATCATGTGGGATCTGTATAAAGACAAACGCCATGATGAACCTATGGGTGGCTGGGATCCTGCATGGGCCCGTCCCAATGATGTGTTGACCGCAACCTGTCACATCATGGGATTAAGTGGCGAACAATATGATTGCGCCAGTACGGTGCCGACTCCCTGACCCCGTCACCTTCAACATACCTTGATCACATCATGCCGGCGCACCTTGCACCGGCATGTCTCTATTACGCCGCACTAATGACGCCACATTCGGGCACAAGCCGATATTATCCAGGCCGGTGTGAGCCCGCAGAGGCAATCCATCCGATACCTTGGCGCCTCGCCCGTCCTGATGACAAACAGGCCGGGCCCCTGACCCGGCTTGCATTGTGCCATCAGCGCGGCTCACCCGTTCGGATAAGCCTGGGCTATGTTGGCCTGCGCCACCCCCATCAGCTGGGCCGAGATATCCTGCAGCACATAGAGGTCGCGGCGGCGGGTCCAGGGTTGATCGGATTGCTCGTCATACCAGACGGGCAGTTCGATCCCCTCCGGGGCATGGCTCGCCACCTTGCGGGCACGGCAGGTGATGATGCAGCGTTTGACGTGGTCGCGGTGACCTATAACGGCCGCCATGCCGAGGGCGGCGGCATCTCCGCCTGCGTAATCCCTGACGATGGCCTCCACCACTCCGTCCGTGCTGAGGTAGATCAGCTTGCCCTCATTATCCCAGTAAGGCTCGATGGAGATGACATCCCGGGCCGGGATATCGGGATAGCGGGCCGAGTCGAGGAAGCGGGCTATCTCCCACTGCACATACATGGGTACCGGCTTTTGCCGATAGAGGGCGGCGCAACAGGCGGCCAGGGCCTCATTCATGGGGCCGGGTTCGGCCAGCTCATCCGGGTTGCCCGAGGCATTGGGGCGGTTGCCAAAGGCAAAGGCTATTACGCAGTTGACGCTGTCGATGACGACCCGGGACGGCGTCATGTTGAAGCAGGCCTCCTCGATGAAGGGGGCCAGCCGGCGGGCAGTCTGCTCGTCGTGCAATTCGGCGCTCAGCCGGTCTGTCAGGGTGGTGCTAAAGTCGACCGGGCTCCCTTCGCTGTCGTTGCTGCTGTTGCACCCGGCCAGGGTGGCGACCAGTGGGGCACTCAACAACCCCAGGGTGACTCTGCGTCTGTGCTTGTCCATAACGGCTCCTTTTGTTGATATCCAAGGCTGCAAGCCAGCCCGTTGGAGTCCATACCGTACGGAAAAAACAGGGCGATAAAAGTCAGAAAGGGATGCAGAGGGGCGTAACGTGCAGAACTTCACATTTCCCGGGGGATTCGCAAGCAATCCCTTTTGATTCAATTGATTGACGTATCAAAAAAGCAGGACGCAGGGGGAGACCCGCCTGCGCCCCGTCATTCATCCACCATCAGCCGCGAATGTGCGCGATGAAGGCATCGATCTGCTCACGGCCGCAGGCGGGGTTCATAAAGACCGCCTTCTCACCGGCGATATAGGAGTATTTGCCGCGGGCATCGTAGTCGGAGTGGGCTATGGCCTCCACCCAGTTGGTGTAGAGCCCCACCTTGCCGCGCCCGGTAAAGAGGCCGCGGTGATAGTCGGTGTTGCGCTGCAGCCGCGCCTTGTAGGCCGCGTCCGGGCTGCGCGCCAGCTCGAAGGCGAACTCGGCGTCCGGATCCTGCACCCACTCTGGGTTGTAGATCTTGAAGCCCACGCTCGGCCCCTGATTCTCCTGGGCCACCAGCTTGACGTTGCCGAGCTGGCTTAACCGGAAGCGGAAGTAGTTGGCATTTTGCAGGCAGTGGGCCAGCACGGTGCGATAACCCTCGACCCCCAGGTAGTTGAGCGCCGCATAGGCACCGAACAGGCCGCTCGCCCCGCGGGAACACTCTATGGTGGACTGCAGGTGGGTCTGGCCCTGAATGTCCCGCTCAAAATAGGAGAAGTTCTCCGGGTCGTTCTCCATCGCCTTGAGATCGTCCTGCTCCTTGATCATCACCAGGCTGGAGGTATAGGGCACATAGCCCCACTTCTGGAAATCGACGGTGAAGGAGTCGGCGTATTTCAGCTCGGCGAAGCGGGCCACGTTGCGCTCGATCCCCGCCAGGGTAGCGCCGTTGATGGCGAGCGGGTTGGCACCAAAATCGTAATCCAGGAAGAAGATCATCGACCAGCCGATGGCGGCATCCACGTGGATGTGGGGCTTGACCGCCACCTCGAACCGCTCGCAGAGGCGATCCCGCAGCTCGACCACGGGTTTGACCTGGTCCACCCCGAAGGTGTCAGTGGTACCCATGGTGAGCATGATTGTGGGCACCACGTGCTTGAGGGCAAAACAGGCGGTCAGGGTGCGTTCCAGGTGATCGAGATCGATGTCGTTGTTCTCGCCAACCTGAATGCGGATGGTCTTGTTCTCTATGTCGACCCCGAGCAGGGAGAGGTTGGTGATGTTGGAATAGTGGCCGCCCTGGGAGTTGATGATGCGGTAATCCTGATAGTGGCCCAGCCCCTTGTGCTTGGCCTCCGGCAGGCTCTTGCGAATGCCGAGCAGGTAGCCGTAGAGGTTACAGAAGGTCCCCCCCTGGGTGAAGATGCCGGTGGCGCGGGCCGGATCGTAACCCGCCAGCAGGGCTATCTGGCGCACCACCTTCTTCTCCAGCTCCTCGGCCACCCCGGCATACTCGGAGTAGACCAGGTTGGGGTTGGCCAATATACCCATCTGGGCGCCGTAGATGGCGGGATCCGCCGACATTGTGATGACGTTCTCGACGCTGGAGGGGTTCTCCCAGTCTTTCGACAGAGCCCCTGCAAACAGCAGCTCGGTCATGGGCTCGCCTGGGGTGCGCATCTGTGCGGGCACCGGCATGGTCTCGCAGAGATCGGCGAGGCGGGCGCGGCCATCTGGCCAGGCGTTCAGGCGGGCATCCGGCGCCAGGCCACGGGCGCGAAACTCGTTGAGGGTGGCGAAACCGGGCTCGCGAAACACCGGCCAGAGATCGGGATTGCGCGAGAAAAAGTTGGCTTTGACTGTGGCGAAACGGGCGGAGAACTCGGGGTGGATGGCGTTGACGCCTTCATCTTTCAGATAAACTAAGTCACTCATTTTTATACCATTAGTACAGCAAGTGTGCTGCCCTTATACCCCTGAGCCGCTGTTTGAAACAGCGACAATATCTAATGGCCTCCCCTACTTTTTGTCATGATGAGCCGTGGCGTGGGCTGGCAAAAAGGCGCCTTTGGGGCGCCTCTTTTGATTTCGTGATCGGACAGGAAAAAACCTCAGCGCAGGGCGGCCAGCAACCAGCGGGAGAGCTCGTCCAGCTCGGCTTGCTGGGCCGGGAAATCGGCCCGCAGTTGCGACAGCAGCGTCGCTATGGCCTCGCGGCGATAGGCGAGGCCAACCAGCCGTTCGGCCAGCGCATCCAGCGGCGCCGGATCCAGGCTGTCGCTGAAGATCTGCGCCCGGCCTATGACCCCCTTCTCCACATCGAAATGGAGCTCGACCCCGCCCCAGCCGAAGCGCTCGTCCAGCTGATGGCTGAACGCAGGCGCATGGCCGAAGTTCCACTCCCAGCTGCGCTGGCGGGCGAAGGTGTCGGCAAAGCCGGGCAGGTCGGGCAGTTGGCTCGGAGAGATGTGCTCGGGCAGAACCTGCTCGCCGTAATGGGCAAAGAAGGCCTCGCAGAGAGCGTGGCTCAGCTGGTTGTGGTCAATGCCGGGCAGCAGCTCGCACAGGTTGGCCACCCGGCTGCGCACCGAGCTGATGCCCTTGGCCGCCAGCTTCTTGGGATCCGGATTGAGGTAGTTGGCGAGCCGGCCCAGATCGGCGTCCAGCAGCAGGGTGCCGTGATGAAAGCCGCGATCCTGGGTCTCCCGATACGCCGAGCCCGACACCTTGCGCTCCCCGTCCTGGGTCGCCACCAGCAGATCGTTGCGCCCGGAGGCGAAGGCGCTCACCCCGAGCCGCTTGAGCGCATCCAGCACTATGGCGGTGGATATGCTCTTGTCATAGCCGGGCTTGCCCGCCATGAAGGTGAAGCAGCTGTTGCCAAGGTCGTGAAACACGGCGCCGCCCCCGCTGCTGCGCCGGGCCAGGGTTATTCCATCCTCTTCCATACGACGGGTGTTGCACTCCTTCCAGGGGTTCTGGGCGCGGCCAATCACCACGGTATTGGCGTTGCGCCACAGGAAGAGCACCCGCTGGTTCGGGTCCATCTGGCGAAAGATGCACTCCTCCACCGCTAGGTTGAACAGGGGATCGTGAGAGTCGGACAACAACAGACGCAATCGGGACATGAGAGAGCCTCAACGAGAAGGAAGAGCCGCTATCATACCACCGCTGGCGACCGGATTTGGGCCCTTGCCGGCTGGGCTCCATCGTTACCGATTAACAACCTAATAGAATCAATCCGGATACATTCCCACAGCATCAGAAAAGTATCTTTTGATACGGCGACACAGGTTGACGCATTGCACCGTGAAAAAAGCAATCACTCACTATTACTGAGGTAAACAACAGGTAAATACGACTAAAATGCGACCGTTTTTATAGGCCATATGGCTCCTTAATTATTCGCATAATTGACAAAAATACCGAGCATGAAAGCCAAATGTGATAAACGACACAGAAATCACTTTTTTTGTCACCCATCCCCCATTCCAGCGGCCTTTCGCCCCCTTGCGGGCAACAAGGAATTGTTTGACTCTAGGATCGAACCCGTCTCCCGAGAGGAATGTATATGACAGGCGTAAATTCCTCCCTTCATCGCTTGCTCTGGTATCTGCCAATGCTGGGTATGGCGATCTGCTACAGCGTCACCTCTTTGCCCCTGAGGGCGGCAGATCAGATAGTGGTGCAACTGCCATGGCAACATCAGTTCCAGTTCGCCGGTTATTACGCCGCCCAGTTCAAGGGCTTTTATCGTGATGCCGGTCTGAATGTCGCGCTGCGCGCCGCCACGCCGCAGACCAATGTGGTCAACGAGGTGGTGTCGGGCAATGCCCAGTTCGGGATCAGCGGCAGCGACTTGCTGCTCGCCCGTGCCGCAGGCCGTCCGGTCGTGGTACTGGCGGCCATGCTGCAGCACTCGCCGCTGGTCCTGCTCTCGCTGGAACGGCCCGACATACTGCAACCCTCTGATCTGGCGGGCAAACGCCTGATGCTGGAACCAGGCTCCAGGGAGTTGCAGGTCTATCTCGGCCGCCATGCCCAGCCACAGAGCTGGACCAGACTGCCCTATGAACAGGGGCTGCAGGCCTTGCTGACCGGACAGGTGGATGCCATCAGCGCCTACAGCACCACCGAGCCCTTCTATCTGGCCCAGCTGGGGATCCCCTACCGGGTATTCTCTCCCCGCGACATCGACTTCGACTTCTACGGTGACAATCTGTTTACCTCTGAGCGCGAGCTGGCGGGCAGGCCGGAGCGGGTCTATGCGTTCCAGCAGGCCAGTCTCAAGGGATGGCGCTATGCCATGGAAAACCCGGAGGAGATGATCAGCTGGATCATGGAGAACTATCCCAGCGGTTATGGCCGTGAGCAGCTGGAGTTCGAGGCCCGTGAAACCAGGGAACTGATGCAGCCGGATCTTATCGAGCCCGGCTACATGCAACCCGAGCGATGGCAGCAGATCGCCAGGACCTACCTGGAGGCGGGTTTGCTCAGCTCCCTGCCCGATCTGGAACGCTTCCTCTACAACCCGGACCGGGAGCGGATGCGCCAGCAGCGGCAGCTGTTCGACAAGAGCGTGGCCGTTGCCATGCTGATCACCTTCACCCTGCTGACCCTGCTCGGCATCTTCTGCCACCTCTACCTGCGCCTGCGTCAGGAGGCCCGGGATCGGCTGCGGCTCACCCGTGAACTGGCCCAGAGCGAACAGCACTACCGGTTCGTGGCGGAGAACAGCGCTGACGTCATCTGGACCATGGATACCGCCACCCTGCGCTTTCGCTACGTCAGCCCGGCCATTCTGCCGCTCAGCGGTTACGAGGCGATCGACATCCTCAGCCTGCCCCTCAAGCAGCTGATCCCGGAAACCTCCAGAAAACAGCTGCGCGATGAGCTCAGTGACTCCCTCGCGGCCTGGCAACGGGGCGACCACGAGCAGACCCGCTGCGTGATCCGCACCCAGTTGCGGCACAGGGAGGGGCATCTGGTCGCGACCGAGACCATCACCACCTTGCACGGCAACGAGAAAGGCCAGCCCGATGCCATCCTGGGGGTCACCCGCGACATCACGGAACGCGCCGCCAGCGAGGAGATGATGCACCGCCTCGCCTTCTATGATCCGCTCACCAACCTGCCCAACCGTCGCCTGCTGCAACTGCGGCTGAAGGAGGCCATGGCCGACGAGGGGGGAGAGCTGGCGCTGATGTTTATCGATCTGGATCACTTCAAGCCGATCAACGACACCTTCGGCCATGAGACCGGCGATGTGTTGCTCAACATGGTGGCCGAGCGCATGCGCCACTGCGTGCGGGAACAGGATCTGGTGGCCCGCCTCGGGGGCGATGAGTTCGTGATCCTGCTGCCCGATACCAGTGACGAGGCGCTGGCGGTGGCGGATCATCTGCACCAGAGCCTGCGTCATCCGTTCCGGGTGGATGAAGAGCAGGAGTTGCGGATCTCCAGCAGCATAGGGGTGGCGCTCTACCCGGAACATGGCACGGATCCCAAGACCCTGATGCACCATGCCGATCAGGCCATGTATCAGGCCAAGGGACGGGGCCGTGGCCGGGTCTGCCTGTTTACCGCCGGGCTGGATCCCGAGCTGGGCTCACTGCTGTGGCAAAACAGCCACGAGTGCGGCCACCCCCGCATCGATGCCGAGCATCGCCAGCTCTTCGTGCTGACCAACCGGCTGCTGGAGCGCATGAAAGACAACAGTGAACACCCTGCCCTCTATCTGGAGAGTCTGGAAGGCTTGTTCGAAATGGCGCGCCACCACTTCGCCTTCGAGGAGCAGATGCTGGCCGAGCTGGACTATGCCGAGCTGGCCAGCCACCAGCAGGACCACCAGCGGCTGCTGCACAGGGCAAGCCAGCTGATGACCGCCGCCAGGGCCGGTGAGCTTGGCAACGACGAATTGCTCAACTTCATCATTCAGGAGCTGGTTGTCGGCCACATGAGCCAGGCCGACCGACGCTACTTCCCGCTGATGAAAGGACGCTGACTCAGCGCACCAGCCACCTGAACGTGTGAAAAGAGGAGGGCCACCCAGGTGGCCCTCTCGCTATTGCGCCTGCCTGACTCCGGCACGGATGCCGGGACTGCGGGATCATGGCGCCTGAGGATCAGGCCTGCGGGCGGGCCACAGCGTCGGCCATACCCTGTCCACCAGCAAGATCCCGCTCACCATGGCCGCCACGAACAGCAGTATCATGGGCTGACCGCTGGAGATGAGGCTCAAGGCAGGCCCGGGACAGATGCCCACCAGGCCCCAGCCGATGCCGAACAGGGCAGAGCCACCGAGGAGGCGACCGTCCACCTGTCGGGCCTGGCTGAACGAATATGGCTCACCGAGCAGGCTCTGGCGGCTCGGTTTTACCAGCAGAAAGTAGCCCGGCATGAACACCAGCAAGGCCCCGCCCATCACGAAGGCCAGGCTGGGATCCCAGGCCCCCGCCACGTCGAGAAAGCCGATGACCCGGGCCGGATCCACCATGCCGGAGATGGCAAGGCCGATCCCGAACAAGAGACCGGCCAACAGACTGATAAAGAGTTTCATCTCATCGCCTCGTTACAACAGATGCAGGGTGACAAACACGGTGAGGGCACCGGTTGCCATGAAGGTGAGGGTGGCAAGGATGGAGCGCACAGAAAGCCGACCCATGCCGCAGATGCCGTGACCACTGGTGCAGCCATTGCCAAGACGGGTACCGATCCCGACCAGCAGCCCAGCCAGCAGCACCAGCGGCCAGGCCGGCAGGGTGTCGAAGCGCGGCAGCCGAGCCCAGTCCAGGGAAAATGCCAGCCAGGCACCCGCCCCCAGTCCCAGCAGAAACAGCCAGCGCCAGGCGTGCCTGTGTTGCATGGCGCCCGCCAGAATGCCGCTGATCCCGGCCACCTTGCCGTTGAACAGCATCAGCATCAGGGCGGAGAGCCCCACCAGCATGCCCCCGGCCAGGGCAAGCAACCATTGGGTTTCAAACATCAGGACACCTCGTCATCTTGGGAGTGGCAAAAATGGGTGCGCAACACGGCCAGTACATCCGCCGCCGCCTCGTTCGCCAGCGAGCAGTAGATCTGCTGGGCAACCTTGCGCGACCGGATCAGGCCGCTGCGCCTGAGCACCGCCAGTTGCTGGGAGAATGCCGACTGCCCCAGCGCACTGTGTGCCAGCAGTTCGCCAACACCCTTCTCGCCATCAAGCAGCTGGCAGAGCACCAGCAACCGCTCGGGATGGGCCAGCGCCTTGAGCAGGGCGGCCGCCTCGCTGGCATGCCGGGTCATCTCATCGAAAGGGGCCATAGGAATAAATTAGCAGTTGCTTATATTAAGCTTCATTCTATAAATAAAACCTAAATTAGCAATATCTAATTTTTATATGGGAGTGAACCCTAAGCATGGCCGTGGATCAGGGCGCAGGCTGCCGCAGCCACTGGCCCGGCGCCTGGGATGGCGCCGGCCTTGGCCGGGCTGGTATGGATGTAGCCAAGTGGCTCAGGTTATTGACAAACTTGTATCTAAATGTTGCTGAACGCGGATAAGGCTTTACCTCATCGCTCTGGATGAGTACCATCTGGCCGTTCATCAACAGCGGAGACCATCAGTGGGCAATTCATCAAGTGACAGTTGTAGGCCGACCCAGTCAGTCGGCACCCAGGTCGCGAGATAGCCGCAGGTCTTCCTCTGCCGCGTTCTCGCAACCCTGCGAGAAGCGGAAATCCACTCCCCTCTTCTCTTTTTACACTTGACGTCAGGTGACCCAAGCCCAGGCCTGGACACCTTGCCTGCATAGTTTCTGCTTCCCACAAGGAGGCTGCTATGCGTTTTATTTCAACCAAGTCCGGATCCACCCAGGCCCACCCCCTGCTGAGCAAGCTGGGCCGTGGTTTGTTGCCACTCTGGCTGCGCGCCAAGCCGAGTCAGCACCACTACAGGTTGCAGATCCGTTGCCAGGATCGCGCCGACATGGAGCAGGTGCTCGACATGGTGACTCATACCCTGCAACCGGCCGGGCTGCGTCCCATGCAGTCCCTGAGGCCAGGGCGCAGCGGAGGTCGGGAGCTGGTGCTCAATCTGCACTGCACCCCGCCACAGCGCCGTTATCTGGTGCAGTTCGTGCATCAGGTCGGGGTCGCCCACCCGGTTCGCTGGGAGCTGCGTCCCCGTCGCGACGCCGAGCCACTGCTCAACTAACGGGATCGCGTAGATCGGGGGCCAGCCATGCTGGCCCCTTTCCATCTGGCCCGGCTATCTGCTCGCCATTCTGAGTGCGCGGGCCCGTTTGACCGTGCGCCCGCTTTCATTTCCCATGATGGCCTTCACCGCGCGCACCTCTGCGATTCATCAGGAATGCTCACTGGGCCTTCTATCCTGTATCCCGAAGGCCATCTCAAACCAGAAGGAGTACGCCATGAGAATGTGGCAGCAATTTGACATGATTTCCCTGCTCGACACCCTGGCCAGCCTGTTGCTGGCCTTCGTGCTGGGCAGCCTAGTCGGGCTGGAGCGCCAGTACCGCCAGCGTACCGCCGGTCTTCGCACCAACGTGCTGGTCGCAGTGGGGGCCGCCCTGTTCGTCAGCCTGGCCCAGCGCATCTATGACCTGCACGGCGGCAACTACAACGTGGTCCATGTGGTGGCCTATATCGTCTCCGGCATCGGCTTTCTCGGCGCCGGTGTCATCATGCGCGAGTCTGGCAATATCCGCGGCATCAACACGGCCGCCACCCTGTGGGGCGTGGCGGCTGTGGGCGCGGCCAGCGGGGCCGGGCTCGCCATGGAGGCAGTGCTCGGCGCCCTGTTCGTGCTGGCCGCCAACACCCTGCTGCGACCGCTGGTCAACCAGATCAACCGCCGCCCGGTGGACAATACAGATACCGAGGTGACCTACAGGGTCACGGCCCTCGCCCAGCGCGAGTATCAGAAGGAGGTGCTGCACTGGCTCGAAGAGATGATGGAGCAGGCCAACTACCCTTTGAGCGAGCTGGACATAGAGCCGTTCGGTGAACAGGATCTGGAGATCTCCGCCGTGCTGCTGGCTACCTCCATCGACGGCGACGAGCTGGATGCCCTGATGGTGAAGCTGGCCATTCATCCCCATATCAAGCAGGTGTTCTGGCGCGCCAGCACCACGGATTGAACCGGCTGGGCATGTCTGTGTGCCCTCCCCCGATAAACAAAAAAGCCCCGCCAATTCTGGCGGGGCTTTTGTATGGGAGCAAACCTGCGCGACTAGCGGCGGGTGCGCCAGCGTACCCTGGGGCTGATCACCTGGGCGGTCTGCGCGGGGGGATTGCCCGCGATCAGTTGCTGCATCAGCTCGAAGGCGGCGCGGGCCAGCGCCGGACAATCCTGCGCCACCGAGTCGATGCGCATCGGTATGCAGTCGAGCAGATCGTGATCATCGAAGGTGCACAGCCGCATGCCAGTCTCCATCAGCCCAGCCTCGTTGAGATAGCGCAGCACCCCTTCCAGCAGGGTAAAAGAGGCGGTGAAGAGCCCGCGGGGCGGCGCCCCCAGCTCGGCCACCAGCTCGGCCATCAGCTGATAGCCCGAGCTCGGCTGATAGTCACGATGGCGCACCCGGATGGCGTCCGCCTCAAGCCCGGCTCGATGCAGCCCCAGCTCATACCCGGCAAGCCGATGGCGGCTGGGGGAGAGATCCAGCAGACCGCCGAAATAGTAAATTTCCTCGCCGCATTCGCCAGCCATGTCCCGCACCAGCTCGGCGGTGGCCTTGCAGGCGTCCGAGATCACCATGGGCAGGCGCGACTCGCCTATGTGGCGATCCAGCTGCACCACCGGCAGGCGGTCGTGAATGCGGGCATAGATGTCGTCGCTGTGGCCGCTGGAGGCGACGATGAGGCCATCCACCTGACGGCTGATGAGGTTGTCCACCACCGTCTGCTCCAGAGTGGGATCATCCTCGGAGCAGGCGATCAGCAGCTGGATGCCCGCCTCCCGGCAGTGAGCCTCGAGGGCGCGGGCGATGCGGGCAAAACCGAAGTTGGTGAGATCGGGGATCACCAGACCCCAGGTGTAACTGCGGGTCTCGCGCAGGGCGCGGGCATGAAAGCTCGGCTGGTAGTGGCACTCATCCGCCACCGCCTGGATGCGCTTTTGGGTCTGATCGGCAATCCGGTACTCAGCACTCTTGCCGTTGAGCACCAGACTGGCGGTCGCCTTGGACACCCCCGCCAACTCGGCTATCTGGGCAATCGTGATCCGTTTCTTCTTCTCCACCTGGCCTCCCGGCTGACTAGCACCGGGCTATTGTACTAGGCAAGCCGACAGCGGCCAGTGATTGAGGCAAATTTTGCAGCCCCCACCCGCGTTCCCTGCCGATAGCTGCGGCTTTTCACCGGGGAAGTAGCGGGCCGACAGGCTGTGGCGACCGCCATCGATGAAACACTCCAGACTGGAACGATCGCACAGCACAGTGATCCGCCCACCCAGCCAGGGGGCGGATCGCGTCTCCCATTCCCCGCTCTGCCAGTTCTGGCGCCGCAAGGTGATGCGCCCAGGCTGCCACACCAGCTCGGCCACGGCGCCGAACCAGAGGCTTCCCTCACCGCACAGATCCAGATCGAGCCAGGCCGAGTCGATGGCCAGCCCCGCAAATTCGCCTGGCGTCCCCTCGAACCGGGTCAACTCCCCCTTCAATGCCGCCAGCTCCGCCACCGGCCGCTGGCAGAGCCACTCCCCCTGCCAGAACAGCTCCCGCGGGCAGCTCATCTGATGGATCCAGCCATAGGGGATAGTGGGCTGGCTCATCTCGTTCTCCTCCGGCAGCCCCAGCCAGCCGAACAAGAGGCGCCGCCCCTGACTGTCCTGGGTGGTCTGTGGCGCATAGAACTCGAAGCCCCTGTCCAACTCGTGGAAAGCCCCGTGCTTGAAGTGCTCGCCGTCAAAATGGCCCGCCAGCCAGCCACACTGGTAGAGATTGCGATAATCCTCCCCCACCGGGGCAATCCCTTGCGGGCAACTTATCAGCACGTGGCGACCCCCTAGCGGGAAGAGATCCGGGCACTCCCACATATAGCCAAAGTCGCCGAGACCGCCATGCCCGCTGCCGGCGATGGAGCCCAGCAGCTGCCACTTGTCCAGCGTCTCGCCGCGATAGAGCAGCACTTCGCCCCTGTCATCCAGAGTGCGGGCCCCCAGCACCATGAGCCACTGCTGGCCGTCGTGCCACACCTTGGGGTCGCGCACATGGCCGCTGTAGCCTGCGGGCAGTTCCAGCACAGGCCCCAGCTTGACAAAGCCACCCTCACCATCGGCGCGAGCCAGACACTGGTAGGCGGTACGGCTGCCATCCGGGTATTTGACGTTGCCTGTGTAGATAAGGGTCAGGCACCCCTGCTCGTCGCTCACCGCCGAGCCCGAGTAGCAGCCGTGGCTCTCATAGACTTCGGTGGGCAGCAGCGCCACCGGCTCGTGCTGCCAGTGCAGCAGATCGGTCGAGCTGACATGGCCCCACCCCTTGTTGCTGTGCTCGCAGCCGAGCGGATTCCACTGGTAGAAGAGGTGGTAGCGCCCGTCGTGCTCGATAAAGCCGTTGGGGTCGTTGAGCAGCCCCACCGGGGCTGCCAGATGCCAGCGGGGCCTATGGGGATCGGCCGCCGCCTTGAGCTGTCCGGCCAGCAAGGACCGGACAACCTGGTTGAGGAGATCGACGTCCTTCATCACTCCACCTTGTATTTGAGCAGCCAGGAGGCGGCAAAGGCAGCGCCAAAGGCGATCACCAGCCCGATGACATAGTGGATGAGGCTCATGGGCTGGACTATGGCCATGCCGGGAATGCCGGTCAGCCCCACCGCCGTCATGCCCACCTTGGCCGCCACCACGTAGGCACCGCCCAGGGCACCGCCGAGCAGACCGGCCAGGAAGGGCTTGATGTAGCGCAGGTTGACGCCGAAGATCGCCGCCTCTGTGATGCCGAGCAGGCAGGACATGGCCGCCGGCACTGTGATCGCCTTGATTTTCGGATCCCGTGTCTTGAAGTAGACAGCCAGACAGGCTCCCCCCTGCGCCACGTTGGCCATGGCCCAGATGGGCAACAGGAAGTTGACGCCTATGGCCGGATTGGTGAGCAGCCCCGCCTCTATGGCGTGGAAGCTGTGGTGGATGCCGGTGATGACGATGAGGGAATAGGTGCCGCCAAACACCAGTCCCGCCAACCAGCCTGCCTGCTCATAAAGCGCACTCAGACCGAAGGAGATGCCGTCCCCCAGCACTCGACCCGCCGGACCGATAAACAGCAGCGCCACGAAACCTGTGATGATGACGGTGAGAAACGGCGTGAGGATCAGATCCAGCGCGTCCGGAATGCGCTTGCGCAACTGCTTCTCCAGATGGGACATGAACCAGACCGCCAGCAGCACAGGGAAGACGGTGCCCTGATAGCCGATCATGGCGACATCGAGACCGAAGAAGTCCATGGTCTTGAAGCCACCGGCCACGCCCCAGGCGTTGGTCAGCGCCGGATGGGTGAGGATGCCCCCCATGGTGGCCCCCAGATAGGGGTTGCCGCCAAACTCCCGCGCCGCAGTAAAGCCGATCAGGATCGGCAAAATGATGAAGGCCGCCGAGCTGAACATGTCGAGCATGACGAAGAGGGCACTGTCGGCATTGACCCAGCCGTAGGTGCGCACCATGCCGAGCAGCCCCATCAGCAGACCGGACGCGACGATTGCCGGAATGATGGGCACGAAGATGTTGGAGAGCGTCCGCGCCAGGCGCTGGGCCACATTAAGCTTGGCCGTCGCCATGTCGGTCAGCTCCGCCTTGCTGGCGGTGCCGGTACCGGTCAGGGCGACGAACTCCGCATAGACCTTGTTGACCAGACCTGTGCCGAAGATCACCTGAATTTGACCCGCATTGCTGAAGCAGCCTTTTACCCCGTCCAGCTTGTCGATGGCAGCCTTGTTCACCTTGCTGTCGTCCGCCAGCACCAGCCGCAGCCGAGTGGCACAGTGAGCGGCGCTGACGATGTTCTCCTTGCCCCCGAGCAGGGGCACCAGATCCTTGGCTATCGCACTGATATTCATATTCTTCCTCTTATGACCCGCCGCGCTGGCGGGCCCTTGTCACATGAGAGTAGGGGCTGTCGAGCCGGGCTTCTAGCCGCAGATCAACAGCCGCTTGCGCCTGATCGCAAAAAGGCATCCAGTTCTGTGCGGGTCGGCAGCGCCGTCATGGCCCCCTTGGCGGTGGTGGCAAGCGCCCCGCAGCCGTGAGCCTGGGCCAGGATGGCGTGCAGTTCGGCCAGCGTGGGCAATCGCTCACCCTGCGCCAGCGCGGCCAGGAGACCGGCGACGAAAGCATCCCCCGCCCCCGTGGTGTCGAGTGGGGTCACTTTTTGCCCCACCCACTCCAGCAACTCGCCATCCAGGCGGGCCACCACTCCGGCCGCCCCCCGGGTCACCAGCACCAGCGCCGGGCCCGAGAGAGTGGCGAGCCCTGCGGCCAGCTCATCCTCGCCGCTCAGCAGTTGCAGCTCCTCCACCGAGAGCTTGACCACGTCCGCCAGCGCGATGGCCGCGCTTACCTGTGGCAGCATCTCGGCGGGCTTGCCCCACACTTCGGGGCGCAGGTTGGGGTCGAAACAGACCCGTCCGCCTGCTGCCTTGATGGCGGCCATGGCGTGCAGACAACTGGTGCGCACAGGTTCGTTGGCGAGCGCGATGGAGCAGGTCAGCAGCCACTGACCGGCGCCAAAGCTCGGCAAATCCGCCGGGGTGAGGAACTGGTCGGCACTGGGGCGCACCATGAAGGTGAAGCTGCGCTCCCCTGCCTCATCGAGCGCCACCAGCACGGTCGAGGTGTTATGGGCCGGATCCTGGGTCAGGTGACCGATATCGACACCCTCGGTCACCAGGGTTTCGGCCATGAAGCGGCCGAAGGGATCGGCGCCGACCCGGCCGATAAAGGCCGCATCACCGCCAAGCCGTGCCACCCCGACCGCCACATTGGCGGGGGCGCCGCCCGGACACTTGAGGTAGTGCAGTTCCCCTTCCGGGATCAAGTCCACTACGGCATCCCCCATTACCCACACACGATTCGTCACCTTGCTACTCCACTGCTGCACAGGATTCATTGACGGGGCCAGGCCCTCATCTCTTGGCTTTCATTATTAGCTAAACCGATTTAGCTAACCAACAGATCTCGGCACCGGCTGCCATTTTTGTGATCAGGATAACGAACTAGAACCAGGTTTCCATCTGCACGCCAAAGTTCCACTCGCCACCGGCGGTGAAGTTGCTCTGACCCATGGCATCGTCGCTGGCGTAGTTGTCGAGCTCGGAGGACCAGTCCATCCAAGTCGCGAACACCCGCAGTTCGGGGCGCTCGAAGAAGCCGGCGGTCTGCGCCTTGAAGGTGGGAGCGAAGGTGAGCTTGGTGAAGTTGCCGCTCACCGCCTGGCGGCCCTTGTAGCCCTTGGGATCCAGATCCATGTACTGCCATGCCGCCTCGTAGACCAGCTCGACGTTCTGGCTCAGCACCTGGGCCACCCGGGTATTGAGGGTCAGCCACTGGTATTCATCCCCCTTCACGTAACGGTCCTGGCTCTGCTCTGCCAGCAGGGCCGGCGCGAAACGCCAGCGCGGGTTGAGGTCCGTGGCGCCAAACACGGCGACTCGCACCGCATCGGCATCCGGCAGCAACTCGCTGTCGGAACCCAGCCCCTTGAGCTCGGCCCCCAGGCCATGACCATAGAGGATCGCCGCCTTGGAGAAGCCGGGGTTGATGCCAAAGAAGCTGTCGGCATGATAGGCCAGCAGGGTGTGCGCCCCCTTGTTCGCCGCCTCGCTTCCCTTGCCGCCGTCGTTGATGCGCGCCTCGTTGTCCTTGGCCGAGAGACCGTTCAGCATCCACTGCCAGTTGCCGACGCGGTTGTTCATGGTGAGGATATGGCTCTCTATGTCCGACAGGCCGCTGGCGCTGATGTCACCATAGTCGCGACCATAGAGGGAGAAGTTCGCCTTCCAGCTGTCGGCCAGCTGCACGTCGTAGACGCCACCGCCGGTCCCGGCCAGGAACACCACATCCGAGTCGAGCCAGTGGATGTCGAAGTTGTCCCGATCGAAGCGCTTGCCCGCCCACAACACCGCATGCTTGAAGGGGCCGTCAAAGCTCGCCAGATTGCCGATTTCGGCAAACACCTGGCGGGTATTGAGGCTCGAATCGCTGGCGGTCCAGTCGTTGCTGGTCTCCACGCCATCGGCCAGCATCAGCTTGTAGCGGGCCCAGCTGCCGTCGGCGAAGGTCTGGGTCTTCAGCAGATTGGCCTCCATGTAGGTGTCATCCTCGTTGCCAAGCCGGCCAACAGCCCCGCCCACCGATCCGGCCGGCGTGATGTAGGGCCCACCGCGCCCGCCGTTGCCATTGCCGTTGACCAGCAAGCCCGAGCGGGCATAGCCGTGAAACTCGAAGCCCTGCGCCCCCGCCGTCTTCTCATCCACCTTCTGGCTGCGGCTGTTGGCGACCTGGGCCTGCTCACTGGCCGCACTCGCCTTCACCTCGGCCTGACTGGCACGACTTTCCGCCGCCTCGGCTCGCGCTTCGGCCGCCTGTACCCGCGCCTCCAGCGCCGCCAGCCTGGCTTCGATACCGCCCTCGGCCGCCCACAGCGGACCGCTCATCCCCAATCCCAGCGCTACCGCCAGCGCCAATCTGCTCTTGAACATCATCATCTTCCTCACCTGTCGTGTGTTGCCCGATCGGGCTCTGTTTTTATCGGCGAAGAGAGCATAGCTAAACCGCTTTAGCTAACTCAATACAGAAGCTAAACCGTTTCAGCCACTCTGTGAGCGGGATAACATTTGTACAGAATGAATTGGCTGAACTTGTGAGGTGGATCCCTCATTGGGATCAACTCAATAGGGCGAATCCAAAGTAACCGTTATGAAAATGGCTACCTCGGCAAGGAGCAGTATCTGCACCGACTCAGGCGCTATCGGCAGAGCTAGCACAAGGAACCGTGCTGTGCTCGAAGCGCTACCGGGGCCGCAGTGAGTGGCTAATCAAGGATGACGAGATGCTGTGGCGGTTTATGAGTGATGACGATATCCCGCTGACGAATAACGAGGCGGAACGGGCGCTACGCGGCTATGTGCTATGGCGTAAAGGGAGCTACGGCGTGTGTTCACATCGTGGGGAATTGTTTCGCCAGCGAATACTGTCGTTGGTGGAGACGGCCAAACGACTGGGGCATTGTCCTCAGGAATGGCTTCGTGCAGTCGTCCGAGCTTGCATCGAGAAAACGGATTACCCCCTCCCTGCCGAGTTGTGTGCATCAAGCCCCTGCCGGTGAACGGTTACGTTAACGTCTCATATGTTGCAAGATCAGATTGAAGCGACCTGATTTAGCTGACACGCCCGACAGAAGCCCGTAGGCAAGCCGAAGACATACGATACACGCTAAAAAATTGACCCCGCCACTCGGCGGGGTCAACCTATCAGTTCAGATCCTGGCTGCCAGCTTTCTCAACAGCCGCGAAAAATCAGCCCGAGTTGCGCTCCAAAACAGGCACCCATGGAACCATCTGAAATGCCACCAGATCCGGCATTGCAACTCTGTGCTGCCGCATCACGATAGGCTTTGCATGTATCGTCTTTATTCCCAGCAAAAGCATTTGCAGACATCAAATGGAATAAAGCAATTGCCAAAATACATTTTTTCATAAAATAGTCCTTTAAATAAAAAGCTTGAGTGCTTTTATTGCAACCTGTTTGTCCATAACAAGATAGACGCCAAAACTATACTCACCTGAGTACACCGACACCACCCATTAATCATCATGATATCAATAAAGTTGTTTCTAAATGTTTCTGGCTGCGGATTAATTATTTACCAATAAGTGTCATTCCAGTAGCATCGCCGCATTGATTAATAACGGAGACCATCAGTGGGCAATTCATCAGATGACAGTAGGTTGTTGAGCTCGTCAGCCAATACCTGAGTCGCGAGATCCCGCAGATTCTTCTGCCGCTATCTCGCGCTATGCGGAGAGCGGTTTATTTGCACCTGAGTGCACCCCTTCCCTGTATTCACTCGATGTCTATTACTTGCGCCATCCAGGATCACCCGCTGGATGACGTCAATCATGCCTGCATGGATCTTCTCCTGATATCAGGACCCGCATGTCATTACCGCTGTCTACCCATCAGCCCATGTTGCTCCGCCCATGGCGCGAGTTGCCAATGGCGAGCCCGGTTTGCCTAGGGTCAGTGGCCATGCGGCTTGCCGGCGAAACCGCAGGGGACATGGCAGCCGCCGCTCACCGGGTTGCGTCCGTCTCGCCATCCGGTCTCCCTTGCTGCACGCTTGCCGAGCGTTGCACCTGTTCAGTTCCCCTTTCGTTGCCCATGACGGGCAAGAATATGGCCGTTTTCTACATCAATCAGGAGGTGCCTTATGGACCCTGACCCTGGAGCCAGTACTGGCGACTAGCCCGAGTTAATTTTCGGGTGTTATTTCTTTATCTATTTTTGCTGATGTGATGTCAGTCGGGACTCTATTTGCCATTTTTCCGGCTGATGTAATAAAGGATATATAAATGCAATACCAAGATATTCACCAACAACTGTACGTACTGCTGCAAAACAAGGATCGCATGGGGATCCAGAGCCTGAGCCTGAATATTCATGAAGTCGATTTGGCTCAAGCGATAAAGCGCCTGACAGACAAGCATATTCACACCTTCCTCAGCCTGGTGCCTGCATTGCGGGCCGCTCGCATCTTCCGCCATCTGCCCAGCGACATTCAGGCCAGTCTGGTGCGCTCCATGGCCAAGACCCAGCTGGAGGAGCTGTGCACCCGCCTCTCCCCCGATGACAGAGCCGACCTCTACAATCGTCTGCCCGCCGCCTTGCGCCAGATCCTGCTCGATGCGATGACGGAGGAAGAGCGGGAGGATACCCAACGACTGGCCTCTTACTCCGACAGCCTGGTCGGCTCCATCATGAGCTCGGATTGTGCCAGCCTGCCAGCCGACATCACAGTGGGCGAGGGGCTGCAGCGCCTGCGCAGCACTGCCGCTGACAGAGAAAGCATCTACACCCTGTATGTCGTGGATGAAATGCGCCGCCTCATCGGGGTTGTCTCGCTGCGAGAACTCTTTCTGGCCGACAGCAAGGCCCCCATATCAAGCATCATGCAGCGGGAGCTGGTGAGTATTCAGGCAGATGCCCACAAGGGAGCCGCCGCGGACATGATAGCCCGCTATAACCTGCTGGCCCTGCCGGTGTTGAATAATGACCGACAGCTGCTCGGCATGGTCACTGTGGATGATGCGATGGATGTGGCCGAAGAAGAGGACGCCAACCGCATTGCCCGCTTCGGTGGCACGGCGGCTCTGGGTGGCCCCGAACTCGATCTTCGCGCATCCAGCACACTGAGCATGTTCAATGCCCGTTTCTTCTGGCTGGCGGTACTGACCATCTTTGGCATTCTCACCAGCAATCTGGTCGCGGCCCAGGAGGATCTGCTCAGCGAGGTCCTGATCCTCGCCGCCTTCATTGCCCCCATCATCGACATGGGCGGCAACGCGGGCAGCCAGTCTGCCACCCTGGTGATCCGCTCGATGGGCATGGGGCAGCTCAAGCTGAGCTTGCGTGACTTCTTCTTCGTACTGCGTCGCGATCTGCCCGTTGCCGTGGCGCTGGGGGTGGGTGTCGCCGTGCTGGAAGGCGTGATGGCATTCTGGAGCAAGAGCATAGGTTGGGACATAGTGCTGATCGTCAGCCTGTCCGCCATGACGGTGACCGTCGTTGGCAGCCAGCTCGGTTTGGCTCTGCCCTTCGTGGCGCGCAAGATAGGCACTGACCCGGCCACCCTCAGCTCCCCCATGCTCACCTCGATCATGGATCTGCTGGGTGTGTTGATCTATTTTGGCTTCGCCTATGCCTTCCTCGGCAGCACGCTGGTCGGCGCCTGATATGGACAGCTCTGCACATCGGAATGACGGGTCGCGATAGCGCTCGGCTCAAGACGACAAAAAAAGAGGGAGGCATCATGCCTCCCTCTTTCTATCTTGGTGCCGGACCGGCTGCCATCAGCGGGTCAGGTCGTCGAAGAAGCGTTTCACCCCTTCGAAGAAGCCTTCCGATCTCGGCTTGTGGGTCTTGGCGGCGGCACCGCTGAACGACTCGTCCAGCTGGCGCAGCAGCTCTTTCTGGGACTCGGTCAGCTTGACCGGGGTCTCGACCACCACCTTGCACATCAGATCCCCCACCTGGCCGGAGCGCACGGACTTGACGCCCTTGCCCCGCATGCGGAACATCTTGCCGGTCTGGGTCTCGGGAGTGACCTTGAGCTTGACGCGGCCATCCAGGGTCGGCACTTCGATCTCGCCACCGAGTGCGGCGGCGGTGAAGCTGATGGGCACTTCGCAGTAGAGGTTGTTGCCGTCACGCACGAAGATCTCGTGCTCCTTGACGTGCACCTGTACGTAGAGATCCCCGGCCGGAGCCCCGGCTTCCCCCGCTTCCCCTTCGCCGGAGAGACGGATGCGATCGCCGGTATCGACGCCCGCCGGAATTTTCACCGACAGTGTCTTGGTCTTCTGGTAGCGACCCTCGCCATGGCACTTGCGGCACGGATCCTTGATGATCTTGCCGCGACCGTGGCAGTGCGGACAGGCTTGCTGCACCGCGAAGAAGCCCTGACGCATCTGCACCTGACCGGCCCCGTGGCAGGTCGGGCAGGTCTGGGCACTGCTGCCGGTGTGGGCGCCGGAGCCGTTGCAGACCTCGCAGTGGACCAGGGTCGGTACCTTGATCTCCTTGGAGACGCCGCGCACCGCCTCTTCCAGGGTCAGCTCCATGGTGTAGCGCAGGTCGGAACCCCGGGCCGGACCACGACGACCGCCGCCGTTGCGACCGCCAAAGATGTCGCCAAAGATGTCGCCGAACGCATCACCGAAATCGGCTCCGCCGCCAAAGCCACCGTGGCCACCGCCACCCTGGCTCTGATCCACGCCGGCATGACCGTACTGGTCATAACGGGCGCGCAAGTTGGCATCGGTCAGGACCTCATAGGCTTCCTTGACCTCTTTGAACTTCTCTTCGGAGGCGGCATCACCCTGGTTGCGATCCGGGTGAAACTTCATCGCCAGACGCTTGTACGCCTTCTTGATCTCGCGCTCGTCGGCATCTTTCGATACCCCGAGCACTTCATAGAAATCGCGCTTTGACATACTGATCCTGTTGCTACGTAAACAGTTATGCAGACGGGCGTTGGTCACCCAACGCCCGTAAATTCATCGTTCAAGCCGATGGGCAGAGCGGACTCTGCCCATCTGGGTGTGGCTTATTTCTTGTCGTCTTTCACTTCTTCGAACTCGGCATCGACCACGTCGTCGTCAGCCTTGGCGGAAGAAGAGGACTGACCGGCATCGGCGCCAGCGCCCTGAGCCTGGGCTTGCTGCTGGGCAATCTCCATCAGCTTCTGGGAGGCTTCCATCAGCGCCTGTTGCTTGGCTTCGATGACCGCCTTGTCGTCACCCTTGATGACGGCTTCCAGCTCGCTCAATGCGGTTTCGATCTTGGTCTTGTCGTCGGCAGGCAGGGCTTCACCGGCTTCGGCTACCTGCTTGCGGACCGAGTGGACCAGACCGTCAGCCTGGTTGCGGGTCTGCACCAGCTCTTCAAACTTCTTGTCTTCGGCCGCGTTGGCTTCCGCCTCGCGTACCATGCGTTCGATCTCTTCATCAGACAGACCGGAGGAAGCCTGGATGGTGATCTTCTGCTCCTTGTTGGTCTCCTTGTCTTTGGCAGAGACGTGCAGGATACCGTTGGCATCGATGTCGAAGGTCACTTCGATCTGCGGCAGGCCACGCTGAGCCGGACGGATACCTTCCAGGTTGAACTGGCCCAGGGACTTGTTGTCGCTGGCGCGCTTGCGCTCACCCTGCAGCACGTGAATGGTCACGGCAGACTGGTTGTCTTCGGCGGTGGAGAACACCTGGGACTTCTTGGTCGGGATGGTGGTGTTCTTCTCGATCAGCGCAGTCATCACGCTGCCCATGGTTTCGATACCCAGGGAGAGCGGAGTCACGTCCAGCAGCAGTACGTCGGTCTTGTCACCGGACAGTACGGCACCCTGGATGGCAGCACCCATGGCCACGGCTTCGTCCGGGTTGACGTCTTTGCGCGGCTCTTTGCCAAAGAACTCGGCAACAGTCTTCTGCACCATAGGCATGCGGGTCTGACCGCCTACCAGGATGACGTCGTCGATCTCGCCAACGGCCAGACCTGAGTCTTTCAGGGCGGTACGGACCGGCTCGAGCGAGTCTTTCACCATGTCTTCCACCAGCGATTCCAGCTTGGCGCGGGTCACCTTGATGTTCATGTGCTTGGGACCTGTGGCATCTGCAGTGATGTACGGCAGGTTCACGTCGGTCTGCTGGGCGGAAGAGAGCTCGATCTTGGCTTTCTCGGCGGCATCTTTCAGACGCTGCAGGGCCAGCTGGTCGTTGCGCAGGTCGATGCCCTGCTCACGCTTGAACTCATCTACCAGATAGTTGATGACGCGGTTGTCGAAGTCTTCACCACCCAGGTGGGTGTTACCGTTGGTCGCCAGTACTTCGAAGGTGGTTTCCCCTTCGACTTCGTCGATCTCGATGATGGAGATATCGAAAGTACCGCCACCCAGGTCATACACGGCAACCTTGCGCTCGCCCTTGACCTTGTTCACGCCGTAAGCGAAAGCAGCTGCTGTCGGTTCGTTGATGATGCGTTTTACATCCAGACCCGCGATGCGACCGGCATCCTTGGTAGCCTGACGCTGGGCATCGTTGAAGTAGGCCGGTACTGTGATGACGGCTTCGGTCACCGGCTCGCCCAGGTAATCCTCGGCGGTCTTCTTCATCTTCTTCAGCACTTCGGCAGAGATCTGCGGCGGTGCCATTTTCTTGCCCTTCACTTCAACCCAGGCATCACCGTTGTCAGCCTTGGCGATGGCGTACGGCATGATCTTCAGGTCACGCTGCACTTCTTCATCTTCGAAACGGCGACCGATCAGACGCTTGATGGCGAACAGGGTGTTCTTCGGGTTGGTGATGGCCTGACGCTTGGCCGGCTGACCAACCAGGATCTCGCCATCATCGGCATAGGCAATGATGGACGGAGTAGTACGATCGCCTTCTGCGTTCTCGATCACGCGAGCGGTGTCGCCATCCAGAATAGCGACGCAGGAGTTGGTAGTACCCAGGTCAATACCGATGATTTTACCCATTTGACGAATCTCCAAATACTTTGAATAAACTGGCGAGGAACTCGCCTTAATGCGTTAACGGCTAGGTGGGGGCAGCCAGAGTGGCTTTCAAGCTCCCGGCATCAAATTTTTTGTGCCGCCGCGGCCTTGCAACCTATATGGGGTCTCAAGTTGTCGCTTCAAGCCCCGCCCTCAAAAAACCGCGCATTCTTGCCCTGTTTACGGCTGAATGCTTGCCAAATGGCGCCACTGAATACGCAGAATGGCGCCGCTATCAATAAAAAGCCCGCCGAGCGGCGGGCTCAGCACAGCGATGACTCTCAGGCCGGCGCCTTGGAGACCATCACCATGGCCGGACGGATCACCCGACCGTTGAGCTCGTAGCCCTTCTGCATCACGGCGATGACGGTGTTCGGTGCCAGCTCGCCATTTTCGATCATGCTCATCGCCTGATGGGCGTTGGGATCGAACGGCTGATTGAGCGGATCCAGCGGATTCAGACCAAACTTGCCCACCGAGCTCTGCATGGATTTGAGGGTCAGCTCGACCCCTTCGATCATGGGCTTGAGGGCATCGTTCTCTTTGTCCGCCAGCTCAATGGCGCGCTCCAGGTTGTCCAGTACCGGCAGCAGTTCGGCGGCGAATTTCTCCAGCGCAAACTTGTGAGCCTTCTCCACGTCCTGGGCGGCGCGGCGACGCAGGTTTTCCATCTCGGCGACGGCACGAATGGCACGCTCGCGCTCTTCATTGGACGCCAGCCGGGCGGCGTCCAGTTGGGCCTCCAGCTCGGCAATGCGGGCCTGCTCGGCTGTCACTTCACTGTCTACATCGGTCGGCTCGACTGGCTGGACTTCCACTTGCTCCATCGCTTCAACCTTTTGTTCTTCGTGGTTCATGACATCTCCAATTTCAGGGTTGCTTGTTAGGGTCTGTTGACGTTCGGGTGCGCGACAAGTCGCTAACAGACCCTGTAATGGCGCTATTATGGGGACGCAGCCCCGGCTTTCAAGGGGAAAAGGGCGCTATCGTCGCCAATGAGCCGAGCCAACGGCCAAATTGCCACTTTTCATGGCGCTATGCCCACCAGTCGACGCCGGCAGCAGACAAATCCCCCACAAAGCGCGGTATACTCCCCCCAATACTCATCCCAGACCCGACAGCATATGGATTCTCCGTTCAAAACCATTGCCCTGATTGGCAAACCCCACCACGAAGGGGCCAACCAGACCCTGACCGGTCTGCATCAATATCTCACTACCCGAGGTTTTCGGGTGCTGGTGGAGAGCCGGGTGGCCCACACCCTCGGCATCATGGATGAGAACGTGATGGATCTGGTCCAGCTCGGTGAGCAGGCGGATCTGGCCATAGTCGTCGGCGGGGACGGCAACATGCTGGGGGCGGCCCGGGTGCTGTCACGGTTCGACGTGGCGGTGATCGGCGTCAACCGGGGCAATCTCGGCTTTTTGACCGACCTGTCGCCGCAGGATTACCTGCTGCCGCTGGAACAGGTGCTCTCAGGCCACTACAAGAGTGAACACCGCTTCCTGCTGGAGGCCGCCGTCTATCGTCACGGGGAGCGTAAATCGAGCAACCTGGCGGTGAACGAAGCCGTGCTGCACCCGGGCAAGATAGCCCACATGATCGAGTTCGAGGTCTATATCGATGGCAGCTTCATGTACAGCCAGCGCTCGGACGGCATCATAGTCGCCACCCCGACCGGCTCCACCGCCTATTCGCTATCGGCGGGCGGCGCCATCCTCACCCCCAAGCTCAACGCCATCACCCTGGTGCCCATGTTCCCGCACACCCTCAGCAGCCGCCCCATAGTGCTGGATGCGGACAGCGAGGTGCGGTTGCTGGTCTCGCCCGACAATCAGGACGATGCCATGCAGGTGAGCTGTGACGGTCAGGTGACCCTGGCGGTCCACCCGGGTGACGAGATCCTCATCAAGAAGAGCAGCCACAAGCTGCACCTGGTGCATCCCCTTGATTACAGCTACTTCCACGTGCTGCGCAACAAGCTCGGCTGGGGCAGCAAGCTGTTCTAAGCCGCTTTTCAACCCTTCCTTGTCCATCCTGTTGCGGGCCGACTCTTTACTGTATGTAAAACCAGTATATACTGGATGCATACACAGTAATGTTGGCCCATACAGGATGAGACCATGCTGACCCAGCTGACCGTCAACAACTTCGCCATCGTCAAGTTTCTCGAACTCGATCTGCAACCCGGCATGACCTGCATCACGGGTGAGACGGGTGCCGGTAAATCCATCGCCATAGACGCGCTCGGCCTCTGCCTCGGCGAGCGGGCCGAAGCCAGCATGGTGCGCCCCGATAGCGACAAGACAGAGGTCAGCGCCCGTTTCCTGCTGGACGGCAACCCGGCCGCCCGCGCCTGGCTCGCCGCCAACGAGCTGGACAACGAAGGCGAATGCATAGTGCGGCGGGTACTCTCCGCCGAGGGGCGTTCCCGCAGCTACATCAACGGGGTGCCCGTCCCCCTGACCCAGCTCAAGAACCTGGGTCAACTGCTGGTCAACGTCCACGGCCAGCACGCCCACCAGCTCCTGCTCAAGCCCGACTACCAGCTCAGCTTGCTGGATGGCTACGCCGGCCATCACCTGCTGCTGGACGAAGTGCGCCAGCATTATCAGCTGTGGCGCCAGCTGCAAAACGAGCTCAATCGCCTCAAGGCCGAACAGCAACAGCGGGAGGCCCGCCGTCAGCTCATCGAATATCAGGTGCAGGAGCTGGACGAGTTTGCCCTGCAACCGGGGGAGTTCGAGGCGATCGAAGAAGAGCATCAGCGGCTCGCCAACGGCACCGAGCTGATGCAGGAGTGCGGCGCCTGTCTCGATCTGCTCTATGACAACGAAGAGACCACCATCGCCGGCCTGTTGCAGGTTGCCGTCGACAAGGCCGAGGGTCTGGTGGGCATGGACAGCCGGCTCACCCCTGTGCTGGAGATGTTGAACGAGGCGATGATAGGCGTGCAGGAGAGCCACAGCGAGCTGCGCAGCTATCTGGATCGGCTTGAACTGGATCCCGAGCGCTTCAACGAGCTGGAAGCCCGCCTCTCCAAAGCCATCAATCTGGCCCGCAAGCACCATGTCAAACCGGCCGAGCTGGCCCTGCATCATCAGGATCTGGCCAGTGATCTCGCCCGCCTCAACTCTGATGAAGAGCGCCTCGAGGGCATGGAAGATGAACTGGCCGAGGCCCGCCTTGCCTTCGTGCAGGCCGCCGAGGCCCTGAGCCAGAGCCGTCAGCGTTACGCCCAGGAGCTAGGCACCAAGGTGACCGCCAGCATGCACGAGCTGGCGATGCCGGACGGCCGCTTCGCCATCGAGGTGCGACCGGATGCCCAGAGCAGCCTGTCACCACTCGGCATCGATCGGGTGGAATTTATGGTCACCACCAACCCGGGGCAACCGATCCAGCCGCTCGGCAAGGTGGCCTCGGGGGGTGAACTGTCGCGGATCAGCCTCGCCATAGTGGTGATCAGCGCCCGCAAGGTCTCGACCCCGACCCTGATTTTCGATGAGGTGGACGTGGGGATCAGCGGCCCCACCGCCGCCGTGGTGGGTCGTCTGCTGCGCCAGCTCGGTGAATCCACTCAGGTCATGGTGGTGACTCACCTGCCGCAGGTGGCAGGCAAGGGCCACCAGCACATGGTGGTGAGCAAGCACACGGACGGCAAGACAACTGAGACCCAGATGCAGGCACTGGATCAGGGAGCCCGCCTCAAGGAGCTGGCTCGTCTGCTGGGCGGCGACCATATCACCGACAATACCCTGGCCAACGCCCGCGAGCTGCTGGCCTCCTGAGCAAGCATCTCCAGGCAGGCAGTAAAAGGGAGCGCCAGACCCGCAGGGTTGGGCTCTCCTTTTTTGTTGCTCTCCCCTCATTGCCTCATGCTCTTTTCCTCTCCCACAATCCCCTCCTCTGGCTGGCCAGCCAATATCAGAGAAGCCTCTCTGACCCGGACCTGGCGCTGGCGGTAGACAGGACAACACCTGAGCTGCAGCCAAATTCCTGAGGCAGGATCTGGGTCTGGGTCTGGGTCTGGGTCTGGGTCTGGGTCTGGGTCTGCAATATGGTACTCGCCATGGCCTGCTCCACCCACACGGCAGGGGGCAGCAAGGGACTATAGGATCAGCCTGGTTGCCAGAACTAGCACAGCTGCATAGAGTGAAACCAGACTGGGGGCAAGCCCTCACTCCGTTTAGCCATCTTATCCGCGCCCCCTGCCCGATCTGCGTCATCGCGATCTCGGCCAGGCGAGCCTCCAACGTCAGGAATGTCTTTATGCTCCATGTGTTTGGCCACAAGAACCCCGATAGCGACAGCATCTGTACCGCCCTGGTCACCGCCGACTGGCTCAATCGACAGGGCCGGCAGGCCCAGGCCTATGCCCTGGGTGAACCCATAGCCGAAACCCGCTTCATTCTGGAAACTGCCGGGGTCGATGCCCCGCCCCTGCTGCAGGGCAGCGTGGCCAACAAATCTGTGTTTCTAGTGGATTTCAGCGAGCTGGAGCAGGGGCCAGAGGGGCTGGCCGAGGCCGACGTGCAGGGGCTGATCGATCACCACAGGATAGGCACACTCATCACCCGGGGCCCGCTCGATGCCTGGATCCGGGCCGTGGGTTGCAGCGCCACCGTCCTGCTGGAGCTGATGGGCTATGACACCCTCTCTCGCACCCAGGCTCGCCTGCTGCTAGGGGCCATCATCAGCGACACCTTCAGCCTCACCTCGCCGACCACCACGGCCCGTGATCGCGCCGCCGTCAATGCGCTGCTGCCCCTGGCCGATCTGGCGCTGGAGCCCTTCGCCCAGACCCTGCTGGAGCGGCGTACCCAGCTCGGTGACGCTCCTATGACAGAGCTGCTCGTCGCCGACGAGAAGGCGTACCAGATCGCCGGTTACAAGCTCTATGTCAGCCAGATCTGCGTGATGGATCCGGCGCAGATCCACACCCGCCAGGCCGAGCTGGCGCAGGCCATGCAAGACCGGCTGGAGCAAGATGAGCTGGATGCCTATGTGCTGATGCTGACCGATCTGGCCAAGGGCGGCAGCCTGCTCTACTTCGCCAGCAAGGGCATACTGCCCGAGCAGCCGACTCATCTGGCCGGCGCCGTCAGCCGCAAGAAAGAGGGGCTGCCCTGGTTGACCCAGTATCTCTCCTCAGACCCGGCTTGAGTTCAGTGGAGAGGGGCCGGCCCAGGGCTGGCTCCCTCTCCACTCTCCATCGCCCACTCTTGCCACCGCCTCCCGCACGCCCCAAACCGCTCCCGCCCGCGCTCTCATCGATGCCAAACCACAGGATCCTGGTTTTTGGCGCCTATCCACAGCGCAAACATGCTGCCCTGTCAGGTTTTTCACTGCCAACAGACCAATGAACCGTCAAAAAGCAAGGTTCCCTTCATTTTCCATTCAACTCAGTCTGTTATGATGATGTGAACGAACATGGCTTTGCGATGCATCACCGACAAAGAGTGACGCCAGACGCGCGAAACCGGTTCGTTCTATGCGACACATAGCGGGAACACAGTGGTAGGGGACAGACAATTTGTCCCCGGTGCCCCGCGCCATGCCAAGGAGAACTGCTTATGACCTCAACCCATATTGTGCTGTTGCTGGAAGGCAAGGATTACGAGCAGGAGACACTGGCCAAAGCAAGCCGGTTGGTACAGGGAATGGGCGGTGAATTGACCCTGCTGCACCTGACCCACAGCAGCAAGATGCGCCGCAAGAGCCTGTCACTGTCCGAGGAGGAACGCAGTGCCCAGGGCACCCTGGATGCCAAGGCCATCATCAGCGAGCTCATCACCACCCTGCAGCACCCGGTGGATTACCAGTGTCTGGTGGTCGATGACGTGGTGCCCGATCTGAAGCGCTGGCTGGACGCGCACCCGGCGGATCTGTTGCTGGTGGGCAGCCGCCACCACTGGATGGAAGGGTCACTGGCCCGCCTGCTCATCTACAAGCTGCCGATCGATATCCAGATCTGCCACGAACCCTACGCCGAACAGCTCAAGGCCGTCGGCTGATCTGCCTGGCGCCCACCCCACGGGTGGGCGCCGCTTGCCAACATGGCACAACCTCCTTTCATTCCCTCTCGCCGCACGCTCTCGCACCTCTCCGCCCTGCCCATCCAGGCCGCCCCCCAGCCACAGTCCTGACGGCAGGCAAGGCCGGTAATGACAAGGCTATCTACATGTTTCCTTACATATTCATCGCTGTTTTTTAAGCCTCGTTTGCTGCAGGATATTGCCCTTGCACGCCTTCGCACGTTTCTTTCAGGTGATAAATGAACATAACCCCCAAGCAGCGAAAATTCGCCCTGCTCATCCTGCTCCCGCTGGCTGCCATCTCCTGGCTGGCCTGGCCGAACAAGGCCCCCGAGCCCGTGCTGAGCGCGCCAGTGACTCGTCAGGATGTGGAGCAGACTGTGCTGGCCAGCGGCGTACTGCAGGCCATAGAGCAGGTGGATGTGGGTGCCCAGGTCTCGGGTCAGGTGACCTATCTGGCGGTCGAGGCAGGGCAGAGCGTCAAGCAGGGGGAGCTGCTGGCCGAGATAGACCCGCTGCTCGCCCAGAACAACCTCAAGACCGCCGAGGCGGATCTCGCCAGTCGCCGAGCCCAGCTCAAGATCAAGCAGGCACAGCTCAAGCAAAACGAGCTGGCCTGGCGTCGCCAGCAGCAGATGTTCAGGCAGGAAGCCAGCTCCCGCGCCGATCTGGAGAGCGCCGAAGCCCAGCTGGCGGTCACCCGGGCCGAGCTGCAGAGCGCCCAGGCCGAGATCGAGAATGCGCTGATCAAGGTGGATCGCACCAAAACAGAGCTGGGCTATAACCGCATCCTGGCCCCCATGGATGGCACAGTCGTCAGCATAGTGACCCGCCAGGGCCAGACCCTGGCCGCCAGCCAGACGGTGCCGACCCTGCTCAAGCTCGCCAACCTGGAGACAATGACGGTGAAGGCGCAGATCTCCGAGGCAGATGTCACCCGGGTCAAGGCCGGCATGCCGGTCTATTTCACCCTGATGGGGGATGCGGACACCCGCTATCACGGCACCCTGCGCACGGTCGAGCTGGCCCCCACCAACATCAATGAGCAGGCCACCAGCACCACGGCTACCAGCAATGCCGCCGTCTACTACTACGCCCTGTTCGACGTGCCCAACCCGGATCACACCCTGCGGGTCGCCATGACCACGCAAGTCACCATAGTGCTCGGCGAGCGCAAGCAGGTACTGACCATTCCACAGACGGCCCTTGGCAAGAAGCTGGGGGAGAACGAGTACGAGGTCACCCTGCTCAAGGATGACGATCAGAAAGAGACGCGCCGCATCAAGACCGGCATGAAGGATGACATCAAGGTGGAGGTGGTCAGCGGCCTGAGCGAGCAGGAGAAAGTCACCCTGGGCCAGGGCAAGCCGGTCAGCGACGGTGACATGGAGATAATGCTGTGAGCGAGCCGCTGATCCAGCTCAAGGGCATAGAGCGACGCTATCAGAGCGGGGAGCAGGAGGTTACCGTCCTGCATCCGCTGGATCTGACCATAGAGGCGGGGGAGATGATCGCCATCGTCGGCGCCTCCGGCTCCGGCAAATCCACCCTGATGAACCTGCTCGGCTGCCTCGATCGTCCAAGCGCGGGCCAGTACCTGTTCCGGGGGCAGGACACAGCCACCCTGGACGCCCTCTCCCTGGCCCGGTTGCGCTGCCACCACTTTGGTTTCATCTTTCAGCGCTACCACCTGCTGCCGCACCTCAATGCCGCCGCCAACGTGGAGATCCCGGCCGTCTATGCCGGCGCCTCCCGTCCCGAACGGCAGGCGCGCTCCCAAGCCCTGCTGGCACGGCTGGGCTTGAGCGATCGCAGCCATCACACCCCGGGCCAGCTCTCCGGCGGCCAGCAGCAGAGGGTCAGTATCGCCCGGGCGCTGGCCAACGGCGGCGAGGTGATCCTGGCGGATGAACCCACCGGCGCCCTCGACAGCCAAAGCGGCAAGGAGGTGATGGCCATCCTCAAGGAGCTGCATGCCCAGGGCCACACCATCATACTGGTGACCCACGACATGGCGGTGGCCAGCCACGCGGATCGCATCATCACGCTGCGCGATGGCCGGGTGTTGGAAGACAGCGGCAAACCGGCCACGGCCACAGCCCCCCTTCAGCCCGCCCCACCCACCGCCAGGGCCGGTGGCAACGACTGGGATCGCTATCGCGAGGCGGGGCGCATGGCGCTGCACGCCATGCTGGCCCACCGCATGCGCACCTTCCTCACCATGCTCGGCATCATCATCGGCATAGCCGCCGTGGTGAGCGTGGTTGCGCTCGGTCAGGGCGCCCGTGCCAAGGTGATCGATCAGATCAACGCCATGGGCACCAACACCATAGACATCTTCCCCGGCAAGGATTGGGGAGACGAGAAGGCTGCCAGCATCCAGACCCTCAACAAGCGGGATCTCGATGCCCTGCTCGGCCAGCCTTATCTGGAAGGGGCCAGCCCCCAGATCGCCTCGTCGGGTCAGCTGCGTTATCGCAACAAGACCAGCAGCGGCAGCATAGTGGGGGTCGGCAGCGACTTCTTCCGGGTCAAGGGGATGAAGCTCACCAGTGGCCGCCTGTTTGACGAGCGCGACATCCAGAACCGGGCCGCGGTGGCCGTGGTGGATGGCAAAACTATAAAGAGTCTGCTCGGCGAGGAAGATCCCGTCGGCCAGGTGGTACTGGTTGGCACCCTGCCGGTGCGCATCATAGGCGTGGTGGAAGAGGAGACGGGGTTTGGCCGCAGCAGTCAATCGGTCAATGTTTGGCTGCCCTACAGCGCCGTGATGAGCCGCCTTATCTCCCAGAACCACTTCAGCCAGCTCACCATTCGGGTCAAGGACGGGGTGCAACCCGCCCTTGCCGAACAGGCCGCCATCGAGCTGCTGACCCAGCGTCACGGGGTGAAGGACTTCTTCACCTTCAGCAGCGACAGCATCATCAAGTCTGTGGAGAAGACCACGGCCACCATGACGCTGCTGGTCTCCGCCATCGCGGTGATCTCCCTCATCGTCGGCGGGGTCGGGGTGATGAACATCATGCTGGTCTCGGTGGTGGAGCGCACCCGTGAAATCGGGATCCGCATCGCGGTCGGTGCCCGCCAGTCGGACATTTTGCAGCAGTTTCTGATCGAGGCGGTGATGGTGAGCCTGCTCGGCGGCATGCTCGGGGTCGGCGTCTCCCTGCTCATCGGCCTGCTCTTCTCCCTGTTCGTGGAGAGCATACAGATGCAGTTCTCGCTCTTTTCCATCCTGATGGCGTTTGGCTGCTCCTCGCTCATCGGGATCCTGTTTGGTTACCTGCCCGCCCGCAATGCCGCCCGGCTCGATCCGGTCGAGGCGCTGGCGAGGGAATGACGATGCACAACTTATCCAGACTGGGGCTCTGCCTCGCCCTTGCCGCAGGCGTGAGCGCCTGCAGCCAGCAGAGCACCTATCACAGACAAGATCTGGCGCTGGCCCCGAGCTGGCAGCAGCCGGACGAGGGGCTCACCCGGCAGCAAGCCGGCCTCTGGTGGCAAGGGTTTCATGATCCGGCGCTGGATCAGCTGGTGGCGGCCGTGCTGGCCGCCAACCCCGACATGCAGGTCGCCGGACTGAGGCTCAGAAGCGCACTGCTGGGTGCGGATCTCGCCGATACCAACCTGACCCCCTCAGTCAATGCCAGCCTGGGCGCCAACGGCACCAAGGACCTGAAGAGTGGCAAGGCCAGCGGCAGCATGGGCCCCACCCTGACCCTCGGCTACGAGGTAGATCTGTGGGGCCGGCTCGCCTCGGTGCGGGATCAGGCGAGCTGGGAAGCCCAGGCCTCCGCCCAGGATCTGGCGGCCACCCGTCTGATGCTGATCGGCAAGGCGCTGGAGCAGTACTGGCAACTGGCCTATCTCGGCTCGGCCGTCAGTCTGGGCGAGCGGCAACTGGCCAACTATGCCCGTGCCGAGCAGCTGACCCAGGCCAAATACCAGGCCGGCGCCGTCACCCGGCTCGATCTGGTGCAGGCCAGCCAGCAGAAGGCGGGCAAGCAGGCGGAACTCAGCTCGCTCCTGATGCAGCAGGAACAGGCCCGCAATGCCCTGCGCCTCTTGCTCGGTCGCAGCAGTGGTCCGCTGCCATTTGCCCCGAGCGCACTGACGACGACGCCCGCGCCATCGCTGGCAGTCGGCATACCGGCAGATGTGCTGGCGCGGCGCCCCGACGTGCGCGCCGCCGAGCTGCGGCTGCGCAAGACACTGGCGAAAGGGGACGAGATCCGCACCGGTTTCTACCCCACCCTCAGCCTCACCGGCGGGGCAAGCACCAGCTCGGATACCCTGACCCAGGTGCTGCAAAACCCGGTCGGCACCCTGGGCGCCACCCTGGCGCTGCCCTTCCTTGAATACAACAAGACCCGGCTCTCCATCGCGGGCTCAGAGCTTGACTACCAGATCGCCGAGGCCGAGTTTCGCAAGCAGCTCTACACAGCCCTGGTGGAGGTGGAAGATGGCCTGGCCGCCCGCCATCATGGCGAGCAGCGCCTGAGCTATCTGGCCGAGCAGCTGGCGTTTGCCAAAGAGGCGGAGCGGCTGGCCAAGGCCCGTTTCCAGGCCGGTGCCACCGGAGTGCAGGCCTGGCTGGATGAGCAGAACCGGTTGTGGGATGCCGAGCTCGCCCTGCTCGGTCAGCAGAAGGAGCAGCTCAACACCATGGCCAGGATCTACAAGGCGTTGGGGGGCAGCGATCGCAGCTAACCCAAGCCCTGGCGACGCCGCCACTCATGCCATGAGAGGTGGCGTTTTTCTCCCTTTTTCATGTCCCCTTCCTGACGGACTGCCACACAAAGCAATTGATAATAGTTTTCATTTAATGAAAAATGGGCGCCATTATCAGTCAGGAGTATCCATATGTCTCAGCCCGCCCCGGTCAATCGTCCTCGTCTGCTCACGGTCAAACACATCCGGGATGTGAGCCCGCACCTGCGCCGAGTCTGCCTGACCAGCCCGGAACTCGCTGACTACCCCTTCACCTGCGGCGGCGCCCATATCAAGATCATGCTGCCCCAGCCAGGCCAGGCCCATACCGTGCTGCCCACGCCCACCCCGCAAGGGCCGCGCTGGGAAGACCCGAGCCAGCGCCCCATCATGCGCACCTTCACCATACGGGCGTTTCGCCGCGAGGCGCTGGAGCTGGACATCGACTTCGCCCTGCACGGCGATGCCGGCCCCGCCAGCCGCTTTGCCCTTGAGGCCCAGCCCGGCGATCTGCTGGCCATCTCGGGCCCGGGCGGCCCGGATCCCATGCTGCAACCCGCCCTGCATTACTACATGGCGGGGGATCTCACTTCCCTGCCCGCCATCAGCGCCATGGCGGAGGTGATGCCCGCCGACGCCCAGGGCCATATCGCCCTGCTGGTGCCCTATCAGGAAGATGTGCAGGATCTGTCGCTGCCGGCCGGCGTCAGCCTGCGCTGGTTTATCGGCCCCCCCGAACAGACAGAACCGCTGGTGGCCTATTTCACCGCCCTGCCGATGCAGGAACAGGCGAGCTACTTCTGGTTCGGCGGCGAAGAGGGGCTGGTAGTGCCCTTGCGCCGCCACGTCAGGCGCACCCTGGAGGTGGATCGCACACGCGTCTACGCCGTGCCCTACTGGCGTCAAGGCAAGGATGAAGAGGCCTATCACCACGCCCGTCACGACGTGATGGACAGCTGATCCCCCACATTTTTCCTCCCATTATCAAGCTCATGGCCTGCCGGTCATGGGCTTGATGGCTATCTGCCCTCCCCCGTTTTTACCCCTCTCCCCCCATTCTGGTGATCCGCTCGGTTGTGCTTGCATTTGAGACAGACAACAAGATAATGATAATCACTCTCAACAATAAACAGTGATGATGCCCCATTGCAGCACCCTCGCCATGACCTCAGGGGTCGGGCGTGGCGCGCACGTCATTCACTCCCGTTTGCACAGCAAGGTAATCCAGATGGCAGTTTTGAACTCGGTAATGCGCGCCTTCGCGGTGGAGGCTCTCCCCACTCCTGCCGACCTGTTGGCACTTCATCCCTGTCCCGCCCCGACCACGGCGCTGATCGCGCACCATCGCCAGCAGGCTCGCCAGATCCTGACAGGAGAGGACGATCGTCTGCTGGTGGTGATAGGCCCCTGCTCCATCCATGATCCGCTCGCCGCCCTCGATTACGCCCAGCGGCTGGCGCGACTTGCCGACACCTATCAAGACAGGTTGCAGATAGTGATGCGCACCTACTTCGAGAAGCCCCGCACCACGGTCGGCTGGAAGGGACTGGTGTTCGACCCCCATCTGGATGGCAGCAACGACATAGGCCATGGCCTGCGGCTGGCGCGCCAGCTGCTGCTCGACATCAACCGGCTGGGGCTGGCCACCGCCACCGAGTTTCTCGATACCACCAGCTTCCTCTATCTGGCCGATCTCATCAGCTGGGGGGCGATAGGCGCCCGTACCACCGAGTCCCAGGTACACCGACAGCTGGCCTCGGCCCTGCCCTGCCCCGTCGGCTTCAAGAACGGCACGGACGGCAATATCCGGGTGGCCATCGATGCCATCCAGGCCAGTGAAGCCTCCCACCTGTTCACCGCGCCGGGCAGTCAGGGCGGCATTGTGGTGATCAAGAGCGAAGGCAACCCGGCCGGCCACATCATATTGCGCGGTGGTACGCGCCCCAATTACCACCAGGGCGACGTGGAGGATGCCGCCGAACGACTGACGCGGCAGGGGCTCAGCCACCGCCTGATGGTGGACTGCAGCCACGGCAACAGCCAGAAGCTGCACAAGAACCAGATCCGGGTGGCAGGGGAGCTCTGTCGTCAACTGGGAGAAGGCAGCGACGCCATCGCCGCCGTCATGGTCGAGAGCTTCCTGCAAGGGGGCAGCCAGAAGCCTGCGCCCTTGAACCAACTCGCCTACGGCCAATCGGTCACCGACGCCTGCCTGTGCTGGGACGATACCCTGACCCTGCTCGCCATGCTGGCCGATGCCGTGGAGGCCCGCCGCCAGCACAGCGTCAAGGTCCAGCCTGGCAAGGCGCTCTGGAATACCCAGCTGGCCAGTTGAACCCGGGAAGGCTCCCCCCGCGGGAGCCTGATTTCCCCTGTATCTCCCCCTTGCAATGCAGCCCCCTCGCCACGCCCGCACGACCCGGGTGATCCGTTCAGGTTGAACATTCTGGATATACGGGTCCGCAGCGGATAAAGAAAATATCCCCCACCATGATAAACAACGGTATAGCGGCGCCCCATTATGCTGCGCCAGATAAAACTGAAAAACAGCTGGCTTAATGGCACAGACAACCCCAATGAGTAAAAAAGAAGCGCGGCTTGCTTGCGGGCAGCTTAATGCCCCCTAATTTTCTGGGGAATGACAGAGAAGAATATGCACCGGGCTATATGAGTCCAACAGATTGACTCTCACGAGTGGTCGACAAGCACGCTGCAATAAAATAGAGCGCAACATCACCACTCAGATGCAGACGGATCACAATTAATCGGCCAATAAAGGAGGCAAACACATGGACTGAACCGATGCGTCATACGACGACAAACGGGGTGGTACAAAATGAGTGGGGAATTGACAGGAGAGAGTTTCGGTGAGCACAAATAATAATGCCGCCTCGCGGGCGGCATTATTCATGACAGATCCAATGGATCAGATCAGGAAATCATTCAGATCCTTGCCCAGCGCAACTTGCTCGGCAATGGCTTTCGGCATACGGCCCTGACCGGTCCAGGTCTTCTCCTGGCCGTCTTCCTGGTACTTGTACTTGGCAGGACGCGGAGCACGCTTGCTCTTGGTCGCGCCAGCAGCGGCAGCCGGAGCAGCGGCGCTGTTGATCAGCTCGCGCGGGTCGATACCGGCTTGCTGCAGCATTTCAGTGAACTCGCTCAGCTTGCGCTGACGCTCTTCCTGTTCGGCACGCTCTTGTTCAACGGACTCGGCACGCTCGTTATATACCAGCTCAAACTTTTCTTTTGCTTCTTGCAGCTGTTCAAACGGCAATTCACGGATGGCAGCGCGCAGGCTGCGAATGTTCAGCAGAACTTTCAGAAACTCGTTCATTACTTCCTCACAGAATTATTTTTGTTTGTCACAGGGATAACACAGCTTGAGAATAGCATGCCTGTCTGATAACAACATAATGATTTTATAGCTGCTGTCACTTTCTTAACAAAAACTATTGGCTGAATATGTCAGCAACTTTATTCACCCATTGGTCATTGCGCAAGGCCAGCTGATCACGCTCGGCACAATTCCTCCATACCGGCCTGGCAAATAGGCATGAACCGCCCAGGTATATTTCTCATCACACTTGCGTCAGCTATTTTTACAATTGGCCACGGCTGTTAAAACCCATGCCACCCACACGAGACTCAAGGTAGACGATTGGCGCTATATATTGTCGTCAGGGGCCCATGGCCCCTGACATTCGTCATCCTCATTTTTACCTGCCGCTGACGAGCACTATTCGAGGCTGAGTCGACGCCAGGGGCCGGTGATCTCGCAGTGACCCGTTTCCTCCGTGTTCTGCCAGCCCAGGCGATGGTAGAAGGCCAGGGCAGCCGTATTATGGGTCGCCACCTTGAGCGAGGCCGGTTTCTGGAACGCCGCCAATCCCTGGGCAAGCAGGGCTCGCCCCAGCCCCTGACCATGCCAGTCGGCCGACACATAGAGATGATGCACGAAGCTCTCATCCCCCCAGATGGAGACAAACCCGCAGGGGGCACCGCCCCGTTCGGCCACCCAGATCTGCTCACCCCGGGTCTGTTCGTCGAAATCCTCCAGCCGAAAGTGGGAAGGATCGACCCAGTGAAAGGTCTGACGCCGCCCTTTCAGAAACAACTGCGCCAAGTAGGGAGTGTCTGTCTCTCGCATGACTCTGATCATCAAGCCTTCCTCGTCACTATGATCACCTAGCACCACTGTCGATGGATCGCCACATCATGTCAAATTGCCAGGCCAGTATGACTGGCCGATGGATGGCACGGATGTGACACACCTCTGTCCATTTTATCGCCCGTGGGGCTATACTGCCTGAGTCCCATGTATGGATGGTTTGAGGCTCGCTGATTTATGGATAACAAGCAGATAGAAGGTAACATCTTTGTTCCGGCCCATATCGACGATGTCTGGCGCGCCTGGACAACCGAGAGCGGCCTGCGCAGCTTCCTGGCGCCGGAATGTCTGATGGTGCCCGAACCGAATGGTCCGTTCGAAATCTATTTCAGACCCGATGCCCCACTGGGTGAACGTGGCAGCGAAGGCTGCCGGGTGATGGCCGTCATGCCCCACGACCTGCTCAGCTTCAGCTGGAATTTCCCGCCCTCCCTGCCCCACATTCGCCTGCAAAAGACCCAGGTCAGCCTGCGGTTCGTGCCGGAAGGTCAGGGCACCCGGCTCTACTTCCTGCAAACTGGCTGGGCGAACGATCCTGACTGGGATCAGGGCTATGCCTATTTTCGGGAAGAGTGGCTGGAGACCAGCCTGCCGCGCCTGCAGTACCGCTTCACCCACGGCCCCATCGACTGGAATAACCCGCCGGACAAGCAGCAACTGAAATCCCTGGCCCAATAAGGCCCATTGAAAAACACCGCCCACAGGCGGTGTTTTTCAATGGGGTTACTGGCAATGCAGCATGGGCGCCTCATCCAATAGCCAGGAAATCCAGCGCCGTTTTGAATTGAGCACGAATCCTTCATCTGCCGCTATGCCTTTTACTATGTAACCATCTGCGGCGCGACGTTCCGTCAGCGCAACAAACTGCCATTCGTTGCTATTAATGCGCTCCCCCTTGATTAAGGCTTCGCTTAACTGTTTATTCATCACAATGATTGACAGTCCCTCCACAGCGTCTATCCCCAACCCGGTATTTGCAACACGACCCACTGCAACCGGCACCTTGATGGTACAGTGACGCCCTTCGCCATCAACACGGGTATAGCTTCCCTCACCAACCCGGCCCTGCAACCACAACAGTTTCCCCTGGGTCAGACGCTCTACCGACAATATACCCTGCGTCCCCTTGGGGAATGGATGAATATTGACGGCGTCAGCGAGTGCTGACCGGACTTATCAGCATGAGCAACAAGAGGCAATGTTTCATGATGCCTCCCTCACGGATAGGTGGCCTGAACAAGCTTGCCGAGCAAGCAAATAGATCAACACAAAGGGCCCACGCCAGGGACAAAAAAGATCCATCCCCACCATCCCGAGCGATCAATATCGTGCAGCCGGCGAACCAGATTGCCGGGCACCCAGTTCGGACTCATTATTGACGCAAGATCGCGCCGACGAAATCGTGGCAAAACTGGATATATTGATATGAGAAAAAGCCGGCATGCCTGCGACTTGGCGGTAACAGAAGAGAGCGACCTCATCGTCCATTAATATATGGGATCAGCTTCATCCAGCATGGAAGAGGGGATGGTTGCACACGTTTTGTGCCACCTTGAATGCCATGGCGGCATTCTCTACAATGACGCACTTTTTATCCATTTCAGGTCATATTGATGAGCGATACCAACACCAAGCCGGCCCTGCCGGATCGCCTTGCAGGCAACCCGCGCAGCCCGCACCATGTCGCCGCCTGTTTCGAACACCAGATTGGTATTCGACTCAATGGCAAAGAGCGCACCAACGTCGAAGAGTATTGCATCAGCGAAGGCTGGGTAAAAATCCCCTCCCCCAAGGCGCTGGATCGTCGCGGTCAGCCCATTCTGATCACCCTGAAAGGCACCGTTGAAGCCTTTTATCTCTAAGTGAGTCAGGCGCCTGTCGCCAACAGGGTAAAAAACAAGGCCACCGTCCGGTGGCCTTGTCGTTTCTGGCTTCTGCCCACACCAATAAGTTGCGGCAGAATCGGCGGCGCTTACACCCCCAAGCGGTCGCGCAGGGTATACCAGGCGGCGCCGGCGGCGGTGAAGGGGATGCGGAACAGGCGGCCGCCGGGGAAGGGGTAGTGCGGCAGCTTGGCGAAGGCATCGAAGCGCTCAGCCTGACCGCTCAATACCTCGGAGAGCAGCTTGCCCGCCAGATGGGTACAGGTGACGCCGTGGCCGCTGTAACCCTGCATGTAATAGATGTTGGGGCCGATGCGGCCAAACTGCGGCAGACGCGACAGGGTCAGCAGGAAGTTGCCGGTCCAGGTGTACTCCACCTTGACGTCCGCCAGCTGCGGGAAGGTTTTCAGCATCTTGGGGATGATCAGCCGCTCGATATCCGCCGGATCCCGCGCGCCATAGACAACGCCGCCGCCGTAGATCAGCCGGTGATCGCCCGAGGTGCGGTAGTAGTCGAGCAGGTAGTTGCAATCTTCCAGGCAGTAGTTTTGCGGCAGGAGGGAACGGGCCCGCTCCTCCCCCAGCACCTCGGTGGCGACCACCTGAGTGCCGCAGGGCATGCTCTTGCCGGCGAGCTCGGGCACCAGGTTGCCAAGATAGGCGTTGCCGGCCACCACCACGAAGCGCGCCTTCACCGCCCCCTTGGCGGTCTTGACCAGAGCGGGCTGGCCCGGGGTGATGCTGGTGACAGCGGATTGCTCGAAGATCCTGCCGCCCTGCATGCGGATGGCCTCCGCCTCCCCCAGCGCCAGGTTGAGGGGGTGAATATGACCGCCGCTCTTGTCGAGCAGGCCGCCGACGTAGCGATCACTCGCTATCACCTCGCGGATCCCGTCCCCGTCCAGCAGCTCCAGCTTGTCGTTGCCCCACTTCTGCCAACGGGCCTGCTGGGCCTTGAGCTCATGCAGCTGGCGCTCCGTCTCGGCGGCAAAGACCCCGCCCTCCTGCAGGTCGCACTGGATGTTGTAGCGCTGGATGCGATCGCGAATGATCTGGCCCCCCTCAAACAACATGGAGCCGAGCAGCCTGGCCTGATCCGGCGGGCAGTTCGCTTCTATGGTGTCGATGTCGCGGCTGTAGGAGTTGACTATCTGGCCGCCGTTGCGACCGCTGGCGCCAAAGCCCACCCGGGCCGCCTCCAGCACCACCACCGAATAGCCCTTTTCCACCAGATGCAGCGCGCTGGAGAGGCCGGTGTAGCCCGCGCCTATGACGCAGACATCGCACTCAAGCTGCTCGGTCAGGGTCGGATAGGGCGCGTGTTTGTTGGCACTGGCTGCGTAGTAACTGTTTACATGCTCGGTCATGATCCTGTTTCCTTACCGGTTCTTTTCCCAAACGAGACATAGTCTCAACACTAGAAGTTGGCCGGGGTATGGGCGCTGACGATGCGGCAGACCTGCCCCGACGGATTGCTGAAGCTGTGGGGCTCGCCCGTGTCGATCACGTAGCTGTCCCCGGCACTGAGTTGATAGGCCTGGCCGGCTACCGTCAGGGTCACGGCCCCTTCCAGCACGGTTCCGACCTCCTCCCCCAGATGCTTGACCTGACCGCCGGTGTCGGTGCCGGGGGCATAGGTCTCCAGCATGAAGCCGAGCTGGCGACGGTTGTTGCCGTTGTGTACCAGCTTCATGGAGACCCCCTGACTGCCCAGCTCGATCAGCTGATCGGCCTTGATCACCACGCTCGGCGTGCGTCCCTCCTCCTCGGCGAAGAAACGCGACAGCGGCAGCTCATAGACGTTGAGCAATTTTTGCAGGGAGGCCACCGACGGGCTCACCTTGTCCTGCTCTATCATGCAGATGGCGCCATGGGTCAGCCCGCTCAGCTCGGCGACTCGCCGCTGGGAGAGCCCGAGACGACGGCGGGTGGCGGCGAGGCGCTCCCCCATGCTCTTGCCCATCAACGGGTTATCCGTCATGGTCTGCCACCTTGCCTCTCCTTGTGGTTGCTGCATCGCCCACCTCCTTGTGTGCCTGCGAACATGTGTGGCGGCCGATCTGTTCGATGGCATCCGGTTAAAATAACGGGTCAATCTGTCGGGTGTGTTCGTTATCCTGCACGGCGCACGCCGTTCATTATTTTGCACACCCAGCACCACAAAAACCGGTAAAATCGCCCTGACAGCTCCATTTCTAGCATGTGCAGCCCAGTTTACTCAAATATATTTAACACTTGAAAAACATTTCAGCTCAATTTATGGTCTTCCTGTGCTTATTATTCTATACGGTGGCAGCACGGGATGACGTGACCACCCTGACCCACAATCGAGGCTTCTCATGTCAGCATCACAACCTGCTCTCTCCTTGATCAAATCCCTTGCCTATATAGGTGGCCGCTGGTGCGAGGCCCATGGCGGGCAGCACTTCGAGGTGCACAACCCGGCCACCGGTCAGGTCATCACCCAGGTGCCCGACATGGACGAGGCAGACACCCGCCGCGCCATCGAGGCCGCCCACGCGGCCCAACCGGCCTGGGCGGCGCTCACCGCCAAGGAGCGCAGCAACAAACTCTACGCCTGGTTCGAGCTCATCCTGGCCAACCAGGATGAGCTGGCCCGCATCATGACCTGCGAGCAGGGCAAGCCGCTGGCCGAGGCCAAGGGGGAAGTGGCCTATGGCGCCAGCTTCATCCAGTGGTTCGCGGAAGAGGGCAAGCGCGCCTATGGCCGCACCATTCCGGGTTTCTCCAGCGACCGGCGTCTGGCCACCATCAAGCAGCCGGTGGGCGTGGTCGCCGCCATCACCCCCTGGAACTTCCCCATCGCCATGATCACCCGCAAGGCGGGCCCGGCGCTGGCCGCCGGTTGCACCATAGTCATCAAGCCTGCCGCCGAGACACCGCTGTGTGCGCTGGCGCTGGCGGCACTGGCGGAGCAGGCGGGCATCCCTGCCGGGGTCATCAACATAGTGACCAGCCATCAGGCGGCCGCGGTGGGCAACGAGATGTGCAACAACAAGACGGTGCGCAAGCTCTCCTTTACCGGCTCCACCCGCATCGGCAAGCTGTTGATGCGCCAGTGTGCCGATACCATGAAGAAGCTGTCGCTGGAGCTGGGTGGCAACGCCCCCTTCATAGTGTTTGACGACGCCGATCTCGATGCCGCCATCGCCGGGGCGCTCGCCTCCAAGTACCGCAACGCCGGCCAGACCTGCGTCTGCGCCAACCGCATCCTGGTGCAGGCCGGTGTCTACGACGCCTTCGCCGAGAAGCTCACCGCCGCGGTCAAGGCCTTCAAGGTGGGGGACGGCATGAGCGAGGGCACCCAGATTGGCCCGCTGATCAACCCGGCCGCCGCCAGCAAGGTGGCCGAGCTGGTCAGGCAGGCGACCGCCGCCGGAGCCGAGCTGCTGCTGGGGGGCGAGGCCCATCCCGCCGGCCCGCTCTTCTACCAGCCCACCATTTTGGGCAAGGTCGACAAGCGCAACCCCATTTTGCAGGAGGAGATCTTCGGCCCGGTCGCCCCGCTGGTGCGTTTCGAGACCGAAGCCGAGGCCATCGCCATCGCCAACGACACCCCCTATGGTCTCGCCGCCTACTTCTATGGCCGCGACATCGCCCGGGTATGGCGGGTGGCCGAGCAGCTGGAATACGGCATGGTGGGCATCAACGAGGGGATCATCTCCACCGAACTGGCCCCCTTTGGCGGCATCAAGGAGTCGGGTCTGGGTCGTGAAGGGGCGGCCGAGGGGCTGGAGGAGTACCTCGAAACCAAATACCTCTGCTTTGGCGGCATTCGCTAGGGGCGGTTTTATACCGGCCCTCCCGGTCTCCCCGAGGGGGAGAGCAAACCGGGCCCGCCCTGCAGGGCGGGATAGTGCCAGCGCAGACAGACAGCAAGACAAGGACGAAGTGAGTGCTCCCCGCCGGGGAGGCTCGCCATCATTGAGACAGGGGCCCCTGGCCCCTCATGGAGGAAAACATGAGTCATGCAAACAACAACCAGGCCTGGCAAGCCCGCCGTGAAGCCGCCGTGGTCAACGGCGTCGGCACCCTGCTGCCGGTGTTTATCGAGCGGGCGAAGAACGCCGAGCTGTGGGATGTGGAGGGCAACCGCTACATCGACTTTGCCTCCGGCATCGCCGTGCTCAACACAGGCCACAACCACCCGAAAGTGGTGGCGGCGGTGCGTGAACAGCTCGAAAAATTCAGCCACACCTGCTTCCAGGTCACCCCCTACCCCGGCTATATCGAGCTTGCCGAGAAGCTCAACGCCCTGGTACCCGGCTCCACCCCCAAGCGCACCCTGTTTCTCTCCACCGGTGCCGAGGCGGTGGAAAACGCCATCAAGATAGCCCGCGCCCACACGGGTCGCAGCGGCACCATCGCCTTCAAGGGGGGCTTTCACGGCCGCACCATGATGGGCATGGCGCTGACCGGCAAGGTAGTGCCCTACAAGACCGGCTTCGGCCCCTTCCCGGGGGAGGTCTATCACCTGCCCTTCCCGAGCGACTACCTGGGGGTGAGCGAGGCCGACGCCCTGGCCGCGCTGGATCTCTGCTTCAGCTCGGACATAGAGCCGGCCCGGGTCGCGGCCATCATTCTCGAACCCGTGCAGGGTGAGGGTGGCTTCTATGCCGCCTCCCCAAGCTTCATGCAAAGCCTGCGCAAGCTGTGCGATCAGCACGGCATAGTGCTCATCTGCGACGAGATCCAGAGCGGTTTCTGTCGCACCGGCAAGACCTTTGCCACCGAGTACAGCGGCATAGAGCCGGACATCATTACACTCGCCAAGAGCCTGGCCGGCGGCTTCCCACTGTCTGCCGTGGTGGGCAAGGCAGCCATCATGAACGCCGCCAAGCCGGGCGGTCTGGGGGGCACCTATGCGGGCTCGCCCATCGCCTGCGCCGCCGCCCTGGCGGTGCTGGAGGTGATCGAGGAGGAGCGACTCAACCAGCAAGCCCTGACCCAGGGTGAGCAGATCAAGGCCCGCCTGCACCAGCTGGCGGAACGCTTCGACTGCATCGGCGACATCCGCGGCCCCGGCGCCATGGTAGCCATGGAGCTGGTCAAGGGTCGCAATGCCGGCCAACCCGATCCGGATCTCACCAAACGGCTGGTGGCCGAGGCGGGCAAGCGCGGGCTGGTGCTGCTCTCCTGCGGCGTGCGGGCCAACGTCATCCGCTTCCTGGCGCCCCTCACCGCCTCCCCGGCCTTGATCGAGGAAGGGCTGGGTCTGCTGGAGCAGGCACTCACGGCCGCCAGTCAAGGCTAGATCCGCGCCGTTTTGCCAGTCGGTGCGAAAAATACCGTCAGATAACCGCAGGCCGCCCATCGCGGACGGCCTGCTCATACGGTATCATCGCCGCCCCAAAAAATGATGACAGGAGCGCTTGGCTCCCTCCAAGGCCGAGGCCCCCCTGTCACGGATCCTGCGCCTGCCCGCTGCGCGGGAAACCTGCACCGAATTCAAGGAGATAGGCCAATGGCTCCACGCCCGGCTCGATTGAAGCAAACCCTCACCCTGTGGCAAGTGGTGGTGATGGGATTGGCCTACATGACCCCCATGGTGGTGTTCGATACCTTCGGCATCGTCACCGACATCACCCACGGTCATGTCACCACCGCCTACCTGCTGGCCCTGGTCGGCGTGCTCTTTACCGCCACCAGCTACAGCCAGATGGTGCGTCACTACCCCTCGGCGGGCTCGGCCTACACCTATGCCCAGAAGGAGTTCTCCCCCGTGGTGGGCTTCATGGTGGGCTGGTCGTCCCTGCTGGACTATGTCTTCCTGCCGATGATCAACATGCTGCTGGCCAAGATCTATCTAAGCGCCCTCTTCCCCGGCGTCGAGCCCTGGATCTTCATCTGCGCCATGACGGCCCTGATGACCCTCATCAACCTGCGCGGCATCGATCTGGTGGCCAACCTCAACGGCATCATAATCCTGATCCAGATCGCCATCATAGTGGTGTTCCTGGCCCTGATTGGCTATGGCATAGCCCAGGGTGAAGGGGTCGGTGCCGTCAGCCTGCAACCCGTCTACAGCGCCAACGCCGAGGTGCTGCCGCTGCTGACCGGCGCCACCATCCTCTGTTTCTCCTTCCTGGGTTTTGACAGTCTGAGCGCCCTGTGCGAAGAGACGCCGGAGGCGGGCAAGGTGATCCCCAAGGCCATCTTCCTGACCGCGCTGCTGGGGGGCCTCATCTTCGTGGTGGTGGCCTATGCCCTGCAGCTCTACTTCCCGGATGCCTCCCGCTTCAAGGAGCCGGATGCCGTGCTGCCCGAGATAGCCCTCTACGTGGGCGGCAAGCTGTTCCAGAGCGTGGTGCTGGTGTGCGCCTGCGTGGCCGTGCTGGCCTCCGGGCTCTCCTCCCACGCCGGGGTATCCCGCATCCTCTATGTAATGGGGCGGGACAAGGTGCTGCCCCAGCGCACCTTCGGCTACATACACCCCAAGTGGCAGACCCCGGTGTTCAACATATTGCTGGTGGGCCTGCTGGCGCTGTCGGCCATCAGCTTCGATCTGGAAATCGCCCTGGCCCTGATCAACTTCGGCGCCCTGGTGGCCTTTACCGTGGTCAATCTGTCGGTGATCGCCTGCTATTACGTGCGTCAGGGGCGCAACAAGACCCTCAGGGATCACCTGCAATATCTGGTGCTGCCCCTGTGCGGGGCAGGGACTGTCGCGGTTCTCTGGTTCAATCTGGAACAAACCTCCCTTATCCTCGGCCTTATCTGGGCTGCCATAGGGGGAATTTATCTGTTTTTGCGCACCACCTTCTGGCGCGTATCCTTGCCGACCTATTGAGCCGCAACCCCTGCCACATCTGGGCTGGCGTCCATCTCCCACACTCGGGAGCGGACGCCATTTATTGATATAAACCAGGTCATTGATAATTCTCTTGCCTGGAATGGCCTTAGTGGCTTGTCTTCCCCCCCCATCTGGGGCAAAATCCCGCCGCTTTCATAACCGATGTGATCCCACATCGGTTATTTTCATTTTGAAAAAAAATCAATACCACTCGAGGCCGGAACCATTCCGGAAATGATATCAAGGTTCAGATGAACCTAATGCCGCAATGAGGAAAAACATGGGGCTCTTGTTTGCTTTGTCTCCGGTCGCCACCGGAACCTGCTTTGGTCGCCGCGCGACCAACGTCTGTGGTTTGCATACCGATGTTGTGAGTACGCGAGAACCCGGTCCCATGGCCTCAAGCCATTCCACTTCCTGCCGTCCGTGCAAGGAGGAAGCCTGAATGAGCCAGCAGCAACCCGTTCGTCTGAAGAAAACCCTCAGCATGTGGCAGGTGGTGGTGATGGGCCTCGCCTATCTGACCCCCATGGCCGTATTCGATACCTTCGCCATCGTCGGTGACATCACCGAGGGCCGGGTCGCCACCGCCTATCTGCTGGCGCTCGGCGGCATACTGCTGACCGCGTTCAGCTATGGCCATCTGGTGCGCAAGTTCCCCTCTGCGGGCTCTGCCTATACCTATGCCCAAAAGGTGTTCAACCCCTACGTCGGTTTCATGGTGGGCTGGTCTTCCCTGCTCGACTACATGTTCATGCCGATGATCAACATTCTCTTGGCCAAGATCTACCTCACCGCCATGTTCCCGGGTGTCGATCCCTGGATCTTCATCTTCGGTCTGGTGACGGTAATGACCTTCCTCAACCTGCGCGGCATCAACCTGGTGGCCAACTTCAATGGCCTGATAGTGGTGATCCAGCTGGCCATCATCACCCTCTTCATCGGTCTGATGGGCTGGGGCATCTATCACGGCGAAGGCGCGGCAACCCTGATGAGCAGCCGGCCGTTCCACTTCGAATCCGCCAGCATGGTGCCGCTGTTTACCGGTGCCACCATCCTCTGCTTCTCCTTCCTCGGCTTCGACGGTCTGAGCTCGCTCAGTGAAGAGACCCCGAACGCCGGCAAGGTGATACCGCGCGCCATAGTGCTGACCGCGCTCATCGGCGGCGTCATCTTCGTGGTGGTCTCCTACTGCCTGCAGCTCTACTTCCCGGATCTGGCCCGTTTCAAGGAGCCCGATGCCGTGCTGCCCGAGATCGCCCTCTACGTCGGCGGCGCCTTCTTCCAGAGCGTGGTGCTGGTGTGCACCACGGTCGCCGTGCTGGCCTCCGGCATGGCGGCGCACGCAGGCGTCTCCCGCATCCTCTACGTGATGGGGCGCGATCGCATGATCCCGGAGCGGGTGTTTGGCTATATCCACCCGAAATACCGCACCCCGGCCATCAACGTGCTGATGGTGGGCGGTCTGGCCCTCTCCGCCGTATCGTTCGATCTGGATACCGCGCTGGCGCTGGTGAACTTCGGTGCCCTGGTGGCCTTCACCTTCGTCAACCTGTCGGTCATAGGCCAGTTCTGGGTCCGCGAGAAGCGCAACAAGAGCATCAAGGATCACCTGCTCTACCTGCTGCTGCCGCTGCTCGGCGCCGCCACTATCGGTGCGCTCTGGATCAACCTGGAGCAGAGCTCGCTGGAGCTGGGCCTGATCTGGGCGGGTCTCGGGGTCACCTACCTGTTCCTGCGCCTCGCCGTGTTCCGCATTCCCTTCCGTCAGTACGAAGAGACTGCCGACTCCCAATAAGGGACCGCGCCACACAGCAAGAAAGCAGAAGGGGAGCCATGGCTCCCCTTCTTGTTTTGCACCCAGCCAGCGCCGGCCTGCCATGCCCGCAACAGGCCGGCGGATCAGCCCTGGTTGATCACGGCGGTGGCGGCCGCCTTGAGCGGATCCTTGGCTACCGCCTTCACATCCTGCTGGGTCTGCTTGAGCTGCTGCCCGGCCTGATTGACCTTGTGCTGGGTCGCCTTCACATCGCTCTTGCCCTCTTTGAGGCCGGCGGTCTTCTTGTCCAGCACGTCAGTGGTGTTCTTCTTCACTTCCGCCTTGGCTTTCTCTTTCTGCTGGCGCACCAGCTTGTCGGTGTCGCAGTTGCCCTTGACCCCCAGGGTAGCATTGAGCGCCTCGTTCTTGACGGCCTTGTCGAGGTTGCACTCGGACTTGAACACGCTGGCCTGCGCACCGGCAGACAGCAGACCCAGGGAAAGACACAGTACCCATGCTCGCATAACAACATCACTCTCGTTGAGGGAAGGAAAGGAGGCCAGCATATAACCCTGACTCCCGGGCGCAAGCACCTGGACCCGCGCGCCCCCAAACGGGCCGAAATCGGCTCCGGCTCCGACAGCGGTTGTCCGCCATGGGCGGCGGTACGCACCTCGTTACCCCGCGAACGGCCCCCTGCCGCCATGTCATCAAACCATCATAAAAGTGCCACTTTGTCATATTTCTGTCATGGAGCCTTGGTCTAATGCGCCCGTCCATTTTCACGCAGACTGTCCCAAGAGGCTTCATGCACAGCAACCCATCTTTCGCACAACAGCAGACCCGTCGTCCCGGCCCACTGTTCAACTGGCTCGCTGTCATCACCCTGATCTACCTGATCCTGGTGGCCGTCGGCGCCGTCTCCCACGGCTTCAAGGGCTTCTCCGGCGGCGCCGAGGGCGCGGCCCAGATCTTCGCCTTCGCGAGCAACCCCTTCGTCGCCCTGCTGCTCGGCATACTGGCCACGGCGCTGGTGCAATCGTCCAGCACTGTCACCTCGGTGATCGTCGGTCTGGTGGCGGGCGGCCTGCCCATCGGCATGGCCATCCCCATGGTGATGGGGGCGAACCTGGGCACCACCATCACCAACACCATAGTCTCCATGGGCCATATCCGGGACAGTGCCGAGTTTCGTCGCGCCTTCGCCGCCGCCACAGTCCACGACTTCTTCAACCTGCTGGCAGTGTTCATCTTCCTGCCGCTGGAGCTGATGTTCGGCCTGCTGCAAAAGAGCGCCGAAGCCCTGGCCAACCTGCTGGTGGGCTCTGCCGACATGTCGATGCAGGGGATGGATTTCATGAAGCCCCTCATCTCCCCCGCCCTCACCTTCATCGACGGCCTGGTCGCCTTCCTGCCTGGCAAGGGCCCCGCCATCGCCACCATCCTCATCGGCATACTGCTGATCCTCGGCTGTGTCACCTGGCTCGGCAAGGTGCTGCAACGGGTGCTGGTGGGGCGGGCCCGGGATCTGCTGCACAAGGCGCTGGGCCGTGGTCCGCTGACCGGCATCGCCTCCGGCACCCTGGTCACCGTCATGGTGCAATCCTCCTCCACCACCACCAGCCTGATGATACCGCTGGCGGGGAGCGGCCTGTTCAGCACCCGTCAGCTCTACCCCTTCACCCTGGGCGCCAATATAGGCACCACCATCACGGCCCTGCTGGCGGCCACCGCCATCAGCGGCGCCGGGGCCAAGCTGGCGCTGACCATAGCCCTGGTGCACGTGCTGTTCAACCTGTTCGCCGTGGCGCTCATCTATGGCGTGCCCTTCCTGCGCGAGTTGCCCATCCGGGCCGCCGAGGGGCTGGCCCGGGTGGGCAGCGAGAACAAGCTGCTGGCGCTGGGTTACGTGGTGGGCCTCTTCTTCGCCCTGCCCGCCCTGATGATGGTGGCGGCGAAGTAATCCGCCCTCATGAGGCGAGGGGGCCGGTTCCTGGCCCCCTCGTCGTCTGTCTGTTCCGTCACATCCTCCCGCGTCCCGACTCGCCCTCCCTCCCCGACTGGGATAAGATGCCGCCTTCATTGCATTTAAGGAAAAACTGATGAAATTCATTCTGATCGCGCTGCTGGTTGCCGGTGTCGCCTACTACTTCTACTCGAGCAGCAATAACAAAAAGCTGGCACAAGACAATGTGCGCAAGGGCGCCGAGTTCCTCGCCGGCAACAAGGACAAACCCCTGGTGACCACCACGGCCTCCGGCCTGCAGTACGAGATGCTGACCCCGGGCAGCGGCACGGTTCACCCCACCGCCACCAGCAAGGTAAAGGTGCACTACGAGGGCAAGTTGCTGGACGGCACCGTCTTCGACAGCTCGGTCGCCCGTGGCGAGCCCATCGAGTTTGGCCTCAATCAGGTGATCGCCGGCTGGACCGAAGGGGTACAGCTGATGGTGGAAGGGGAGAAGACCCGCTTCTACATCCCCGCCAATCTGGCCTATGGCGACCGTGCCGCCGGCAAGATACCGCCGGGATCCGTGCTGATCTTCGATGTGGAATTGCTGGGCATTCAATAAGTCGGTCCATGGTGGCAGTGCCATCGGCAAGAGCCCGCTGAGTGCCCGCGCTCATGAACTGCCGGGCATTCAATAAGCCTGATGCCGTGATAATCAGACAAGGCCAGCGCCATGCGCCGGCCTTGTCGTTTATGGGATCAATCCCCCGGTTTTTGCCACAACTATCAACCTATAGTGAACAGTGCTTATACATGACACTGGATTGTTAACCATCAATCCTGGGCAGATAATGAGCTCATCGTCAGTGGCAACACGCCCTGACCCGGGTTTCTGGTACGCCGTGCGTACCGACACAGCTTATATGGAGTCTTGTCATGTCTATCGCCCCTGTATGGTTCATCTCTCACGGCGCCCCGGATCTGGTCTTGCGTGATCAGCCGGCCACCCACTTCCTCAAGACCCTGCGCCTTGGGGATATCAAGGGGCTGGTGGTAATCTCGGCCCACTGGTTCAGCCGCACCGAGCTGCAGATCAACGTCGAGCCCAACCCGGCGCTCATGTATGACTTCTACGGCTTCCCCGACCCGCTCTACAGCATCCGCTGGCCCGCCAACAGCCCGGCTTGGTTACAGGAGGCGGTGGGCGATCAGCTGATGCTGGCGGGCTTGCCGGCCACGCCGGTGCGGCGCGAACTGGATCACGGCGTCTGGTCGCCGCTCTCCCTGATGGATCCGACCAGCGAGATCCCGCTGGTGCAGATCTCCATCCCGGCCAGTTTCAGCCCGAGCCAGCTGTGGCAACTGGGCGAGGCGCTGCAGAGCCTGCGCGAGCAGGGGATAGGCATACTGGCCTCCGGCGCCATCACCCACAACCTGCGGGCGCTCGGGCCGGAAAACTCGCCCGTACCCGGCTGGGCAAGCGCCTTCGTCAACTGGCTGGAGCAGACCATGAGCGAGGGTGACAGGCCCGCGCTGGAGGATTACCGGGCACGCGCGCCGGGGGCGGTGGAATCCCATCCTCACGACGATCACCTGCGCCCGCTGTTCGTGGCGCTCGGCGCCGCCGGCCAGGACAAGCCCCTCAAGCTGCACGACAGCTGGGATGGCGGCAGCCTCTACATGGGCTCCTACCGCTTCGGCTGACGCCGTGCAAATCAAATCGATATGGCGGGCCTGTCCCGCCATTTTTCATGGTGCAAGCACTGATAAACAGGTAAATAGGGACTCATGGCGCGGGACTTTGCGGTAGAATCGCCCCTTTCGGGCGTTTTCTGACAGGCAGGGATGGTTGTCGCAACCCAGGTAGCATGATGAAGCTTACAAGATCCCTGTTCCTCCTCGGCCTGCTGATCTCCCTGCCGCTGCAGGCGCTGACCCTGCACAGCCGCCACTACATACAGAGCAGCTACGCCTCCCAGGTGCCGGCCGAGCAGCACTGGCTCAGGCAAGTCAAGGCGCTGCGGGTCGGCGTGCTGCGTCACGACTATCGCCCGTTCGCCATGATAGTCTCGGACAGCCGCTTCGAGGGGATCTCCGCCGATTACCTGAACATAGTGGCCAAGACGCTGCAAAAGCCGATCGTGCTGCAGGCGTTCGATGACAAGCAGAGCGCACTGGCAGCCTTGCGGGCGGGCAAGCTCGACATGGTCAACCTCGGCAACCTAAGCCTGAGCAAGCGCCAGCAGACCGGCATCGCCCTCAGCCAGCGCTACTTCAGCAATACCCCTATTTTCTCGGCCTTGAAATCTGAATCCGGCCCCCTGCTGCTGCCGGGCCAGCGCGTCGCCACAGTGCAGGGGTACGTCGATCCGGCCGAGTTCAAACGTTACTACCCTGAGCTCACCCTGGTCAGCTACCCCTCCAACGTGGCGGCCTTCGATGCCGTCTTCTTCGGGCGGGACCAGCTGCTGCTGAGCGACATCCACTCCATGCACTACCTCAACAGCGAGCGCTTCGACAAACTCATCCAGCGCCGCGAGGCACAACCCAGCCTGGCCCCGGACGGCTTCCGGTTCGCTGTCTCGACGCGCAGCCCGCACCTGCTGGCCCTGCTCAACCGCACACTGCAAGAGGTCAACGACGTGACCCGCAGCCTCATCTTCAGCCAGTGGAACGGGCCCATCCGCGACATAGTCGACAACCCGGCCGACATCTATGACGCCGCCGAGCTGGCCTGGCTGGCCAGGGCCAGACCTGTCAAGGTGTGGCTGGTGGACGATCTCTATCCCTATGGCGTGCGGGACTACGACAACCAGCTCACCGGCATGTCGGTGGACATGCTGGCCAAGCTGAGCAAGCGCTCCGGCCTGACGTTCGAATTCGTGTCGTTTCGCTCGGAGCAGGCGCGCAACGAGGCCCTGCGCAGTGGCGAGCTGGATCTCATCGGCGCCATCTCCAAGCCGGTGGCCGAGAGCTACCGGCTACACGCCTCCATCCCCTACTCCACCGACGACATCTACGTGATAGTCGCGCGCAAAGGGGATGAGTTGCATGGCACCCTGGGAGAACTGGCGGGCAAACGGGTAGGCTCGACTGACTACAACCCCATAGCCAGGGGCCTGACCGCCAGCCAGGTGAGCTTCATGGAGAGCGCGGACGAGGCGATGCGGGCCGTCGACAGTGGCCGGCTCGATGCCGCCATAGTGCCACTCTACTTTGCCCAGAACGCGGTGGATTGCGGCCGGCTGGCCAGGATCCGCATCGCCGGGCCCGCCGACAGCATGCCCATCAAGATGGGCTTTGCCAGCATGCCGGGCCACGACATGCTGATGCGCATCATAGACAAGACCATACTCTCCATCTCCCCCAACGAGCTGGCCATGATGAGCTACGAGTGGCGCAACCGGAAACTGCCGGCGCCCACCTTCATGGAGCGCAACGCCCACTACTTCTACCTGCTGTTTGCGGCCCTGTTCGGCCTGGCCTTGCTGCTGTTTTACCGCAACCGCATGCTCAACCGGCTGGCGCAAGCGGAGCAGGCCTCCCGTCGCCAGCTGGAAGAACATGTGCGTTTCATCGAGGCGCTGGGGGAGAGCCTGCCCCACCCCATAGTGGTGCGTGACACGGTCGGCAAGGTGATCCTCTGCAACAGCAAGTACCTGGCCATCCTGGGTGCCCGGCTGGAGCAGGTGCTGGGCAAATCCTTCGTCGAGGGGCTGCGGGGGCACATCAATGCCGATGCCATCGCCGCGCTGGAGCAGGATTTCCAGCAGGCGCTGCGAAGCGGCAGTCCCATCCTCTCGGATCGCATCTTCAGCAACACGGAGCGGCGCCAGTTCGTCTACCACTGGATGGTGCCCTACTTCGACGGCCAAGGGGCCATCAGCGGGGTGATCAACGGCTGGATCGACATCACGGAGCGCAAGACCATGGAGGAGGCGCTGCGCCACGCCAAGGAGCAGGCCGACAACGCCAGCCGGGCCAAGAGCGATTTTCTCGCCACCATGAGCCACGAGATCCGCACCCCCATGAACGCCATTCTCGGCATGCTGGAGCTCGCCATTCAGGATCCGGCGCTCGCGCCCCACACAGGCGAGCAGCTGCGCATCGCCTCCGAGTCCGCCAACGGCCTGCTGGATCTCATCGGCGACGTGCTCGACATCTCCAGCATAGAGTCGGGCCAGATGACGCTCTCCCCCGCCCCCTGCGAGCTGGCGCCGCTGCTGCAATCCGTGGCCCAGGTGTTCAGGGGCATGGCCGAGCAGAAGGGGCTGAGTTACCTCGTCACCCTGGACGCCCTGCCGCGGGTGCTGATCGATCCGCTGCGGCTGCGCCAGATCATCTTCAATCTGCTCGGCAACGCCATCAAGTTCACCGAGCGGGGGGAGGTGAGCCTCAGGGCCACACTCGGCGGGGACGCCACTCGCCCCCTGCTGCTGCTCACCATAGCCGACAGCGGGGTGGGCATAGCGCCCGACAAGCTGCCCCTGCTGTTCAACCCCTTCTATCGCGCCCACGACCCTTATCAGTACGCGGGCACTGGCCTTGGCCTCAACATTGCCCGGATCCTGTGCCAGATGATGGGGGGCAAGATAGAGGTCAGCAGCCAGCTCGGGGTGGGCACAGAACTCAGGATCCGCCTGCCGCTGACCCCGCTGGACGATGCCGCCGTGCAGCCGCCCCGACACGGCGACGGGATCAGATCCCCGGCGCCGGGTGGCACGACGCAATTGCAGATCCTGGTGGTGGATGACAACCACGCCAACCAGATACTGTTGCGCCAGCAGCTCAAGCACCTGGGTCACGAGGTGAGCGTGCGCGGCAACGGAGTCGAGGCGCTGCGGGCCATCCAGAGCCACCCCTTCGATCTGGTCATCACCGACTGCCAGATGCCGCTGATGGATGGTTTCGAGCTGACTCGCCGCATCCGCGCCCGCGGCCATGAGCTGCCGATCTGGGGCTTCACCGCCCATGCCCTGCCCCGCGAGCGGGCGCTCTGTCTGGCCGCCGGCATGGATGATTGCCTCTACAAGCCCATAGGTCTTGCCCGCCTGCGCACCGCGCTCGCCAGCCTCAACCAGCTTGAGACCCAGACCCGGACTGGCGAGCGGGTTTAAGGGCTGGAGTATCCGCCCGCAAGCGTGTGTAATAGCCGTTTGTTTTCAGCAGGTGCGCACACTCCATGCAACTCAAACCCCTTCTCAAGGGCCGCTTTCAGCCCCACTGGCAGGCCGGCCACGATCTGATCGAACAGGTGGTCAGCTCCTGCATCACGGAGCGGCGGCTTATCCCGGAAGGGGAGCCCCTGATGCGTCAGGGGGAGCCGTTGCGGGATCTGGTACTGGTGAAGAGCGGCCGCATCGCCATGGGCCACACCGCCATGAACGGCCGCCGCTTTCAGCTCGGCACCCTGGAGTGCGATAACCAGCTGTTTGGCGAGATGGAGTTCTTCACCGGCTACCGCTGCCAGCTCGACATCATGGCCGAGGAGCCGCTGGAAGTGGCCCGCATCGACGGTGAACGGCTGGAGCAGGCGCTGGTCGCCCACCCCAGGGTGGCGCTCTTCTTCGCCACGGCCATTGCCATCGACTATCAGGACACTGTGGATATCTTCACCTGCCGCATGCTCTACCCCATCAGCTACAACATCGCCCTCGACCTCTATCACAGTCACTGCCACGACAATCCGGTGAGCGGCTTTCGCAAGGGGTATCAGGAGGCGGAACGCTTCGGCACCACGGACCGGGTCTACCGGCGGGCGGTGAAAGAGCTGATGGACAAGGGGCTGGTGGCGCGCGGCGAGGAGGGGTTGCAGATCCGCGATCTGGCCGGGCTCAAGGCGTTTCTGGAACAGCCATAAACAAAGCAGGCAACGCACGCCAACAGGGTGCAATAACAGGATAAAAAGAGGGGCGGTCGATACCGCCCCTCTTGCTATTCAATCTCTATATCAGGCCAGACAAGGCTGGGGCCGCGCCATTTTCAGCGACGCCACCAACATGGCGAGAATCACGCCATAGATGACAGGGATGGCGTACATCACCGCCTGCAAGCCGATCACCTGCTCCAGCAGGGCGCTGATAGCCGGGCTGAACATGGCCCCCGCGCTGCCGCTGATAAGGATATAGGAGACGTTCTTGCTCGATGCCTGGCGCACAAACGACACCCCATAGGCGATAAAGGCGTTGTAGAGCGCGGCGCAGACAAAGCCGTAACCATAGGTGAGGTAAGGCAGCTGGCTCAGGTTGTCGGTGGTAACGATCAACGCCGTCATCCCCATCGCCAGGGTGATGATCACCAGCAGAAAGGTGCGGATCGGAATGCGGGTGACGATGGCGGTCGACACCAGGGCGCCGAGCAGGGCAGCCGTCCAGTACTGGGTGATGATGTTGCCCGCCTCCTCGAAGGGGATGCCGAACTTGTTCTTCACGAACATGGGCGCCCAGGTGAGGAAGGTGTAGAGCGCCAGCATACCGAGAAAGAGCCCCAAGCCGCCGCTGATGATGCCGAGGTTCCACTCCGAGTGCTCGTTGCCGGCGCTCTCGCCCCCCGCCTCGCAGCTGCGGAAGTTGGTCAGCACCGCCACCAGCATGGTCGCCAGCGCCACCACACCCACCGCCAGATAGCTCCAGCTCCACGCCATGGCGTGGGTCAGGGTGTAGGTGGTGATGAGTGGAAAGACCACCCCGGCCACGTTGAAGGTGGCATCCTGCACCACCAGCATGGTGCTTTGCATCCGCGCCTTCCAGACGCTCACCACCAGGGTCCCCGCAATGCAGAGCCCCACCCCGCCACACAGACCAATCACCGTCATGGCCGCCATCACCACATAGAGCGAGCCGGTCAGGTGGAGCGATGCCGCCGCCAGGGCGATCAGCCCGTAGCAGAGCAGCGTCATCCGCTTGAGACCCACCTTCTCGATGAGGAAGAAGGCCGCTATAGTGCCAGCCAGCGCCCCGCCGTTGAGCAGGGAGAAGATGGAGGCCACCTGATTGACATCGGCGCCAAACTTGGCAGCGATGGGTTCAATCAGCATGCCGAACTGGGTCGCAAAACCGGCCATCACGAAGTTGGCCAGGAAGCTGATGGCTGTGAGGGAGAGCTTATTGTTCATATTGGATCTCTCATAAGGGTCAGGGTACGTGCAAGGTACAGCGGGGTGGCGGCGGCGCTACAGCGCTGTGTGCAGCGCCAGCTCGATCATCTGGTTGAAGGAGAGCTGCCGCTCCTCTGCGGTGGTCTCTTCACCGGTCAGGCAGTGGTCGGAGACGGTCAGGATGGCGAGCGCCTCTATCCCCTGCTGATGGGCCAGCCCGTAGAGACCGGCCACCTCCATGTCGATGCCGAGCACACCGAACTTCTCCAGCGCCGGAATCAGGTTTTCGTCCGGATCGTAATAGAGATCGCCGGTAAAGATATTGCCCACCTTGACCGGGATAGCCTTCTCCTGCGCCAGGGTGAACGCCTTGTGCAACAGGGCGAAGTCGGCCGAGGTCGCCATCTGGTAGCCGGCGCTGCGCTTGGCATTGGTCGGGGAGTCGGTGCCCGCCGCCTGCGCCAGGATGACGTCGCGCATCTGCACGTGGCGCTGGGTCGCCCCCAGACTGCCGATGCGGATGATGCGCTTGACCCCGAAGTCGTTCACCAGCTCGTGGGCGTAGAGCACCATGGAGGGGATCCCCATGCCGTGGCCCATCACGGAGATGCGCTGACCGTTGTAGTAGCCGGTGTAGCCCAGCATGTTGCGCACATTGGTCACCTCGCGCGCATCGGTCAGAAAGGTCTCGGCGATATAGCGGGCCCGCAGCGGATCCCCCGGCATGATGACGGTGTCGGCGAAATCGCCCGGGTTGGCATTGATATGAGCTGTCATTATTGTTGTGCTCCAGTTTGACTCCTGTAGATGAGCGCATCCTAGCCCCCTCCTCGCCTCCCCTTGCAGGACAAAAGTCCTGTTGCCCCGATCGAGATCCCAGTTCCGGCAACTTCTCCGAGGCCACCCCCACTCGCCCCCCTTCGCCACCGCTCAGCGGCCCTTAATCAGCCCTGCCCCTGCGGCAAACGCCCCGTCACCCGCTCAGCGATAACGCCCCGGTGTGCGCGCCAAAAAGCGCGGGGGGCCTGATGGCCCCCCGCAAACACACCGAATGAGAAAATGCCTTACTTGGCGGCGCTATCCTTCACGCACTTCTGGACAAAGCTGTTCTTGGCCGCGCCGGCCAGTTTCTTGTCGGCCGCCGCCTTCTCGCACTTGGCCGCCGGATCCATCGCCGCCCCCGTCTTCACGCACTTCTGGATAAAGCTGTTCTTGGCCGCACCGGCCAGCTTCTTGTCAGCCGCCGCTTTCTCGCATTCGCCCGTCTTGGCGCCGGCGGCATCTTTCACGCACTTGCCCACAAAGCTGGTCTTGGCGGCGCCCGCCAGTTTTTTGGCCGCGGCCTGCGCCTCGCACTGCAACTGGGCAGCGTCGTTGGCAAAGACCGGATTGGCCAGCAGCACGCTGCCGCAGAGCAGGCCGAACAGGATGGCAATACGCTTCATATAACGTTCCTTATTGTGATGTGTTGGCATGGTGATCTGTTTGCACGGCGATGGTTTGCAAATAGCTGTTATTGCAACAGCTGATTGTTGCCGCAGATCCCCCGCCTCGCCAGCAAGGGACACGGAGCACAGGGCACCATAGCCCGCACTATAGCGCCGATTGGCTAAGTGGGATTCTCCCCGGCCAGTTACACCTCAACAGCAAGCCATCCCCCTCTTCTCCGCGATGCTCGCCAACACCAATAAAATCAAGGGTCATGGGAATCCAGTTCCCTGCCACAGCGATTTCTTGAGCCAGCGCATAAAACGCAGATATTCCTGATAGTTACGTCAATTTTTGACTGGTGAGACCAGATTCGATTGGCTTAACATAGCCATCCGGTGCCTATTGCTGCGATGGGCTGCTGCCCTCGCTGGTCAATAGAGCATATTGGAAGTTGTAATCCACGGGCGGTAGCGGGATTTTTATTAGTAAAGACCATAATATTAGGAGTTTTGAGCATGCAATAATTAGAGCGTTCGAACTGTGATGTACGAAGCCTTAAAACATACATGTATTATATTTATCTAAAGAAAATATTTGTATTATATTATTTATCGACTGGCATCACCAACTTAAATTATATTTAATTTTCTTTTTAAAGGGGAATAGCAACAATGCATGAGTAGTATTTATACAATTCGATCATTTATATGATTTTTTGAAGTTACTCTAACCACCCGCTTTTCACTTAGCAAATAACCAAAATGAACATAGAAAGCCAAGAGTGTAAAAATATGAGTTTTGAAAAATTTGATGATAAGATAGGCATTGATGGATACTATAAATTAATCAGAGATTGCTTTTTCCCAAATAGTACCGAAAACAGCTTTGATATTTCAGGGTTTTCTGCTGAAGAATTCATTTATAGAAAAGGAACTATATTCTCAAGAGTTAGAAAAATCAGTCATGATGATGCTATTAAATTTCATTATGGCGATATAGAAATTAACGATTTTTATCCACCTAAACCCACAATAGTCAACGTACCCATAGGAAGATTCAATAAGAAAAACAATCCTGTTCTTTATGTTGCTGATAATCCAGATATTGCAATAAAAGAATGTGAGATCATTGATGGTGATTATTATTTACTTACTTTTCTAAAGCTTAGGAAGGATATGTGCTTTCTTAAAATAGGGCAGCATGATACAGATCATCGTTCGCAGATTATTTTTAAGTTACTGAGTACAAAAGATAAAAAGTTTTACCCTTTAATAAACTTGATTTATTCAGATTTTTTATGCTTTGAAAAGCACCATGGTATTGCATATGACTCTACTAAAGTAACAGAATTACATGCCAATGATAACCTTAGCGACATGAAATCCATACTTAATATTGCCATCAAAAATGAAAATTTTGTCGATGTCGGGCTAGATACATCACTTCTAGCGCATATGCACAATGGTCACGCTCGCTATCACTCCATATTCACCCGATTAAGCAATAAGAAAAGAAATAAAATAAAATGCATTAATTATCTTGGAAACAAAAAATCATTTATCGATAGTTTTATGAAGACAGAGGTTAGAATGCACAACGAAAAGTATAAAAACAAACTACTTCTGGAGAAGGGGCATTTCCAAAAGTTTGATGGCATCCCAATAAAGTTGACAATAAAAAAATAAGCTAAGATTAAAAATCATTAATCTGAACTAATTCACTCTGCATCTTCTAGGTGCAGGGTTTCACTCAGATGTAAAAATGGGAGCACAATTTAGGATACACTCACTTCCTTAGCCCACAGATGCAACACATCCTTTCTAACCAATACTCCCTTTCAAGCCCCACTCAGGCAACAAAGGAAACCAGCAACAGCAAATATCTAGGACACCGAAAATATCTAGGAAAAATATCTAGAAAATATCTAGGACACCCACCTTTCTGAGCCACTGACTATCTCTGCAATCATGAATACTGACCCCAAGGAAACAGTAACAATCGGGCAAACGAGCGGTTTTTGCCTGACAGATCACTTGTACAAACATGGCAATGCCTGACACCGGAACATATGCAAAAAACGGGGAGAAGACAGGGGCTAACGGATTAGTAAGGTGGCTGATGACATCGTTGTTGACCACAGTGGTGGGCGAACTGCTGACAATGTGCCTTGTCTCCCACAACTCTGATCCCTTGTCGCCTAAACAGGGTCACCTGTTTCAGCCATCGGGCACCATCAAGGCCCAACCGCACCAAGATTGGGGCCAGGCGGGCCGGAATATAACCCCGCTTGTCGGTCCGAATTGCACGGCCGGTCCAGTCAACCAGCATCAGATAGTCAGTGAAGACATAGGGCAGGCCGTCAGGTTCGCACTTACTGGCAAACGGCAGCAATAGTGGTGGCAAAACATCGGTGCCGGGATCTTTCTCGAGACGCTGTTTGATACTGGTGTAATCGCTCTGCTCGGGCCGGTCGGTCAATCCAGCCCGTATCGGGTTGAGGTCCACATACGCCATGCAGGCGAGCAGGGCCGACTCGGTCAGCAAAGCCTGGCTTTTGAAGCGCCCTTCCCAGAAATGGCCCTTGCAGCCATCTTCCCGATTGGCCTGCCGTGCCAGGTTTTCATTGAGCAGCCGCACAAACCAGCTGATGGAGTGAAGCCGCTCGCGCCACTCCCCTATCAGCTGCTGCACTACAACCAGCTCGGGCTCAATCAGGGGTTCCCCCTGGTACCAGCGCCGTACCAGCAGCGGCCATTGGAACAGGGCAGCCCAGCGCTCGGCTATCTCCCGCTCGTTCCAGTTGGTGGCCGTATCAGGCTCAACCTTGAGCACCAGGTGGTAGTGATTGTTCATCACCGCATAAGCGCAGACGCCGATGGCAAACAGTCGCGACAGCTGGCCCAGCTTGTCAACCACCCACTGGCGCCGATGCTCGTAACTCTGGCCAGAATGAACATCTTCCCCACACAGAAAAGCCCGCCGTACACAGCGACTGACCACATGGTAATAAGGCGTATCCTGCAAGCTGATCTGACGTGAACGGGCAATGGTCATGGCTCACCCCTCGACAGTGACCTCTCATCTCAAGCCAAGTACAGCACTGCGCCGCTGTCAAAAAGGTGGGTGTCCCAATTTGAACCTCCCAATTTGAACCACCAATTTGAAAAAGTCGTACAACGCCCCCGCCTCTCTGGTTGGTTGTCTTGACGGTGCTTTATGCTTGCCATATGGAAACCACCTTACGTATGATGCCAAACGGCACCACTTTTGGGGCATACTGTTTTCTCGAGACCCAGGCTGCCGCTTTGAATCATCACCCACCTTTTCAATAAACAGTGAGCCCTTATGAATGTTCGCTATTGCGCCCTGCTGGCGTGCTGTCTGCCACTGGTAACTCATGCAGAGATCGCTGCCCCCTATCAACTTGACGCCGGAAAGGTGGTCTTCAAACCCTATGGCAATCAACCAGGGACACAGCTGGCCGGAGCTGTGCCGACAGACTTTGATGTCACATATCGCAACGATGATTTCAGTATTGCCCTCTCACAGGGGCGCTATTTTTGTAACGCACAGCCACTGCCTGACAGTTTCGATATCAATACTGCCAAGGCGCTTGGCAGCTTCCTGCTGAGCGGGCAGCAGGCCTATGCCTATTGCGAGCAAATCAAGGTGCCTGTCAATACAGCCGCGTTTGCATTGCTCGACCACCCTTTCGCGAGTGACGGGCGCCATGTCTTTCTCGTCACCGGCGAACTGCTCGAGGGGGCAGATCCCAAGCACCTGAAGACGGCCCATGGCCAGGCCGCCGACCAGCACCACTACTACTATGTGGCCGAACAGACCAAGGTCATTCCCCACAAGGGCAAAGTCGCGCTGTACGACGTCTGCCAAGGGTGGGCCAAGATTGATGGCACTCTCTATTTCGAGGGGGAAGCCCAACAAGAGGTGGATGCCACCAGTTTCCACTGCCTGAACTTCTCTTCGGCCGTGACCAAAGACGGCTTCTACAGCGGCAACCAGCGGATCGCGCCCCTGCCAAAAGGGGTCGACAGCGACCTTATCAAACCTCTGCAGGAGAACTTCGTCACCGATGGCACACGCGTTTGGTATGTGAACGTCCAGCCGACCGAACTGCAAGGGGTCAACCTGGCCGCAGCCAAGGTGGAATACGACCAGCTCAGCGATGGTGTGCATAACTGGGATTGCAGTGTTCACGACGATCTGGGCAACCCCAGCTGTGAAAAAACGGCCGTGGAATAACTTGCTCCCGATGTCTGGTTGCTCTCGACCTCAACGCAGAAAACAAAAATCCCCCGATATCGGGGGATTTTTTATGGCTGCCATTCAGCACCCAGCTATCTTGCTTAACCAGTCTTACTCAATCAGAAGCGCTCTTAACCGGGCAAACTCCGCCGGCAGGTTGTGGGACAAGAGCGGCAGGACGGCGTGCTTGGCGAGCGGGCCGGGCAGCGGCACGTCCAGCCCCAGGATCGCGTCCACCGACTCCTTGAATTTGGCCGGATGAGCGGTGCACAGGAACACCCCCACCTCATCTTCACCGAGCTGCTCGTTCAGCAGATCCCAGGCGATGGCGCCGTGGGGCTCGCACAGGTAATCCAGCTGGTGCAGGCGTTTGAGCGCATCGCGGGTCTGAGCGTCGTCACGCATGCCCGAGCCCAGGGTTTCCAGCGCCCAGCCGTTGCGGCGACACAGCTCCTCTACCCTAGGCCAGTTGTTGGGGCGGCTCACATCCATGGCGTTGGAGAGGGTCGCGACCGTCTGGTGCGGCTCCCACTGGCCGGTTTTGAGGTAGCGCGGCACAGTGTCGTTGGCGTTGGTGGCGGCGATAAAGCGCTTCACCGGCAGCCCCAGCGCCTTGGCAATCAGCCCTGCGGTCAGGTTGCCGAAGTTTCCGGACGGCACGCTGATGACCGCCTTGGCGCGACTTGCTTTTAACAACTGGGTCACGGTTTAGACAAGAAAGCGAGAGTCCTAATTCTTCTTTTGAGTAAAAAGACGGCCCATATAAAAATCAAGCAAAGATAAATGTTTCAACACCCATATGGAGCACATTCCAGGGCTCATATGGGATAGAGTATGTGCTCTTTTTTATTCGAGATTGAATTATATGAAACGCGCTTTCTTCGCCGCTCTAGCCATTATCTCCACTTCAGCCGCAGCCGAGCAACCACCGACCTCTCATTTGATCACATTGGAGTATCAACGGATAATTTCCGGATGTCAGATGTATCGTCTCAATACCCCTGAAGGTGCTCACTTGCTGATTGGCCATAACTTCAACGATACCGGCTCCAATGCGGAAGGTGGCGCCTCTGCTGGCAGGATCGGTATGTCAGCTGCCATGTATTCAGACCCTAAATATCGCAGTTATTTACTGCGCGGCACTAATGAACTCTATCAACCAGCTACTAGCGATTCCCATACCTTCATGACGATCTCAGTAGAGGCTAGCTCGTCGCCAAATAATTTCATGCTCACTCAAGTGAAAAACATAGAAAAAGCAACACCCTATTACGGTGGCAACACTCAACTCTCCATGAACTTCTACGATGAAAAAGATTACCCGAAATACACCAATCCCATGCCAAAATATCTCTCATTGTGTGGCACTAATGTAGCTTCTTTCGAGCCACTCACCGAACACCGACTCTCAATTGACACCAAATCTGCAATTATCAAAGTGAAATATGCACTATTCAATCAACCAACACAGCAAAAAGCGACCAATGACCTGGCTGGAGAGATTCAGCTGCTCTGGAACAATAGTGACAACACTGATAGTTTGACCCGCCAGCATAAATTTACTCAGATTGCCCGGGCAGAAAAATTCAATAAATCACAAGATCAGAAATTTGTAACGTTGGCACGCCTAGGTATCAATGATGACCGCTATATCGATATCAACTCGGAAAAAAATCCTCTGATCCCCGGCAAAGAGTATGTCTACAGAATTCAATACTGCGATGGTTATGACTTCTGTGAAGATGGCGTTCAAGCCATTGGAAAATCCAATTAATCACAGCCTACTATCGAAGTTTCAAGAGAAAAGAAGAGCCCTTGGTGGGCTCTTCTTTGTATAACTACATCGCTCCACGCCTCGTAGACGATCTCTTGTAATGCGGCCATGAGGTCCCCTACTGACGGTCCGTTGCAACAGCCAAGCATGCCTCCAACAATGCTGTGCCATAGGAGTTATCTATGGTGCAGCGCCACTCCCCACCAAGATCCTTTCGAAACACATAGGTGGCGCGGCGGGTTTCATCAGTCAGGCCCCTTTGACCATCCGGGTAATTGAGCCAGGTCTCCATGATCACCAGGGCATTATCGGCCCCTTCTATCACCTCCATGGCACCCTGGGTGACCTGGAGCCGGCCCTGAAAATGGTCCGAGATGGCCCCGAAGGCGCGGCGGATGGCGGGAATGCCGCGCACCACCATGCCGGGTTTGACCACCAGGGCGGCGTCCTCGGCGTAGAAGGCCATCAGGGCATCGAAGTCGCACCGGGAGATGGCGGTGTCGTAGGTCTCGATAAGCGCGCGTAGTGGATGCTGGCTCATAACTGTGCTCCTTAGAAGCTGTTCACGCTCTTACTGCGAGGCCGTGAATAGGTTCTTAATCCGATGCGGTTTCCCCGCCGGAGGCTGAAAACAAACATCCCCCGAAGCCGGGGGATGTTTGTTAAGTGCTTAACCGAGCAGGAAGGCCCTTAGGCGAGCAAACTCCGCCGGCAGGTTATGGGACAAGAGCGGCAGCACGGCGTGCTTGGCGAGCGGGCCGGGCAGCGGCACATCGAGACCCAGGATCTCGTCCACCGACGCCTTGAACTTGGCGGGATGGGCGGTGCAGAGGAAGACCCCCACTTCATCTTCAGCCAGCTGTTCGCCCAGCAGATCCCAGGCGATGGCGCCGTGGGGCTCGCACAGGTAATCCAGCTGATGCAGGCGCTTGAGGGCAGCGCGGGTCTGGGCGTCGTCACGCATGCCTGACCCCAAGGTTTCCAGCGCCCAGCCTTCGCGGCGGCAAAGCTCTTCGACCCGCGGCCAGTTGTTGGGGCGGCTCACGTCCATGGCATTCGACAGAGTTGCCACAGTCTGGTGCGGCTCCCACTGGCCGGTTTTGAGGTAGCGCGGCACAGTGTCGTTGGCGTTGGTGGCGGCGATAAAGCGCTTCACCGGCAGCCCCAGCGCCTTGGCAATCAGCCCTGCGGTCAGGTTGCCAAAGTTGCCGGACGGCACGCTGATGACTGCCTTGGCGCGGTCGGCTGTTGGCAGCTGGGCCAGGGCTTCGAAGTAGTAGCAAACCTGGGCCAGCAGGCGGCTGATGTTGATGGAATTGGCGGAGTTCAGACCGATGGCCTTTTTCAGCGCCTCGTCATCGAAGGCATCTTTCACCAGCGCCTGACAGGCATCGAAGTCACCGTCGATGGCGATGGTGCGGATATTGCCGCCCAGGGTGCAGAACAGCGCCTCCTGCAAGGGGCTGATCTTGCCCTTGGGGTAGAGAATGACCACCTCAATCCCCTCCAGCCCGTAGAAGGCGTGGGCCACGGCGGCGCCTGTGTCACCGGAAGTGGCGGTGAGTATGGTGATCTTGTCATTGGTTCTGAACGCAGCCAGACACTGGGCCATAAAGCGGCCACCGAAGTCCTTGAACGCCAGGGTCGGGCCGTGGAACAGCTCCAGGGCATAGGTGCCGTCATTGAGCTTCACCAGGGGCGCCGGGAAGGTGAAGGCGGCGTCGATCAACTCACTCACTTTAGCGGCAGGTACTTCGTCCCCCAGCAGGTGGCTGATGATGCGAGCGGAGCGCTCGGCCAGCGGCAAGTCCAGCAGGGCATCCACGTCTGCCAGAGGCGCAATCACCTCGGGGAAGAAGAGCCCCTGCTCGCGGCCCAGACCCTGGCGCACGGCCTGGGCGAAGCTGACCTGTTCACTCTTGTCCTTGATATTGTAAAGATTCATAGCTCGCTTCCTGTTACCCGTGCCCCGGCCATGTCCAGTTTGCAGACCCGGGCAAATCCATCTTCGTTCTGCACAAAATGTGCGTCCATCCAATCCTTCATCCGCTCGGCCTGGACCAGATCCTTCATCACCACGAAGACGCTGGGGCCCGAGCCTGAGATGCCGGTGGCCAGGGCCCCATTCTGGGCCGCCTGGGCCCGCACCTCGTTGAAACCTTCGATAAGCGCCGCGCGGTAGGGTTCGGCAATCACATCTTTGAGTACGCTGGCCGCCAATCCCTCCTGACCTGTGTAGCTGGCGTGCACGAAGGCCGCTAGGCGGCGGCCATAGGTGAGGCAGTCCTGGCGGCGATACTGGGCCGGCAGTATGGCGCGGGCGGCAGCGGTGGAGACGACTGTGCCCGGGTAGCAGACCACCCAGTACCACTGCTCGAACACCGGAATGCCCTGGCTGATAACGCCGTGCTCTTCCAGCACCAGCTGCATGCCGCCCAGATAGCAGGGGGCCACGTTGTCGTAATGAACGGAGCCGGAGATCTTGCCTTCCATCTCCCCCATCAGCAGCAGCAAGTCGTGCTCATTGAGCGGCGCGCCGTGGAAGGCGTTGAGGCCTTCGAGTGCCGCCACCACGCTGCAGGCGCTGGAGCCGAGGCCCGAGCCCACCGGCAGGTTCTTCTCCAACACCATTTCGAGCGGCTTGAGTTTGATGCCGCGCTTCTCCAGCGCCTCGCCATAGGCCACCCAGCAATCGTAGAGGATGTTCTTCTTGGGATCATCCGGCAGCTTGTGGGCGTAACGGCCCACGGAAGAGAGGGCAAATGCCACGTCAGCCGCCTTCACCTGGACGCGATCCCCCAACAGGGAACCATCCACGGGGGCGAGCGCCGCCCCCAGTACATCGAATCCCACGCTCAGGTTGGCGCTGGAGGCGGGGGCATAGGCCACCACGCTGCCGCTCTGGTACATGTCTGAACTCATGCTTACAACTCCTGCTTCCAGTTCTGGGTGCGCAGCACGTCGGCAAAGACGCCGGCTGCGGTCACTTCGGTACCGGCGCCATAGCCGCGCAGCACCAGGGGGATGGGCTGGTAGTAGGTGGAGAAGAAGGCGAGCGCGTTCTCCCCGTCCTTGACCTTGAACAGCGGCTCATCGGCGCCGACCGCCTTGATGGCGACCTTGCACTTGCCACCCTCGATGGAGCCCACGTAGCGCAGCACCTTGCCTTCTCGCTGGGCTGCCGCGAACTGGTCTCGGAACCAGCCATCGGCCTCTGGCAGGCGGGCCATAAAGGCTTCCACGTCGCCGCTCACGTCAAAGCCCGGCGGCAGTGCCTGCTCTACCTCGACATCGGAGAGTTCCAGCGCCATGCCGGCCTCGCGGGCCAGGATCAAGAGCTTGCGGGCCACGTCCATGCCGTTGAGATCGTCGCGCGGATCCGGCTCGGTGAAGCCGTTGCCGCGGGCAATCTTGGTCGCCTCGGAGAAAGCCATGCCCTCATCCAGCTTGCCGAAGATGAAAGAGAGTGAACCGGACAGCACGCCATCGAAGGCGCGCAGCTTGTCGCCGGCCTTGATGAGGTTTTGCAGGTTCTCGATGACCGGCAGACCGGCGCCGACGTTGGTCTCGTACAGGAACTTGCGACGAGTCTGACGAGCGGTGCGGCGCAGCGCCTTGTAGTAATCGAGCGACCCTGTGTTGGCCTTCTTGTTCGGGGTAACCACGTGGAAACCGGCGGCGAGGAAGTCAGCGTATTGGACGGCGATGGCCTCGCTGGAGGTGCAATCGACGATCACCGGGTTGATGAGGTGGCTCTCTTCCACCAGCTTTTGCACCGCTTCCAGGCTGAAGCTGTCACGGGCTTCCATCAGCTGTTCACGCCAGTTGGCGAGATTCAGCCCGTCCTTGTTGACCGCCATCTGGCGGCTGTTGGCGATGCCCACCACCCGCAGGCCTGTGCCCTGCTCGGCCAATACCGGCTGCTGGCGGGCAATCTGATCCACCAGGGCTGCGCCGACACCGCCGACGCCGACCACGAACAAGTCGATGAACTGCTGGCTGCCGAAGAAGTTCTGGTGGCAGGCCTTGATGGCTTCGGCCACCTTGCGATCCCGCACCACCGCAGAGATGGAGCGCTCGCTCGAACCCTGGGCAATGGCGACGATGTTGATGGAGGCTTGTGCCAGCGAGGTGAAGAAGCGTGCCGCCATCCCCTTGGAGGTGCGCATGCCGTCACCGATGAGGGAGATGATGGCGAGATCTGTCATGATCTCGAGCGGATCCAGCAGCTGGTTCTTGAATTCGAGCTCGAACTCGCGCTCCAGCACCTTGCGGGTCTTGTCGCTGTCATAGCTGTGGATACAGAAGCTGACGCTGTACTCGGAGGATGACTGGGTGATGAGGACTATGCTGACCCCGGCGCGGGAGACGGCAGAGAAGATCCGGCCGGCCATGCCCACCATGCCCTTCATGCCGGGGCCGGAGACGTTGAACATGCACATGCCGGAGAGATCCGAGATGGCTTTCACCTTCAGGTCGTCATCCCCCTGCTCGACGCCAATCAAGGTGCCCGGCCCCTGCGGGTTGAAGCTGTTCTTGATGAGGCAGGGAATGTGGAACTGGGCCACGGGGGCTATGGTTTTCGGGTGCAGTACCTTGGCACCGAAGTAGGAAAGCTCCATCGCCTCTTTATAGGAGAGGGTTTTCAGCAGGTAGGCGTCCGGCACCAGACGGGGATCGCAGTTGTAGCAACCTTCCACGTCGGTCCAGATCTCGCAGCACTCGGCATCGACGCAGGCGGCCAGCACAGCGGCTGAGTAATCCGACCCATTGCGGCCCAGCAGCACGGTTTCGCCCTTGTCGCTGCCGCCGGTGAAGCCCGGCATCAGGTAGAGACAATCGGAACGCAGCCCCTTGGCGGCGAAGCGCAGGCGGGAGGCCTCGATGTCGACGTGGGCTTCCAGATAGCCGCCGTCGGTGGCCAGCAGTTGCTCCGGCACTATGATATCCAGCTCGAGGCCGCGCACTCGCAGCAACTCGTGCATGAAGGCGATGGAGAGGTTCTCGCCACGGCTCAGGATGCGGGCCTGTACGTTGTCCGGGCAGAGCCCCAGCAGCCTTATGCCCTGCATCAGTCGCTCTACCTGATCCAGCTCGGCGGTGAGACGAGCCTGCAGCGCCTTGTCGTCCAGCGCCGGATAGGCTGCCTTCAAGCCGGCCAGCAGGCGAGAGAAGATGCCGTTGATTTCAAACAGGGTGGAACTGGCATCCATGCCGCGACTGGTCTGCTCCACCAGGGCGACCAGGTGATTGGTCACCTTGGCCGGTGCCGACAGCACCAGGGCAACCTGGGATTGGCCGTGGGTATTGACCGCGATATCGGCTACCCGTAAAAAACGCTCTGCGTCGGCCAGTGACGACCCGCCAAACTTCAACACTCTCATCGCTTATCTCCCTGTGAACCCTGCAAATTGATCTGAAAACGGTCTAAAAACAACTCAACAAAAAGGCCCGTACTGGGTGGGTACGGGCCTTTTTTGATTTCTGTGCTTGTTCGTCAGCGCATCAACCGGCCCCAGTGCCACCTGTGGTGGTACCGGTAATAATGGTGGTGGTGATGACGTTGGTGAATGACTGCATGACGAACACTCTTGAACGAAGCTGGCTTTTAGCAATACCGCGCCGACAGCAAGGCTGTCAACCTAAACCTCTTTGCCGAGTTTGCGGGCGAGGTCTTTACAGAGCAGATGCAGCATATTCAAATCCCGCTGTGGCAGCATGGGCACTCGGTCCATTACCCATTGATGCAGTTTTTCATCCTGATAAACCCCGAGTTCACCAAGTATTTCTGCTGTTTTGTGTTTCAGTACACGAACCTGCCCGGCGTTATCAAAATTTTCTGCTATAGCCTGCGGCTCATCCAGCAACTGGCTCATCTCGTAGGCATACAGCATGATCGCCTGCCCCAGGTTCAGCGACGGGTAACTCACCTTGAGCGGCAGATAGCTCAGCAGGTCGGCGTGGGCCAGCTGCTCATTGGAGAGGCCCGACTCCTCACAGCCAAACACGATGGCGACCTTGCCGAGCGAGGGCTTGACGCGGATCTGCTCGCGGATCTCCCCCGGGGTGAGGTAGTGCTGATAGCGGCCGCGCTGGCGGGCCGTGGTGGCGATCACCAGATCCATGTCGGCAAGCGCCTCCGGCAGGGTGTCGAATGCCTCGGCGTTGGTCAAAATGTCCTGCGCCCCGTGGGCTACCCAGCTCGCCTCCTCCTCTTCGTGTACCCGGCTCGCCACCAGTCGCATGGCATCGAAGCCCATGGTTTTCATGGCGCGGGCAGCGGCCCCGACATTGGGTGCCCGGGCAGGCGCCACCAGCACAAAATAGAGTTTCATTGGGTTTCCTCTTGGGCAGGCCGACCGCTCGAACAGGCGGTAAATGGTCGGCAAAACAGGGGCGCAATCTACCGTTTATCCCCCGAAATTGCCACTTGAACAGACGTTTGAATGTTGCCATAGTGGCCAGACGTGTGAACAAACTGCCAGCCATTCTCGGCATGAATGCCGCGAGTGATTGAGCGCTTGCAGGGCAAGGACAGGACGACAGACCAGCCCCGGACTCAGCCGCCATACCGGCCGACACATCACAAGGAAGAGAGAGATGCAGCAGCCATTGGAACAGGCCGTCGCCGAGACTATCTTGCAACGCTTCGAGTCGTTTTACAGCCGCTTTCTCGAGATAACCCAGGGCAGCAAGAGCCGCTTCGAGAACAGCGACTGGCTGGGAGTGCAGCTCGCCGGGCGCGAGCGCATTCGCCTCTACGATCACCACGTGGGCGCCACCACGGCCCTGATCAAGCAGATGATGGGGGAGCATCACGCCACTCAGGAGCTGCTCAAGCGGGTAAAGGGCGCCTTCAGCGATCTGTTGCCCCGCTGTGACAACTTCGAGGTGGCGGAGTCCTTCTTCAACTCCGTCTATCGCCGCATCTTCCGCCATCGCAACATTCGCGACGAGAACCTCTACATCCACCCGTTTCGCAGCCGGGGAGAGCATCCCGACTTGAGCGCCCTGCTGCGGGTCTATCGCACCGATCTGGCCCACCTGCCGCAGACCCTGAGCCAGATGCTGGGGGATTACAGCTTCACCCTCCCCAACGAGGACAAGCAGCGCGACATTGTCGACATCCACCGCCATCTTGCCGAGAACGGCCCGCAGATCCTGCATGAAGAGCCGTTCGCCATCGAGCTGCTCAAAGAGGTGTTCTACCGCAACAAGGGCGCCTATCTGGTGGGGCTTATTCGGGTGAAGGGGCAAGTATTCCCCTTCATTCTGCCGCTGCTCAGCACAGGCCAGAGCATCTATGTGGATACCGTCATCTTCGAGCCGGAGCTGGCCTCCATCGTATTCGGTTTCGCCCGCGCCTACTTCATGGTCTATGCCCCTGTGCCGGCGCTGTTTGTGGTGTTTCTGCGCCAGATCATGCCCCACAAGCCCGATTACGAGATCTACAACGCCATCGGCTGCCAGAAGCACGGCAAGACAGAGCTCTATCGCCACTATCAGCAGCACCTGGCCCAGAGCCGGGAGCAGTTCATCATAGCCCCCGGCATCAAGGGGATGGTGATGAGCGTGTTCACCCTCCCCTCCTATGACGTTGTGTTCAAGGTGATAAAAGACGAGTTCACCCCGCCCAAGGACGTGAGCCACGAGCAGGTGAAGGCCAAGTACCGGCTGGTAAAACAGCACGATAGGGTGGGCCGCATGGCCGACACCCAGGAGTTCACCAACTTCGAGTTTCCCCTGGATCGCATCTCGCCCGAGCTGCTGGCCGAGCTCAAGACGGTGGCTCCCTCGGCGCTCACCATCACCAGTGACAAGCTGGTGATCAAGCACCTCTACACAGAGCGCAAGATGATCCCGCTCAACCTCTATCTGGACAAGGCGGACGAGCAGCAGACCCGGCTCGCTCTGGAGGAGTACGGCAACGCCATCAAACAGCTGGCGGCGGCCAACATCTTCCCCGGCGACATGCTGTTCAAGAACTTCGGCGTCACCCGCCACGGCCGGGTGGTCTTCTACGACTACGACGAGATCTGCTACATGACGGAGTGCAACTTCCGCCAGATCCCGCCACCGCGCTACCCGGAAGATGAATGGAGCGCCGAGCCCTGGTATTCGGTGGCCCCCAACGACATCTTCCCCGAGGAGTTCGCCACCTTCCTGCTGCAAAAGCCCCAGGTGCGGGAGATCATGATGCAGCTGCACAAGGAGATGTTCGACGCCAACTACTGGAAGATGCTGCAGAGCAACATCAAGGTGGGGGTGTTCGAGGATGTCTATCCCTATCGACGCAAGAAGCGCTTCAAGTTCCAGCGGGGGGGATGAGGATTAACTCTCGGCGCCTTGCCGGTGATTCAAGATGCGATGCATCTTGCGATGCTTGCTGGCACAAGCCGCAAAACAGCATTGAAAAAGGGACGCCGCGGCGTCCCTTGCTGATCGCGGCTGCCTGCGCATGCTACGACAGCCTCTGACAGGAATATCAGTTACTTGGCGGCCGGCATGGCATCGAAGGTGAGCAGCGCCACCTTGTTGGCATCACTCAGCACCAGCTGTTGGCCGCTGACCTTGAAGGTTGCCACCTTCTCCAGTTTCTGCAGATAGAGCATCTCCTTGCCGGCCAGATCGCCCATGCACATCATGCGGGTCGAGCCCATGGCCCCCAGCGTCAATACGCCGTCACCCTGCTGGGTGATGCCGCCAAAATAGCGGTTGCAGCCGCCCTTGCCCGCCACCTTGTCACCCGCAACCTGCAGGGTGAAGGTATCGCCGCTCGCCCCCTGCAGCTGCCAGGTGGAGGCTTGCAGTTGAGCCAGATTGGAACCAGTTGCCATGGCGCAGCCTCCCAGTGCCAGTGCGGCCAGCAGGGTCAGTTTCTTGTTCATGGGTTCACCTCTTGATGTGAGAGAAATAGGGGAAGGAAAGTGATGATGGTGGCCTGTTTATCATGAGTCGGCGACAGATTAAAACTGTTTTATTGTGATCTGGGTTGCCTTTACTAGCAGCTGGCATGTGCCATGCTTGTATTCCTGTTCCGGACCCAGGGAGGGGAAAAGAATGGTCAAACCACTCATCATCGCACTCGCTTCATGCCTCAGCCTCGGTGCCCAGGCCGCCGACTGGGATTTCCTCAAGAGCGAGGCAAACAGCCAGCTCTACGTAAAAAGCTATTCCGGCGTGCTGCTCGGCAGCCAGTCCCATCACAGCGACAATTTCGATCTCTGGCTCATCAACACCGGCTACCAGTATCCGGTACAGGACGATGTCAGCCTCTACATGGAAGCCGGGCCGGCTGTGGGCACCCACAGCGAGCAGACTGGCTTCAATATCAGCTCGGGGGTGCGTTACCAGCTCTCCCCCATGCTCAACATCGGCAGCCAGCTCAAACAGCTGGAAGTGAACAAGGCCAGCACACTGCTGGAGCTCAACACCAGCCTGCTGCTCACCCCGCAGCTGGCCATCACGGCCAACTACGGCGTCAGCGCCTTCAGCACGGAACAGTCCCTCAGCATAGGCGTCGGCCTCAACTTCTGACCGCTCAGATGAGCCGGGTGGCGCTCACCAGTACGCCGTTGAGGTCGGCGTAGACGTAGTCACCCGGATGTATGGTCATCCCGGCAAACGACACCACGGCATCCAGCTCACCCTGACCCCGCTTCTCGGTCTTGACCGGGCAGGCCGCCAGCGCCTTGACCCCCAGCGCCAGCGTCGCCAAGGTGCCCACGTCGCGCACGGCGCCGTGGATCAGGATCCCCTCCCATCCCTGCTCCGCCGCCTTGATGGCCAGCTGATCACCGAGCAGGGCGCGGCGCAACGAACCACCGCCATCGATCACCATCACCCGCCCCTGGCCGGGCCGCGTGACCAGCTCCCGCACCAGGCTGTTGTCTTCATAGCAGGAGAGGGTGACCGCCTGGCCATAAAACAGCGGCTTGCCACCAAAATTGTGGAACAGCGGCTCGGCCACTTGCAGGGCATCGCCGTGTTGATCGCAGAGGTCGGGCAGTAGATCCAGCATCATAAGCTTCCTTCCATGGACATGAATTCGCTCATTCTTTCATCAAGCCGGGTTCCTGACAATCCAGTGGGATTCAATTCTGCCCAGATGGAGAGGTATGCCTTTCATCAATACCGGCAGCAGCCAGAGCTCCCCCCGCTCCACCCAATAGAGGGCGTTCTGGCCGAAACGGGCTGCCAGATCGATGGCCTCAGCGCGGGAGGAAGCCAGCAACAGCGACGATTCACGCCAACTTTCATCGGGCGAGCTCCCCCAGCAGAGCCCCATGGCCATCATGCGGGAAGATGCCGCGATCACCCGCCAGAGGGCCCGCTGGCGCCGGGTATTACGACGCATTCCCACCTCTCGACTGGCCGGATTCCAGGCCGTCACTATGGCGTAGGCGGGCCATTGCGGCGCCGCAAAGGGTGCAATAAAACAAATTTTTCTGTAGTTTTCCCACAAATTCATGTCAACCACATGTTACATTCCATTACATTTTATAAGGGCGAAAATGGGGGCAACCCCAAGTATCATGCTGTGAACTCAGGGTTTGACCTATATCAAACCAGAGTTAAAAAGTTGCTATCTGACGGCAAAGAGTGTTGTTATGCGCCTGTTAACTGATAAAATGCAGCCACTTTTGTAATGGACTACCTTTCCAGGCTTCTCTCGATCAGACTTGTTGAGAGCCTATGTGTGGCACAGGGATGTTTGCCAACGCTGATGCCAAATTCGCGATAATCCGACCTGACATTCATACCCAGGATGACGTAATAAATTTTCAGGACCGGTCGGGTAACGCCAAAGAGTGTTAAAATTTAGATAACTAACTGATAAGAATCTGGGAATACTCATGCAAACACCACACATTCTGATCGTCGAAGACGAACTGGTCACCCGCAATACCCTGAAAAGCATCTTCGAGGCCGAAGGCTACATAGTGCTCGAAGCCAACAATGGCGACGAGATGCATCAAGCCCTGACCGCCCACACCATCAATCTGGTGATCATGGACATCAACCTGCCGGGCAAGAATGGCCTGCTGCTGGCACGCGAGCTGCGTGAAGATGACAACATAGCCCTGATGTTCCTGACCGGTCGTGACAATGAAGTGGACAAGATCCTGGGTCTGGAAATCGGCGCCGATGATTACATCACCAAGCCGTTCAACCCCCGTGAACTGACTATTCGTGCCCGCAACCTGCTGAGCCGCACCATGAATGTGGCCGCCGGTGGCGAAGAGAAGAAGCTGGTTGAACGTTACCTGTTCAACGGCTGGGCACTGGACATCAACAGCCGCGCACTGGTCAGCCCGGCTGGCGACATGTTCAAGCTGCCGCGCTCCGAATTCCGTGCCATGCTGCACTTCTGCGAAAACCCGGGCCAGATCCAGACCCGTGCCGAGCTGCTCAAGAAGATGACCGGCCGCGAGCTCAAGCCTCATGACCGTACCGTGGATGTCACCATACGCCGTATTCGCAAGCACTTCGAAAGTGTCAATGACACCCCGGAGATCATCGCCACCATACATGGCGAAGGCTACCGCTTCTGTGGTGAGCTGGAACAGGAATAATCCCTGCTCGTCGGATCCCAGTGTGGTAAGAGAGGCGCCGTTGGCGCCTCTTTCGTTTACGGCGTTCGGGGCAAGCACAGCTGGCAACATCCGATGAGCCAGAAAACAAAAAGCCCACTCGCAGGAGTGGGCTTTTTGCATGAAAGCTGGAGCGGGCAGCGGGAATCGAACCCGCATCATCAGCTTGGAAGGCTGAGGTAATAGCCATTATACGATGCCCGCTAGGCATCAAAATCGCAGCAGATACCAGGCATCAAACGAACGTCGAGAAGCAGTGCGCTAATAACAAGACGGCTTGCTTACCGGGGATCAGAATGTGGAGCGGGTGATGGGAATCGAACCCACGTATGCAGCTTGGGAAGCTACCGTTCTACCATTGAACTACACCCGCGTCAGGGCCTCTACTATATGCATTTTGCCGCCGAGCGCAATCACCGCAGTGCTGTTTTTTACCATAAATCAAGCTGTTCGACCAACTAATGAGCAGCAAGCTGTTTTTTCCATCAAACATTTTCAACACCGGGAATTTACAAGGTTGCCAATGCCGGGGGCCGAGGATAGTCTTGCGCCACTCGACGCGAGGATGGTGGTAATGGACAAAAAAACTCAGAAACATCTCTATGGCTGGTTGCGCAACCAGTCGAGCCACGGCCGACGCTGGATCGGTCTCTCCATCGGCTTTGGTCTGGGTCAGGGCATACTGATGGTGGCACAGGCCTGGTTGCTGGCGACCCTGTTGCATGGCTTCATCATAGAGGGAGCCACTCCGGAACAATCCATTCCCCTCTTCATTACCCTGCTGCTGGTCACCCTGACCAAGGCGGCGCTGGCCTATGGCCGTGAAGTGACCAGCTTCAAGGCGGGCAGCGCGGTGCGCCAGGCCATTCGCGAGCTGGTACTCACCCGTCTCGGCCGGCTCGGCCCCGCCTATATCCAGCGACGCCCGGCCGGCAGCTGGGCCAGCCTGCTGCTGGAACAGATTGAAAACATGCAGGATTTCTTCTCCCGTTACCTGCCGCAGATGGCCATTGCCGTCTTTATTCCCGTGGTGATCCTGGTGGCCGTGTTCCCTGTCAACTGGGCGGCGGGTCTGATCCTGCTGGGCACGGCGCCCCTCATTCCGCTGTTCATGATCCTGGTGGGGGTGGGCGCCGCCGATGCCAACCGCCGCAACTTCCAGGCGCTGGCACGCCTCTCCGGCCACTTCCTCGATCGCCTGAAGGGGCTGCGCACCCTGCAGCTCTTCATGCGCACCCAGGCGGAAGGAGATGCCATTCGCGATGCCTCGGAAGATTTTCGCGAGCGCACCATGGAGGTGCTGCGCCTCGCTTTCCTGAGCACGGCCGTGCTGGAATTCTTCGCCGCCATCTCGGTGGCGCTGGTGGCTGTCTACTTCGGTTTCTCCTACATAGATCACCTGAACTTCGGCCACTATGGCACCAAGGTCACCCTGTTTACCGGCCTGTTCGTGCTCTTCCTCGCCCCCGAGTTCTACGCCCCGCTGCGCGAGCTTGGCGCCCACTACCACGCCAAGGCGCAGGCCATAGGCGCGGCCGAGCAGTTGCTGGAATTTCTCGAGGCCGACGTGAGCGAGCCAGCCTCTGGCAACGCCCCTTTCCATGCCGACACCCCCATCAAGGTCGAAGCCAAAGACCTTGAAGTGCTGAGTGCCGAAGGCAAGGTGCTGGTCGGCCCCATCGACTTCACTCTGGAAGCGGGTTCACGCACGGCGCTCATCGGTGTCAGCGGCGCCGGCAAGAGCTCGCTGGTCAACGCCCTGCTCGGCTTTGCCCCCTATCGTGGTGAACTCAAGGTCAACGGCCAGGAGCTGGCCAGCCTCGACATGAGCCAGTGGCGACTGCAGCTGGGCTGGCTCTCCCAGAACCCGCAGCTGTTCCACGCCTCCTTGCGCGACAACCTGCTGCTGGCCAAGCCGTCAGCCAGCGATGCCGAGCTGGAAGCCGCCCTGAAACGGGCACAGGCCTGGGAATTTGCCATGGAGAAGGGGCTCGACTATCCGGTCGGGGATCAGGCGGGCGGCCTCTCGGTCGGTCAGGCCCAGCGTCTCGCCCTGGCCCGTACCCTGCTCAAATCCACCCAGCTGATGGTACTGGATGAGCCCACCGCCAGCCTGGACCGCCACTCGGAGCGCGCCATCATGACCACGCTGGAGCAGGTGATGGCGGGCCAGACCCTGCTGATGATCACCCACCGCCTCGATCAATTGACCAAGATGGACAAGATACTGGTGCTGGCGCGCGGCCAGCTGGTGGAGCAAGGCAACTTCCAGCAACTGAGCAGGGCACAGGGCCCGTTCGCCCGCCTCTTGTCCCAACACCCGGGGGATTCTCTCGATGACTGATCTATTGCCGTTTCTGCGCCTCTATCGTCAGCACTGGCTGAGCCTCTCGCTGGGCCTGCTGCTGGCCCTGGTGACCCTGGTGGCCGGCATGGGACTGCTGTCGCTCTCCGGCTGGTTCCTCTCCGCCGCCGCCGTGGCGGGGCTGGCCGTCGCCAGCCGCGATACCTTCAACTACATGACCCCGGCCGGCGGGGTGCGTTTCTTCTCCATCATCCGCACCGCGGGTCGCTGGGGCGAGCGGGTGGTGAGCCACGACGCCACCTTCCGGGTGCTGACCCGGTTGCGGGTCTGGTTCTGGCAAAAGCTCTCGCCGCTCTCCACCGGCACCCTGGCCGGCTTTCGCCAGGCGGATCTGCTCAACCGGCTGGTAGCCGACATAGACGCCATGGATCACGTCTATCTGCGTCTGGTCACCCCCATAGGCGCGGCCCTGCTCAGCTGCACCGGTCTGGTGTTCTTCCTCTCCTTCTTCGACGGCCGTCTCGCCCTGACTCTGGGCGCCATACTGCTGTTTGGCATGATAGCCCTGCCGCTGGTGTTCTACTTCCTCGGTCGCCAGCCCGGCCGCCGACTGATCGCCGAGAAATCGGCCATGCGTACCCGCATGGTGGACTATCTGGACGGTCAGGCCGAGCTGCAGATGTTTGCCGCCGCCCCCAAGGCGCTGACCGAGCTGAAACAGGCCGAACAGGCACTGCTGACCGCCCAGGCCCGCATGGCCAGGGTGAGCGGCCTAGCCAACTTCTCGGTGCAGTTGCTCAGCGGCTGGACCCTGACTCTGATGCTCTGGCTGGCCGGCCACGGTGTGGCGGGTGCCGCGCCTGATCCCATCACGGCGCTGATGGTGTTTGCCACCCTGGCAAGCTTCGAGGCCTTGCTGCCGCTGGCGGGTGCCTTCCAGCACCTCTCCACCAGCCTCACCTCGGCCCGTCGTCTCAACGAGATACTGCAGGAGGCCAAGGCCCCCGAGTGGGGAGCCGAGCAGCAACACGCCAGCGTCGGCACCCTGCAGATCAGCGACCTCTATTTCGGCTATCCCGGCAACCCGCATCCTGTGCTGCGCGGTTGCACCCTGCAACTGCAGGCGGGCGAGAAGCTGGCGCTGCTGGGCCAGACAGGTTGCGGCAAGTCCACCCTGATGGGGCTGTTGACCCGGGAGTGGAGCCCGCAGGCGGGCAAGATCCTGCTCGATGGCAAGCCGCTCACCGACTACAGCGAAGGGGCGCTGCGCGCCTCGCTGTCGGTGGTGAGCCAGCGGGTTCACCTGTTTGCCGCCACCTTGCGCGACAACCTCAGGCTGGCGGCCCCGACGGCGTCTGACAAGCAGTTGACCGAGGTGCTGACCCAGGTCGGTCTGGCCAATCTGCTGGAAGATGACAACGGCCACAGCGACAGCGGACTGAACGCTTGGCTGGGAGACGGCGGTCGCCCGCTCTCCGGTGGCGAGCGACGCCGTATCGGCATCGCCCGCGCCCTGCTGCACGATGCCCCGCTCTGGCTGCTGGATGAGCCGACCGAAGGGCTCGACAGCCAGACCGAACGGGAGATCATGGACCTGTTGTTCAGACTGGGGGCGGATCGCTCCTTGCTGCTCATCTCCCACCGCCTGCTGGGGCTGGAGCAAATGGACAGGATAGCCCTGATGGAAGAGGGGCAGATCCGCCTCTGCGCCCCCCATCACGAGTTGCTGGCCGATGATTACTACCGCAGCCTGCATCAGCGGCTGGCACCAGCCTGATCATAAGAACAAAAGAGGGGTGCACCTGCGCCCTTCTCACACCACGAATTGCCGGCGGATGATGACTATCTCAGTCTGCATCAGCGGCTGGCACCGGCCTGATCGCAAGAATGGCAGAGGGGCGCACCTGCGCCCTTCTCACATCATGAGTTGCCGGCCGATGATTACTACCGCAGCCTGCACCAGCGGCTGGCACCGGCCTGATCGCAAGCACGGCAGAGGGGCGCACCTGCGCCCCTTTCATGCCATAAACTGCCGGCCTATGATGACTACCGCAGCCGGTATCAGCGTGCAAGAACCTGTCTGATCCCCGTCACACCCCGTCTCCATGGCTGAAAATGGGGCTGGTCGCAGGCAGCGACTGACCCCTATAATGACCCCCTCACAGTTCAACAAGATACCGACATGAAACGCCTTATCCTGATGATGCCCCTGATCGCCTCCGGTTGCGCCGACTTCTCTTTCAACAGCAACCTGGACAAGGAAAATTTCGACGAGTACTTCAAGCCGGGCGGCGTCCAGATCTATGAGCAGGGTCAGCTGGCTGACCTCAACTACCTCTACCTCGGCACTGTCGAGGGGGAATCCTGCCAGAGCGATGCCAAGCAGCCCATCCCCAACGCAGGTGAAGCCCGCACCCTGGCGCGCCGCCGCGTGGCCGACATGGGTGGCAACGGTGTCACTTTCGACAAGTGCGCCGAGTTCAGCGACACCCCGGGCTGCCTGAAACAGGTGATCTGCTACGGGCAGGCGCTGAAAGTGGCGCAAGAGAAGTAAGGACCCAATGGCACTGGCCATAGTCCGGCTCGGCAGCCCTCGCCTCCCCGATGAGGGGCTGCGCATCGGCACTGTGCGGCGTCCGCCCCGTGGCGTGCCCAAGAGCGAATTTGCCAGTCAGGATTGGTACGACGTCTGGTTCCCCAACCTGGCCCCCAGCAGCGAGACCATGAAGCTGGGCCAGGCTGCCGAGACGCCGGCCCAATGGGCGGCCTTCTGCAAGCAGTACAAGGCCGAGATGGCCAGCCCCTGCGCCCGCCACGATCTGGCGCTGCTGGCCGCCCTCTCCCACACCACCAACCTGTCGGTGGGTTGCTACTGTGAGCAGGCCGAGCGCTGTCATCGCACCCTGCTGAAAGAGCTGCTGATCCAGTGCGGCGCCAGACTGCGCTAACCCGCACCGCCGGTGAATGAAAGAGGGCGTCCCGCAGGACGCCCTCTTTCATATGCTGGCCATCAAGGCAGGATGGGGGCACTCCGACCCTATTGCAGACTGCCCACCCGCAACACTTGCTGCAGCGCCCGCTCCTGCTCGGCCGTCATCCCGGCCACCAGGGCCTGATCGTTCTTCGCCAGCCACTGGGCCAGATCGGCCACCGTCTCCTCCAGCGGCCGAAAGTTGAGCCCCTGCACTATGGCCGCCTCGGCGCTGATGCGGCCATAGCCGGCATACTCCGGCTGCTCGTTGGGCAACAGGGTCGGGTAGCTCTGCCAGGGCTCGACACCGGCCGCCAGCAGCACGGACCAGGGCACCCACTCAGGTTGCGGCGCCATGGCGGGCGCGAGTCGGGCGGCGATGCGATCCACCCAGTCCGCCAGCGCTATGCCGGGCTTGAGCAGGTTGAAGATGCCCCCCAGCTGCTGCTCGGCGGCCCGCAGCACGAACTCGGCGCAGTCGCGCACGTCCAGGTATTGCAATCGATCCTGCCCCTCCCCTGGCAGCAGCCAGGGCCCCCCTTGCTGTATCCGCTTCACCCACCAGGCCAGACGGCCGGTCGGATCATAGGGGCCGCACAGCACGCCGGGGCGCAGAATGCAGAGTCGCTCGCCCCAGCGGGCCCGATATTCGGCCTCGCACAACACCTTCAGGGGGCCATAGTCGGTGGGCGTCTCCCCGGCCCCTGTCTCGTGCAGCGGCGACGACTCATCCATCCCCCGCTGGGCGAAGTCGCGATAGACGCTGATGGTGGAGATGAAGATCAGCCGCTCGCAGCGCCCGAGCAGGGCTGCCGAGAGGCTGGCCGCCTGCTCGGGCCGGTAGCAGCAGGTGTCGATGGCCAGATCCAAGCCGGGCCCTTCCCCGTGCAGGGCGCGCAGATCCTTGTCCCTGTCACCGGTGAGCTGAACCAGATCGCGCCAGCCCGGATGCTGGCGATGACCCCGATTGAACAGGGTCACCTCATGGCCCCAATCCAGCGCCAGCGAGGTGAGGTGGCGGCCCAGAAAACCTGTGCCGCCGATGATCAGCAGTTTCATCCATGTCCCTCCTGTCCGGCACGATCGGCTGTCTCGGGTATGACTCGCCTTGCATGCCGGTATTCATAGTGCCCCCACCCTACCCAAGTTGGCGGCGGGGTACAGCCTCCATGGCGCGGGGATGAGACTGTGATCACGGCAAGGCATAAGGAAAAGGGAGGCAGGGAGCCCGGCCAGGCAAGGGAGGCGAGGCCTGCGTTTTGGCGCCGCCTGTGCTAAATTGCCGGGGTTTTCAGTCAGGATCCGCCATGAAGTTCGAAATCGACACCCTGGGTATCATCCGCTCTCCCTACAAGGAGAAGTTCGCCATCCCCCGCCAGCCCGGTCTGGTCAAGTCGGCCCGTGCCCGCCTCGAGCTGCTGTCCCCTTACGATCAACCGGACGTGCTGCGCGGCATTGAGCAGTTCTCCCACCTCTGGCTCAGCTTCGTGTTTCACCAGACCATGGATCAGGGCTGGCACCCGACGGTGCGCCCGCCGCGCCTGGGCGGCAACGAACGGGTCGGCGTCTTTGCCACCCGCTCCACCTTCCGCCCCAACCCGCTCGGCCTGTCGGTGGTCGAGCTGCACGGGGTGGGCCGCGAGCGGGGCAAGCTGTGGCTCGAACTCGGCGCGGTCGATCTGCTCGATGGCACCCCCATAGTCGACATCAAGCCCTATATCCCCTATGCCGACAGCCTGCCGGACGCCCGTGGCGGCTTCGCCCCCGACGCCCCCACCCCGCCGCTGGCGGTGAGTTTCAGCCCGGAAGCGGAGCAACAGTTGCAACCCTGGCTCAAGGCCCACCCCGAGCTGCGCCTGCTGGTGAGCGAGGTGCTGGCCCAGGATCCCCGCCCCGCCTACAAGAAGGGCAAGCCGGACGACAAGGAGTACGGGGTACGCCTGTTCGATCTCAACGTGCGCTTTCGCATCAACGAACCCGACTGCCTGGTGCTGGCCATAGCGCCCGCCTGATCGCTAGGCGATGCGAGCAATAAAAAAACCACCCTGAGGTGTTTTTAGAAATTAATATAAGCATATGAAACAAAAGGATTTGTTTCAGTCAATGTCCACACGTTGACCACATCGACAAAAAAGCCCCAGCTTGCTGGGGCTTCCACTTCATGTCTCGCGGTCTTACACATCGGTTTTATCGCGGATATCCGTAGTAGAACCATTGTTCTGCACAGATTTAATTCCGTTCTTGGCTCCCTCCTTGGTTGTGTACATCTCGCTCGTAGCGATAGGCTCGCCATTCGTAGCGTGCAGCACAAAGTAAAATGGCTGGTCCGTGGTTTTCTTAGATTTGTGAATTACGTAATAACCCATGCTCAACTCCTTTGAACACCATGCAACAGCGCATGGCTGCTAAACAACATGCCTGCTCAATAGGTTTTTTCAACGCCCGAGTGGATCCATATCCCCCGCACTTACTATCCTGCCGCGCTGCGCTTGCCTCCCAGCAAGAAAAGCAAGGCAGAGAGACATTGCCTTACTTTTCTTACGGGCCTTGTAGCTAATAGCCACTGATTTCCAGAGTTATCCGAATGATATTTATATATCCTTTATAATTTTCTATGGTATGTTCCCCCTGAAATTGATAACTGCCTTTATCAACCATTTAATGGGGACTCCATGAACGAATTTCTTAAGACACTACTGAATATCCGTAGTCTTCGTGCGGCCCTGCGCGAACTGCCATTTGAACAGCTGGAAGAAGCTAAAGAAAAATTCGAGCAGGTTTATACAGAGCGCTTTGAATCCACTGAGAAAGAACGTACCGAGCAAGCAGAACATCAGCGTAAGCTTGCAGAGTTTTCTGAGATGCTGAAACAAGCCGGTGTAGACCCTCGAGACTTGGTAAGTAGCGCAGCCCCAGCCGTATCGGCCAAGGCCAGCAATAAGATGAAGCGAGCACCACGCCCGGCTAAATACAAATATCAAGAAGATGGCCAGGAGAAAACCTGGACTGGTCAGGGCCGTATGCCAAAGGCAATCGCTGAGCAGGTTGAGCAAGGTAAGAGCCTTGATGATTTCTTGATTTAATATCAGTGCCTTACCAGATGCCGCCTACGGGCGGCATTTTCATTGCCTTCTCACTCCCTGCAACCCCCTATCTTTCCTGCCTAAAATTTTTGCAAAATTGCAAAACTGCACATCGACAAAAAACTGGTTAATCATCTGATTTTAAAGGGGAAAACCTACTCATCCTTGGCCGATGAAAAAAGTGGTGCACTGCTGAAATGCTCACGGAAAGTAGGTTTTTTACCTATAAATCATGCACTTATGCTTTCCCCCTACTCCATGAGACCATATCAAGAACTGTAAAACAGTGAAAAAATGTTCACTGTTTTCAGTTCGGGTTCTAGCCGCAAAGCCCAGCGCTGGCGGGCTCTGGGCATATGGTTTTGCAGTAATCCATTTTTGCAAAAAGTTTTCTATACGGGGCGCGCAGGCGGGAGCGGATTAGCGCGGATTCCGTGGTGTAGCTTCGTCCGTGAGACTTAAAGACATTGATATAGAAATAGGATGGTGAATAGCTCTGGAGGGGAGGTAGAATTTCCTCCCCCTTAAAAGCACTAATTCTCGGGACTTGTTTATCTCGACAATAGATGGCACCTAGTCGGCGGATAGTAAAGAGATAATCAGATATCATGAAACTAATTTAAATATACCAACTCTATATTCTCATGTAGACATAAACCATCAGTATTGATGGTTTATGTCTAGTAATATTGTTATTGAATGAGTTTTAAATATATCTAGCTATCAGGTCGAACCTGTCATTGCTTAAGTGCTTTACGTTATTATTAAAAATAATTGAATTTTCATCTACGCTATCAACTATCCCCACCAACCACTCCATGTCCTCGAAACTAAAGCCATATCTCAGCAGCCATATCTCTATGATGTCATTAGTTCCATATAGTATGTAGTTCTTCAGTGACATCGCCCTTTTGTCACTAGTGTTCTTGTAGTACATGTCAAATGCAGCGCTTAATGGTGCAGATAAACACAATGATATTACCTTATCTAAATAATCATATGTATCATAAACAATAGTATCATAATCAATATCACTAACCGACAATTCATTTTCAAACAAAGGGTAGCTTCGTAGCTCCATATTTGGAATGGGACTCGCTCGAGGTGACGATCTAACTTTCAAGCCTTGAACTAACTCTATATATGTGGCAGTTGGAATTTCCCCGAACCTATGCATCCTTCTGTAACGTAGGCGTTCACTACGTTGAGATAGGTATGAGAAGCGCAATGAAATTATCTCACTAAAAGAACGACCTTGTACATGCCACAAAAGAATAGGAATTGAAGCACTTAGAACCGATGCCTCTGCTTTAGTCAGAGTATCTCTTCTTAAATGTGAGCAATATATGTTTTTAAATGCCTGCTTTATACTTTTGCGTTCTTTATCTTTAAGGGCATAGTATTCATCTGCAGTAACTGGGCGATTCGCATCGTTTATAAAAAAGTCGAGGATAGTTTCAATGTCAGGCGTTATATCAGCTTTTTCCATGCGCTGAACCTGTATTTCTGGTATGTGATATTCCACATTGTATGTGTTGTTTTTCGTGGCATCAATGATATCTATTAAATTCGGGTCGATATTATTAGATGGTTGATCTAATAATGAAGTTTCATTAATTGAATAGCTTAGCCTATATCTTTCAGTAAATGTCTTTACATTCTTTTTGTTGATAATTGTATATCCATAATCGAAGCTGTCCTCGTCCTGACTACTGCGCCCCGCTCGCCCAATTAGGTTCTTTAAAGTTAATTCATTCATATTCGAAAAGTTGTCAACCCATACAACATCAAAAGGCATGTTTATACCTTGGCTTAAAGTAGATGTTGCAAAGCAGATTTTGGCATACCCACCCTTGATAAAGTCCTCGATAAGAAGTCTTGCTCTCAACGGCATAGAACCATGATGAATCACAATTCCATGCGTCATCATTTCAACCAACCTAGACTCTCTTCCTGCTCGTGGTGATTTAGATGCTCCGATGTAATGCCGTAAATCTTCTATTATATCAAGCGCCTTGCGGTCCTGAATCAATGGGCAAAGAGCCATATACTCAGTGAAAACATCTTTATATTCACCATGATATATTTTGTTTTTAGAAGTGTAAATTAACAGTGTCCCACCAGAAGTCAGTATATCTTTCGCTGGGTCATTTTCAGCTGGCACTGGCTCCCCTAGTCCATTGGGTGAAAAATAAAAGAATGCATTATCATCGAAATATAAGAATATTTTCCCGACAGCGTGGTAGTCATAATTTTTAGATTCTGAATTATGTTCGACATCTAAATGGTGTTTAATTAGCTGCGCTTGCGGGTTGCTTACAAATGGATGTGTGAAAACAATTTTTGAATTTGGAAATGCAACGCTCGCTCGCCGAACAAATGAATCAAATGTCAAACCTCTGATTGGTTCATCGGTAATTTGTGCCTCATCAAGAAGGAACATATCAATTTCGAATGCATGCTCAAAACCAAATAACTCACTTGCTCTCTCAGGGGTGAGAATGAAAACTCTCTTTCTCGTCCTTGAAATATTTATATTATCTACAAATTGTAAAACCAAAGTGTCACCAGGAACTACATTAATTATATTGTGATAGTATTCTGTTATTAACGCTCTAGATGGCACAATTATTACAACGTCATGTTCGCATTCCAATATTAATTTTCTAAATAGATATGACTTTCCTGTGCTGGTTGGAGCTGAGAATGAAAAATATTGGTGCCCCTTAATATGACGATATGCACTGGCTTGTATTGGAGTGAATAGACTTCCTGTATTGAACTCTATAGCTCTTGAAAAAATTGAATAGACCTCCTCTAATAATGAAGAAGGCTCCTTTTTTTTATAAAACAGGCCAAGCACTGATATTATTTTGCTCTCATAAGGCTGAAGCTCGTCAGGATGAAATTTTTTTATATATGCAATTTTCTCCGTGATTTGTGGGTTAATGGCGCCCTCTTTGTGAAGAGTTCTTATGGCGTCGATAAGGAGCTCATTGAAGTTATGACCATATATAAGTTCTGAAATCATGAAATCTCTACTCCAACTAAGAACACTTCATGCTTCTTTGATAAAGCTAATGTACTATTGTGTTTTTTCGCATTATCCATAATTTTAAATGGATCCTTTCCTTTAATAGAAAATGCTGCTGTGAATGCCTTGTCATTAAATGCGGCAAAGCTGTTTTTTGCATCTTCAGATAAGAATGGCAATATAGCCCTAAACTCCATTTTATCTTTCCCTTTTTCTATGAAGGATTCAATCTGGGTTAAAGCAATAGAGTATTTAGTAGTTTTTCCACCATATTTCGCCTCACCAAAGGAAACTTTTTTTCCGGCAGTCTCGGTATGGAAATCGAACCCCGGGTTTCCTATTATTTTTTCTTTTAAAAGCTCAGCGAGCGGCAGTTTTATATGCTTTTTAAATTTGTGCAAAACATCCTGCGCTGACATTGATATCATATATTCACCGAAGTCTTCGGTGACGGCGGTTTCAATTCGATTGAAAATACCATTGACCAGCCTATCAATTGTTGGTTTAGCCATAGCAGAAAATGATATTTTATTAAATGCATCTAAGTCATCGAGCCAAGTATTATCACTTATTGTCTCTATCATTGTTTCTGCATGTGACTTAACATCACTTATTTCAATAAGAAATGAATGAACTGGGTGTGAGCCAGGAATTTTCAACACTGAATATGATTTTATCTTCATGAGATACTCCGTTTTTCAGGTAAGTATCACATGAGGCCCTGTGCTCGTATACAGATAAAGATGTGTATACATAATTAATGTGATGACGATCTATTTACCGTCTGCCAGGCTAAGCGTAGATCGAATCTTCATCGTACTCATTGAGTTTTTTTTCTACAGAGTACAGTTATTGCCAGAGCTCCAAGGAGCGCAGCTGTCGCCGCTTAAGGGCACCTCGCTACGCTCGCCAAACCCTGCTTCGCTTTGCTCGCTCAACACCTCCTCGGTGCTCTCTGTGGGCTTGTCGGTCGCCTTGCGGCGTAGCACCCAGCCATCAAGACGGGTTCGCTTAACGGCGCTGCCAGCGGCTACACCTACAAGCCGGATCACATCTTCCCCGTATTTATTCTTGGCAAGGTCTATCAGGTGATGCAATCGCACCGGTCGCGCATCCCGTGGGCACACGGGGCCACCCATCGAATAGGTAAACTCCTTCCAGTTCGCCGCGTCCGCATAGCGGCGGCACTCTTCCATGATGTCGCTCTCAAGCGGTGCCACTGTGCGGCCTTCCTTCTCTTGCACTCGCCCAGGTAGTCGCCGCAGTTCCCGCCACACACTCACAGACGGCCCGCCCAGTTGCTGAAACTGGCGCAGGCCCCAGAGGGACGCCCACGCCCTGACCCGTCTTGCCCCTTCACTGGCGGCGGTTTCGGCCTCAAGGTCGCCTTCATCCCCTATCTGGTGGCCGTCTATGTTCTTGGCGATGTATTTGACGATGTAGCCCACGGCCCCGCCTTTGGCCGGATCCATGACCTTCCAGTCAAAGCGCGGGGTAATGTCGCTATAGGGCCGCTTGCTCACCGGATGGCGCTTGCGCTCAAGGTCGCCCTGGTCATGGCTCAGGGCATAGCGTTGCAGGGTGCTTATCAGTTCATGCTGCTGGGCCGGATTGACGAACAGCAGCAAGTGCCAATGGGGGGTGCCATCGTGGTGAGGCTCGACAACCCGAAAGCCGAAATACTCGATACCACGGCGGGCAAGGGCCGCGCGGCAGCGCTTCCAGAGAGTGCCTAGATAGGTGTTGGTGTCGCGGGGAGTGTGGCCCTGATACTTGGGGTTTTCCGTGGTGCGGGCCGGTTGGCCATGTCCCTGGGGGGTTGTCTTCCACGGGTGATATTGGCTCGGGGCTGTCCAGGTGAAGAACAGGCCCACATAACCCATTTCGTCCGCTGCATCGGAGAAGCCCCGCGCCCTCACTACCAGTTCATCACGGCGGTTTGAGGGGTTAGCCATCGAGCTGGCCACGGCATCGGCCAGGGAAATAGTAATGTCGTGTTCTTCGTTGTGCGCCTCCATGCTCTTTAGCCACTGTTCGGCGGCCAGCTGGCGCTCATTGAAGGCCCGCAGGGCGTAGCTGGAGACGTAGGGCGAGACACCGCGCCGCACCTTGCCAAGCAGGATGGCGCAGTGTTCCCGATATTGCTCCCAGAGTTTGCGCAGTTTGCGCGCCCACCATTGCGGGTCGAGCCAGCGGATTAGGTGGGCAGCAATGAAGGTATCGCGGGCCTCGGTGCTCTTGAAGCGCGGCAGGGTGGGCAGGAAGCCCCAGGGTTTGAGCGGTTGGCCACAGACCCGCCAGAGGTAGGTGGCGGGCATGGTGTCGGTCTGGCCATTGGTAGTGGCATCCAGCAGGCGCCAGACACGCTCGGCATAATCCACCGCCAGCTTTTCGCGGCGGTCTTTGTGCTGCAACTGTTCCAGCGGTTCGGGCAGGTCGGCCTGCACTTGCCGCAGCACCTTGACCCGGTCGCATAGCCAGAGGTTGGCCTCCTTGCAGGTGATGCCCTTGAGGATGGCCGGCACCCGCCGCACGCAGTAGCCAACAAACAATTCGCCTACCAGCTCATCGGCCAGTTGCACCGACCCGCCCTGTCCCCCCTTAACCGAGAACATCAGCAGGTCGAGCGCCCAATCAAGGTCATAGACCCCCAGCCCATCCTTGAAATAGGAGCGGATGGTGTCCTCTGAGGCGGGGGCGTTGCGGTCGCGCTGGCTGGCGGGTTTGCGAGCCTCTTCGAGTGGGCACAGAGGCCGCAGTTGCAGCTGTAAAATACGGGTCATCTTGCTGACCCGTGCCCGCAAGACGGCGGCGGACTGGTTGCGGCGGGGGTGGCCTTTGTCAGTGAAGGTGCTTAAGAGGTTGTTCATACCAGACCCCCTACGCTTGCCCGCAGTGCCCTGGCGTGGGCGGTGGCCTTGGTGTGGGCTTGGCGCAAGGTGGCGCGAGTTAATCGGCACATCTGCAACAGCACCCGCGTTTGGGCTCTGTCACGTAAGCCCCTGACCCGTCGCCGGATACGCAACACGGCAAGGCGCGATTGCAGGATATAAAGGCGGTGATGGTCTTGGCGCAGGGACTCACCCCAGAATGCGGACAAAGCGAGTCCCTCCGCTTGCTGGGCGGCATTGAATTTGATACTGTTCATTGGCTATCTCTTGTCGTGCTTGATATGGGTTAGCTAAGGGGAGCCTCGCAACGGCTCCCTTTGTCTTTTCTGGCGTTCTGCCTCTCTTGCTCTCCTCTTCCTTGTTTGCCTCTCCCGTCCGGCCATTTGTCCGGCGCGCTCGGCTTTGCTAATCTGCGCCCGCTCGCTCTGTTGTGATAAGCGTGTGAGCACTGGGGGGAGCCGTTATCGGCTCCCCTCTTCATATGGTCGGGTTACTCTTCCAGCTCCCGCTGCAAGCACTGGCGTTTGCCTGGGCTATTGCACAGCACCAGCAGGTCAGCCGCTTGTGGGCGGGTCGAGGTGGCCAGCACTTCACGGGCGGCGGGCTTGTCGCCATCCAGTGCCACCTGCTCGCCGCTCATCGCCTCTTTGAGGGCGCGGGCCAGCTCGTTCTGCGCCCACTTGCGCGCCCCTTCCGGCCCCATGATGGTGGCCTTGGCGTGAGTCAGGGCGGCCAGCTCGGCCAGACGCTTCTTGAGGGCATTGAGGATGGACGGCATCACCTTGTGGTCGAGGTAGCTTTCATAGCCTCCGGCCACCATGCTCTGGGCGCTGTTGGCCGCCAACTGGGCCTGATAGAGCGGCATGGCCAAGCGCTTTTCCTGACACTCCGACAAGGTGCTTGCCGCCTTGGCATCTTCTAGCAGCTCCCCCAGTTCGCGGTATTCCTGCGCCGCTTCCAGCGACACCACCCCGCCCATCAGTTGGTTAATCCGTCCCTGGCGCAGCTCCTCGCGGCGCTCCTTGGCAGACGGGATTTGCGCCAGCAGCGCTTTACGCTGTTCCCGCAGGGTGTGAATTTCGCCGTCCAGCTCCATCAGCTTGTGGTGTTCGCTTTGGAACAGGGCCACGTGCTCATCCAGTCGGCTGGCGCGGGTGCCCGCTGGGGCATTAGAGAGTTGAATGGTCGGCACGGCCTGCAAAGTCGGTTGTTGCATGGGGTTACTCCTGAGTGGCAAGGGTGATGGCATCAAAGGCGGCGTAAGCGGTGGGCTCGCCCAGGGCGTAGGACTGGGCGCGGTTGTAGCGAATGCCCCAGCTGGCGAGCGCGTCAACGTCACCCGCGTTGAGGCGGTGGGTATGGTTGACGGTGAGCAATTGCAGGTTCTCAACCAGGGTAATGGCCAAGTAGGTGGGAGGCATGTGGCGGTGAGAGACAGTGCCCAGGTCGGCAATCTTCATGCGCTGGGTTTTGTCCCGTACCTGCCCTGGCTTGAGGTGGGCTTTCTGGTGAGCCTGCAACAGGTCGCCGCCCACCATCACCACCAAGCGCGGGTCTTGGCGGTAGGCTTTCGGCAGCTTCTCAATCAGGGCATACACCATCGCGTCCAGGTCGGCGAAATCGCCCTTGCCGCTGGGGTCGAACGTCACGGCATCGCGCAGCACCCGCAGCCCCTCGGGGTCGGCCACTTTGGCCAGCGTAGGCCAGCCCATCATCACATCTTCCCCGTTCGGATTGGCCTCGGGGTCAGTGTTGACGGCGGCAGTCTGGCCATGGAAACCGACCCGTATCAGGTCATCCCCAAAGGCAGCCAGCGCCAAGCCTTCAAGCAGGCTGTTGGCTTGACTCTGGTCGAGCCCTGCCAGCATCTGGGCCAGCTGTTGCCACGTCCAGATGGCGCTGCTGTCCAGCTCCTCGTATTCATGCTCGCGCTTGCTCGGCTCTGCCCCAACAAGGAAACGGCCCTGCGCCTTGCGGCCACTGCGCAGCGTAGGCTTGAGCGGGTCAAAGCGTGGTGCGTGGGGGTCATCCACGCCCAGGATAGAGACCATCCACAAAAACGGAGTGGCCTGCACAATGGCCGCCGTCAGGGCAAGGCCAGCGGCGGTATCCAGGTTGCCAAAGCTAGGCTGGGGCGCGGGAGCAAAGCTCAGGCGCACATCGCGCAGCAGGTCAGATAAGCTCATCGGGTGGGGCTCCTTAGTAAATGCGGTGATGGTTGGCGTGGGTGGGGTCGTCACTGCGGTCAGCAGCGGGGGAGCTCGGCTGGTTGGGTCGATACGGGGTGAAGCTGTCCAGCTTTTGGCAAAGGGCCGCCACCCCCGCCGACAGGGCCTCTATCTGGCTAAACATCTGCTCGGGTTTTGATGTCCGGAAAGCCGGTTTTGCAGGTAAAGGCGCAGGCGTAACGGGCGCCGGTACTGGCACCACCAAGGGACGCCCGCTCGGCGGCTTGGCGCTAAATTGCAGCTGGGTCAGCCCCGTCAGGGTGGGCTGGTCAGTGACGGTCACCCCGGACAGATACCACTTGCCAGTGCTCGCGAAATTCTCGCTGGCCTCAATGGTGCAAAAGGCATGGGTGCCGCTGGTGTTGAGGTCTATCAGCTCCAGGGTCGGGCACAGCACGGCCAGCAGCTTGAGCTGGTCGTCCTGCTCTTGCACCTTGAGCGCGTAAACGTGCCCCAGCGGGCGACCCCGTACCCCCTCCGGCCAGAGGTTGGCCACGTAAAAGTTCGGGTCGTATGTCTCGGCCAGCTGGCGCAGACACTCGGGACTAATGGTGCGGCCATCCAGTGTCGGCCCCGCGCTGGCGATACAAATCCAGCCTGTTTTTACCTGACTGCTCATCCGACCCTCCGCAGTGTGACTACCGGTTTATCCCGCTCTTGCGCGGCTTCTATATCCAGCTGTTGCTGGTGCTCGTTCACGCTTTGACACAAGGTGGCGTGGGCCTCGGGTGACATGACCCGCACCAGCGCCAGGGTAAGTTCATTGGCCCGCTTGGCGGACGGGCTCAGGGTGTGGCTGTAGGACACGGTGGACACCCAGGAGTGACGGCACGCAATATCCGAACAACGGCAATAGAGGTTGGCGACCCCCGCTGTCATGCGGTTGGTCTTGGTAATGCGGCCGGGCTTGCCGCACTCGGTGCAAAGCACACGCATAGTTTCCCTCCGACACAAATGGCGTGAGGCATCATCGGGTTACGGCTTGGTAACGGGTGACGTCTCGGGAATTTTCCTGGCTGACGGGTGCAGGGTGTGGCTGTATGACAGGGACGACACCCACGAATGACCGCACTCGGGGTCAATGCATTGGCAATAGAGCGTGGCCACGCCTCGGGTGTGTCGATAGGTCTTGGTAATGCGGCCCAGTTCGCCGCACTCGGTGCACATCACGCGCATAGATTCCCCCGCAGTGGGTTGACGGGTTGGGGCAGGCGCTGCCACAGGGCCGCCCACGCCAAGGCGTCAGGTTGCTCAATGGCGACAAGGTAGTCAGGCAGGTGTATGAAACGCTGGCAGGCAGACCCCGCCAGCTTGCGGCGTTGTAGCCGCAGGTTGCGCAAGGCGCAGGGGATAGATAAGATGCTCATCAAATCAAGCCCTCGAAAGCTGATTTGGAAACCCCGTTTGGTGTTAGCGCACCGTTAAACGGGGTTTTTCTTTGCCCGTCATTCAGGGTTTGCAGCACTGCCAGCTTGCGCGACAGGCACTGCGCCCCCTTCTCATGGCTGGCCCGTTGCTGGCGGCTGTTGACCTGCTCCACGGTTTCGCGCAGCAACTGCGCCCCCGCCATGTTCAGGGCTGCTTGTTCATCCCATATCTGGCTCATACAGGACACCCCAGCCCCAGCCAGGACAACCAGCCGTCGCGGATTTCACGGGGGCGACTCTCGAAGGCCAGCTTCATTCCCTCGTTCCACGCCGGAAGGTAGATCCAGTATTCGGCGGGGGCACTCGGGTTAAGGGGGTTGCGCATAGGCACCACAGGCACCTTGCCCTTTTCAATCATTCCCCGCACTGCGCCCTTGGTCTTGCCTATCATCTTGGCGAACACCTCAACGGGCACGGCATCGGAGGCATTTATCATGGGTTCGAGCACCAGCGACACGCGCGGGTCTGTCTCGGTCGGCGGTTGGGTTTGGCTTGCTGCTGTCATCTGATATTCTCCCTAGTTAACACACCAGTGGGTCATAGTGGGCCATAATGGCCCAGTGTTAATATCATCTACAATGTAGAGTATGTTCTATAAAATAGAGGAGTTATCTTTTATGTCAACCCCCATCAGCGAGAAACTGGCTTTAGTCAGGGAGTCCGAGCGGATGACAAAGAAGGAATTTGCCGAGCTTGTATGCGTCCCGTATGGGACATACGTGTACTACGAAAGCGGAAGAAATATCCCTTCAACTGAGATCGTTATGAGGATTTTCAAACAACCAAAATTAGAGAAATATGCGCTCTGGTTTTTCACCGATAAGGTCGCACCAGAAGCCGGGCAGATTGCACCGGTTCTCGCACACTTTGGGCAGGAGAACAGGGACTCATCCCTCTCCGACCAGCAAATTGGTTAACCCTGCATGAGGCATTTCTCAACGAAATAGAAACATCATGTTTGGGTTACATCGGAGGGCTTCCTTATGTCGATTAAGAAGCTCGATGATGGTCGTTATGAAGTGGACATTAGGCCGCAGGGGCGCTACGGAAAGCGTATCCGGCGGAAGTTTGCCAAGAAGCATGAAGCAACCGCCTTTGAGCGATATGTACTGGCAAACCAGCATGATAAGGCGTGGATAGAGAAACCGAAGGATGCTCGGCGATTGTCCGAACTCATTCAACTCTGGTGGATCTATCACGGGCAGAACTTGAAATGGGGTATGCCTACACGCAGAGAGTTAGAGCTAGTAGATCGCAAGATGAGCAACCCATGTGCTTTTCAGATTGATAACCACATGCTTGCCGTTTACAGGTCGCAATCACTTAGCCAGGGGATCAAAGCATCAACAGTAAACAGGCGCCTTATGGCACTCAGTGGCATGTTCAGCTTTTTGATTGATGCAGGGATGTATCACGCACCTCATCCACTAAATGGAGCCAAGAAACTTAAAACACAGCCAACGGCCATGAGTTATCTGTCCCAGATAGAAATCAGGGGACTACTGGAGAAGCTAGACGGCGACAACCGGGATTTGGCCATATTGTGTTTGAGTACTGGTGCAAGGTGGAGTGAAGCTGCAGAACTCAGGGCCGAGCATGTCATCAATCAGCGGGTCATGTTTGTGGCCACCAAGAATGGCAAAACGCGAGTAGTACCAGTTTCCGCAGATGTCTCGGCGCAACTGGTTGATGGAAAATCAGGGCGGCTATTCCCGAACGTAGATTACCTAGTTGTCCGGCAGGTACTGCGAGAAGTGAAGCCCGACTTGCCACACGGACAAGCGTCCCATGTGTTGCGCCACACGTTCGCCACGCACTTTATGGCCAATGGGGGGAACATCATCACGCTACAGCGGATCTTGGGACATGGCACAATTCAGCAAACAATGGCCTACGCGCACTTTGCGCCAGACTATTTGCAGGATGCCATTACCTTCAATCCATTACGGGGAGGTGCTGGCATTGAGTGACCACAGATCGTCCACACTCAGGCATGTTTTATATAACAAGAACGGGCCTCAGTGATATGTAAGTCATTGATTCCTAGTGCACCGATTGGTGCACGAGGATAAAAAAACCACCCGAAGGTGGTTTTTTTATCACTCCTGATCCCTGTGCTCGGCGGCAATCTGCCTGAAAGCCCCCTCGCAGGCGAGGAAGGCATCGACCATCCCGGGATCGAAATGGCTGCCGCGCCCCTGCACTATGATGGCTTTCGCCTCTTCGTGGGTGAAGGCGGGCTTGTAGACCCGTTTCGAGATGAGAGCATCGTAGACATCCGCCACCGCCATCAAGCGGCCCGAGAGCGGGATCGCCTCCCCCGCCAGGCCGGCCGGATAACCGCTGCCATCCCACTTTTCGTGATGGGTGAGGGAGATTTCGCGGGCCAGTCGCAGGAAAGAGTTGGAACCGAGCTGGGCCTCGGCGCTGGCCAGCGCATCGGCCCCTATCTGGGGATGGCGCTTCATGATGGCGAACTCTTCGTCGGTCAGCTTGCCCGGCTTGAGCAGGATCGCATCGGGAATGCCTACCTTGCCCACGTCGTGCAGCGGCGCCGACTTGAACAGCAGGTCTATGGTGGCGTCGTCGAGGGGATAACGCTCGGCGTCGTGGCGGCTCAGGTGTTCGGCCAGCACCTTGACGTAGTGCTGGGTGCGGATGATGTGGGCGCCTGTCTCGTTGTCCCGGGTCTCCGCCAGCGAGGCGAGGCCGAGGATGGCCACGTCCCGGGTCAGGTTGAGTTCGTCGCTGCGCGCCTTCAGCTCGCCGATCATCTGGTTGGTGCTGGCGGCGATCAGGCCGAATTCGTCATCCCGGGTCACCGGCACCCGCGCATCCAGATCGCCGCACTGCACCTGTGCCATGGTGCGCGTCTGGTGCATCAGGGAGAGGGTCAGATTGCGGCCATAGCCACGAATGATGAGCCAGAGGTAACAGAAGGTCACCGCCATCACGAAGGCGATTTCCAGCAATATGTAGTGCTGGGCATCGAGCCGCGACAGGCTTCTGTCCACCGTCGCCAGCCACTCCAGATCCTTGTTGAACAGCAGGAAGAAGACGCCCCCCAGCAGTGCGAGCGTGGTGAAGGTAAACAGGGAGAACTTGCGGGAAACCGGCATGACCAGCGGCCGGGTCAGCACCAGCGAGCCCTGATGCTCCCGCAGTTTGGCCAGGTTCCAGTCCCGCACCAGCGACAGATCCGCCGCCACCAGAAAGCCCAGGGTGCTCATCCCCAACAGGATCTTGAGGTGACTCTCCAGCGGGAAGTCATACATGAGGCCGTTGTAGCCCGAGAGCAGCAGGGCCCCCAGCAGGTAGAAGCCCACCTCCAGCGCGAAGCCACCGAGCCCGCTGCCGGGCAGCACCAGCCGGTGCAACACCCGATCGCGCACGGCGAACATGATGGCGAAGACCAGCAGGGTGGGCCCCAGCAGCTGGGGTAGGGTCAGGCTCTCCAGAAACGGACAGACCTGCAACCCATAGAGGCAAAAGAGCGACAGCGTCACCCCGTAGTGCAGGGCGCAGCGCCCCGTGATTTTCTGCATAATTCCACCCTGACCGCTGTTTATTGTTATGACGGCGGGGATATGCCCCCGCCCCTCACAGGCGCCGCAGCAGCAGGCTCCCTATCGAATAGCCGGCGCCAAACGAGCAGAGCACGCCGCGGGCCCCCGCAGGAAGGTCGCGATTGTACAGATGGAACGCGATAATGGAACCCGCCGAGCTGGTGTTGCCGTAACTGTCGAGGATCACCGGCGCCTCCTGCTGGCTGGCATCGTGACCCAGCAGCTTGCGGCCGATGAACTGGTTCATGGTGAGGTTGGCCTGATGCAGCCAGAGCCGGCTCAGGGTATCCGCCGGCCAGCCCTGCTCGTCGAGTTGGCTGGCTATCTGATCGCACACCAGCGGCAGCACCTCCTTGAACACCTTGCGCCCCTGCTGGCAGAACAGCTTGTCATCGCCATAGCGGGTGCGCGGGCTGAGCCGGTTCAGGAAGCCGAAGTTGTTGCGAATGTTGTTGGAGTACTGGGTCACCAGCTTGCTGGCCACCAGTTGCCAGGGATTGGCCACCTTGCAATCGGCCTCCCGCTCCAGCAGCACGGCGGTGCAGGCGTCGCCGAAGATAAAGTGGCTGTCTCTGTCCCTGAAATTGAGGTGGCCCGAGCAGATCTCCGGGTTCACCACCAACGCCAGTTTGGCGCTGCCGGCCGCCAGCATGTCCGCCGCCGCCTTGATGCCGAAGGTGGCGGAGGAGCAGGCCACGTTCATGTCAAAGGCCATGCCGCCCGCGCCGAGATAGTGCTGCAGCTCGATGGAGAGCGCCGGATAGGGGCGCGGCATGTTGGATGCCGCGACTATGACCAGATCGATTTCACCCGGCTCGCGGCCGGCGGCGATCAGCGCCTGCTCGGCGGCAGCCACCGCCATCTCCACCATGATGGAGGGTTTGTCATCCGGGCGCTCTGCCATGAGCGGCTGCATGATGTCCGGATCCAGCACCCCCTCCTTGCTCACCAGATAGCGGCTCTTGATGCCGGAGGCCTTCTCGATGAACTCGCAGCTGGAGTGCTGCTTGGCGGGCAGCTGGCCCGCATCGATGGCGGAGGCATTCTCCTCGTTGTAAAGATCCACATACTGGTTGAAGGCGGCCACCAGCGCTTCGTTGCTGACGGCAAAAGGCGGGGTATAGAGGCCTGATCCACTGATCACGATAGAAGTCATCTTTGCTCCTGGCCGGGTTCGTTCCCGGCTTGTTGGCTTTTTAGGGTAGAGAGGTCATTACAGCTGATCGATCGCCGCGGCGAGACCGGCCAGAGTCAGCGGATGCATGCGCCCACCAACCAGTTCATTCATCAACTTGATGGAGGGGTGCCAGAGCCACTCCCGGCGCGGGACAGGGTTGAGCCACACCAGTTTGGCATAGTGCTGCTGCAGGCGGGCGAGCCACACCTGACCCGCCTCCTCGTTCCAGTACTCGACACTGCCACCGGGCCAGGTGATCTCATAGGGGCCCATCTTGGCGTCCCCCACCAAGATCACCCTGTAGTCGCTGCCGTAGGTGCGCAGCAGCCGCAAGGTATCAAAGCGCTCCTCGGCCCGGCGGTTGTTGTCCTGCCAGACGAAGTCGTAGAGACAATTGTGAAAATAGAAGTACTCCAGATGTTTGAACTCGTGGCGCAGCGCCGAGAAGAGCCGCTGCACCTCGGCCACGTGGGCATCCATGGAGCCCCCCACGTCGAAGAACACCAGCAGCTTGACGCCGTTGTGGCGCTCCGGTCTCAGCTTCACATCGAGCCAGCCCTGACGGGCCGTACTCTGGATGGTGCCGTCGAGATCCAGCTCGTCCGGGCTGCCCTGGCGCACCCAGCGCCTGAGCTTGCGCAGCGCCAGCTGGATGGCACGCTGCCCCAGCGGCGAGTCGTCGCTGAAGTTGCGATAGTGACGCGCCTCCCACACCTTGGCCGCCTTGCCATGCTGGCCCTCTCCCCCCATGCGGATCCCTTCCGGGTGAAAACCGCCGTGGCCGAACGGGCTGCTACCCCCCGTGCCGACCCACTTGTTGCCACCAGCGTGGCGCTCTTTCTGTTCGCTCAAGCGCTGGTTGAGGGTCTCCAGCAGCTTGTCGAGCCCGCCTAAGGATTGCAGCAGCGCTTTTTCCTCCAGACTCAGCAGCCGCTCGAACTCCTGGCGCAGCCACTCATCCGGCAGGGTCTCCGGCAACAGGGGAGTGGCCTGCAGGCCGTCGTAATACTCGGCAAAGGCGCGATCGAAGCGATCGTAATGGGCCTCGTCTTTCACCAGCAGACAGCGGGAGATCTGATAAAAGTCGTTCATGTCGACCGTGGCAAGCCCGGCCGACAAGGCCCCGTGCAGATCCAGCAATTCGCGCAGGCTGCAGGGCAGCTTGTGACGGCGCAGGTGGCTGAAAAAATCGATCAGCATTCAGCTACCGCGACGCGCCAGGAAGGCGAGCTTTTCGAACAGGTGCAAGTCCTGCTCTGTCTTGAGCAGGGCGCCGTAGAGGGCGGGCACCAGCTTGCCCGGCTCTCGGGTGCGCATCGCCTCGGGGGAGATGTCGTCGGCCAGCAGCAGCCGGATCCAGTCCAGCAGCTCAGAGGTGGAGGGCTTCTTGCGCAGCCCGTCCACATCGCGCAACTCGAAGAAGAGCGCCATGGCCTCGTCCAGCAACGCCGCTTTCAGGTTCGGATAGTGCAGATTGACGATGGCCTGCATCTCGGCCTTGTCGGGGAAACGGATGTAGTGAAAGAAGCAGCGGCGCAGGAAGGCGTCCGGCAGTTCTTTTTCATTGTTGGAGGTGATGATGACCACGGGGCGCTGGCGGGCCTTGATGCGCTCGCCGGTCTCATAGACGTCGAACTCCATCCGATCCAGTTCCAGCAGCAGGTCGTTGGGAAATTCGATGTCCGCCTTGTCGATTTCGTCGATGAGCAGCACGGGCCGCTGCTCGGCGGTGAAGGCCTGCCACAGCTTGCCCTGGCGAATGTAGTGGCTGATGTCCCCCACTCGCGGATCGCCAAGCTGGGAGTCGCGCAGCCGCGCCACGGCATCATACTCATACAGCCCCTGCTGGGCCTTGGTGGTGGATTTGATATGCCAGGCGATCAGCTCGGTGCCCAGATGGCGGGTCACGGCTTCGGCCAGCTCCGTCTTGCCTGTGCCGGGTTCACCTTTGATCAGTAACGGTTTTTCCAGCACTATTGCCGCATTGACCGCCATCTTCAGCGCCTCTGAGGCGAGATAGCGATCGCTTCCTGCAAATCCCATAACGTCCATTCCTTTGACGACAAGAGACCTTTTTGAGATCGAGGCCTCAGTAAGAAAGAATAAGCTCTATATCTTGTAATAACATATTGTTATAACAAATCGTCACTTCTCATTCAGAAACCACAGGGTAATCTTGTTTCATCGCCGTAACAAACAGGGATAGCACCATGAGCAAAATTTTTGAGGACAACAGCCAGACCATAGGTCACACCCCGCTGGTTCGACTCAACCGTGTTACCAAGGGCCGCGTACTGGCCAAGATTGAGAGCCGTAACCCGAGCTTCAGCGTCAAGTGCCGCATCGGCGCCAACCTGATCTGGGATGCCGAGAAACGCGGCGTCCTGACCAAGGGCAAGGAGATCATCGAACCCACCAGCGGTAACACGGGTATTGCTCTGGCTTTCGTGGCCGCCGCTCGCGGCTATCCCATCACCTTGACCATGCCCGCCACCATGAGCCTGGAGCGCCGCAAGCTGCTCAAGGCGCTCGGCGCCAATCTGGTGCTGACCGAAGGGCCGCTGGGCATGAAGGGCGCCATCGCCAAAGCCAACGAGATCCTCGAATCCGAGCCGGGCAAATATGTCCTGCTGCAACAGTTTGAAAACCCCGCCAACCCGGAAATCCACGAGAAGACCACGGGCCCCGAGATCTGGGATGCCACCGACGGTCAGGTGGATGTGTTCGTGGCGGGCGTCGGCACGGGTGGCACCATCACCGGTGTCTCCCGCTATCTGAAACAGACCAAGGGCAAGGCCGTGGTCTCGGTGGCCGTCGAGCCGAGCGAGTCACCCGTGATCAGCCAGCGTCTGGCCGGTCTCGAAATCAAGCCGGGCCCTCACAAGATCCAGGGCATTGGCGCCGGCTTCATCCCGGGCAACCTGGACCTGACCCTGCTGGACCGCGTCGAGCAGGTAAGCAGCGATGATGCCATCGAGATGGCCCGTCGCCTGATGGAAGAAGAAGGGATCCTGGCCGGGATAAGCTCGGGGGCCGCCGTAGTGGCCGCCGCCCGTCTGGCCGAGTTGCCGGAATTTGCCGACAAGACAATCGTCGTCATACTGCCGAGCGCCGCCGAGCGTTACCTCTCCAGCGCCCTGTTTGCCGGGGTGTTCAGCGAGCAGGAACTGCAGCAATAGGTGATCGGATTCTTTCAAAACAACGGCGCTCCCAGGAGCGCCGTTTCTTTATGAGCTAGACTGAGCACTTGGCAGCGCCACTCGGCCCCTTATTTTTTGGGGTAAAATAACAAGCTGGCGGGCGACAAAAAAAGCAGACATTCCGTGATAAATCTCATATCCTGTGCGGCGTCACGAGGTGTTTGCCGACTAGGTATCACAAAGTAACAAAGTGTTATTTTTCGTTATAAAATAATTTCAAGCCAGTATTTATGCGGCTTGTAGCGCGATAACGGAAAAGAGTTTGGGCAGACACCGAATACTGCACAGAAAATTGACCTGGATTAAACCATTGCAGGTCTGATTTCGTTACTTTACAACATATCCATACTGACACGGTGAGATAAGGAAGCGTCAAAAGCATCCATCTCTCCAAAAAATATCAATAATATGGGGTGAAACCATGTACGAGAAGTCTGTTGTTATCACTGCTGAAAACGGTCTGCACACCCGTCCGGCAGCTCAGTTCGTGAAAGAAGCCAAAGAATTCCAAAGCGAGATCACTGTGGTCTCCGGTGGCAAATCCGCCAGCGCCAAGAGCCTGTTCAAGCTGCAGACCCTGGGCCTGACCAAAGGCACCAACGTGACCATCCAGGCCGACGGCCCGGACGCTCAGAAAGCCGTTGAGAAGCTGGTTGCCCTGATGGACGAGCTGGAGTAATCCAGCTTTACTCCTCCCCCACAGTCGTTTTAATAGGAAGGATTATGATATCTGGCATTCTTGCGTCCCCCGGTATCGCATTCGGTAAGGCGCTTCTTCTGAAAGAAGATGAAATCGTTATCAATCAGGGCAAGATTTCTGCTGACCAGATTGACGCCGAGATCAACCGCTTCCTCGAAGCCCGCACCAAGTCAGCTGCCCAGCTGGAAGCCATCAAAGCCATGGCTGGTCGCACCTTCGGTGAGGAAAAAGAGGCCATCTTCGAAGGCCACATCATGCTGCTCGAAGATGAGGAGCTGGAAGGGGATATCAGATCCTTCATCAAAGACAACAAGGCCACCGCTGATAAGGCCGTCTACGAGGTCATCGAGCAATACGCCAAGATGATGGCCGATCTGGACGATCCCTACCTGCGCGAGCGCGCCACCGACTTCCGTGACATCGGAACCCGTCTGGTGAAGAACGTGCTGGGCATCGCCGTTGTCAACCTGAGCACCATAGACGAAGAGGTCATCCTGGTCGCCAAAGACCTGACCCCGTCCGAAACTGCCCAGATCAACCTGAAATATGTGCTGGGTTTCGTTACCGACATCGGTGGCCGTACCTCTCACACCTCCATCATGGCGCGCTCCTTGGAGCTGCCGGCCATAGTGGGCACCAACGACATCACCGAGCGCGTCAACAATGGCGAGATGCTGATACTGGATGCGATCAACAACCAGATCATCATCAACCCGACCGCCGAGCAGCTGACTGAAGCCAAACAGTTCCAGGCCCAGTTCCAGGCCGAGAAGGACGAGCTGGCCAAGCTGAAAGACCTGCCTGCCATCACACTGGATGGTCATCAGGTCGAAGTCTGCGCCAACATAGGTACCGTCAAGGATACCGAAGGTGCCATCCGCAATGGCGCCGAAGGCGTGGGTCTGTACCGCACCGAGTTCCTGTTCATGGACCGTGATGCGCTGCCGACCGAAGACGAGCAGTTCAAGGCCTACAAAGAAGTGGCAGAGGCCATGCCGGATCAGCCGATCATAGTCCGTACCATGGACATTGGCGGCGACAAAGAACTGCCTTACATGAATTTCCCGAAAGAGATGAACCCCTTCCTGGGCTGGCGTGCCGTGCGTATTTTCTTCGATCGCGAAGACATCATGCATGCCCAACTGCGGGCCATACTGCGTGCGTCTGCCTTCGGCAAACTGCGCATCATGTTCCCGATGATCATCTCCGTCGAAGAGTTCCGTAGCCTGAAGGCCACCGTAGAGACGCTGAAAGCCGAACTGCGCACCGAAGGCAAAGCCTTTGATGAATCCATCGAAGTGGGTATCATGATCGAGACTCCGGCTGCTGCCGTGATGGCTCATCATTTGGCTAAAGAAGTGGATTTCTTCAGTATCGGTACCAACGACCTGACCCAGTACACCCTGGCCGTCGACCGTGGTAACGAGATGATCTCCGCCATGTACAACCCGCTGTCACCCTCCGTCCTGACGCTGATCAAGATGGTTATCGACGCTTCCCATGACAATGGCAAGTGGACCGGTATGTGTGGTGAGCTGGCTGGTGACGAACGCGCCACACTGCTGCTGCTGGGTATGGGTCTGGATGAGTTCTCCATGAGCGCCATCTCTGTACCGCGTATCAAGAAGCTTATCCGCAACACCAACTTCGAAGATGTGAAGGCAATGGCTGATCAGGCTCTGAGCTATGCAACCGCCGCCGAAATCGAAGCCTGTGTAGATAACTTTATTAAGCAGAAGGCAGTCTGCTAAGATCGGCTGCAAACAGCGACAATCATCTCTAGGAGCTTTTACTATGGGTCTGTTTGATAAACTGAAGAAACTGGTTTCCGACGATAGCTCTGATACCGGCGGCATCGAAATTTTTGCCCCGCTGTCAGGGGAAATCGTACCGATCGAAGATGTGCCTGACGTTGTCTTCGCCGAGAAGATCGTCGGCGACGGTATCGCCATCAAGCCAGCTGGCAACAAGATGGTTGCACCGTGCGATGGCACCATCGGCAAGATCTTCGAGACCAACCATGCGTTCTCGCTGGAATCCGACTCAGGTATCGAGCTGTTCGTTCACTTCGGTATCGACACCGTTGAACTGAAAGGTGAAGGCTTCAAGCGCATCGCTCAGGAAGGTCAGAAGGTCAAGCGCGGTGATACCATCATCGAGTTCGATCTGGCCATCCTGGAAGCGAAAGCCAAGTCTACCCTGACGCCTGTGGTCATCTCCAACATGGACGAGATCAAAGAGCTGATCAAGATGACTGGCGCCGTGACCGTGGGCGAGACCCCGGTGATCCGCATCAAGAAATAATGCGCTCTGGCTGGTGCCAGTGACTGCAACAAAAAACCGAAGCCAAGCGCTTCGGTTTTTTTATGGGCCGTGCTGACCATTGACGCCGGGCTAGGTCTTGCCAAATACCACCCGATTGCGCCCCTGTGCCTTGGCCTGATACAGGGCCCGATCGGCCACCAGCAACAGGTTGTCCAGGCTCTGCCCGGCAGCCAGGGTGGCGCAGCCAAAACTCATCGTCAGCGAGAAATGGTGATGGTGCCAACTCATGGGGCTGGCAGACAACAGCTGACGCAGCTGCTCCGCCCTGGCAAGCACCTGCGTGGTGTCCGCTCCCGGCAGGATCAGCAGGAACTCCTCCCCTCCCCAGCGGGCCAGACACTCGGCCCCCTGCAACTGCTCTTCCATGATGCGGGCAACGCCACACAGGGCAGCATCCCCGGCTGGATGGCCATACCTGTCGTTGACCTGCTTGAAGTGATCGATATCGCACAGGATCACCGAGAACATGTGGCCCTGCAGCCAGAGCGCCTGCAACTGCTGCTCGGCACCGCGCCGGTTGCCGAGCTCTGTCAGCGGGTCGGTACAGGAAAGGCGACTCACCTCCTCTATCATGCAGTGCAGATCGTGAATGTCGCGAAATGTCACTATGTGCCAGCCAGGCATGGCATCGGCAGTAAGCTGGGCCGTGATGGTGAACCAGCGCCGCTGGCCACTCTTGCAGTAGATTTGGATGGCCATCTCAGCCACGGACGAGCCATTGGCCAGACTGGTCATGACAGCCTGATTCCAGTCCTGGATGGCCTGGGTTCTGCTCTGCTCGTCGTGATACACAGTCGCAAACCAGGCGGTCATGTCGGGCAGATCGGCCAGGGTGTAACCCAGTTGCGCCGAGAAGGCCTGGTTCACAAACCTGTGATGACGCACGGGGATGTCCGACAGCGTGGTCGGAATGGTGCCAAGGGTGTCACCACAAATCGCTTCCGAAATGAGGATTGGAAACGGGATCACGTCAAAGGATCGAAACAGGATCTGCTGCAATTCGGTCAATATCGCCGACTCGGATATGTTCAAGGCCATTCCCTTACCAATATTTCACTCAAAAGTAAGTGAGTCTGCCGACTCGGTAAACTGGATCATGGCGTCGTTCGGACCGCCTTGGTCGCAGCGCTTTCTCCCGGCTGCCACTCCTGATAGGGACCATGGATGCCGGAGTAGATCTGGCCCAGCTGGCCGGTGGCCCTGAGCCTTTCGATGGACTGCGTCAGGAAGCCGTCCACCGCGTCGCCTCTCTCCCCCTTGGGGATGATGAACACATCGTCAAACTCGCCAAAGTAGACTCGATGGATATTGGTCAGCCCCATCTTCTTGAGTGCAAAATCCGCCTCCTCCTGCGCCCAGAGGAAGGCATCGATACGGCCCCTGCTCAACTTGCCGAGGGACTGCTCGATAGAGAGGGAACGCTTGACCGAGAAGGGCCAGAAGTCGCTCACCCCCTCGATGAGCAGATCGCGCTTGGTGTACTCGTAACCGAGCACCATGGCCAGAGTGATGGGAGCGGCGCTGTTGCTGTAGAGCACATGGGTCACCTTGCCGAAGGTCACCGAGCTGAAGCGATAGGGCAGCATGGACTCGTCGATATAGGGATTGCGCAGGGCGGGCAGATTGAAATCCGCCTCCCCCACCACCACGCTGCGCGTCGCACGCGACATGGGGTAGACCATCACGCTCACCTCGACCCCGTCATCCAGCGCGGCTATGGCCTTGACCAGATCGACGAAGGGGCCGCTCCCATCGGAATCTATGAGCCCAGGCAAGAGCCCCAGATAGGCGGAAAAGTGCGATGGATGCTCAGGCTCTGCCGCAGAGAGGCGATCGCTGCCACTGCCCGCCACGCCAAGCAGAATTGCGCCCAGCATGAGCAGCAGCACAGCGCCCAACCCAAGATGTTTCATGACCAGATCCTCATCAGCACTGCCGTTACCAGAAGCATAGCCCTGCGCAGAGAGGAGCCTCGCCGGGCACCGCCTGAGAGATGAGAATAAAATGTTAAAAAGTTATCGAGATCAAAGTTTGGTCGAACAGGACTTGTAACATGGAGATGGATGCAAGGAGGTCCGGGCACAGGAAGCAGCCCGGATGGATAAAAAGTGATGCAATGAGCGCCCAGAGAAGGACATGAACATGCTGAAGAATACCGAACAACGTTACGGCAGCCTGAGTATCGGCCTGCACTGGCTGACCCTGCTGCTGATGATAGCCGTCTACGCCCTGATGGAATTCAGGGACATCTTTCCCAAGGGCTCGGCCGGGCGCGACCTGATGAAGGAGTTTCACTTCATGGCGGGCTTGCTGATCCTGGCACTGGTCGTGGCGCGGTTGCTGGTGCGTTTCAGCAGTCCTTCACCCCGCATAGTGCCAGAACAGTCTCCCCTGATGCTCAAGCTGGCTCAGCTCGCCCATCTGGCGCTGTATGGTTTTCTGATCCTCACCCCGCTGCTGGGCTGGCTGCTGCTGAGCGCAGGCGGCAAGCCCATCCCCTTCTTCGGGTTCGAACTGCCCGCCCTGATTGCGCCGGATGATGGCGTGAAGGGCACGATAAAGGAGCTGCACGAGACGCTGGCCAACATAGGCTATGCCCTGATCGCCCTGCACGCCGTGGCCGCCATCTATCACCACCACGTGCTCAAGGACAACACACTGACCAATATGTTGCCCGAGCGCCGCAGCTAAACAACGAGGGGCGCGCAGACGCCCCTTTGTTCACGCCTGTTTTGCCGCCACCTCTGGCACATCGATGACCTTGGTTTTTCCCTCGGGTTGCAACTTTTTCACGTTCCCCTTGCTCTCGCCAGAGACAGCTTTGCTCTCTTCCTGAGCTTGGGATTGCCCGATGAACTGGCCTCCCTTTCGAATAGAGAGGCTGCCACCTTTGAAGATCCCCTTCATCTTGCCATTTTCGAGGATCTCCACCTCTTTCGATGCGCAGGTGCCATCCAGGGTGCCATTGATGGTGACATGGGCGGCGGTCACCTCTCCCTCAACGCTGCCCCCCTCCATGATGCGAACAGTCCCTCCGCTGACCAGCAGGGTTCCGATGAACTGGCCATGTACGTCCAGATTGCCTTCCACTTGCAGCTCACCCTTGAACCTGGCGCCCTGTGCAATCACAGTCATTGCAACATCCGATACCACAGACACAGACTCATTGCGCTTTCGTCCAAACATTCTGACTTTCTCCACCATCAACATCAGCGCCATCACTAGCAGCGGCACTACGGGTAATTTGTAATATGCAGATCCCAGCACATAGAGCAGCAACGCCAGGCCCCAGCAGAACCAGATGAAATAAAGCGCGTCACCTCGTTTTCGCATGGCGATGCGACACAGGATCCTTTCAGGTACAACCGTCATTGACCATTCCCTCTTGCGGGTGCATGGATTCAAGACCGGGGTCATGACCCCTGGTTATGTCTTTTCCCGCGATATGCGGGCATGGACCTAGCTCAAGCGACCATATTGCGAAAACTCTGAAACAAAAAAGCCCCGCCATCTGGCGGGGCTGCTGGCCCTCAACTGAGTGAGTCAGGATTCAGGGCAGAACCACCCGGCTCTCGCCGCCGCCGAGGGCCTCGACCCGGATCTGCACGCCGATCCGTTCCACCAGGGTCTGTACGTGGGAAATGACGCCGATCTGGCGGCCGGCCGCCTGCAGCGAGTCCAGGCTGGAGAGCGCGAGATCAAGGCTGTCCGGATCCAGGGTGCCGAAGCCCTCGTCGATAAACAGCGACTCGACCTGGGTCTGGCGCGACGAGAGGCTGGAGAGGGCCAGCGCCAGCGCCAGCGACACCAGGAAGCTCTCGCCACCTGAGAGGGAGTCCACGGATCGCACCTCGTCCCCCATGTCGAGATCCACCACCTGCAGCGCCAGATCCGTGCCGGGTACCCGCTCCAACCGGTAGCGTGGCGACAGCTCGCCGAGCTGGGCATTGGCCTCCAGCAGCAGACGTTCGAGGGTGAGGCTCTGGGCGAAGGTACGCAGCTTGGCGCCGCTGGCGGAGCCGACAAGCTCGGACAGCTGCTGCCAGTGATCCGCCACCGCCTGCTGGCGGCTCAACTCCTCTTGCAAGGAGCCCGCCTTAAGGGCCGCCGCCTCGGCCTGGGCCAGGGTGCTCTTGCACTGGAACAGTTGCTCTTCCAGCTCGCGGCAATGGGCCTCGCTGGCCCCCAGGCGCAGGCCAAGCTCCTGCGCAGAGAGGGCGGTCAGTTCGCCGTGATGCTCGCGATAACGCGCCAGCTTGACCTCCTCCAACGCCAGCGCCCGCTGGCGTTCGGCCAGCCGGGTGCGGGCCTCGGCCAGGGCGTCGTCCCGCTGCTGCAAGGCGACACGGCGAGCCTTGAGCTCATCCGGCCCCATGGCCAGCAGCCGCCGCAGATCATATTCGGCGATGCCCAGGGTGCTGGCGTGCGCCGCCCAGCGTCCCAGCACCTCGCGCCGGCGACGGCTGCTCACCTGCTTGTCCTGCTCAAGGTGAGTCAGTCTGGCCTTGAGCTCGGTCTGTTTCTCCCGGGCAATCCGCAAGGCGGCCACCGCCTCCTCGAGCTGGCTGGCGGCATGTGACAGCCGCTGTTGCCATTCGCCTTCGACCTCGGCGATAGGGCGGCCTCCGAGGCAGGCCTCGCGGCTGGCGAGCAAGCCCTGGCGCTGCAACTCGGCCTCCTTGTAGTCGCGCTCCAGCTTGTGCAGCAACGCGTTCTGGCTCTGCACCCGCGCCTCCTGCGCGCTCACGCCCGGCGTCAGACTGGCGAGTTCACTGCCAAGCTGCTCCCACTCGCGCTGCCCCTGCAGATAGGCCTCGCAGGTCTGCTGCCATTCGAGCCACTGCTGGCTGCCGAGCCACTGGCGCCAAGGTTCGGCCCCCATCTGTTCATCGAGTCGAGCCTCCCCCTGCACCAGACGCTGGCGCAGCGCGGCCTCCTGCTCGGCCAGCGCCTTGAGCTCAGCCTCCCACTCTATCTTCTGCCGCTCGGCCTCCTGCCACTGCTGTTCGAACTGCTGATGACGGGCAGTCAACTGGGTCAGCTGATTGCGCAGCCCCATCAACAGCTGTTGCCCCTGCTGGGCCTGCTGCAGTTGGCGCTGGCCGGCCACCAGACCCAGCTCCAGGGTCTCTCCCTGTGCCAAGAGATGCGCCAGCAGATCCGCCCACTCCGCCGGACTCTGGCGCAAGGGCAGTTCGTGCCCCAGCAGGGTATTGCCGCCCAGTTGCAACCAGCGCTGGGTCAGCTGTTCGGATCTCGCCTCAAGCTCAGGCTGGCGCTGCTGACGGGCGGCTAGCTGACGGGCCAGTTCCACCCGCTCGCTCTCCCCCTGAATATGTTGATGATTGAGCCGCTCCCACTCCAGCTCCAGCTGACGGGCACGCTCGGCCAGTTGCGCCAGTATGCCGGCCACCTGCGGCTGGCTCTGGCTATAGGGGTGATCCTCGGCGCCGCAGAGCGGGCAGGGAGAGCCATCGCTGAGCACGTGACGGTACTGCTCCAAGCTGGCCACGGCGCGGGCCTGCTCCAGGGCATGGCGCGCCTCGCCACGCTGGGTGGCGAGCCGTTCCAGCGCTGGCACCAGCTCATCGTGCTGACCGGCCAGGCGGTGCAGATGTTGCTCGAGCAGCGCCATCTCTTGCAGCAAGCGCTCCTGTTGCTCGCTGTGATTGCGGCCCGCCTCGGCCAGCTCCAGCAGTTGCCGCACCCGCGCCAGCTGCTCGGTCTGGGCCTGCCGCTGCTCCTGCGCCCTGGCGACCTGGCCGTCCCACTCCTGCGCCTGCAACTGATCGTGCTGCTGTTGCAGCCGCGTGCGCTCCTGCAGCCAGTAGTCCCGCTCCTGCTGACCCTGCTCCAGCCGGCTGTTGAGATCCCGCAGGGCATGACCCTTGTGCTCACGACTCTGCAGCAGATGTTGCAGCTGATCCCGACCCTCGGCCCAATCCTGCATGGCCGCCAGCAAGGGTTGCCACTGGCGCGCCAGGGGTGCCAGCGCCTTGCGCTCATCCAGCCAGAGTGCCCATTGCTGGCGCCGGGTCTCGAGTGCCTGCACCCGGCTCGCCTGCTGTTGCCACTCCTGCTGCAGCGCCAGTTGCAGGGTGCGCGCCTGCGCCCCCTGCTGCTGGACATCCTGCAACAGGCTGCCCTTCTCCCTGATGCGGGTATCCAGCTCCTGCGCCCGCTTGAGCTCGGGTTGCAGCGCCCCCCATTCACGCTCGGCGGCTATCTTGTCGGCCAGCAGTTGCTGCTCGCGCAGCGCGGCCTGCTGCTGTGCCAGTTCAACCTGTGCCAATTCGGGCCCCAACTGGCCGATTAGCTGTTCCTGCTGCTGCACCTCCAGGGTGAGACGCGCCAGCTCGTCGTGATCGGCACGGGCCACCTGGGCCTGCTCGGCGCGGGCAAACTCCTCCCGCTCGGGCGCTGCCTGGGCGTGAGCCGCTTCGGCGGCGGCCAGTGCCGCCTGCCCCTCCTGACAGGCCAGCAACTGGGCGGCGATGCGATCGTTGAGATCGCGCAAGTCCTGCAACAGCTGGCGCTGCTGCTGCTCATGCTTGAGGCCGGTGGAGAGACTCAACTGTTGGGTGACCCACTGCTCGCGGGTCGCCTCGTCCATCAGCGCCACGTCGCCGAGCCGTTGCCCTATGGCGGCCAACTTTTGCTGCTCCTCCCGCGCCCGCTCATGGGTCTGGATGGAGATGGCGGAGTAGAGCTCGGTACCCGTCATGCGCTCGAGCAGGGCGGATCGCTCGTCGGCACTCGATTTGAGAAAGGCCGCAAACTCCCCCTGGGGCAGGATCACGGCGCGGCGGAACTGCTCCCAGGAGAGCCCCACCAGCTCGTCGATGCGATCCTGCAGCTCCCGCTTGCTGCCGGAGAAGACCTGGCCGCTCGCCACGTCGGTCAGGCTGCGCTCCTGAGCCTGAAAGCGCCCCTCGGAGCGGTTGCGGGCCCGGCGCACCGCCCAGCGCGCCAGCCAGATGCGACCGTCACAGCCGCGAAACTGCACCTCGGCACAGCCGCTGGCGTGGCCACGGCTGAGGATGTTTTTCACATCATTGGCGGTTAACTTTTCTTTTTCGTCTTCATCCGCTCGACCAATTTTCTCAACATTCTTGCGGTTGGCGATAAAGCGTGGCATCTCGTCGTACAGCGCCAGACAGATGGCATCGAGCAAGGTGCTCTTGCCCGCGCCCGTGTTGCCCGTGATGGCAAACAGACCGGCGGCGCCGAGCGCCCCCCTGGTAAAGTCGATGGTGAAGGCCCCAGTCAGACTGGCCAGGTTCTCACCGCGGAGGGACAGGATCTTCATGCGCCGGACTCCTTCACCTGTTGCAATATCTCTTCAAACGAGGCCACCAGTTCGGCCCCGGGTTCACCGTCAAACTGGCGCTGATAGCAGAGCCGAAACACCTCCGTGGGGGAGAGCTCATCCAGCCTGCGCTGGTTCTGGCCATCGGCCAGCCCCTGCCCGGATCCCAGATAACGGGTGCTGATGCGGGCCAGGCGCACCGGCTTGCCGGCCATGGCCGCCAGAATGCGCTCGCGGATGCGGGCCTCAGGTCTGGGCAACAATAGTCGTACTTCGAGGAAGGGCTGTGCTTCTTGTTGGCAAGCGGGTAGCGCCAGCGCCTCGATGGCCTTGAGCGCCCCTTCCAGTTCGCTCTCTGGCAGCCGGATCATCTCCACCGCGCGGGGCACAGGGAGCCGCTCCAGCCCCACCAATTGGCCCCCCTCAAACGTCACTTCCAGCACCTGATGGTTGTAGTTGGCCTCGGCGAGCGAGAGCGGCAACGGCGAGCCGCTGTAGTGCACGCCGGGGGCCGGGCTCTGGGCCAGATGCAGGTGCCCGAGCGCCGTGTAGTCGGCGGCGGCGAAGATGTCGGCGGGCAGGGCGTGCTGGTTGCCACCCAGCACCCGCCGCTCGGAGAGTTCGGAGAGCTGGCCCGCCGCCAGATAGGCGTGGCCCATGGCGATCAGCGCCTGATCGGGTTCACAGCGTGCACGACCGGCATTCAGCACCTCTTCATAGACCTGACGAACCCCCTCGATCAGCCGATCCTGCCCCTCTTCAAGCTGCTCGACCCTCAGGTCGCTGCTGCGCAGGAAGGGGACGGCGGCGCACCAGGCGGCTATCTTGCCCTCCCTGTCTTGCAGCGGCACCAACAGGCGATCTGTCTCAAGCCCGCCATCACAGTCCCGGCTGATGCTGCCCACCAGATGCAGGTCGAAGGCCCGCAGCAGCTCGTGGGGCGCATCCAGCTTGGAGGGGGAGTCATGATTGCCGCCGATCAGCACCATGTTGAGGCGGGGCATCTCGGCCCGCAGCCTCGCCAGGAAGCGATAGAGCTGCTGCCAGGCGCTGGCGGGAGGGTTGGCGGTGTCGAACAGATCGCCCGCCACCAGCAGGGCGTCGATCTGCCGCTGCTTGATGGTGTCGGTCAACCAGTCGAGAAAGGCGTCGTGTTCGAAACGGCGTTCATGGCCATGGAGTTGGTGGCCAAGGTGCCAGTCGGCTGTGTGCAGGATCTTCATGAGAAAACGGCTCGAAATGGAGGAGCGGTGCCCACGGCACCCAATGCAGACAAGATGAGGATACGCCACCCTTTTTTCAAGCAAAACAGGCCGGTGGCGTCAGATTCAGGCGGGCTCGCAACACATCTTGTACTGGGGATGGCCGGTGAGGGGATCGAACTCCTCCCCCTCGATCACGAAGCCGTGGCGGCGGTAGAAGCGCACCGCCTGATCGTTTTCCACGAACACCCGCGCATGCAGCCTGGCCCCCTGCAACTTGGCCTCCTGCAGCAGCGCATGGCCCACGCCGCGTCCCTGCCGGTCCGGTCGCACGAACAGGGCGGCGAGGTAGTCATCCACCAGCGCCATGAAGCCGAGCAGCTCGCCGCGCTCCTCGAATACCCAGATGCGGGCGTGGTCGAGATAGCGGGTGCGCAGATCTTCCTGGGCCTGCCACCAGCAGGAGGCATCGACGAAATCGTGGGCCTGCAGGGAGGCCAGCAACCAGATTTCGACGATCTCTTCCATGTCCTCTGACCGACTCGGCCTCAACATATCTGCATCCTTGTTAACAACTTGAACACCCGCAGTCTAGGGGAGTTTGATGACAGGGTTGGGGGCGAACATGGCTCCCTGTGAACTCGATCGCCCTTTATTTAGCGAGAATGATTGGCTGATCACAAAGCGCCTCTCTAGTACAATGCCCGCCGGACAATCTATGAGACCGAGGACGCCATGTGGTTTAAAAACCTGCAGATTTATCGCTTTACCCGCCCCTTTGACCTGACAGTGGATCAGCTGGAAACCCAGCTCGAGGCCTGCGCCTTCACCCCTTGTGGCAGTCAGGATATCTCCCGGTTCGGTTGGGTCAAGCCCCTTGGCAAATTCGGCTCGACCCTGACCCACTCGGCCGCCGGCCACATCCTGCTCTGTGCCCGCAAGGAAGAGAAGATGCTGCCGGGCTCCGTCGTCAAGGAGATGCTGGCGGAGAAGGTAGAAGCGATCGAATTCGAGCAGGGCCGCGCCCTCAAGAAGAAAGAGAAGGAAGCGCTGAAGGAGGAGATACTCCACACCCTGCTGCCCCGTGCCTTCAGTCGTACCAGCCAGACCTTTGCCTGGATCAATCCGGCCGACAATCTGATGGTGGTGGACGCGGGCTCCGCCAAGAAGGCGGACGATCTGCTGGCCCTGCTGCGCAAGAGCATAGGCACCCTGCCCGTGGTGCCCGTGGCCCTCAAGAATCCACCCGAGATCACCATGACCGAGTGGCTGAGCGAGGGCAATCTGCCCGCCTCCTTCGCGCTGGAAGACGAAGCCGAGCTGCGCAGTGCCATGGAGCACGGTGGCATCATCCGCTGCAAGCAGCAGGATCTGATGACCGACGAGATCAAGAACCACCTGTCCAACGACAAGCTGGTGACCAAGCTGGCCCTCAACTGGGGCGAGACCCTGAGCTTCGTGCTGGGAGACGACATCTCCATCAAGCGCCTGAAATTCAGCGAAGAGCTGCGCGAGCAGAACGACGACGTGACCAGCGAAGATCCCGCCGCCCGTCTGGACGCGGACTTCGCCCTGGTGACCGCCGAGCTGGCCCAGTTCATCCCGGCGCTGTTTGCCGCCCTGGGTGGCGAAGAGCAGTCCATCTAGCCCGGCCTGCTTCACCAAATTGCAAAAACCGCCCCTGGGCGGTTTTTTTATGGCCGGCGCTGACGGATGGGGCCTATTGATAAATGAGTAAGGCATTGATCCTGTTCAACAACTTGAGTAACCAGTGCCAATCGTGACATAGTCGCCCCTCATGGTCATAAAACAGACAAGGAGAGTGTCATGTTGCTCAAACCCCTGGGGCTGACCCTTGCCCTCGCCCTGCTGGCCGGTTGCGCCAGCGACAAGGGCTTTCACTATGCCCCGCCGCCCCAGACCCTGCTCGCCCCCGAGGCGGCCAGCGGCTGGACCGACAAACAGGGCTGGCAGGGCCATGACTTCATGGTGGCGGCCGCCAACCCGCTGGCGGTGGATGCGGGCTACCAGATCATCCGGGCGGGTGGCAGCGCCGTGGATGCCGCCATCGCGGTGCAACTGGTGCTGACCCTGGTGGAGCCGCAATCCTCCGGCATCGGCGGTGGCTCCCTGCTGCTGGTGTGGGATGGCAACAAGGTTACGGCTGTGGATGGCCGCGAGACGGCCCCCGCCGCTGCCACCGATCAGCTGTTCATGAAGGATGGCAAGCCGATGGCCTTCTACGACGGCGTGGTGGGTGGCCGCTCGGTCGGCGCGCCGGGCACGGTGCGGGCGCTGGCGCTGGCCCACCAGCGTTACGGCAAGCTGCCCTGGGCCACGCTGTTCGAGCCCGCCATCACGCTCGCGGAGCAGGGTTTTGTGATAAGCCCGCGGCTGGCCACCCTGCTGGCAAAAGATCCCTACCTCGCCAGGGACCCGGATGCCCGCGCCTACTTCTATCTGCCGGATGGCACACCCAGGCCCGCCGGCAGCACGCTCACCAACCCGGCGCTGGCCAAGGTGCTGCGCACCCTGGCCACACAGGGGGCGGATGCCTTCTATCAGGGACCGCTGGCCCAGGCCATGGTGGCCAAGGTGCGCCAGCATCCCACCAATCCCGGCGTGCTGGCGGCGGCGGATCTGGCCAGCTACCAGGCCAAGCTGCGGGACGGTCTCTGCTTTGACTATCGCCAGAGCCAGATCTGCGGCTTTCCCACCCCCTCCTCCGGCACCATAGCCCTGGGCCAGATCTTCGGCATGCTGGAGAGCCGCGACATGGCGGCCCTCAAGCCGATCGCCACGACGGAAGGGGGACTGGCCGCATCAAGCGAGGCCATTCACCTCTACAGCGAGGCGGCGCGGCTCGCCTTCGCCGATCGCAACCAGTATGTGGCGGACGGCGATCTTGTCAGCGTGCCGGTGAAGGGGCTGCTGGACAAGGGCTATCTGGCCGAGCGGAGCAAGCTTATCGGCGAGCGTTCCATGGGCCTGGCCCAACCGGGCACGCCGCCGCTGGCACTGGCTCGCGGCAAGGATGCAACCCCCGAGCTCCCCTCCACCAGCCACGTCTCCATCGTCGACAAGGCGGGCATGGCGGTCTCCATGACCAGCTCCATCGAGGATGGCTTCGGTTCGCGGCTGATGGTCAACGGCTACCTGCTCAACAACCAGCTCACCGATTTTTCCTTCACCTCGCTGGATGCCGCCGGTCTGCCGGTGGCGAACCGGGTCGCGCCCGGCAAACGGCCGCGCTCCTCCATGTCCCCCCTGCTGGTGTTTGACAAGCACAGTGGCGAGCTCGAAATGAGCCTGGGCTCTCCGGGGGGCTCCGCCATCATCAACTACGTGGGCAAGACGCTGCTCGGCACCCAGGATTGGGGGCTGAACCTGCAGCAGGCCATCAACCTGCCCAACTTCGGCAGCCGCAACGGCCCCACCGAGCTGGAGGCGGGACGCACCCCCGAGGCAGTGGTCGAGGGGCTCAAGGCGAGGGGACACGAGGTGGTGCTGAGCGAGCAGACCTCGGGCCTGCAGGGGGTCGAGCGCAATGCCGGCGGCTGGTTCGGCGCCGCCGATCCGAGGCGCGAGGGGATTGCCAAGGGCGAGTGAGTGCCCGCGTCTCTGCAACAAGGCGACCTCAGGGTCGCCTTGTTGCTTGTTGCGCCCTGGCGCCGCCCCGGGGCGCACACTTGCAGACAAAAATCATCGCAGATTAATTACTCCTGCCAACAAAATGGAGAAAGGAGCCCCTTCCCCCCTGCATTTCGATACTTATGCACTTTTAATCGCAAATAAGCGTTGAAATGTGGATAAATATTGCTTTTAGGCAAAAAATGTATTATTTTTCAACAGAAACGACAACTGTTGTCCCCAATATCCAGTGTTTGTCGCGGCCAACATCTGTCTCTTTCGCCCCCTGCTCATTGACAGCTGCCCTGTTCATCCCGCGCGGTGATCTGGTAGCCCCCTGACTGCCATTAGCGAGGTGACGACATGGACCACTCCCTTCCCCTGATTACCACCCTGGTTGGCGGCTTCGTGCTCGCCTACGTGCTCGGCATGCTTGCCCATCGCCTCAAGATCTCGCCCATGGTGGGTTATCTGGCGGCCGGGGTGATCTCGGGCCCCTTCACGCCTGGCTATGTGGCCGACATGGCGCTGGTGCCCGAGCTGGCGGAGCTGGGCGTTATCCTGTTGATGTTCGGGGTGGGCCTGCACTTCTCCTTCAGCGACCTGATGTCGGTGAAGAAGATCGCCATCCCGGGCGCCATCGTCCAGATAGCGGTCGCCACCTTGCTCGGCATGGGGCTCTCCTCCCTTATGGGGTGGGATCTCACCGCCGGCCTGATGTTCGGCCTCGCCCTCTCCACCGCCAGTACAGTGGTGCTGCTGCGGGCGCTGGAGAGCCGCCAGAATCTGGAGACCCTGCAGGGGCGCATCGCCATCGGCTGGCTCATCGTCGAGGATCTGGTGATGGTGCTGGCGCTGGTGATGCTGCCCATACTCGCCAATATCCAGCACGGCGATCAGAGCATGAGCTGGCAGAGCATAACGCTGGATCTGGGCTGGACCCTCGGCAAGGTCGCCCTGTTCGTGGCGCTGATGATGGTGGTGGGCAGCCGCTTCATCCCCTGGTTGCTGGCTCACACCGCCAGCACGGGCTCCCGGGAGCTGTTCACCCTGGCGGTACTGACCGGCTCCCTCGGCATCGCCTTCGGCGCGGTCAAGCTGTTCGGCGTCTCCTTCGCCCTCGGCGCCTTCTTCGCCGGCATCGTCATGAACAGCTCCGAGCTGAGCCATCGCGCCGCCAACAACACCTTGCCGCTGCAAGATGCCTTCGCCGTGCTCTTCTTCGTCTCGGTGGGCATGCTGTTCAACCCCGCTGTGCTGCTGACGGATCCGCTGGCGGTGCTGGCCACCCTGTTCATCATCATGTTCGGCAAGTCGGTGGCGGCCTACGCCATTGTGCGGCTGTTTCGCTACAGCCAGCGCACCGCGCTCACCATCTCCGCCAGCCTGGCCCAGATCGGCGAGTTCTCCTTCATCCTGATTGGCCTCGCCATCGTGCTCAAGCTGGTGCCGGAAGCGGCCCGGGATCTGATCCTGGTGGGTGCCAGCCTCTCCATCATGCTCAATCCGCTGGTGTTCAACGCCGTCGAGCGCTACCTGGAGAAGCACCCGGATGCCGACAACACCCAGGCGCTGGCCGAGTGCAAGTGCCCGGCCGTCGAGATGAAGGATCACACGGTGCTGGTGGGCTTTGGCCGGGTCGGCCGCCGGCTGGTGGAAGGGCTGCAAGCCGCCGAGCGGCCGCTGGTGGTGATAGAGCAGGATCCGCACCGGCTGGAGAGCCTGCACCAGGCCGGGATCCCTCATATCAATGGCAACGTGGCGAACGATGAGGTGCTGTGTCGCGCCGCCATCGCCGATGCCAGCTGGCTGCTGGTGGCCATCCCCAACAGCTTCGAGGCCGGCGAGGCCATCGCCCAGGCCAGGCTGATCAATCCGGCCATCCGGGTCATAGCCCGCGCCCACAGCGATGACGAGGTCAACTTCCTCACCCGGCAGGGGGCAGACAAGGTGATCATGGGGGAGCGGGAGATAGCGCTCGGCATGCTGGCCGAAACCACGGGCTGACCGCCATTGGCACGGAGCGAACCGACAGAGAGGGGCCCCAGACCCCTTTCGTTTGGGCCGCGCGCAGCGGCCAGCCCCCAGCCATAGTGGCGCAATATCGCCGACATGGCACACTTTGGGTCCCTTCGTCAGCCCCCCAGCCGGGGCACAATGGCCAGGGCACGGCGACCAGACTGCCACTCCCCTTCTCATCAGCACAAAGCGCTGACCAGCCCGACCCAACCCCCCGGGTAAACAGCAGATCCTGCAGTGACCCCCACCGGATGGGGAAGCCAGCCCGCCAGATGGGCAGATCCGGCGTGCACTCCCCTGACTAGACTGGGCAGGTCGTCTTATGACACCCACTTATGCCATTCATCTGTCACGCTACCCGGAAGGATCCGATATGAAACCCTTGCTGACCGCCCTCTTGCTCCCCCTGCTGCCCCTCGCCGTGCAGGCCGCCGACCCCGTCTGGATCACGGTCGGAGCCGACAGCGGCGTCGAACTCAAGCAGGTCAAGGCCAAGCTGGCCCCCCTGTTCAGTGCCAGCGGCGCCCCCGTCCAGCTGGCTCAGGTCGAGGCGAGCGAGCTCGGCACCCTCTCCCACCTGATGCACGAAGGCCATCAGCGCTGCGGCGGCTATGTGGTGCACAGCACCCTGGCCGACGCCCTGCAGAGCATGGCCCAGCCCCTCAGCCAGAACCTATTCAGCGCACCGCCGCTGACCCAGGGCGGCAGTGTCAACCGACTGCTGCCCTATCTGGATCAGGGCAACATAGTCGGCACCATCAGCAAGCTCGCCAGCTGGCGCAACCGCTACTACACCACCACCACAGGGGTGCAATCCGCCGACTGGGTGGCCAGCCAGTGGCAGAGCCTGAGCGCAACCCTGCCCTGGGCCAGCGTCAGCCGGGTCAAGCACAGCGGCTACCCGCAGCAATCCGTGGTGCTGACCCTCAAGGGCAGCCGCTATCCGGATGAGGTGGTGGTGATCGGCGGTCATCTCGACTCCACCGCAGGCTCGGCTCCCAACAGCCGCACCCTGGCCCCCGGCGCCGACGATGACGCCTCCGGCATCGCCACCCTGACCGAGGTGCTGAGGGTCATCGCCGAGCAGGGGCGCCAACCGGAACGCACCCTTCAATTTATCGGCTATGCGGCGGAAGAGGTGGGCCTGCGCGGCTCCAAGGACATCGCCAGTCGCTACAAGGCGGCCAACACCAAGGTACTGGCGGCGTTGCAGCTGGACATGACCAACTACCAGGGCTCGGCGGAAGACATCGTCTTCATGACCGACTACACGGACCAGGGACTGACCGGCTATCTCGCCCAGTTGCTCGATGCCTACCTGCCGCAGATAAGCTATGGCTATGACAGCTGCGGCTACGGCTGCTCGGATCACGCCTCCTGGCACAATCAGGGCTATCCCGCCGCCATGCCGTTCGAGTCGCGCTTCAACGACTACAACCCCAACATCCACACGGCGCAGGATACCCTGTCAAATTCGGACGCCTCCGCCGGTCATGCCCTCAAGTTCGCCCAGCTGGCCACCAGCTTCGCCATCGAGATGGGCAAGATCAACTGAGCCAGATTCCGTTGAAAACAGGATAAAAAGAGAGGGAGGCTTGGCCTCCCTCTCTTTTAACGTCTCCCGTTCAGTGCGGCCCGTGTTGCCAGCCGTGCAGACTGTCCTGGCGCAGCTGCCGCCAGGCGTCACGGGAGAGGCCGGGTTCGCTGGCCGCCAGCATCTGCTGCAATTCGACAAGCTCAAGGGCGCTGGCAGCCCGCGGGGCTGGATTGTCCGGCCAGCAGGCGGCAGGCAGGGCCTGCACGGCCAGCAGGGCGAGAGAGAGTATCAACAGATAGGGCATCATCCTGGGGCTCTCATGTTCCGTCACCGGGTCTATTCTTGTCGGGACTGATGACGGCTTGATGACAGGGCGGGATCGTCATTTTACAACATCTGACGAGGCGGGCCGGCGCCTGGATGCATATGGCAACATTTATGCCAAATCTGCTCGGACCAGTTAATTTATGCCCTAAAAAGTAGCCGGGAGGAAAACGTTATCCCTGAAAAGAAAACGTTATCTGGTCAAAACGTTGTTTCTGGATCATAAAAAGTATCCAAAAACTGGTGTATATTGCACGGCGGAAACTCCTTAACCATGAAGACTGACATGAAAAAGACCAAAATCGTCTGCACCATCGGTCCCAAGACCGAATCCAAAGAAATGCTGGCTAAAATGCTGGATGCCGGCATGAACGTCATGCGCCTGAACTTCTCCCACGGCGACTACGCCGAGCACGGCGGTCGTATCAACAACCTGCGCGCTGTCATGGCCGAAACCGGCAAGCACGCAGCTATCCTGCTTGACACCAAGGGTCCGGAAATCCGTACCATCAAGCTGGAAGGCGGCAACGACGTTGCCCTGGTCGCTGGCCAGACCTTCACCTTCACCACCGACCAGACTGTGGTTGGCAACAAAGACAAAGTGGCCGTGACCTATGCCGGTTTCGCCAACGACCTGCGCGTCGGCAACCGCATCCTGGTGGATGACGGCCTGATCGGCCTGGACGTGATCGAAATCACCGAGCGTGAAGTTGTCTGTAAAGTGCTGAACAACGGTGATCTGGGCGAGAACAAGGGCATCAACCTGCCGGGCGTCTCCATCAAGCTGCCGGCCCTGGCCGAGAAAGACAAGCGCGACCTCATCTTCGGTTGCGAGCAAGGCGTGGATTTCGTTGCTGCCTCCTTCATTCGCAAGAAAGAAGACGTGCTGGAAATCCGTGAGCACCTGAAAGCCCACGGTGGCGAGAACATCCAGATCATCTCCAAGATCGAAAACCAGGAAGGCCTGGACAACTTCGACGAGATCCTGGCTGTCTCCGACGGCATCATGGTTGCACGTGGCGACATGGGCGTGGAAATTCCGGTTGAAGAAGTGATCTTCGCCCAGAAGATGATCATCACCAAGTGCAACAAGGCACGTAAAGTGGTTATCACCGCCACCCAGATGCTGGATTCCATGATCAAGAACCCGCGTCCGACCCGCGCCGAAGCCGGCGACGTGGCCAACGCCATCCTGGACGGTACCGACGCAGTCATGCTGTCCGGTGAATCCGCCAAGGGCAAGTACCCGCTGGAAGCCGTGACCATCATGGCCACCATCTGCGAGCGTACCGATGCCGTGATGCCGTCCAACCTGTCTGCTGCCAACGACAGCAACAAGCTGCGCATCACCGAAGCCGTATGTAAAGGCGCGGTCGAGACCTCCGAGAAGCTGGATGCCCCGCTGATCGTGGTTGCCACCGAAGGCGGCAAGTCTGCCAAGGCCATTCGCAAGTACTTCCCGCAAGCCTGGATCCTGGCCATCACCACCAACAAGAAGACAGCTGCCCAGCTGGTTCTGACCAAGGGTGTGATTGCTCACGTGGTTGACAGCATCGCCTCCACCGACGATTTCTATCGCATCGGTAAAGAAGCTGCGCTGGCCAGCGGCATGGGTCTGAAGGGTGACGTGGTTGTCATGGTCTCCGGTGCCCTGGTACCGAGCGGCACCACCAACACCGCCTCCGTTCACGTACTCTAATCCGTACCGAACCGATGAAACGGCGCCTGCGGGCGCCGTTTTTTTTATCTGCCCCCCTGCTTCCCGTTCAAGCCCGGTGTTAGAATCCACGCGGATTCAATCCAAGTGGGAAATTTCCCAAATATCGCGTAATAACCCGGAAGTTTTATGCTCTCAACACGCTTCAAAAGAGCCTCGGCCACCCTGTTGCCGCTGCTCTGCTTATTCATCAGCCTCTGCGTACCGCAAGCCATGGCGCAGGACGTGCCCCAAAGAGCCAGCGTACAGCGCGCGCTCGATGCCCTCGGCAAGTCAGACACCCTCACCGTCAGCCAGCAGGCAGACCAGAAGCTCCTGACCGAGACCCTCAGCCTGCTCGACAGCATCGAGAAGGAGCACGCCAAGGCCAAGAGCCAAACCCAGCGCCTTCGCTCCCTGCCGGGTGAGCTCAGGGACATCAGCGCCAAACTCGATGCCCTGACCCAGAACAAGAGCGCCGAGCAGATCAAGAGCGAATACGCCAGCATGAGCCTGGCGGAACTGGACAGCCGCCAGCCGGAAGTGCTGGCCAATATGCAGGATGCCCAGGAAACCCTCGGCACCATCGGCAGCCAGCTCACCAGTCTGCAAACCCTGCCGGAGCGGGCCCAGACCAACATGAGCCGCGCCTATCAGCGCAGCCAGGAGATCCGCACCCGCCTCAACGTTGGTGACAGCGTCAGCAGTGCCGAGAAGATGAAGCTGGGCGCCGAGCTGGCCTTGCTGGAGCTGCAACTGGCCAACCTGCAACAACAGCTGGATAACCGCACCAGCATGCAGGATCTGGCGGTCAAGCAACGGGACTACCAGAATGCCCGCCTCGCCAACGAGGAGCAGAAGCTGCAACTGCTGCAGGAGCAGAGCAGCGCCAAACGTCTGGGCGATACCGAAAAGACTGCCGAGCAGACAGGTGAACTGGTCGCCATCGACGATAACCCGCTGGTACAAAAAGAGCAGGAACTCAACCATCAGCTCAGCCAGCAACTGGTCAGCGCCACCACCAATCTCAACAATCTGGTGCAGAAGAACCTGCAAGCCAAGAGCTGGCTGGAACGCGGCACCCAGACAGAGCGCAACCTGAACGAACAGGTACAGATGCTCAAGGGCAACCTGCTGCTGTCGCGCATCCTCTATCAGCTCTACCAACAGCTGGAGTCTTCCCCTTCCACTCTGGTCAAGAACCTGGAGGAGCAGATCGCCGACCTGCATCTGGCCCAGTTCGAACTGAGCCAGCAACGTGACCAACTGTTCCAGAAAACCCAGTATCTGGACAACCTGATCGCCAACAGCAGCGAACCTGTCACTGCAGAGGACAAGGCCAACCTATCCACCCTGCTCGACACCCGCATCAGCCTGCTCGACCAGCTCAACCGTCAGCTCGACAGCCAGCTGACCAACGCCATCAGCCTGCAGCTGACCCAGCAGCAGCTGGCGCGGATCTACGCCTCCATCGAATTTACCCTGCAGCAACACATCTTCTGGGTCAGCAGCAACAAACCCATCGATATGAAGTGGTTCATCAACTGGCCAGCCCAGGCCTACAAGCAAGCCTCGGACTGGGTGCTGAAGCCGGACTGGGACGGCTGGGGCGAGATGCTGCTGCCGGTTTCCCTGCTCGCCTTCCCGCTGCTGCTGGTGGGTGGCCTGCTGATCTGGAAGCGCCCGACCCTGGTCAAGCGCCAGCAGAGGATCGCCAAGGATCTGGGACGTTTTCGCCAGGACAGCCAGTGGCACACACCGCGCGCCCTGCTCTATTCCGTGCTGCAGCGCCTGCCGGGCAGCCTGTTCATACTGGCGGCCGGTCTCTGGCTCACTTACTGCGGCCTGCTCAGCCCCAAACTGATTTTCCAGATCACCCTCAACCTGGCCCTCGGTTATCTGGTGTTCAGCGTCTATCTGGCGGTAATGCGCCCGGGCGGCATTGCCGAATCCCACTTCCGCATGCCGAAGGCCGAGCTGCAGGCCAAGCGCACCAGCATGCGCTATCTTTGGCTGCCGCTGCTGCCGCTCATCATGCTCTCTACCAAGGCGGTGGTAGAGCCCTCGTCGCTGGGCAACGATGTGGTCGGTCAGGCGCTGACCCTGCTGCTGCTGGGCCTCACCACCTATCTGGTGTTCCCCATCTCTCGCGCCATTATCAAGGGCGAGGGCAGCATGCAGCAGTCGATCACCGCGGGCGCCCTGGCGCTGGCGCCGGTGGCACTGATGGTACTGGTCGGCCTGGGCTACTACTACACGGCGCTGAAACTGACCGGCCGTCTGGTGGAGTCCTTCTACCTGCTGATCATCTGGAGCCTGGTATACCGCACCGCCCTGCGTGGTCTGGAGCTGGCGGCCCGCCGTCTGGCTTACCGCCGTGCAGTGGCCAAGCGTGAGCACAGATCGGTGGAAGACGCGGAAGGTGGCGAGTCCATCGAAGAGCAGCCCATGGATCTGGAGGATGTCAGCCAGCAATCCCTGCGCTTGACCCGCACCGTGCTGCTGCTGGTATTCGGTGTCGCCTTCTACTGGCTCTGGTCTGATCTGGTGGCTGTCTTCTCCTACCTCGACAGCATGGTGTTGTGGCACCGCAGTGAAGGGAGCGGCGCCAATGCCGTGCTCTTCCCGATCAGCCTGAGCGACGTGCTAATCGGCTTCCTTCTGCTCGGGGGCGCCTGGTCACTGGCCCGCAACCTGCCCGGTCTGCTGGAGGTGCTGGTGCTCTCCAAGTTGAACCTGGCCCAGGGTACCGCCTACGCCATCACCACCATGCTCAACTATGTGCTGATCGGCTTCGGCTCCCTGACCGCCCTCTCCATGATGGGCGTACAGTGGGACAAGCTGCAGTGGGTAGCGGGTGGTCTGTCGGTCGGTATCGGTTTTGGCATGAAGGAGATCCTCTCCAACTTCGTCTCCGGCATCATCATACTGTTCGAGCGTCCGGTGCGGATCGGCGACACAGTCACCATTGGTCCCTTCTCCGGTACCGTCTCCAGGATACGTATTCGCGCCACCACCCTGACCGACTTCGACCGCAAAGAGGTGATCATCCCCAACCAGCAGCTGATGACAGAGCGGCTGATCAACTGGTCCCTGAGCGATACCGTCACCCGCGTCATAGTGCGGGTCGGGGTCGCCTACGGCTCGGATCTGGAGCTGACTCGCACCCTGCTCAAGCAGGCCGCCGACGACAACAGCCGCGTGTTGAAAGACCCGGCCCCCATCGTCTACTTCCTCACCTTCGGCCCCAGCACCCTGGATCACGAGCTGCGCTTCTTCGTGAGCGAGCTCGGCGATCGCAACCCGGCCGTGGACGAGCTGAACCGCAAGATCGACGCCCTGTTCAAGGCGAACGGCATCGAGATCGCCTTCAACCAGATGGATGTCTACATCAAGAACATGAAGGGCGAAGAGCAGAAGGTGGAGCCCAGCTCCGCCGCCCTGCCGCCGCCGGGCCAGCAGCCCGCCTGATGCAGGACGACAACCAGTACCCAAGGCCCCGTGACGGGGCCTTTTTTATGGTCCTGGCCCGCCCGGCGGAACCGGGTTGGCGGTTTTGTGATGGCGAGGCGAGAACAAGCCGTCACTTATCAGTAACTTGGATAGCGGATAAAGGGCGACGGCACGACCGCCAGCTCGGCCAAGCCGGGATACACTCAGGTGCCACATCCCCACATTTGCAATCGAGGTGCGCCATGAATTCACCATCCAGTCTGCTCGCTTTTCTCGGCTCCCCCCTGCTCGGGGTCGCCGCCACCTATGCAGATCCGGCCAGCAAGGAGACCGGCGTCTATATCTGCGGGGTCGAGATCCATGACGACGATACGCTGCTGCTCAGCTTTCCCAAGGGGCACCAGCTGGCGGCGGGCGACAAGATCACCCTGCACCTGGACAACCGCACCGGAGTCGATGAGTACGATGCCTCCCTGAGCGTCTATCGCGCCTCCTACAAGGGGCGGGTCGAGCGGGTTTCGCCCGGCAGGGTCCATGTCACCCCGCTGCAGTTCGAGCTCTGGTATGGCAATCGGGTGGTCCATGCCTTTGCCCAGCCGGACTATCAGCATCCGCAAGACGGGCGAGAGGCAGTTCCGCTGCCGGTCACCCCGCTCACCGGCCTGCCCGTACCTGACCTGCGCGAAGTGGAGAACAAGATAGGGGTACTGGTCACCCGGGCCCAGTCACAGCCGCACACCACAGTGCTGGCATTTCTCTCCTCGGATGAGGACGACATCTTCTTCATCACCTTCCCCGAGACCTTCAAATCCCGGCTGCTCAAGCGCGACGGCCGCTGTCATTTCGCCATCGACTCGCGGGCTGTGTTTACCTACACCCGGGCCATCGAGTGGAATTACACCATCATCGCCGCCGATGCCTACCAGATCCCGCAGGATCATCCACTGTTCGAGCCCATTCGCGCCGCGTTCGTGCAGAAAAATCCATGGGAAGTGGGCTTCTTCAGCCACCCGCAGGTGGAGCTCTATCACCTGAAGGCCCATCAGGTGGTGTGCCCGGGCCGGGCAAAAGAGTAAGCAAAACCCCGGAGGATGGAGATAAGATTGGCCTGCCGTTACCCATGACAAGGAGTAGAGATCAGATGCAGCAGGTTGTTTACGTCGCAAGCCCCGCCAGCCAGCAGATCCACGTGTTCGCCCTGGCCGAGAGCGGGGAGCTCGCGCTATTGCAGGTGGTCGATACCCCGGGCCAGGTCCAGCCGCTGGTGACAAGCCCGGATGGGCGCTGGCTGCATGCCGCCGTGCGGCCCGATTTTGCGGTCATCAGCTACCGGATTGGCATGGATGGCCGGCTCAGCGAACAGGGCTCGGCGCCGCTGGCAGGCAGTGCCTCCCACACCGCCATCACGCCCGACGGCCGCTTCCTGCTGGCGGCTTCCTACGCCTTCAACCATGTCACCGTCTCCCCCATCGATGCCGCTGGCCTGGTGCAGGCCCCACACCAGCACATGGATCCGCTGATGACGGCTCACTCGGTCACCCTGCTGGCGGACGAGCAGGGCAGGCAGGAGGCGCTGGTTGCCTGCCTCACGGAAGATGCCATCCGCCGCTTCACCCTGAGCGACGAGGGGTGGCTGGCGCCCCATCCGCAGGGAGATCTGCAGACCGCCAGCGGCGCCGGGCCAAGGCACCTGGCGCTGCACCCCGTCAATGGCGATATCTACTGCCTGAACGAGCTAGATTGCACCATCAACCGCTACCACAGGCAGGCCGATGGCCATATCCATCTGCAACAGAGTCTGGACATGCTGCCTGCGGGGTATCAGGGAGAGCGCTGGGGGGCGGATCTCCATGTCACGCCGGATGGCCGTTTTCTCTACAGCTGCGAGCGGGCCAGCAGCCTGCTGACCCTGTTTGGCATAGCGGAACGAGATGGCAGCCTGACCCCGCTGGCCCACTTCCCGACCGAGACCATGCCGCGCGGCTTTGCCATCGATCACAGCGGCCGCTATCTGCTGGCAGCCGGGCAAGCCTCCCACCAGCTCGCCGTACACCGCATAGACCCGGGCAGCGGCGAGCTGACGCTGCTCGCGCGCCATCCGGTGGGCGACGGGGCCATGTGGGTGCGAGTGCTGGCCTTGCCCGAGTGACGCCGGGAAACAGGTCGAAATGAGTGAGGCCACCCTGGGGTGGCCTCTTTTTCATCATCTCAATGCACAGCAAGCCAAGCGCTTAATCCTTGGCACTCTCCATGGCGCCCTCTTCGGAGCTGGCAGGCAAGATCAGGTTGAGCAGTATGGCGGCAACCGATGCCAGGCCGACACCGGCCAGGGCGAAGTCACCTATCTTCATCTCCAGCGCGCCGACGCCGACCGTCAGGGTCACGGCCACGATGGCGATGTTGCGGGCCAGCCCCAGATCCACCTTGGACTCCACCAGCGTCTTGAGACCGATGGCGGCGATGGACCCGAACAGCAGCAGCATGATGCCGCCCATCACAGGCATGGGGATGGAGGTGAGCAGGGCGTTGAACTTGCCGAAGAAGGCCAGAATGATGGCGAACACGGCGGCCCAGGTCATGGTGACAGGGTTGAAGTTGCGGGTGATCATCACGGCGCCGGTCACTTCGGCGTAGGTGGTCACGGGTGGGCCACCGATGAAACCGGCGAAGCAGACGCCGATACCGTCACCGGCCAGGGTACGGTGCAGGCCCGGGTTCTTGGTGTAATCCTGCCCGGTCACGCCACCGATGGCGAGCACGCCGCCTATGTGTTCGATACAGGGGGCTATGGCCACCGGCAGCATGAACAGGGCGGCAGCCCAGTTGATCTCCGGCGTTTCGAAGTGAGGCAGTGCCAGCCAGGGGGTGTTGACCAGACCGTCGAAGTTCACCTGGCCCATCAGCACGGCAGAGACATAACCGGCGATGACACCGCACAGTATGGGGATCAACTTGATCCACCCCTTGCAGAACACGGCCGCAATCAGGGTCACCGCCAGCGAGATGCCAGCCAGCGTCAGCGCAGTCCCAGCGGGCACCACCTGCTCACCACCGGCACGACCCATCGCCATGTTGCAGGCAACCTGAGCGACCGACAGGCCGATCACCATGATCACGGGGCCAATCACCACGGGCGGCAGCAACTTGTGCACAAAGCCCATGCCCCGCACGCGAATGAGTGCGGCCAGGATGAAGTACATGAAACCGGCGGCAAACAGGCCAAACATGGTGGACGGCAGTCCCCATGTCTGGGTGGCGTAGATGATGGGGGCGATGAAGGCAAAGCTGGAACCGAGGAAAATCGGGACCTGGCGGCGAGTGCAGAGCTGGAACAACAGGGTGCCCACACCGGCGCCAAGCAGGGCCATGGAGGGGTTCAGTCCGGTGAGCAGGGGCACCAGAACCATGGCACCGAAGGCGACAAACAGGATTTGCAGCCCGGCGACACTTTGCTTGACTAAGGAAAACATGGATGTCCTTAATTTTTTGATAACTGACAGGGATATTTGACACTTTTCAGTTATCACAAGACGCTTTCAAGGCGTGAAATGGGCCATTTGGCGTCATTCGTTACCTTTTACTGCTTGGGGAGGGCGTGAAACTGGCTGTTTAGGCGGGATTCGTTGCTACAAGCATCGAGTATGCGATTTTACGCACTTTTATGGCGGACGCCAATCGTTTTTCCACGCGACTTTGTTTGTCAAAGGCTCACCCCTGCTCCGCCATAGGGTCACTCTATACTTGATTGCGTGAATCCCTGCCGGACAAGGAGTCCCCCATGCCACTGCCCTCTTTCAAGCCCAGCCAGCGCAGATTGCTGGTGGGATCGGCCATCGCATTGGCCCTGTTTGCTACCCCATTCAGTTATGATTTCACCCACAACGCATGGCAAATGAATCAGGCCCATGCCAAGTCCTGCTTCATTGCCGGTACCCGCATCGTCATGGCCGACGGCAGCGAGCGCCCCATAGAGACGCTGCAAGCCGGTGAACGAGTGCTGGATCAACATGGTCATGTCAACCGGATCCAGGCTATAGAGCGGGTGCTGCTGGGGGAGCGCAGGCTCTACGGGATCAACCAGCTGGCGCCCTTCTTCACCGCCGAGCACCCCTTCCTGACCTCTCGCGGCTGGGCGGCCATCTCGCCAGCCATGACCCGTACCGAAAATCCGGCCCTGGCCGTGTTGCCGCTGTTTACCGGCATGCGCCTGCTAGGCTGGCCGGCAGCCGCAACCAGCGCGGGCAATCTGGCGCTGGCCCCGCAACCGAGCGAGCTGCTGGATTGACGCACCGCCCACCACGGCACTGTTCAACCTGATCCTCGATGGCAGCCACAGCTATATTGCCAACTCGCTGATCGTTCACAACAAGGATGGTGACAGCGGTGGTGGTAGCGACAGCGGTGGCGGTAGCGACAGCAGTGGCGGTAGCGACAGCAGTGGCGGTAGCGACAGCAGTGGCGGTAGCGACAGCAGTGGCGACAGCGACAGCGGTGGCGGTAGCGACAGCGACAGCAGTGGCGGCAGCGACAGCAGTGGCGACAGCGACAGCAGTGGCGGCAGCGACAGCGGCGGTGGTAGCGACAGCAGTGGCGGCAGCGACAGCGATGGGGGTGGTCAGGGTAGTGATGACAATGGCGGTGGTGAACACGCCGGTGGTGAGCATCATGCAGGGGGCGAGCAGCATGGCGGAGGAAACCGCCACGCCGGAGGGGATCGTCATGCCGGCGGACGCGGACTTGGCAACGGCCTGGATGACTATGGCGTGGATGCCATCAATGCCAATGGCAACGAGATCCGGGGCGACGGCACTGTCGACGACAAGGGCGTGGATGCCGTCGATGCCAACGGCAACGAGATCCGGGGCGACGGCACTGTCGACGACAAGGGCGTGGATGCCGTCGATGCCAACGGCAACGAGATCCGGGGCGACGGCACTGTCGATGATCGCGGCCAGACGCTGACCGATGCACAGGAACAAACCCTGATCCAGCAGGGCTTTCGTACAAAGGAGCAACCATGATCCGTTACCTGCTGCCCTGGCTTTCCCTGTGGCTGCTCGGCTGTGCCACCCTTGAGCACGCCCCTCTCTACCACCAGATGGACAAGGCCGATGTGGCACTGGCCAACCAGGCGCTGGCCGATACACTGCAAACCCGCCCCAAAGGCCAGAGCCTCACCTGGTTCAATGCCGCCAACCGTCACAGTGGCAGCGTCACGCCGCTGCGCACTTTTCGCCACGCCAATGGCCATTGGTGCCGCGACTATCGCGAGCAGCTCTACATAGGCCAGGCAAGCCAGCAGTGGCAGGACACCGCCTGCCGCAGCAAAGAGGGACACTGGCTGCCGCTGCGCAGCTGACGAAAAAAGGGGGTGGCCGACGGCCACCCCCTTTTCATCACACGCTTTCGACCGTCATACCCGGCGATAAGGCAGGTAGAGCGGTTCCCACATGTGGCTCAGGATATGCTGCTGCAGATCCTGCCCGATCAGCGGATGGGAAGGATCCTTGCGCACTATGTCTTTGAGCACGGCAGTCGCCACGTGCACCGAGATGTTGCGCAGCTCGCGAATACGCGGATAGACGGAGCCTTGTGCCAGATCCACCTCGTTCACGCACTCGGCCAGTGCAAAGGCGGCCGTGGTGAAGATATCCGGGCTGATCTCGCTCAGCTGGCTGACGATGGCCGCCAGCCCCACCCCGGGGAAGATGAAGACGTTGTTGCCCTGGCCTATGCGGTAATCCTTGCCCTCATAGTGCACGTCCTTGAACGGGCTGCCGGTGGCGACGATTGCCTTGCCCTGACTCCAACGGTAGATGTCTTCCGGCAGCGCTTCGCAGTTGGCAGTCGGGTTGGAGAGCGGGAACACCATGGGGCGGGCACAGTGCTTTTGCATCAGCTGCACGTGCTCCTCCTTGAAGGCGCCGCCGGAACCGCTGGTGCCGAGCAGCACTGTGATGGGCACATGGCGCAGCACGTCGGTCAGGTTGGCCCTGCCGGGCACTTCAGTATCCCAGCCCGCCAGCAGCAGACCCGGTTTGGCGTAGCGGCGCTTGTACTCGTCGAGCCCCTCGCGGTTGTCACACACCAGCCCCTGGGTATCCAGGATATAGATGCGATCCCGGGCCGCCTGCGGATCCAGTCCCTCGCGGATCATGCCGGCACAGATCTGATCCGCAACCCCTACCCCGCCGGCGCCGGCGCCATAGACCAGATAGTTCTGCTGACCCAGGGTCTCCCCCTTGACCTTGACCGCCCCTATGATGCCGGCCAGTACCACGGCCCCCGTGCCCTGAATGTCATCGTTGAACGACGGCAGTGACTGCTGGTAGCGGGAGAGATTGTTGAAGGCGTTGGACTTGCTGAAGTCTTCCCACTGCAGCACGGCGTTCGGGAAGTGGCGCTTGACCCCGGCCACAAACTTGTCGATGAAGTCGTCATACTCCTTGCCACGGATGCGCTTGTGAGGCTGACCCAGATACATGGGATCGTCCAGCAGGGCCTGATTGTCGGTGCCCACATCCAGCGCTATGGGCAGGCAGCAGGCAGGGTGAATACCGGCCGCCAGAGTATAGAGAGAGAGCTTGCCGATGGGGATCCCCATGCCGCCCACCCCCTGATCACCTATTCCCAGGATGCCCTGGCTGTCGGTCACCACGATAATGCGCACCGATTTTGCGTCCAGCTGGCGGGCCAGGGAGCCCATGTCCTCGACGTTTTTCGGGGTGATATAGAGGCCGCGCGCCTTCTGGTAGCGGTGGCTGAACTCCTGGCACGCCTTGCCGACGGTCGGGGTATAGATGATGGGGGTCATCTCCTCCACGTGGCGTGACAGCAGGGCATAGAACAGGGTCTCGTTGCGATCCTGCAGGGCGCGCAGGTTCTGGTACTTTTCGATGTCGCTGCAGGCGCTCAAAAAGCCCTGATAGACCCGCTCCAGCTGGGCCTCAAAAGTCTGAACCCGGGGAGGCAACAGGCCGTCGAGCTCGAAGTCGGCGCGCTCCTGTTCGGTGAAGGCGGTGCCCTTGTTGAGATTGCGATCGTTGAGCAGATCGGTGCCAGTCAGTGCAACGGGGCGAAAATCCTGTCCCTGTGCATCTTTCCACAGCAGATATTGTCCGGTAGCCATAGTCGTTCTCTTTGATTTACGTGAAATTGCCGTTCGGCAGGAGAGCAAGACTCATAATGAAATCAATCATATGACGTTTGGTTGTTTAGTTTTGTGAGCTTGGGCATACCCTGCGGCCAAAAAACGCGCCAAACCGGTTTATGGCCTCATACCGGCCACGCACGGCCTAAATCGGCCAACTATGCTGAACAACAGGCCACCAGCAGGATGAGTTTCCTCAGGGGCGGGAGAGAACAGATGAGTGATATCCTGATCGTCGATGACATGGCGTCCAACCGCTACATATTGCGCTGCCTGCTGGAAGAGGCGGGTTATCAGGTGCGCGAGGCGACCGACGGCCAGCAGGCGCTGGATGCCGCTACCCGGTTTCCTCCCGCACTGGTGTTGATGGACATCAACATGCCGGTGATGGATGGCTATGAAGCGTGCCGCCGCATCAAGCAGTTGCCGGGCCAGTGGTGCCTGCCCGTCCTCTTCATCAGCGCCAACAACGAGATCAGCGCCCTCGAGCAGGCCTTTCAGGCGGGCGGCTGCGACTATGTCTCCAAGCCCTTTCACCAGCTAGAGGTGCTGGCCCGGGTGCAAAACCAGCTGCGCCTCAAGGATCTGAGCCGCCAGCAGGCCAAGGTGCAGCTCTACCAGAGCCTGTTCCAGCTCACGGCCGGGATTGCCCACGAGATCAACACCCCGGTCGGCATCGGCATCACGGCCTCCAGCCTGATCCACGGTGCGGGCGATCTGCTGGCGAACGCGGTGCAAAACGGCATGCTGGGCCAGCGCCTGCTCCACCAGCAGCTCACCGACATCAAGGAGGGCACAGAGCTGGTGGAATCCAGCCTGCGCCGGGTCGCCCTGCTGATCACTCGCTTCAAGGAGCTGACCCGGGATCAGCACGAGCCGCCGGCCCTCCCCTTCCCGGTGCAAAAAAGCCTGCGCAAGCTGCTGCAAGCCTTCTCGCCCGAGTTTCTCATCGCCAGAGTCAACGCGGATGTCGGGGGCGAGGAGGTAACCCTGACCGCCCCCGAGCCGCTGTTTCTCGATCTGGTGCAGGAGCTCATCAAGAACAGCATGGATCACGCCTTCAAGGGGCCGGGGCAGCACAGCTTCGGCCTGAACATAGCGCAAAGCGGCAACGAGCTGCTGCTGACCTACAGAGACTCGGGCCCCGGCATGACGGCCGAGCAGCTGCCCCGCCTGTTCGAACCCTTCTTCACTACCCAGCGCGGCAACACCAACCACTGCGGCCTGAGCGCCTGCCGCATCCACAATCTGGTGGAGAACAACCTGCACGGCCAGCTGACCGTCACCAGCCCGCCCGGCCAGGGGCTGACATACCAGATCCGGCTCCCCCTGCAGCCGCCCCTGTAAAGAGGCTGGCGCTGACGAGGCGATGACAAGCAGACAATAAAAAGGGACGCCTCGGCGTCCCTTCTCTTTCATCGTTGAATCGCGGTCAGCCTCAGTCGGGCTTGCCTGCCTTGGGCTCGTCGAGCTGGTGCTTCACCTCTTCATACCAGAGGTCGTGGTGCTCCTTGGCCCAGGTCTCGTCCACCTCGCCGCTGATCATCCCCTCCAGCGCCCCTTCCAGCTGGAACAGGCCCATGTAGATATGGAAGATGAAGCCGCAGATGAGGATCAGCGCCCCGACGATATGGATAAAGCTGGCCCACTCCATCTGGCGGCGCAGCTGGCCGAAGATGGGGAAGTCCAGAAACAGCCCGGTCGCCACCACTATGCCGCCAAACCAGATCAGCAGCCAGAAAATGGCCTTCTCGCCGCCGTTGGAGAAGCCCGCCGAGGGGTGGCTGCCCTTGTGAGGGCCCAGCATGCCGCCCGCCTTCATGAACCAGCGCACATCCACCATGTTGACTATGTTGTGGCGAAACCACTTGATGAGCACGCCCAGCAGGCAGAGGAAGAATAGCGGCCCCACGTAGTTGTGGAACTCCTTGGCGAACCAGATCCAGTTCTCCCACACCCCCATGCTCACCACCGGCTTGATGAAGTGCTTGCCGTAGATGATGGCCAGCCCTGAGCCAGAGAGGGTCAGGAACATGCCCGCCGTGGTCCAGTGCAGCGCCCGATCCAGCCGGCTCCAGCGTTTGAGCTTGCGCCCGGTGCGTGGCTTGGAGAGCCGGGTCGGCCCCACAGCCCAGTACATCAGGCCGCACATGGCCAGGGAGCCGAAGATGGCGATGGCACCGAGTGGCGACACCCACTTGGTCTTCACCTCGAACCAGAGCTGGCCCGGCACCGAGATCAGCACCCCGTGCTCCGGCGAGCGGGAGGTGGTGTAACCCTCCTGCCCGTCCTTCACCGCCCGCCAGTAGTCGGCGCCGGCAAAGCCGACCGCCTCCTTCTCGGCGTCGGCGAAGCTGGCAGTGCTCACCAGCAGCAGGGCGGCAAACAGGGCCATTAGCCAAGTTTTCATGCCGCCCCTCCCTTGCCCGCCTTGCTGGCGTCATGGAACAGCTCTTCACCGCTGCCCCAGCCCGCTTCCTTGGCGCCGCGATAGGCGACCCGCTCGCGGAAGATGTCGGAGATGACCTGCGCGTCACCGGCCAGCAGCGCCTTGGTGGAGCAGAGCTCGGCGCACATGGGCAGCTTGCCCTCGGCAATGCGGTTGGCACCGTACTTCTGGCGCTCCGCCTCGCTGTGATCCTCTTCCGGCCCGCCGGCGCAGAAGGTGCACTTGTCCATCTTGCCCCGATCGCCGAAGGCGGCGGTCTTCGGGAACTGGGGCGCCCCGAACGGGCAGGCAAACAGGCAGTAGCCGCAACCGATGCAGAGATCCTTGTTGTGCAGCACTATGCCGTCGTCCGTGTGATAGAAGCAGTCCGCCGGGCAGACCGCCATGCAGGGAGCGTCGGTGCAGTGCATGCAGGCGACCGAGATGGAGGTCTCCCCCGGCAGGCCGTCGTTGAGGGTCACCACCCGGCGCCGCTGTATGCCCCACTCCAGGGCGTCGTCGTTCTCGTTCTTGCACGCCGTCACACAGCCGTTGCACTCGATGCAGCGCTTGGTGTCACACATGAATTTCATTCTGGCCATGAGATCAGGCTCCTACTTTGCGAAAGCGGCACAGGGTGACCTTGGTCTCCTGCATCTGGGTGACAGGGTCATAACCATAGGTGGTGACTATGTTGACCGATTCCCCCAGCACATAAGGGTCAGACCCTTCCGGGTATTTGGATCGCAGATCCTGGCCCTCGAAGTGGCCGCCGAAGTGGAACGGCATAAAGGCCAGCCCCGCCTTGACCCTTGGGGTCACCAGCGCCTTGACCAGCACCCGGCCCCCTTCCGGCCCCTCGACCCACACATCCTGACCGTCGCGCACGCCGACGTCGTTGGCATCCGCCGGGTTCATCTCGACGAACATCTCCTGCTGCAGCTCGGCCAGCCAGGGGTTGGAGCGGGTCTCATCGCCGCCCCCCTCGTACTCCACCAGACGGCCGGAGGTGAGGATGATCGGGAACTCCTTGCTGACGTCCTTCTCCTGAATGGAGGCGTACTGGGTCGGCAGGCGCCAGAGGCTCTTGGAGTCAGACCAGGTAGCGTAGTCGGCCAGCAGATCCCGACGCGGGGTGTAGAGCGGCTCGCGGTGCTTGGGCACCTGGTCCGGGAAGGTCCACACCACGCAGCGCGCTTTGGCGTTGCCATAGGGCACGAAGCCGTGCTTGATGGCGACCCGCTGGATGCCGCCAGAAAGGTCGGTCTTCCAGTTCTTGCCCTCGGCCTCCTTCTTCTCGGCCTCGGTCAGCTCATCCCACCAGCCGAGCTGTTTCATCAGATCGGCGGTGATCTCGGGATAGCCATCCTCCACCTCGCTCCCCTTGGGCCAGGAGTCTTCGGCAAGCAGCGAAACGCCCTGATACTCGATGCCGAAGCGGGCACGGAACCCGCCGCCCCCCTCGGAGACCGGAATGCTGGTGTCGTAGAGGATGTGGCTGCCTGGGTGCTTCATCTCAGGGGTGCCCCAGCAGGGCCAGGGCAGACCATAGATCTCGCCGCTCACCGGGCCCCCTTCGGCCTTGAGGTTGGTCTTGTGGAAGGTGTGCCAGTTCTGCTGGTGCGCCTTGAGCCGTTCAGGGCTCTGGCCTGTGTAGCCCACGCTCCACATGCCGCGGTTGTACTCGCGGGTGATGTCTTCCAGCAGTGGCTCGTTGTTCTCCACCTTGATGTGCTTGAACAGCTCATCGGCGAAGCCGAGCTTCTTGCTCAGCAGATACATGATCTCGTGATCCACCTTGGATTCGAACAGGGGCTCGACCACCTTGTCACGCCACTGCATGGAGCGGTTGGTGGCAGTGACGGAACCATAGGTCTCGAACTGGGTGGTGGCCGGCAGCAGGTAGACGCCGTCGGTGCGATCGTTCATGACGGCGGCGACTGTGGGGTACGGATCGACAATCACCATGATGTCGAGCTTTTGCATCGCCTTCTTCATCTCGGGGCCGCGGGTCTGGGAGTTGACCGCATGGCCCCAGTAGAACATGGCGCGAATGTTGGAGCCCTGCTCGATGAGATCGGCGTTCTCCAGCACACCATCCACCCAGCGGGAGACAGGAATGCCGTTGTTCTGCATCGGCAGCTTGCCGTTATAGGCCTTGTTGTCAAAACGTGCCTTGATCCACTCGTAATCCACATCCCACACCCGGGCCCAATGTTTCCAGGAGCCCTCTTCCAGCCCGTAGTAGCCGGGCAGGGAGTCGGAGGTGACGCCAAAATCGGTGGCACCCTGCACGTTGTCGTGACCGCGGAAGATGTTGGTACCCGCCCCGCTCTTGCCCACGTTGCCGAGGGCCAGTTCGAGGATGCAGTAGGCACGGGTGTTGTTGTTGCCCGTGGTGTGCTGGGTGCCGCCCATGCACCAGACCACGCAGCCGGGACGGTTGTCGGCCAGCAGCTTGGCGGCGCCATGGACCTGCTGTTCGTTGAGGCCGGTCACCCGCTCCACTTCGGCCGGGGTCCAGCGCGCCACCTCTTTTTGCACCTCGTCCATGCCGTAGACGCGGGTGCGGATGAACTCCTTGTCTTCCCAGCCGTTCTTGAAGATGTGCCAGAGCATGCCCCAGATAAAGGCGACGTCTGTGCCCGGGCGCAGGGAGAGGTACATGTCCGCCTTGGCGGCGGTGCGGGTGCGACGCGGGTCGACCACCAGGATCTTGCAGTCGTTGCGCTCTTTCGCCAGCAGTATGTGCTGCATGGCGACCGGGTGGGCCTCCGCCGGGTTGGAGCCGATAAACATGATCGACTTGCTGTTGTGCATGTCGTTCAGGCTGTTGGTCATGGCGCCATAGCCCCAGGTGTTGGCTACGCCGGCGACCGTGGTGGAGTGGCAGATGCGCGCCTGGTGATCCACGTTGTTGGTGCCCCACAGGGACGCCATCTTGCGAAACAGGTAGGCCTGCTCGTTGGAGTGCTTGGCGGAGCCGAGCCAGTAGACGCTGTCGGGGCCGGACTCCTTGCGAAGCCGCAGCACTTCATTGCCCACCTCTTCGATGGCCTGCTCCCAGCTCAGACGCTGCCACTTGCCGCCCACCAGCTTCATCGGGTACTTGAGGCGACGCTCGCCGTGGCCGTGCTCACGCAGGGCCGCCCCCTTGGCGCAGTGGCCACCGAGGTTGAAGGGGTGATCAAACGCCGGCTCCTGACCGGTCCAGACGCCGTTTTGCACCTCGGCATAGACGCCGCAACCCACAGAACAGTGGGAGCAGATGGTGCGCTTCACCTCGACCGGCACGTCGGCCGCCACGGTTTTGGCCTCGGCCCGTTGCATCATGGCGGGGGCCAGCCAACCGGCGGCAACGGCGCCGCCGGCCACCAGACTTGAGTTGACCATAAAGGCGCGGCGGGTCAGCCCCTGGCCGCGAGCGGCCGCATTGCCTTGCTCGCTCACGTTGACCGGCTCGGCTCGTTTTGTCAGTTTCATAAGGTCTCCTTCACTGAGCCGGCTCAGTCGGTGCCGCGCAGGGTGCGATAAAAGTCGTGAACATGGGGTGTCTCCCGATAGCCCTTGTCGGGCTGGGTGTCGTGGGTCAGCGCCTCCTTGCTCACCACCCGGCCGGTGGCACCGGCCAGCACGCCTATGGTGGCGACCACGCCCACCCCCTTGATCAGATTGCGTCGGGACGGGTCTTTCAGCTTTTCATCGCTCATCTTTCTGTGACCTCTGTTTTTGTTATGACCAGCCGCACTGTGCCGGCTTCGCTATGAGTGAGTGGGTGCCGCGTCATGGCAGCGTCACCACAGGGGTACCAAAGGGCAGGCGCAGATCCTGCTCCAGTTTGAAAAAGTCTTCGGCAAGCGCCCCGACCGCCCGGTAGAAGCTGCCACCCTTCGCCTCTTGCTGATCGCGGCAGCAGGCGAGCACCCAGGGGGCCAGATGGCGTTCATAGAAGCGGTTGCGATCCGGGTGCAACTCGGTAATCAATACCGCCATCACCTCGCACAGGGCGGCCAGGTGATCCTCGGGTTCGCACACCCCGCTCTGGCGCTCGAAGCCCAGAGACTGGAGGTCTGCGCGCAGCACCGCCAGCGGCAGCTCCATCAGAGAGCCGGTGAGATACCAGGAGGCAAACGGCACTATTTCGCCGCGCCCCAGGCCGATAAAGAGATCCTGATACTCCTCGGCGAGTTCGCTTTCGCGGTGGCTGCTGGCGGCCAGTTGCACCAGCCCCAGCCCTCTGGCAAAGGGGCCCGGCATGGCCTGCAAGCCTTGCAGCCAGGCGAGTTGCTCGCCTCGGGGAGCGGCGCGCCACAGGCTCGCCAGCAGGGCATACATGTCGGCGCTGCTCTGTTCCAGATCTGTCATGGTCAGTTCGCCTGCATTCAGTGCGGTATGGCTATTCGGTTGTTCACTCATCACAGGCCCCTCATATCTTGAGCTGGGCGGCAGGATCCGCCGCCAGCGCCGTAAACACATCCTTGACCCGGCAATCCTCACACATCAGCAACCGCTGGGCGGCTTCATTCTGGAAGTGGGAGTGACCGGCCAGCTTTTGCTGGATGCGACGAATGAGGGAAGCTGGCGCAAACGGCTTGCCGCAGCGTATGCAGCAGGCGGCCTCCTCGGCTTTCAGGCTCTGCACGGCGCGGCGCACCTCGGGCACAGGTTGCAGGCGGGGTGCAAGGACAATGGCCTGCTCGGGGCAGGCTTTTTCGCACATGCCGCACTGGATGCAGTCCTGCTCGATAAAGTTGAGGCCGGGCGTGTGGCCCACCGCATGCAGGGCGCGGGTCGGGCAGACCGCCACGCAGCCCATGCAGAGGGTGCAGTCCGATTCCTTGAGCACCACTGCGCCGTAAGGGGCGCCATGGGGCACCGCCAGCGGCTCGTGGCTGCCCCCGTTGGCCTGCCAGAGGGCATCGAAGGCGGCAAACAGGGTCTCCCGCTTCTCCCCTTTGAGCGGTTTGTCGAACAACGCAGTGCCAGGGTGTTCACTGGCACGCTCCATGGCGCTCAGGGAGTGGATCGCCACCCGGCCCGCCGATAAACCGGCCCCCACCAGCAGTACGGCGGCGCTGGCCAGCTCCCGCTCCAGCAGGGCCCGCACGCTGGCGGGGGCGTCCTCGCCAAGCACTATGCGCACCGCGCTGGCACCATAGGCGAGCGCCGCCAGCCAGCTCTCAACCCCCAGGCTGGCGCTCTCTTCCACCCAGACCGGCAACCAGTGGGTTGGCAGGGCGGGCAGGCTGGCCTCAAGCCGTGCCCGCTCGCTCTCCCCGGCGATCAGCAGCACAGGGTGGGCACCGCCCGCCTCCCGATAGCGTTTGAGCAAGCGCAGCAGGTAGTCGCCGCTGGTGCTGGCATCGGGCTGGTGATAGGCAATCGCCCCGGTCGGACAGGCGGAGGCGCAGCTGCCGAATCCCTGGCACAGATGCGGATCTATCTGGATGCGACCATTGACGGGCTTGAGCGCATCGGTCGGGCAGACATCGAGGCAGCGGCTGCAACCTGGCACGCCGCGGGCGGTGAAGGCGCAGGCCTCGGCATCGAGGCGAAAATAACGCGGCTTGTCGAAGATGCCGGTCAGGGCGCACAGCTCGGCGAGCCGTGCGGCCAGCCCTTCGTCATCAACCAGATGCAGATAGCCGATTGGTGGGCGCTCCAGCGCAAACAGCGGCGTGCGGCCCAGATCGGCCACCAGATCGAAACGCGGATCCCCTGGCAGTTCACTGACAGCTGCCGCAGCCTGCTGCGGGAAACCCTGTTGTGGAAAACAAAGCCCCGCCAGGTCAACCCGCTCCCCCTGCCCGCTCAGGCCGGTTAGCTGGTACTGACCCAGATACCCCTTGAGGCTCGGCTCGCGCAGGGTCAGGGCGTTGAGGGATGCGGTGGCGTCGAAGATGGCTTCGAGATCTGCTGCCTCGGCATTGTGGACGGATTCGGTGACCAGCAGGGTCGGCATCACGCCTTGGGGCAGCAGGCTGGCGGCACGGCGAATGCGATCTTCCGGGCCGACCAGCAACAAGCGGCCCTGGCTCTGATAGGAGACGGTGGCCGGGATCAGGTTGTCGGTCTTGACCGTGTGGCGCAAGGCGTCGGCGCGGGCTCGCTCATTGCGCCCCGCCACTCCCCCATCGGGGGTCAGGTTTGAGTAATGTTGTTCGATGCTCACATGCACTCCTGTGCGGTCCACCTCATGGGATGGATCGCTTGTTGGTCTTGTGGAGGAGCAAGAGCCGAGCCAACTCCCCCGGAAAAATAGTGACTGGCAGGGAGTCAGGATCCCAGACGCTCCATTCCCCCACCCTTGGTTGGGACATTTTGTCCACCCTCATCAACCAAAATGTCCCGATCCTTGGTGTGGGCTTGTGGATCCGGGGCTGGCAAGGTGGCGGGCGGTTCACTCCGCTGGGAGGCGGGAGAAGAAAAAGAGGGGGCAGCGGCTGGCTGGTCGGCAAGGGCCTGCTCGGGTGCTGCCTGATCTGATGGCGACAGTGCGCTGCCGGACTCGGCCTCGGGCGCCGTCACCGTCTCCACCAGCCAGTTGCGCAGCCCGGCGGTCAGGGCCGCCGGCAACAGCTCGGGCTGGCTGAAATCCTGGGTGTAGTCATCCAGCCCGTCCGGCTTGTGAGTGCGAAACATGGCTCTCAGTGTCTCTTTGTCAGGCAACGCAGATTTGCCCGGCTGGGTTGGTCTGACCGGCTGCGAAGCGGCGTCACCGATAGCCGGTTTTCCCTCCGACACCTCATACAGGAGACCCTCGGCAGCCTCGGGTTCACCACTCCCCTTGTCAGTGCTGACTACGCGGCTATCCTGCTCTGCATATGATATTTTACCTTCACCATTGCCTTCGATGGGGATAGCAACAACCTCGGGGTCAGCCTCTTCCCGTGGCTGCAATGCCTGATGCTTTCGAGCCGACCAGCGCTTGAGAAACTCACTCATGGGAGCCTGCTCCCGAACGCTCGCGGCCATCGGGGCCTGTGGCTCTGACGGCGCCGCAATTGGCTTGATCACTGGCGTCTCTTGATGTCTCAACTCTCGTATCGACCCCCAACTGATCCTGCGCCCGCCCCTTGCCCTTCTTGCCCTTGCGGCGGGCCTCCAGCAGCTCGCCGTGACGGCCGATAAAGGCCTCCACCCAGGCTTGCAGCGCCTCAGGCAGCGGGCAGGAGAGCACCTGCCGCTCGCCATCCATATAGGCGGCGGCCACTGTCTGGCTCAGGGTGAGGCCATCGGCCACAAAGCCATTGTCCACGCGGCTTCCAGTCACAAACAGGCGGGGCGAGCCGGAGCTCAGATTGAAGCGATAATCCCCCCGCTCATCGCGAAACAAGGTAAGGGGCAAGGCACCGGCAGCCTCAGGTTCGGCGGGGTGGAGCGCCGCAATCTCGAAACGGCGGCTCTGCCAGCGGCCAACCTGGCTGTCGATGGCATTCAACTCCAGCTGCAGCCAGCGCTGCGGGGAGAGAGGTTTGGTTGTGTCTTGCACTTGTCGCGACTCCCATCAGAAGGTCTCTGCCGGGCCGCCCTCCCCTATGATTAGCCCCTGTCGGGGCTGGTCACTGCGGGTAAATCGAGGCGGCCACGGCCATCAATGGGATAAGACATAGCAAGAGTGGGGCCAAGGCGGGATGAGTGGCCGATTTAGGGGATTTAAAATACAGGCTAACGCTGAACGCAACAAAGCCCAGAATACGGAGTAAAACCAATCTGCCAAAGCCTAATCAGAATAAATGGAAATAATCGAATAACGCCGAATTATCCGATTATTTCCTTGATAACGAGATAGGTGGTCTTCATGTATTAAGCTTTTCACCTACATTTTTTACACTGGCTCTGGTTCGTAACTCCACTATCTTTAGTTCTATAACCAAAAAATTTATCTAGCTCCTGTTCAGTTTTAGCCACAACTCCACATTTTGGGCACTTGTGAGGCAAAGTGATTTTCCCTGACATAGCCAATATACCTCTTTCCGTCTGAGCTATTTAAAAACAAGCTAAGTACAACCATTCATTTAGCAAAACACTTATGATGACAAAAAATCAACAGTGACTTTTTGTCAATGCAAAAAACTAGTGACTTGCCCTAATTGTTCATTTTTAGATTAGTGCTACCTAGCCCAGGCTAATTGCCAATCATTTTTTTGGTAAGCAATCAACGCTTAGACATTTCTTCTTTTCTTACTCTGCGTTCCCATTTGTTGTAGTACTCTGAATACTCCTCATCTCTCCCACCGGTTTCTTCGATCCAGTCTTCATACTCTGGACTATGTTCGAATTTTTCACTCATACAACCTCCTGTATTAGTGATTTATCTTTTCTTACTTTTCTCTGCCATATCCCTTAGGATTTCTGGCGATTTTTTCACTAAATCATTAGTGAAGCCTCTAAATTTTTTAAATTTTATATATAAATATATAAATAGCACAACACCTAAAATGATCAGAATCGGCATACTAACTCCAAAGCATAAGGTGGCAGATTAGAGAAAATAATGAACATTATCTTCAAACCCTGCTTTTTATTGCAAGAATAGTATCAATAGAACCACGATGTGCACTTCGTGGAAATCACACATCAGACGACCCTTATGGAAATTGCCATCATAACTCACCTATGGAATTACCATCAAAATGGTGCGTTCTAAAAAATCATCACGAATAAGGCGAAGTTCAGATAAATATTGTAATTTAAAGAGTTCTTAATTCAATAACTATCTTAATCAGTACTTTTATATGGTCACACAACATAGACCTGTTCGCATTCGATACAGTCCAATTTTGAGATGGGTATCACACCTATAAATGACTATTTTTAGTGTTCGACTAAATACATCAAAGTGGAACACAAATTGCTTTACCCCCCTACACCCAGCTACCGGTCGCGAGGGGCCCATGATACCGACCTTTATCAAAAGCAATGCTGCCGCCCAGCTCACCATGGCCGTCGAGGTGATGGATGAGCAGGGCACGCTGCAAACCCGCCAAATCGCCTGTGAGCGCCCACTGACTGTCTACCTCAACTGGAAGGAGATAGTGACCCTGATGACGCTGGGGGCCCGCCCCGAGGCGCTGGTGCTGGGTTATCTCAAGAATCAGGGCTTTATCGAGGATATTTCGGCCATAGAATCGGTGATCGTCGACTGGGAGAGCGAGGCCGCCGCCGTGGTGAGCAGCCAGCAGGCAGCCGATCTCGACCAGGCGCTGGAGAAGAAGACGGTCACCTCCGGCTGCGGTCAGGGCACCATGTATGGCAGCGTGATGAAGAAGCTCGAAGGGGTGGTCTTGGCTGCGCCTGAGCTGAAACAGAGCACCCTCTATGCCCTGCTCAAAGCGCTGTCGGCCCATAACGAAACCTACAAGATGGCCGGCGCCGTGCATGGCTGCGCCATCTGTCGCGGCGCCCAGATCCTCTCCTTTGTCGAGGATGTGGGGCGCCACAATGCGGTGGATACCCTGGCGGGCGAGCTCTGGATGCGCGGCGAGAGCGGCAGCGATAAAATCTTCTACACCACGGGCCGGCTCACCTCCGAGATGGTGATCAAGGTGGCGCAGATGGGCATTCCCGTGCTGCTGTCGCGCTCCGGCGTCACCCAGATGGGGCTGGATCTCGCCCGCCAGCTCGGCATCACCATGATCGCCCGCGCCAAGGGGCGCCACTTCGAAGTCTTTACCGGCCAGCAGCATCTGGAGCTGGACGAGAGGCCGCCTGTGCTGCTCCATACCCCGTCAGGCCGGGGTCAGCGAGAGTAAGCCATGAGCGAGTTGATGAGTGCCAAACAGATAGTTGAGTATCTCGACCACGCCAGCCAGAGGATCAAGCGCAAGCCATGAACGAATTTATGAACGTGAAGCAGGTGGCCGAGTACCTCGATCTCAACGAGAAGAAGGTCTACCAGCTCGCCAACGAGGCGCGCATCCCCGCCACCAAGGCGACCGGCAAGTGGCTGTTTCCGCGCTCCCTGCTCGATCGCTGGCTGCTCGGCAGCTGCCACGAGGGGGTGATGAACGACCGGCTGCTGCTGGCGGGATCCGACGACGTGTTGCTGCACTATGGTTGCAGCACGCTTGCGCGGCAGCTCGGCACCCAGGCGCTGGTGGGCTACACCCCCTGCGGCACTCGCCAGGGGCTGGCGATGCTGGCACGCGGCCATGTGGATCTGTGCGCCATTCACTGGGGTCAGGCCGAAGAGGCCCACCTGCGCCACCCGGCGCTGGTGCAGCAGTATCAGGGCCACCGCCAATGGGTGATAGTGCATGGCTTTCGGCGGGTACAGGGGCTGGTGCTGCGCCAGGGCTTGCAGCCGCAGGAGGCAAAACAGGCGCTCGACTGGCGCTGGGCTATGCGCCAGGAGGGGGCCGGCAGCCAGCGCGCCCTGCAGGAGTGGCTGCAAACCCAGGGGGAGTCGCTGACCCGGCTGGAGAGCACTGTGCAGGTCAACAGCGAGCGGGAGCTGGCTGCCGCCATCAGCCGGGGCGATGCCGACGTGGGGCCCGGCGCCCAGAGCACGGCCACCGAGTTTGGCCTCGGCTTTATGCCGCTGTCGCAGGAGTGCTTCGATCTGGTGATGCCGCAGGGAGTCTTCTTTCGCACCCTGTTGCAACAGCTGATAGGCTGGCTGCAATCCCCCGAGGGGCGCGAGCTGGCGGCCCGCCTCGGCGGCTATGACCTGACCCAGAGCGGCAAGCTGGTGTGGAGCCCGCAGTAGCGAAAGAAGCTAGCCTCTCTTTGTACCGACAGCCCTGACCAGCACGGGCCTGCCACCCTGGCAGGCCCGTCTGTTTTATTGCCCATCTGTACTATTCATCCGCTCTGATAAATGGGCAGGCGCTTACCCTGGCCTTGACTCACCCGCTGCCGAGTCAGGCTCATGCCCCGCCGAGCCAGATCCGCGCCCCTCGGCCCCGAGCGCAATGCGCCATCCCTCCAGCTGGGTGGGCTCGCCACCGCTGGGCAGCAGGGCATGGCTGCGCAACCGGATGGTAAAGCAGCTCCCCTGCCCGGGAGTGGAGTCCACCACCAGCTCCCCGCCCCAGCGGCTGATGATGCGATGGCTCAGGGCCAGCCCCAGACCTGTGCCAGTGGCACGAGTGGTGAAGAAGGGGTCGAAGATCTTGTCCATGATGGCGGCATCTATGCCGCTGCCGTTGTCGATGACCCGCACCTCGGCCCCTTGCAGCCCACCCGCCTCGTCGAACCAGTCGCGGCTCTCGACCCGGATCTCCCCCTGCTCCCCCAGCGCGTGGCTGGCGTTGACCAGCAGGTTTATCAGCACCTGCAACAGCTGCTGGCGATCCGCCTCTATGGGTTGCTGGGCCTGCAAGTCGGCCACCAGGTTCACCTGCTGCTGGCGCAGGGCGGAGCGCACCAGGGTCAGGCTCTCTTCGATGATGGGGGTGAGGTGCTGCCACACCGGCGCCGTCTCGTAGTCGCCGGGGCGGGAGTATTGGAGCAGGCTGCGGGTGATGGCGCGAATGCGCTCTATCTGGGCCAGCACCAGCGCCAGCTCCTCGCTGACCGGGGCGGCCGCCTCTCCCAACTCCAGCTTCATCAGTTCCACATTGCCGAGGATCACCGCCAGCGGGTTGTTGATCTCGTGGGCCACCCCGGCGCACAGCTCGCCGAGGGCCGCCAGCTTCTCGCTGATGAGCAGCTGCTGGCGCGCCTGGGTCAGCATATGGATATGGTGTTCCAGTTCGGCTGTCTTCTGCTCCAGACTGCCCGTGCGCTCGGCCACCTTCTGCTCCAGCTCGTCGGCGCTGCGGGCCAGCTGCTGCTGGTGCGCCGCCTGCCGATCCAGCATGGCGTCAAACTGGCGCCCGAGCTGGGCCAGCTCGTGGTCGGGGTCGAGCGGCAGCGCCCCCACCCTGGCCGACTGGTCATGCTGCACCTGACGCACCACGCCGTGCATCCGCTCTATGGGGGTGAAGAGATCCCGGGCGCCGCGATAGACCAGCAGGCCCGAGAGCAGCAGGAGCAGCACCACGCCTGAGCCCAGCTCCAGCAGGTTGGTGAGGTAGGTGCGAATGAAGGGCCACTCCAGAAAGCCGACGTAGAGCATGCCGATGCGCTCGCCGTGCGCCCCGAGCAAGGGCTCGTAGCCGGAGACATACCAGGCGTCGTGGACGAAGGCGCGGTCGACCCACAGTTCCCCCCGATCCAGCACCTGCTCGCGCACCGGCGCCGAGACCCGGGTCCCCACCGCCCGCCCCAGCTGGCGACTGCTGCTGGCGGGCACGTTGGTGCTCACCCTCAGATCGCCGAGAAACAGAGTGACAGTGCCTATGCTCCCATCCGGCAGGGTGTTCTTGGCAAACACCTGTCCCTTGAGCTCGTCCACCAGCCGGGTGCTGCCGTTGATAAGCTCGCCCCCCTCCAGCACGGCCCAGAGGCTGCCGTCTCTGGCCATGACGGGCGTCAGGGAGAGGCTGACGAGCCCCCGGGTCTCCTGGCCCGGAGCGGCCGTGTGCTCCCTGTCCAGCACGGCGCGGCTGGCAAGAGCGGGCGAGAGGGCCAGCAACTGCTCACGCGACCAGACCACGAAGTGGCTGACGCTGCGCCCGGCGGCGAGGGCCGTGCGCTCCCTGGCCGTCAGCAGTTCCAGTTCGGCGCCACTGCGCAGGCGCAGAAAGTCGAGATCGTAGTTGGCCGCCAGCGGCATCACCCAGGCCGGCAGTGCTTCGGGCGTCTGGCGCAGCCGCAGCTGGAAGGCCCAGGCATCGCGCAGATGCTCCAGATGTTCGGCCTGACGCTGCTGCTGCACATTGACCGCATGGTGGGCCACCCCCAGGTCGCCGCGCACATTGGTGAGCAGGTTCTGCCAGCTGTAGGTGAGGGTCCAGTAAAGCGTCAGCCCTATCATGCCCACCAAAGTCAGCATGATAGGCACCGAGGTGAGCAGCAGCAGGCGCCAGCGTACCTTGGTCTTGAGCCAGCGCGGCAGCAGGGTCATAGCGGCACCGTCCGGTTGCGGGTTGTCATTCGATAGCCCACTCCTTGAACTTGCGCTCCAGGGTCTTGCGCGCCACCCCCAGCACCCGGGAGGCGGCAGATTTGTTGCCATCATGGCTCGCCACCACCTGCAGGATATGGGCCTTCTCCACCTCGGCCAGCGGCCACGCCAGCGGATAGCCCTCCTCGCTCGCCCCCTGTTCTGCCGCCTTACTGCTCTGCCAGTAGTCGGCGGGGGGCTTGCCCAGCAGCAGGCAGCGCTCGATCAGGTTGCGCAGCTCGCGCACGTTGCCGGGCCAGGGATAGGCCTGCATGGCCACCACGTCCTCGTGGGTCCAGCTAAGCGAGCCCATCCCCATCTCGGCGGTGAGCTGGCGGGTGAAGTGGTGCACCAGGGCCGGGATGTCGTCGACGCGATCGCGCAGGGGCGCCACCGGCAGCGCCACCACGTTGAGGCGATAGAAGAGATCTTCCCGAAAGCGGCCCGCCTCCACCTCGGTTTTGAGGTTGCGGTTGGTGGCGGCGACGATGCGCACATCCACCGACAATTCACGTTCGGCGCCGACCGGCCTGATCGCTTTTTGCTCCAGCACCCGCAGCAGGGACGATTGCATGGCGAGCGGCATCTCGCCTATCTCGTCCAGAAAGAGGGTGCCCTGATGGGCGACCCTGAACAGGCCGTCGCGCCCCTTGCGGGCACCGGTGAAGGCCCCCTGCACGTGGCCGAACAGCTCGCTTTCGAGCAGCTCGGGGGCGATGGAGGCGCAGTTGAGCGGCACGAAGGCCCCCATGCGGCCGGAAAGCTGGTGCAGGGCACGGGCCACCAGCTCCTTGCCGGTGCCGGACTCCCCCTCCACCAGCACGGCGGCGTTGGAGGGGGCCACTCTGGCGATGAGCGTCTTGAGCTCGCGGGTCTTGGCGCTGTCACCTATCAGGGTGGGCGGGAACAGCTTGCTCACCTCCCGGCGCAGCAGCAGGTTCTCCCGCTCCATCTGGCGGCGCTCTATCACCCTGTCCACCGCCTGCACCATCTGATCCAGGTTGAAAGGTTTGAGGATGAAGTCGCTGGCGCCGAGCCGCAACGCCTTGAGGGCTGTCTCCATGTCGCCGAAGCCGGTCATGAAGATGATGTCGCTGCGCCGGGTGGCGGGGTCTATGGCCTCGTGCCACTCGATGCCGGAGCGCCCCGGTAGCCGGATGTCGGCGATGATGAGATCGAAATGCAGACGGCAACGCAGGGCTTCCGCCTCCTCCACACTGGCGGCCGTCTCTATCTGGGCGAAGCGCCTGGCCAGCGCCTTGGCCAGAAAGCTGCGCATGCCGGGCTCGTCATCGACGATGAGCAGAGAGAGGGCGGACCAACGGCTGGCGGGTGCAGTCATGAAAAAAGTACCTCAGATTCGACAAGGTTCCGGGATTGTCCCACCGACCTTATAAACTGTGGGACATTTTGTCGCTAACCGGCCCCCAGTGCCAACCCCCTTTATTAAAAGCGACGAGGCCATCACGCAATTAATGCCGTTAACCGACTGTTTTAACATTGAAAACCTCGCTGCTGGCAGCATGCGGCCAGCTTGGCACCCTGCTTGCTTAGTCCTGCCCTCTCCCCATCACCCGGATACGATGAACATCATGATCACAGGAACCGTGCGCCAACGTCTCGCCCTTGCCCTCTCCACCGCCCTGCTGCTGAGCCTCCCCTTGCTGAGCACAGCCAGCCACGCCGAGAGCGCCAAGGCGCCCATTCGCCTCGCCACCACCACCAGCACGGAGCAGTCCGGCCTGCTGGGCTGGCTGCTGCCCCAGTTCACCCAGGAGACGGGTTATCCGGTACAGGTGATGGCGGCCGGTACCGGCCAGAGCCTGAAGATGGGTGAGAACGGCGACGCGGATCTGGTGATGACCCATGCTCCGTCTGCCGAAAAAGCCTTTGTTGACGCGGGCTTTGGCATAGAGCCGGTGCACCTGATGTACAACGACTTCGTCATCGTAGGCCCGGCGAAAGACCCTGCGGGTCTTGGCAAGCTGCACGACGCGGCCAGGGCGCTGCAGGCCATCAAGGATAAGAAGCAGACCTTCATCTCCCGCGGCGACGAGTCCGGCACCCACATCAAGGAGAAGACCCTGTGGCAGGCGGCCGACGTCAAACCCGAGTTTGCCGGCTACAAATCCATCGGCCAGGGCATGGGCCCGACCCTGACCATGGCCTCCGAGCTTGGCGCCTATACCCTGACCGACCGCGGCACCTGGCTGGCCTATCAGAGCAAGCTGGATCTCGCCGTGCTGCTGGAGGGCGACAAGCGCTTGTTCAACCCCTATCAGGTGATCCTGGTCAACCCCAAGCGCTACCCGGATCTCAATACCGAAGGGGCCCGCACCCTGAAGAACTGGCTGGTCTCCGAGCACGGCCAGACGCTTATCGGCGACTTCAAGGTGGCAGGCCAGGCGCTGTTTGTGGCCGATGCCAACGGGAAATAATGCAGCCCTTGTTCCATACGATCACATGGATGGCTCTCGCCCCGCACGATAGGGGAAGCGTCTGATGCCGACCCTGGTCGAAACGACGCTGGCCGCCCTCGCCCTGCCCCATGAGGCAAGCGCCTGATGCCGACTCTGCTGGATACAACGCTGGCGGCGCTGGCCTTGCTGTTCGGGGGCGACACAGATCTGTGGCAGGTGGTGGGGGTCTCCTTCTCCGTCTCCTGCCTGGCACTGGCGCTGGTGCTGGTGCCGGCGCTGCTGCTCGGCTTTGCGCTCGCCTATCTGCCGATCCCGGCGCGCTGGCTCTGGCTCTCCTGCATCAATACCCTGCAGTCGGTGCCGACCGTGGTGATAGGCCTGCTGCTCTACATGCTGCTCTCCCGGGCCGGCCCCTTCGGCGACTGGAAGATGCTGTTCACCCAGCAGGCCATGGTGGTGGGGCAGATGCTGATCGCCTTCCCCGTCATCGCCACCATGGCCCACGCCGCCTTTATCCAGAGCGACAGGCGCGCCTGGGAGACGGCACTCACCCTGGGGCTCTCCTGGCCGAGGGCGCTGCTCGGGCTGATGCGCGAGTGCCGTTTCGGCCTCTTGGCCGCAGTGATCGGCGCCTTCAGCCGCATCGTCACCGAGGTGGGCTGCTCCATGATGGTGGGGGGCAATATCCTGCACTTCACCCGCAACATCCCCACCGCCATCGCGCTGGAAACCCAGAAGGGCGCCTTTGCCCAGGGGGTGGCGCTCGGCATAGTGCTGCTGAGCCTGGCACTGCTGCTCAACCTGCTGCTGACCGCGTGCCGCGGCCACAGTTATTTGAAAAACTGACCATGGCGCCGCGCATTTTTATCCCTGACCGGATGCTGCTGACCCCATCTCTGTCGTGGTCACAGCGAGTTGAAGAACCGACCATGCCCCCACTGCTTATCAACTGGAGTACCCCATGGCCCTGACCGCCCACCAGCTGATGATGCGCTTTGGCGAGCGCAACCTGTTCCAGATAGAGCGGCTCTCCATCGCGGCGGGCGACGCCATCTGGCTGCGCGGGGCGAACGGGGTGGGCAAGACCACGCTGCTCAAGATACTGGCGGGCCTGCTGACGCCGACCCTGGGCCACACCAACCTGGCCCGGGGCTGGCGCGCCAGGCTCGAGCAGTGGATCACACGGGATCCCGGCCCGGGCCGGGTCACCTATCTGCACCAGACCCCCTATCTGTTCGATCGCAGCGTGCACGACAACGTGGCCTGGGCCCTCGGTCATCAGGCCGCCGACGAGGTACGGGTGTTCGAGGCGCTACGCCGGGTCGAGCTGGAGGGGCTGGCGCGGGAGCACATCAGCATTCTGTCCGGCGGCGAGCGCCAGCGTCTGGCCATGGCCCGCGCCTGGGCGCTGCAGCCCGCCTTCTTGCTGATGGATGAACCCACCGCCAATCTGGATGCACATTCGGTTGCCCTGATGGCCGCCTTGGCGCAAGATCTGCGGGAACAAGGCAGCGGCCTGGTCATCATCAGCCACCAGAGCAACGATCTGACCGACCTGTGCGAGCGCCAATGGACCCTAGCCCGGGGCCGGCTGCACGAACCCACCCCTTTGAAAATCATCGAGCGACATGACCTCAAACAGCGAACCCAGAACTGATGCCTTCCCCGTCTCTGCCGTGATCCTGGCCGGTGGCCGCGCCACCCGCATGGGGGGCGAAGACAAGGGCTGGGTCCAGCTTGCGGGCCATCCGCTCATCGACCACGTGCTTGACCGGCTAAGGCCCCAGGTCGACGAGATACTGATCAACGCCAACCGCAGTCAGGCCCGCTATCAGGCGCTGGCTCCTGTCATCAGCGACGACAACCCGGACTATCTGGGTCCGCTGGCGGGCATGCAGGCCGGTCTTGCCGCCGCGCGCCACGACTGGGTGCTGTTCGTCCCCTGCGACGGCCCCGCCCTGCCCCGCGATCTGATGAGCCGCTTTCGCGCCGCCCTCACCCCGGATACCGAGCTGGTGGTGGCCCACGACGGCGACTGGCTGCAACCCGTGGTCGCCCTGCTGCACAAGTCCCTGCTGCCGTCGCTCACCCAAGCCCTGGCCGAGGGGGAGCGCAAGATAGATATCTGGTTTGCCCGCCACCGGATGGCGGTGGTGAGCTTTGCCGACCAGCCGGATGCCTTCATCAATCTCAACAGTCCGGCCGAGCTGGCCGCCTACGAGGCGCGCCTGCTGAACTCGTCTACCGACCCCCAACAAGGAGCCACCCCATGACCCCGGCCCCCACCCTTCCCCTGCTCGGCTTTGCCGCCTGGAGCGGTACCGGCAAGACCACGCTGCTGGAGCAGCTCATCCCCCTGCTGGTGAGTCGTGGCCTGCGCCTCGGGGTGCTCAAGCACGCCCACCACGACTTCGACATCGACCAGCCGGGCAAGGACAGCCATCGCCTGCGCAAGGCCGGCGCCAGCCAGATGATGGTCGCCTCGCGCCGCCGCCATGCACGAATGGTTGAAACCGAGCTGGCCGAGGCCGATTTTCGCGAGCTGCTGGCCAGCTTCGATCAAACCAGCCTCGACCTGCTGCTGGTGGAGGGGTTCAAGCACGAACACTTCCCGAAAATCGAGCTGCACCGCGCCGCCATTGGCAAGCCGCTGCTGTTCCCGGACGATGGCGACATCATAGCCCTGGCAAGCGATCAGCCGCAGGAGACAGCCCTGCCCCGGCTCGATATCAATGATCTGGACGCCATCGCCGACTTCGTCTGCGCCTACCTGACGCAGAGCCGGCAGCAGGAGCAGGCGCCGGGGGCCGGTTTTCTGTCGGTGGAAGGGGCCCGCAGCGCCATTCTGGACGCCCTCGAGCCCGCCACCCGCAGCACGGACACGCCGCTGACCCGCTGCCACGGCGCCGTGCTGGCGAGGGATCTCGTCAGCCCCATCAATGTGCCCCCCCACGCCAACTCGGCGATGGACGGAATTGGCCTGCGCGGCGACGACCTCGCCGCCGGTCGCTGGCAACTGGTGGGTCAGGTATTGGCGGGCCAGCAGCGCCACGAGCCGGTACTGGCGGGTCAGGCGGTACAGATCATGACGGGGGCGCCGCTGCCCCCCGGCGTCGATACCGTGGTGATGCGCGAAGAGACTCAAGTTGACGGCGACTGGGTCACCCTCAGCGCCCCCATCAAGGCGGGGCAGAACGTGCGGCTGGCCGGTGAAGATCTGGCGCTGGGCGCGGTCGCCATCCCAGCCGGGACTCGTCTCGGCGCCCCCCAGCTGGGACTGGCGGCATCGCTCGGTCAGGCCACTCTCAGCGTGCGTACCCCGCTCAAGGTGGCGCTGTTCAGCACGGGTGACGAGGTGCAGGCGCCGGGCGAGACGCTGGCCCCGGGCCACATATTCGACAGCAACCGCTTCACCCTGATGGCGCTCATCGCCGCCGCCGGCTGCGAGGTGATGGACTTGGGCATCATCCCGGATGATCCCGCCATACTGAGCCGGCAGCTGGCACAGGCATCGGCCGACGCCGATCTGGTGCTGAGCTCGGGCGGCGTCTCGGTAGGCAATGCCGACTTCATCAAGCAGGTGCTGGCGGAGCTTGGCCAGATAGCCTTCTGGCGCATCCAGATGCGGCCGGGCCGCCCGCTGGCGTTTGGCAAGCTGGGGACGACCCCCTTCTTCGGCCTGCCGGGCAATCCGGTGGCGGCCATGGTCTGCTTCCTGCAATTTATCGAGCCCGCCATCGCCCGCCTGCAGGGCCGGCTCTGGCAGCCGCTGCGCCTGTCGGCACAGGCCGAGCAGAAGATGCAGAGCCGCCCTGGCCGCACCGAGTTCCTGCGCGGCGTCTTCCATCAGGATGCCAGCGGCGTGCTGCGGGTGCGCACCACAGGGCCGCAGGGCTCCGGCATTCTCAGCTCCATGGCCGATGCCAACTGCCTGATTGAAATTGTCCCCGCCCAGCCGGCCATCGCGGTCGGCGAGCGGGTCTGGATCCACCCACTCCAGGGACGAGTGGCCTGATACATAGCGATCACCCCGCCGGGCGTGGCGGGGTGTTTGTGCCCATGACCCGAGGCTTGTCCCTTGCGCCTGAATACCCCGCTCTCCCGGCTCGATCTGCTGATCTATGGCCGCTATCGCATCGTCCACGGCCTGCGTATCGCGCTCGCCTTCATGCTCACCTTTCTGCTGACCCGTGAACTCAAGCTGCCGGAAAGCACCTGGCCGCTGATCACGCTGGTGGTGGTAATGGGGCCCATCTCGTTCTGGGGCAATGTGCTGTCACGGGCCCTGCAACGGGTGGTCGGCACCATCTTCGGCGCCGGTTGCGGTGTGGTGGCCCTCTATCTGGAGCTCTACTCCCTGCCGCTGACCCTAGTGTGGTGCGGCTGCATCATGTTCCTGTGCGGCTATCTGGCGCTCGGCAAGCGCCCCTACGTGGGGTTGCTCATCGGCATCACCCTGGGCGTGACCATGGGGGCCATGCCGGGGGACATAGAGACGGCGCTGTGGCGCAGCGCCGACGTGATCCTGGGCTCCCTGCTGGCGCTGCTGTTTTGCAGCATCTACCCCCAGCGCGCCTACAGCCACTGGCGGCTGCAGATGCACGACACCCTGCTGCAGGCGCACCGGCTCTACCATACCCACCTCTCCCCCAACATTCTGGAGCGACCCAGGCTGGCCCAGAGCCACTCTCGTCTGCTCTCCAAGATGGTGAGCCTGCGTCCCCTGCTGGCCCCGGCGGTCAAGGAGACCCGCCTTGGCAGCGCCCTGTTCGAGGCCATCCAGACCACGATGCGCAACACCCTCTGCACCCTGGAGATGCTGGCCAACACCTACTGGAGCGATCGCCAGAGCCACTTTCTGATGCAGAGCACCCCGGAGCTGCGCGCCTGCCAGCAGGCGACCGAAGCCGTGATGATCCAGCTGGCGCTCATGCTCAAGAGCGGCGAGTTGAAAGGGGCTGAACAGGCCATCAGCGAGTTGCAGGAGGCCGCGACCCGGGTGCGGCTCGATGCCGGGGGCGAGGCCGCCATCAGCGGCTATCTCTGGCTGAGCCTGCAGCTCACCGAGCAGCTAACCCACCTGCGCCGCCTGCTGGGGCTGGTGATGTACCCGCCCCGCAGCCAGAGCCACCCATAGCAAAACGCCCCGCAATGCGGGGCGTTGTCATAGCGAGCCGACCGCGTCAGCTGGCATCCGCCAGCGGCTGCTCGGCCGTGAGGTAAATGGAAAAATCCTTAATCCCCGCCTCCAGCGCAGCAAAACAGTCGGGGTCTATGGCGGATCCCAGCTGCTCGGCCATCATCTCCAGCGCCTGGGGCACGGGAATGGCACCACGATAGGGACGCTTGGCGGTGATGGCATCGAAGATGTCGGCCGTGGTGATGATGCGGGTCTCAAGGGCAATCTCCTCTGCCTTGAGTCCCTTGGGATAGCCTTTGCCGTCGAGCCGCTCATGATGGGCCCCCGCCACCTGGGCCAGCTCCTTGAAGGCGCCGATCCGGCTCAGGATCTCCTCGGTAAAGGCGGCATGCATCTGCACCGCCGCCCACTCATCGGCATTCAGCTTGTCCGGTTTGTCGAGGATTGCGTTGCTCACCCCAAGCTTGCCCACGTCGTGCAGCAGAGCACCCCGCTTGAGCCAGCGCCGCCGCGGCTCCGGGATCCCCATCTGGGTGGCAAGGATATCGGTATAGAGTGCCACCCGGCCGCTGTGACCGGCTGTGTAGGGACTCTTGGAGTCCACCACCTGACCGAAGGCGGCGGCAATCTCGTCCAGATAGTCCTCGTCGAGCGCCACTTCCCCCTGCCCGGCCGGATGGATAAATACCCACTCAGCCAGCTGGGGATCCGCCAGCCCTTGCCAGAAATGCTCATCGGCCATGGCTTCGAACTGCCTGACCAGCTCGGGGTCGAACCAGCTGCCACTGCGCCCGCGCAGCTCCTTGAGCACGGCCTGCGGGCCTACGGCGGCATGAAACACATCCACCACCTGACAGAGCAGGGCAATGCGGGAGAAGAGCGGGATCGCCTCGCCAGCCAGCTGCAACGGCCGCCCCTTGCCATTCCAGTGCTCGTCGAGAGAGAGGATGCCGCCGGCGACCTCATCGCTGAAGCGCAGCTGGCGAGCGATATCGGCGCCGCGATGGCAGCGGGTCTGGATCAGCTCGTTGGCAATCTGATCGCCGTTGCGAAAGATGTGAAACAGGCTGCGAAAGCGCCCCAGCAGATCGGCCTGCAGGCCGGTGTGGCCCAGCACGAAATTGACCACCTCGGAGAGGGAGCCATCCACCAGCTTGAAATCGCGTTTGAAGTGCAGATCGTCGGTGAGATAGAGCTCGCAGATGCGGGCAGCATTGCTGCTGCAACCGAGATCCTTGAGCAGCAGGGTGTAATAGAGGTCGTGGCGCTGCCCGGCATCCAGGCCAAGCCGCTCCCCCAGCCGGGAACCAATCCAGCAACAACGGATGCAGTGCCCTCTGGGTTGCCCCTCAGTCATGTCGAGGGCATGACTGAGGGAACCGATCAGTTCCGATAATCGCAGACCGCTGAAGGTCATAAGCTACTCCCTGGCCACAATGGCAATGTTGCATGCAGGGAATACTATACCCAATTCAGGCCAGAACGGATCTCGGACCTGCGGGATCAGGCCTGCACACGGCCAGCGACCGCAGCATCGTCCAGCTGGGCCTGAGTCAGGGTCGAGACCAGCCGGCCATCGAAGTAGATATCCAGCAGCTCGCCGCGCTTTTCACCGCGCATCAGGCTGCTGCGACCATCCAGGTAGTGCACCTCCATCTGGGCGGTACGCTCGTCCGGATAGCTCATCTCGACCTCGCGCACCCCTTGCGGCAACATGGCCAAGGGCACCTTGTTGAGAGCCGGGTCCAGATGCTGGTTGACCTTGATCAGGGCATCCAGCTTCTGATCCACCAGCGCAGGTGACTTGCCGGTGATGGGGTTCTTGCCCGACCAGAATTCGATGGTATTGAACACGAACAAGTCCGCCGTCGCCGCCAGACCATAGACGGGGGAGAGCAGCAGGAAGACCCCGGCCCGACCGTAACGGTTGTCCACCACGCTGAGATTGCCCTTGGTCACCATGGAGGAGAGCCCCATCTGCCCCATGCAACCGCTCAACCCCATGCTCGCAAGCATGCCCGCCAACAGGGCCAAGACCCTGCTTTTTGCTCTTGTTGCCATTACGTTTTCTTGCTCCAGAATCGTGAGGCGGCAAGCCTAAACAGGCCGCCCCCGGCGGGCAATTGACAAGCAGGGGGTGATACAGCAGGGGTTCAGATTGGTGAGCTGACCGCTCGGATTGTGCACAGCCGCCAGGACGGCAGCCGTGCTCGGGGAGGAAAAATGACTCAGGCGCCGATGGCCAGACCCGAAACAGTCTGGGTCACGTTGGTCGCCCCCTGCTCTATCTGTACCATCACGCTGCTCACCTCGACGATCTGTTCCTTGCCACGCAGGGCACTCACGGCAACTTCGTTGATGTTGTTGGTGATCTGCGCCGTCAGTTCACGGTTTTTCTGTACCACGCTGTCAATCTCGCTGGTAGAGAGGGAGGTTCGGGCGGCCAGTTGCCGCACCTCATCCGCCACCACGGCAAAGCCACGGCCCTGATCCCCGGCCCGCGCCGCCTCTATGGCCGCATTGAGCGCCAGCAGGTTGGTCTGCTCGGCGATGCTGCTGATGGTGGAGACGATGGCCTCGATACTCTTGGATTGCTCGTTGAGCAGCCCGATCAGATCGGACATCCTGCCCACCTGCTCCGAGATGGCCGTGGAGATGCTGACCGAGGAGTTGAGCAGGGTCGCCCCGGTTGCCGCCGCCCTGGTCGTCTCCTGCGATATGCTGTGGGCGATGCGGGCCGCCTCGCTCACCGCCTGTGCGCGCTGGATCCGCTCGGTCACATCGCTGGCAAACTTGATCACCTTGATCACCTTGCCGGCCTCGTTCTTGATGGGGTTGTAGCTCGCCTCCAGCCAGATCTCGTTGCCATGGCTGGTGCGACGCAGGAACAACCCGGACTTGACCTGTCCCTTGGCCAGATCCTCCCAGAAGTGCGGCTGCTCCCGATAGAAGCTCTCATCGCAGAAGATCCTGTGATGCTGGCCCTTGAGCTGCGACAAGGAGTAACCCATGCAGGAGAGAAAATTCTGGTTGGCGCTGACAATCTCCCCCTTGGGGGTGAACTCTATGATGGCCTGGGAACGATCGAGGGCGGTCGAGGTGGCCTCCTGGCTCAGCAACTGCTCATGGCTGTGGGTGATGTCGGAGGCAATCTTGATCACCCGCACCACACGCCCCCCCTGCTTGACCGGGAAGTAGGTGGCATCCAGCCACAGGGTGTGGCCCTGCTTGTTCAGCCGCCGGAACACGCCACTGTGGCTGCGCCCCTGACGCAACTGCTCCCAGAACTGCTGGTAAGCGCTCGACTGGGCATACAGGCCGTCACAAAATATCCGGTGCGGCTGGCCCACGACCTCCTGCTCGCTGTAGCCCACCACTCCCAGAAACAGCGGATTGGCATCCAGGATCTGCCCCTCTGGACTGAAGGTGATCACCGCCACCCCGCCCTTGACCGCCTCGATAAAGGTCTGTGCCTGCGTCAATTGCTCCTGACAAGCCAGCAGTTCGGCTTTGAGTTTAAGATTGAACATCTTGTCTATACCTCGTCATCAGGGAAAGCTCCCCCGCCTGAATTGATCTTAGTCAAGGTTTCTAGCTTCTCGGCGCTCAGATAGCAACGGGGAAGGGGTGGCCGACCACTCCAAATAGGCCGGATTGGCCACAAAACCGACCCGTTCATACAGAGGGCGCCCCTCATCGCTGGCATGCAGCCACACCTTGCCCAGTCGTTCGGCGCTGGCATGGGCCACCATGGCGTCGAGCAGGGCGCTGGCCATGCCCTGCTTGCGGTAGGCCGGCAGCGTATACATGTTGAGCAGATAGGCCTCCCGTCCCGACAGGTTGCCGGGATAGGGCGGCCGCACAAACAGGGCCAGCGTGCCGCTCGCCACCACCTCACCCCCGACCTCGGCCACCCAGGAACGCGCGCTGCCATCGGCCTGCGCCGTGCTGAAATAGGCGCGGGTCGCCTGCCAGAGATCCAGATCGGCCAGCGGATCGCTCAGCTCGCCTACCTCGCAAAACAGCCCCATGCGCAGACTCACCAATGCGGGAATATCAGCCTGCGTTGCCTGACGAATGATCATCTGCACCTCCTGGTGTCATCACGGCTCCAAACATGACAAGGCGCCCCCGAAGACGCACCTTGTGGAGGGAGCAGTGTGTGCAGATATGTCCCCCTTGGCAAGGCAACCGGACTCCCGTACCCGCGGATGCCAGCTCCCACTGGCCAGCCACATCCAGCCCGCGGCGGGCGATCAAAAAAGCCCCGCCAGAGGACGGGGCCAAGCAGCCTGACAGCCAGGGTGAACCGGGCGAGACATGACCTGGTCACCCACCAGGCCGGTTGCTGCAATCTCTTGATAACAATAAAAAAGACAGCCGAAGCTGTCTTTTTTGTCTGAAGCCGAGCTTAGTAGAAGATCCGCTCGCCACGTTCGCTCATTTTGAGCCACACCGGCTTGGTGCTGGTCTTGCTCCAGATGCGGTGCAGATAGCTGTAGAAACGGGCGCGATCACTGCGAAACAGCATCACGGGGAAGGCCAGAATACCCACCAGCAGCACATAGATGCGACGAAGAATTATCTGAGTCAGGGAATAGGGATGAAACATGATAGCACTCCTTACTGGTAAGACCACTGAGCAAAGATTACTCCACAATTTGTAGGATTACTACACCAACAACCTCATTTTTTCGCAAAAAAGTTCGTCAAAAGCCACAAAATGAAATTATGTTACACCCATTAACTTACAAGCAACAAAATCTGGCAAAGCGGCGCCGTTTGACCAGATTTAATGAGTTGGCAGTCAACATGGAGTCTGTGCGATGAAACCCGCAGAAGTGGCGATCATAGGAGTGCTGGGTCTGTTGCTCTGGTCGGAGTGGCAGGATTGGCGGCTCAATCAAAACGACAGCATAGAGCTGGCCTACAAGGGGGCTCCGACCATCAGCCTGTGGCAATGCGGCCAGTTGAAACAGAAGATGATGGATCTGACCGAGCATTCGGCCGAGGTGCAGTTTCAATTCCGGGGACAGGATCTGGTGGAGGTCAATCGCTATCTGGAACGGGAGTGGCAACAACAGGGCTGCGAACCCTTGCTGACGCAGCAGGGATATTGAGAAAACCGGAATAGCGGGAAACAGAAACACACACATGAATGTGTGGGATCTTGGTGCAGGGATGAAGCTGAACAGAAAGATGATGGAGGCACGTTCCGGAGTCGAACCGGACTAAACGGATTTGCAATCCGCTGCATAACCGCTTTGCTAACGCGCCATGCTGACAAGGCTGATTGCCTTGAAAGTGATACCCATAGTTGGTGCTATGAGAAATTGGAGCGGGAAACGAGACTCGAACTCGCGACCCCGACCTTGGCAAGGTCGTGCTCTACCAACTGAGCTATTCCCGCCTGACTGCCGTGTGCCAGTTACCTGACAACGAGGCGCATTATACGTACCCCAAGCGCGGGCACAACCCTTTTTTCGCACTTTTAGCCCTTGCCCGTGCTGTTTGCTCAGGGTTTAGACGGCTTGGCCAAAAAAACCACATCAGGCTGTGACCCCACAGGCGAATTTAAGATAAAGTCATTGAAATGATTAGTCTTTAGTCAGAGACTTGTGGCGCTTAGTAACTGGATTCTCAATTGAAAATCACACGATGAAATGGATCTTCAAGCCTCGTGGGCTCAGGCCGCAGCTAATGCTGGCTTTTTTCATGCTGGCCATGGTGCCCTTCCTGGTCGTCACCCTGTTCTTCCTCTACAGCCACGGCAAAGATCTTACCACCCAGACCTCCAATCATCTGGTGTCGGTGCGCAACATCAAGAAGAGCCAGCTGGAGGATTACTTCGGCAACCTCAAAGAACAGATCATCAACTTCTCCCAGCAGGATTTTGCCGGTAACAGTATCGGCCGCTTCTATGGCTTCACCGGTGCCTTCGAAAAACTCGGCGTCACGCCACAGGAGGCCCGCGCTCGCGCCCAGGCCCGCTATGTGCCCGGCTCCTGGGATCAGTTGCAAAAACCCGACGACAAGGCCGACATAGAGCCCTCCATCAGCGCGCTGATCCTGGCGGACGAGATGTATGGCCGGGTGCACCAGCGTTTTCATCGCGGCTATGCCGACATGGTGCGCAAATCCAACTACAGCGACATCTTCCTCATCGATCTCAACGGCGACGTTGTCTACTCGGTCACCAAGCGTCCCAACTTCGCCACCAACCTGCTCTCGGGCCCCTATCAGGCGAGCGGCCTTGGCAGCACCTTCGCCAAGATCAAGCGCCGCCTCGACGGCGGCCAGAAGCCGCAGCAGATCTTCGAATTCACCGACTTTGGCCGCAACGAGCTGACCGGCCAGGTGGTCGCCTACATGGCCGCCCCCGTGATGCAGTACGACTATGTGCGCGGCGTGGTGATCTTCGAGCTGCTGCCGGACAAGCTCAACCAGATCATGGCGGAACGGGAAGGCCTCGGCGAGACCGGCGAGACCATCCTCATAGGCCCGGACAAGCGGATGCGCGCCAACGCCTGGCTGGCGCCGGAATTCAGCGTGGAGAACAGTTTCAGCCCCAATTTCAGGCCCCTGCAGACACCGCTGGTGGTCAAGACCCTCTCAGGTGAGCAGGGGGTCGGGCTGTTTCGCTCCTATCACGATGACGAGGTGCTGGCCGCCTACACCCAGGTGAAGGTCTTCGACACCGAGTGGGCCTTCATCGCCGAGATCTCCACCAGCGAGGCCTACCGCCCCATCCGTCAGCTGGAGACGCTGGTGATCCTTCTGGGGGCCGGCACCCTGCTGCTGCTGATCCTGTTCTCGCGCTGGCTCTCCCACTCCATCACGGCCCCGCTGCGCTCCCTCACCGCCGCCGCCGAGCAGGTGGCGGACGGCGCCCTGGATCACCCCATCACAATCCCCCGCACCGACGATGACATAGACAGGCTGGCCCAGGCGTTTCGCCACATGCAGCGCTCGGTGAAGGACAAGATAGAGCTCATCGAACGCCAGACCCAGGAGCTGCAGCAGCAGGTCAAGCTGACCCACAAGCAGAACCTCAGCCTGCAGCAGGCGGACAAGCTCAAGGATGAGCTGTTGGCCAACACCTCCCACGAGCTGCGCACCCCCATCCACGGCATCAAGGGGATGGCCGAATCCATGCTCGCCAGCCAGCAGGACTTGACCGAAGGGCAGCAAAAACAGCTAGGCCTCATCATCAAGAGTGCCGACGGCCTGGCCCGGCTGGTGGACGATCTGCTCGACTACCACCAGATGCGCTACGGCCAGCTGGAGATACATCCCCAGCCCGTCGCCTCCAAGGGAGTCATACGGCTGGTGCTGGATCTCTGCCAGCACCTGGTGCAGGCCAAGCCCCTCACCCTGGTGGACATAAGCCCGGCGGAGCTGCCGCCGGTGCTGGCCGACGAACAGCGGCTCGAACAGGTGCTCTACAACCTGGTGGGCAACGCCATCAAGTACACGCCGCAGGGCAAGGTCGTGCTGAGCGCCCTAGTGGAGGGCAACTTCCTGCGCATCCGGGTGACCGACACCGGCATCGGCATCGCCAGAGATCATCTGGAGCACATTTTCGAGCCGCTGGTGCAGATGAGCCCGGAAGTGAGCAAGCAGGGGGCTGGCCTCGGCCTCTCCATCACCCGCCAGCTGGTGCACCTGATGGGGGGTGAGCTGTTCGTGGAGAGCGAGCCGAGCGTCGGATCCACCTTCGCCTTCACCCTGCCGCTCGCCAGCGGCAAGGCGGGCAGCCTGACTCTGGACAGCCGCCAGATCGAGCACCAGCTGGTGCGCCAGCAGCCGCTCATCCTGCCGGACTGGGAGAGCGATGACCTCCCCCCTCCCCCCGAGGATGCGCCCCTCATACTGGTGGTGGATGACGAGCCCATCAACCTGCACATACTGCGCCACCTGTTGCAGCCCTGCGGCTACCGCATACTGCCCAGCAGCGATGGCCACGATGCCCTGGCCAAGCTGGCTCAGGAGCCGGTGGACCTCATACTACTGGATGTGATGATGCCGACCCTGTCGGGATTTGACGTCTGCCGCCGTCTGCGCCAGCAGCATCCCAAGGATCAGCTGCCGGTGCTGCTGCTCACCGCCCTCAACCAGCCCAAGGATATAGAAGAGGGTTTCAACGCCGGCGCCAACGACTATCTGGTGAAACCCTTCTGCAAGGAGGAGCTGTTTGCCCGGGTCAGGGCACTGCTGGAAGCCCGGGCCGGCCGCGCCTCCCTGGTGGAGAACCGGTTGCTGAAACAGGAGATAGAGCACCGCCTCACCCTGCAGGAGCGGCTGCATCAGGATCAGGAGCGGCTGCTGGCCCTGCTCGGCGAAGGGGCCGATCCCATGGTCTTCATCGACGAGCAGGGCACAGTGCTGTTTGCCTCGCGGGTGCTGGCCCGCTTGCTGGGCCAGGAGCCGGAAGCCATGGAGGGTCAGCCACTGGACGACTGGCTGGCCAGCCCGTTGACCTCCCAATGGCCCGATCTGAAGGCCCGCCAGGAGCAGCGTCTGGAATTCCTGGTGGCCGGGCTGAAGGACGAGCTCAATGCCCGTGCCCTGCCCATCAGTCTGGGGGGACAGGCCGCCTTCGCCCTCACCCTCAGCACAGAACCGCGCCAGGACGAGAACCGGGTGATGGCGCTGGAGAACGCCCTCAAGAGCCTGTCGCGCCAGGCCATCATAGAGGACGGTCAGCTGCTGGGTGAGCTGAGCCGGTTGGGGGGAGAGTTCCGATCGCTCGCCGACGATCTCATCCGCCAGCAGGATGACGAGCCGCTGCGCCGGGCCCTGGTGGATACCATGCGCCTCACCCTGGATGCCTGGCAGCAGAGCACGGGCAAGGGCAAGATAGTGCTGGCGGAGAAGAGCAAGCTGTGGCGGGTCTACATGGACAGATCCAGCCCCCAGACCCGCACCCTCGACAAGTACCTGAGCCTGGACACCCTGCCCAAGGCGCCGCGCTGGAAGACTGTGGTGGCCACCGCCGAGTACGTGCTCACCCACGGCCCGCTGAGCGATCCCCAGCGCCAGCAGTTGCACCACAGCGCCCAGACCCTGCGTCAACTCGCCAACCGCAAACCCTGACATACCCGCCCCGATCTGCGCCCTGGCTCACACTTGCCGGGGCGGTTTTTTTTTGTGCAGAATTAAGCAGGCAAAAGGTGTCAAAACGAGAGCCGATCCAATTCACACAATTGTCATGACGAGCGTATGTATGGGGACTTATTACGCCAAAGCAAATAACATAACTTAATGATTTAAAATGAGTTAAAAGTCATTTTGACGGAATTGACGTAGGGGCCGTGATTTTTACGATATCGACGAACGGAACAGTTGTTGTTTTCCTGTTAACTCTGCTTTGCTAGGGACGTTGGATGACACAACTACAAGGGTGAAAAACCTGACCAACATTGAGGGCCGACCTCCACAGCATGCGATGTCGGTGCTCAAATCCGAACAAGGAATATAAATAAGAAAGGACATAATATGCTTGCCAAAGTATCCAAAATCTCTACTGCTGTACTGCTGGGAACCATGATGCTGGCCGGAGCTGCCGGCACTGCCATGGCTGCCGACAACAAGACGGTGCTGACTCTGGTCGCCCAACAGGAGACCGCCTGGGTCAAGAACTTCAACCCCTTCCTGCAAGCGGGCCTGCTGCACACCACACGTCACTTCATCTATGAACCTCTGGTGATCTTCAACGATATGCAAGGGGGCAAACCCGTCTATCGTCTGGCCACCAACTACGCCTTCAGCGATGACCTGAAATCCGTCACCTTCGATCTGCGTGACGGGGTCAAGTGGTCTGACGGTCAGCCCTTCACCGCCGACGATATCCTCTTCTCCTTCAATCTGGTCAAGGCCAACAAGGCGCTGGACGAGCGCTCTATCTGGACCCAGATCAAGAGCGTCGAGAAGCTGGCCCCCAACAAGGTCAAGTTCGAGCTGACCGACGTCAACACCAACGTGGTGAATGACCTGGTACTGGTGCCCATAGTCCCCGAGCACCAGTGGAAATCCGTGAAGGATCCGGTTGCCTTCACCAACGACAAGCCGGTCGGTACCGGTCCCTTCACCGAGGTGGACAACTTCTCCGCCCAGCTCTACACCCAGTGCCGCAACCCGCACTACTGGGACAACGCCAACCTCTCCATCGACTGCCTGCGCATGCCGCAGATGGCCACCAACGATCAGGTGCTGGCCGCCGTGATGAAGGGTGACGTGGACTGGTTCGGCTCCTTCGTGCCGGACATAGAGCGCCTCTACGTCGGCAACGATCCGAAGAACAACAAGTACTGGTTCCCGGCCTCAGGTACAGTGGCATTCAACGTCAACTTCCAGACCAAGAATCCCGGCAACCACGAAGCCTTCAACGACATCAACTTCCGCCGCGCCTTCTCCATGGCGATGGACCGTCAGTCCATGGTGGACATCGCCGGCTACGGCTACCCGACCGTCAACGAATACCCGTCAGGTCTGGGCAAGGCGTTCGCCTCCTGGGACAACCCGGAAGTCGAGAAGAAATATGGCAAGTTCAACAAGTTCGACCTGGAAGGGGCCAAGGCCCTGCTGAAACAGGCCGGCTACAAGGACTGTGACGGCGACAAGTTCCTCGACACCCCGACCTGCCAGAAGATCACCTTCAAGGTGCTGGTGCCGAACGGCTGGACCGACTGGGTCAATACCGCCCAGATCGGGGTCGAAGGCTTGCAGGCCCTGGGTCTGAACGCCAAGACCGCCACCCCGGAAGCCACCGTCTGGACCGAAAACCTGATCACAGGTGACTTCGACGTCGCCCTGCAGGGGTACTTCGCCGGTGCCAACCCGCACAAGTACTTCGAAACCGCCTTCCACTCCCGCAACATGGGTGAGCGTGGCAACCGCTTTGCGGCTCCCCGCTACAAGGATCCGGCACTGGACAAGCTGATCGATGACTTCACCCAGACCGCCGATGCCGCCAAGCAGAAGGCCATCATGTTCGAGATCCAGGACAGGGTCGGTGCCAACCAGACCATAATCCCTGTGTTCAACAACCCGACCTGGTACGAATACAGCACCAAGCGTTTCCACGGCTGGTTCAGTGCCGACAACCCGGTCGCCAAGCCGCAGGTTCACCCGGATACCCCGGAGCGTCTGCTGCACGTGTTGTCACTCAAGCCAAACAGCTAACCACTCCGGCCCCCTGCGGGGGGCCATTTTCCCCGCCATGTCTTCCATCCCCCTGATTGTTCGGGGTTGGGGGAGCTTTGCCCGGCGCGGGGCAGGCTTGCAGTAAAAGGGTTTACCATGGGATTTATACTGAGACGTTTCTCCTTCTATCTGGTCGCCTTCCTGGTGGCCGCCACCATCAACTTCCTGCTACCCAGAGCCATGCCGGGGGATCCTGTCTCCGTCATGTTTGCCCGGGCTGGCGCCATGATGGAACCCGCCGCACTGGAGGCCCTCAAGGCGACCTTCGGCTTTGTGGACGGCCCCATCAGCACCCAATTTCTCACCTATGTGAAGAGCGTCTTCACCTGGGATCTCGGCACCTCGGTGCGCTACTACCCCCAACCCGTGGCTGACGTGCTGGGTCGCGCCATCGGCTGGACCCTGTTCCTGGTGGGCACCTCCACCATCCTCAGCTTCTCCATCGGCTCCATCGTCGGCATCTTCGCCGCCTGGCACCGGGGGGGACGCATGGACAGCATACTCTCCCCGCTCACCCTGGTGATGCAGGCCATTCCGCCCGTGGTCATCTCCCTGCTCGCCCTCTTTCTGTTCGGGGTCAGTCTGGAGTGGCTGCCCATCGGCTATGCCTACAGCCCGGAGATCACCGCCGATTTCGGCTGGGAACACATCAAGAGCATCATGCTGCACGCCGTCATGCCGGTGCTGACGCTGGCCATGGTGCAGGTGGGGGGCTTCCTCATCACAATGCGCAACAACATGATCAACCTGCTGGGGGAGGACTACATCACCATGGCCAAGGCCAAGGGGCTCTCCAGCAACCGGGTCATCTTCAACTACGGTGCCCGCAACGCCATACTGCCGAGCGTCACAGCGCTCTCCATGGCGCTCGGTTTCGTCATCGGCGGCTCTCTCATCACCGAGGTGATCTTCAACTATCCCGGCCTGGGTCTGACCCTCTATCAGGGCATCCTGGCCCGCGACTACCCGCTCATCCAGGGGCAGCTGCTCATCATGACCATCACCATGCTCAGCTTCAACTTCCTGGCCGACGTGCTCTATGTCTTCCTGGATCCCCGTCTGCGTACAGGAGGCAAATAAGATGCGCATGCCGACTATCTTGAAAATCCTGCTGGGCAACAAGAAAGCCGCCTTCGGCCTCTTCATCGTGGTCAGCTTCGTGCTGATGGCGCTGCTCGCCCCGCTGCTGGCCAGCAACGAACCGACCAAGCGGGTCTCCCGTCCGCACCAGCCCCCCAGCGCCGAGTACGTGATGGGCACCACCCGCATGGGCCACGACATCTGGTCCCAGTTTGCCAACGGCGCCCGCATCTCCCTGATGGTGGGCTTCGGGGCCGGCATACTGGTGTGCGCCCTCGCCATCACCATCGGCATCACAGCCGGCTACTTTGGCGGCGTGATCGACGAATGCCTCACCTTCCTGATGAACGTGGTGCTGGTGATCCCCAACCTCCCCCTGCTACTGGTGCTCGCGAGCTTTATCGGGGAGGCGTCACCGACGGTGATTGCGCTCATCATAGGCTTTACCTCCTGGGCCTATGGCGCGCGCGTCATCCGGGCCCAGACCCTGGCCCTGCGCGAGAAAGAGTTCGTCATCGCCGCCGAGGTGCTAGGGGAGCCAGCCTGGCGCATCATTCTGGTGGAGATACTGCCCAACCTCATCTCCATCATAGGGGTCAGCTTCATCGGCTCCATCATCTACGCCATCGTCACCGAGGCGACCCTGGAGTTCCTGGGGCTCGGCGACCCGACCGTGGTCAGCTGGGGCATCATGCTCTACAACGCCCAGACCTCCAGCGCCATCCTGGTGGGTGCCTGGTGGGAGATCCTGGCCCCCTGCTTCGCCATCGCCACCCTGGGCGCGGGCCTGGCCCTGCTCAACTTCGCCATCGACGAGATAGCCAACCCTCAGTTGCGATCCCACAAGGGGCTCAACCGCTGGAAAAAACTCGCCGCGCCCGTCTCAGCACCACAGGAGAGGACAGCATGAAGACCCCACCCCTGCTGTCGGTACGCAACCTCTGCGTCGACTACATCACCGAGAGCGGCGACGTGCGCGCCGTCAACTCGGTCAGCTTTGACATAGCCCCCGGCGAGGTATTCGGCCTCGCCGGCGAGTCCGGCTGCGGCAAGTCCACCATCGCCTTCTCGGTGGCCCGGCTGCACAAGCCGCCCGCCTACATCAGTGGCGGCGAGATCCTGTTCAAGGGCGAGAACATACTCCACTACGGCGAAGAGCGGCTGCGCTCCTATCGCTGGCAACAGGTCTCTGTGGTGTTCCAGTCCGCCATGAACGCGCTCAACCCAGTGCTGCGCATGGAGGAGCAGTTCTGTGACGTGCTGCTGGCCCACAACCCCGGCATGACCCGTTATGAGGCGATCAAGCGCGCCCAGGTGCTGCTGGAGATAGTCGACATACACCCGAGCCGGCTGCGGGATTATCCGCACCAGTTTTCCGGCGGCATGCGCCAGCGGCTGGTGATCGCCATCGCCATGGCGCTCAACCCCGAACTCTTGATCATGGATGAGCCGACCACGGCGCTGGACGTGGTGGTGCAGCGGGAGATATTGCAGAAGGTCTACGCCCTGAAAGAGCAGTTCAACTTCTCCATCCTGTTCATCACCCACGACCTGTCGCTCATGGTCGAGTTCTGCGATCGCATCGGCATCATGTACGCCGGTGAGCTGATCGAGGTGGCCCCGTCCAAGGCGATCCTGACCTCGCCCCTGCACCCCTATACCCGCGGGCTCGGCAACTCCTTCCCGCCCCTGCACGGCCCGAAAACCGTGCTGGAGGGGATCCCGGGCACCCCGCTCAACCTGCTGGAGGTGCCGGTCGGCTGCCGCTTTCAGGCCCGCTGCGGCAAGGTGCACGCGCGCTGCCGCCAGGAGTACACCCGCCTGGTCGAGATCCGGCCGGGACAACAGACCGCCTGCCACCTCCATGAGGCGCAGGATGAGCAACAAGATCCCCTGATCTATCTGGACAAGGCCGCTGGCTGTTAAGGATGTCTGTCATGCAAATCGCCCAAACCGACGCGCCCATCATCGAAGTCCAGCACCTCTACAAGGACTTCCCCGTCAACTCCAATGCCATCAAGAGCGGCAAGATGCGGGCCCTCTCCGACATCACCTTCAACCTGCACCGGGGCCGCGCCCTGGCGGTGGTAGGAGAGTCCGGCTCCGGCAAGAGCACCATCGCCAAGATCATCGCCAAGATGTACAAGCTCTCCAGCGGCCGCATCCTCTATCGCGGCCGGGACCTGGAGGAGTTCAACAAGGGCACGGCCCTGCTCGACTATCGCCAGAGCGTGCAGATGGTGTGGCAAGATCCGTTCGGTTCGCTCAACCCGACCCACACCATCTACCACCACATAGCCCGCCCCCTGCTGCTGCACAGCAAGGTGATCGACAAGAAAGATCTGCCGGACATGGTCCATGCCCTGCTCGAAAAGGTGGGGCTCACCCCGGCCAAGGCGACGGCGGCCAAGTACCCGCACCAACTCTCCGGCGGCCAGCGCCAGCGGGTCAACATTGCCCGCAACCTGGCGGTGGAGGCGGAAGTGGTGCTGGCGGATGAGCCCACCTCCATGCTCGACGTCTCCATTCGCATCGGCATCCTCAACCTGATGGAGCAGATGAAAAACGAGCTGGGCGTCTCCATGCTCTACATCACCCACGACATCGCCACCGCCCGCTACGTGGCGGAAGATCTCGCGGTCATGTACGTGGGTCACATGGTGGAGTGGGGCGAGGTGGACGAGATCCTCCATCATCCACAGCACCCCTACACCCAGCTGCTCATCTCGGCGGTGCCCGACCCCGAGAAGAGCATCCACGCCGAGCTGGAGGGGGGCCGCAAGGGGGAGATACCGCTCTGGACGCCGGAATCCTGCGGCTGCCCGTTTGCCGGGCGCTGCAATCAGGCCATGGCCCGCTGCAAGGATGAGCTGCCCCCCATCACCAGGCTCGCCGACAACCACTTCGTGCGCTGCTACCTCTACGAATGAGAGTGAGCCTTATAGCGGCCGGACAGCACTGTCCGGCCATGCCTCGCTACGGGGCAGCCACAGCCCCGTGATGTGCCTCACCGCCCGTCGGTGAACCACAGGAGTAATACCTTGATGGAACTCTTGATCAATCAGGTGGGCTACGAGTGCGACGGGCAGAAGATTGCCCTGCTGCAGACCACCACCCAGCTGGCTATCAGCGGCCATGTCAGGCTGCTGCGCCAGTGTGATGACCAGATCCTGTTTGAAGCGCCGCTGCAACAAGCCGGCCGGGTCGACGGCTGGCAGGGCCGCGCTTACTGGCGCGCCGACTTCTCCGCATTCAAGGAGCCCGGCCACTACCGGCTAGAAACTGTCATCCAGGCCGGCACCGACGAGCGCATGGTCCGCTCCGCCCCCTTCATCATCGGCCAGGGGTTGCTGGCGAGCCGCTGCCTCTCCGATGTCATTCACTACTTCAAGGGCCAGCGCGCCAGCGGCGCCTTCGATCGGGCCGACCACACTGCCCGCCTGTTTGGCACCGATCAGCGCAAAGACGTACACGGCGGCTGGTTCGATGCCAGCGGCGACATGAGCAAGTACCTGAGCCACCTCTCCTACGCCAACTACCTCAACCCCCAGCAGACCCCCATGGTGGTATGGGCCCTGCTCAGGTGTAGGGAACTGCTGGCATCGCGCCGCGACATAGACGGGGTCAACCTCTGCAAGCGGCTCAATGACGAGGCGCTGCACGGGGCGGATTTTCTCTGCCGGATGCAGGATGAGAGCGGCTTTTTCTACATGACGCTGTTCGACAAGTGGAGCAAGGATCCCGAGCAGCGCGAGCTGTGCGCCTACGCCACCCAGCAGGGGCTCAAGTCTGCCGACTGGCAGGCGGGTTTTCGGCAAGGGGGCGGCATGGCCATCGCCGCGCTGGCCCGCGCCGCCCGCGAGAGCGTCAGCGGCGACCTTGATGCGAGTCACTATGCCGAGGCGGCCAGGTGCGGCTACCTGCACCTGCGCGAGCACAACCTCGCCTATCTGGACGACGGGGTCGAGAACATCATAGATGACTACTGTGCCCTGCTGGCTGCGGTCGAGCTGACCAAGACCCTGGGCCATGAGTGGCTAAGCGAGGCGAGAGTGTGGGCCGGCAAGCTGTGCACCCGTCAGCGCGCCCACCCAGATCTCGGCCACCACTGGTCCGCCAACCAGGATGGCTCGCGCCCCTACTACCACGCCGCCGAGGCAGGCCTGCCGGTGCTGGCGCTGCTGGAATACCTCGGCGTAGAGCCGGATCAGGGGCGCAAGGACCAGGTGCAAACCGTGGTGCAGCAGGCGCTGGCCGCCGAGCTGGCACTGTGCGCCCGGGCAGGCAACCCCTTCGCCCTCGCCCGCCAGTATGTGAAAGGAGTGGATGAGGCGCCTCGCGTCAGCTTCTTCATTCCCCACAATAACGAATCCGGCTACTGGTGGCAGGGGGAAAACGCCAGGCTGGCGTCTCTGGCCGCCATGGCCTTTGCCGCCGCCGAGCAGCTCCCGCCACAATCCGGGCCGCTGCTCGGCTTCGGCCAGCGCCAGCTCGACTGGATCCTGGGGCAAAACCCGTTCAACGCCTGCATGCTGGCGGGCCACGGCATCAACAACCCGAGCTACACAGCCGGTTATCCCAATGCCCTGGGCGGCATCTGCAACGGCATCACGGCCGGCTTCGATGACGAAAATGACCTGGCCTTTATCCCTGAAGAGTACAAGGATCGGCTGGATCAGAACTGGCGCTGGGGCGAGCAGTGGATCCCCCACGCCGCCTGGTTCGCCCTGGCCATCAGCTGGCAGAGCGCACAGGGAGGTCGCCATGATTGAGAGCGGCTCGGACATCATTAGCACTGGGGGAGAGCAGTGGATCTTCCATACATTCCGCCTGGTTTGCCCTGGCCATCAGCTGGCAGAGCGCGCTGGGAGGCCGGCATGATTGAGTTCTGGGTCGGCGTGGATGGTGGCGGCACCCACACCCGCGCCCGCATTCGGGACCGGGCCGGCAAGCTGCTGGGCGAGGGGCGCGCCGCCGGCTCCAACCTGGAGCTGGGCATAGAGGTCGCCCACGCCAACGTGCTGGCCGCCGTCGAGCAGGCCCGCACCGCGGCCGGTCTGCCGGCGGCAAGCGTGCAGCAGATGGGGGTCGGGCTGGCGCTCGCCTCCGCCGAGCTGGCGGAGTGCTATCACGCCATGCTCGAGATGCCCTTCCCCTTTGCCAGCGTCAGGCTCACCTCCGACGCCTTCGGTGCCTGCCTGGGTGCCTTTGGTGGCCGGGAGGGGGCCATTCTCATCGCCGGCACCGGCTCGGCCGGGCTCCTCTATCGGCATGGCCAGCTCCACACCTGCTCCGGCCGCGGTTTTCCCATCTCGGATCTGGGCAGCGGCGCCTGGCTTGGGCTGCGTGCCATCCAGCAAGCCCTGCTCTGCCATGACGGCATCCTGCCCCCCAGCACGCTCGCCATCCGCTTGCTCGACCACTTCAAGCGGGATCAGGCCGACGTCGTGCGCTGGGCATACCGCGCCATTCCGGCCGATTATGGCCGCTTCGCCCCCTGGGTGTTCGACGCCGCCAGCGACGGCGACGAGCTCGCCTGCCAGCTGCTGGACGAGACCTGCGAACAGTTGCGGATCCTGCTGGAGGGGATGCAACAGCTGGGCGCCAGCCAGATTGCCCTGCTCGGCGGCATCGGCATGCGCCTCGCCCCCCGACTGGCGCACCTCAACCTGGTCAACCCCAAGGCCGATGCGCTGGAGGGGGCCATACTGTTTGCCCAGTCGGAGGCGTTCCCATGTCTGCACTGCTGAGCCTTGTCCAATGCGATCTGCCCGCTGGCGGGGACAGAGTCCCCCTCTGCCCGCTCCGGGGTGTGCCCATCTCAGCACTCAGGCTCCCTCCCCGGGTTGACCAGTACCACAAGGAGATGATCGCCTTGTTTGTTCCCTTAACTCCATCAGAGGAATTTTCATGTCTGCACCCCTGATCAACACCCAGGTCGACCGACGCGATGGCGAGGACGTCTGGTTCCGCTTCAACCTGAGCCAGCTGCCGGCCGTCCCCTGGAAGCTCCACTTCTGCCTGGCGCGCCACATAGACCCGGCCTCGGTCGAAGGGGGGGAGCTGGAGCGCCAGAGCGGCAGCTACAAGGTACTGATCCCGGCCGAGGGGCAAAGCGAGCTGCGTTTTTGCTGTCGCAACACCCCCATCAAGCGCCTCTCCGACATGCCGCGCGGCTTCTTCCTGAGCCTGCCCCAAGCCAGCACGGGCCCGCAGCTGATGCCGGTGGTGCTGGCCGATGAGGCGCTGGGCCTGCCGCCAAGCGCACCCGGCGCCCCGGATCTGCCCGAGGTCGAGTCCCTGGCCGGCATAGTGCCCCAGCCGGATCAGCTGGTGTTGCTGGAGGGCAACTTCCGCTTGGCAGAGCGGGCCCATGTCAGCGGGCCCGGGTCGCTTACCGGCCTGCTGGCCCATTTCAACGAGCTGACCGGGCTCGCGCTGGAGCAGGATCACGATGCCGAGATCCGGCTGCTCGAGGAGCCTCTGGCTGCGGAGGCCTATCGCCTCACCATCACGCCTGAGGGGGTGACCATAGCCGCCGCCGGCGAGGCCGGCTGGCGCCATGGCCTGACAAGCCTGGCCCAGTGGGCCCTGCAGCACGGGGAGAGCCTGCCCTGCATCGAGCTGGTCGATGCCCCCCGCTTCGGTTTTCGTGGCATCTTCCTCGACTGTGCCCGCCACTTTCACAGCCTGGCCACCCTCAAGCGCCTGCTCAAGCTGATGAGCCTCTACAAGTTCAACCGCTTCCACTGGCACCTGACCGATGACGAGGGGTGGCGGCTCGAGATCAAGGCCTTCCCCCAGCTTACGGAACGGGCCGCCTGGCGCGGCCACGATCTGCCGGTCGGGCCCCAGCTGAGCGGCGGCGCCGAGCCCTACGGCGGCTACTACAGCCAGAGCGAGGTGCGCGAGCTGGTAGCCTATGCCGCCGGACTCGGCATCACAGTCATTCCCGAGATCGACATACCGGGCCACTGTCATGCGGCCATCAAGGCGCTGCCCGAGCTGCTGGTGGAAGAAGCCGACCGCTCCCGCTACCTGTCGGTGCAATATTTCGACGACAACGTGCTCAACCCGGCCCTGCCCGGCACCTATCAGTTCCTGGAGGCGGTGATCGACGAGGTGTGCGAGCTGTTCCCGGGCCCGCTGGTACACATGGGAGGAGACGAGGTGCCGACCGGAGTCTGGACCGACAGCCCGGCCTGCCGGCAGTTGATGGAGCAGCAGGGGTATCAGGATTGCCGCGAGCTGCAGGGCCACCTGCTGCGCCACTGCCAGCAATATCTGGCTGGCAAGGGCAAGCGGATGCTGGGCTGGGAGGAGATATTGCATGGCGACAAGGTGAGCCGGGATGCCACCATCTTCGCCTGGACCAGCTTCCAGGCAGGGCTGGATGCGGCTGCGGCCGGCTATCCGGTGGTGATGGCACCGGCCCAGCACCTCTATCTGGATCTGGCCTGGAGCCAGGACATCCATGAACCCGGCCTCTACTGGGCGGGCACCCTCAATCTGGAGCAGGTCTATCGATGCGATCCTGCCCCGGCCGATTTCCATGCCAACGATAACATCCTGGGGGTACTGAGCCCCTTATGGTCGGAGCTGGTGACCTCTCGTGACCGCCTCGACTATATGTTGTTCCCGCGCATGCTGGCCACCGCCGAGGTGGCCTGGAGCGACCCCGCCCGCAAGGCGTGGGATCACTTCGCCGCCCGTCTGCCGGGCCAGCTGCAGATCCTCGACCAGCTACAGGTGCGTTACCGGGCGCCGCAGAGGTAGTGTTATCTTTCTGTTTGGCGACCTTTCGGTCGCCTTTTTTTACCATCCACCAACAAAAAACCAACTTTCCCCTACCATTCATCCGCCATTGTTGGCAAAATTCAGCCCCCTATGAAGCCGACCTGGCGCACCCTGACAGGCACCTGCAACCACGCCCGGATCTGCCACAATAACAACGATAAAACTATCAACAAGAACATCGGAGCCTATCCCTATGACTCGCAGAGACGTCCATACCCTGGACAGCGAAGTGGAGTTTCCTGCCGACGAACAACTGGTTTCCACCACGGACCTGCGCGGGGTGATCACCTACGCCAACCCCGCCTTCTGTCGCATTGCCGGCTACCCCGTTGAAGAACTGGTCGGCCACAACCACAACCTGGTGCGCCACCCCGACATGCCCAAGGCCGCCTTCGCCGATCTATGGGCCCGCCTCAAGGAGGGCAAGCCCTGGCGCGGCATGGTGAAGAACCGCTGCAAGGATGGCCGCTACTACTGGGTCGATGCCTATGTGACCCCCATCTACGAGGGGGGCAGAGTCAGCGGTTACCAGTCGGTGCGCTGCAAACCTGAACCCCAGCTCAAGCGAGTCGCCAGCCAGACCTATCAGGCCCTGCTCAAGGCGGAGCGCGGCTCGGCCAGCAGCCTCCCTTCCCTCAGCCGCATACGCCTGCCTGTGCTGGGCCTGCTGTTGCTCGGTCTGTTTGGCTGGGCCTTCAGCAGTCAGGGCCCCATGACAGCCCTGCTGATGCTGCTGCCCCTGCTGCTCATAGGCGGCGCTTGCTGGCGCGAGCTCTTCGCCCTGCCGCTCTATCTGCAGCAGCTCGGCCGCGAATACGACAGCCTGACCCGGCTGGTCTACTCGGGCGACGGCCCCGGCGCCATCGCCGACTTTCACATCAAGATGCTGCAGGCCCGCATTCGCACCGTGCTGGGTCGGGTCAACGATGCGACCCAGCCGCTGCAGACCCTGGCTACCAAGCTGAAACAGGCCTCCCATCAGGCCTGCCTCGACATCAACGAGCAGGATGCCCAGACCCAGCAGATGGCTGCCGCCATGACCCAGATGGCCAGCACGGCCCACGAGATAGCCCACAACATCCAGAACTCCAACGGTCAGGTCAACGAGGCCCGCAGCCGCTGCGAGCACACCAACAAACAGCTGAGCCAGACCGAGCAGCGCATCGAGCAGCTCGCCAGACAGGCGGAGCTGGCGTTCAACTCGGCGGTGGAGCTGGCCAGCGAGTCGGAGCGGATCGGCAGCGTGATGGGCGAGATCCAGGGCATAGCCGATCAGACCAACCTGCTGGCCCTCAACGCCGCCATCGAGGCGGCGCGGGCCGGTGAGCAGGGCCGCGGTTTTGCGGTGGTGGCCGACGAGGTGCGCACCCTGTCGACCCGCACCCACAAGGCGACCGAGCAGATCCAGGGCAGCATACAGCAGATCCAGCACACCCTGGGACGCTGGAAGGGGATGATGCAGGAGAACCTGCAACAGACCCGCGAATGCGCCGAGATGACCCGCCAGGGCGCCAGCAGCCTGCACTCTGTGCTGGAAGAGATAGAGCTGGTCACGGAACACTCAACCCAGATCGCCGCCGCCGCCGAGCAGCAACAGGCGGTGGTGGAGGAGATCAGCCGCAGCATCAACCAGATCTCCCAGTACTCCCACGCCAACAGCCAGAAGATGCAGGAGGTCGACGACTCGAGTCAGGAGCTGCTGGAACGCACCAAACAGCTCAAGGGGCTCAGTCAGACCTTTGGTTGAAGCGGTTGCCACCCCCATAATAGAAGCGCCACAATGGCGCTTCTATTGTTTCTGGAGAGTCATGACCCATGAGAATGGAGCCAGCCCCTGTCACCCTGAACAAGGTCGCCCGCATCGAGGCGATCCTCGCCCTGATCCCGGCCGGCAAGGTGGTCAGCTATGGTCAGGTGGCGGATCTGGCTGGACTGCCCGGTCGGGCCCGGCTGGTGGGCAAGGTGCTGCGGGAAACGGACAAGGTGCTGCCCTGGCATCGCGTGCTGGGCGCAGGTGGCACCATTTCACTGCCAAAAGGGTCGACAGGCTTCACGGAACAAACGGGGCGATTGCAGCAGGAGGGAGTGCCTGTGGTAGGCGGGCGGGTCAGGATGCGGGAGTGGCAATGGCAGCCCGACCTGGCCGAGCTGCTATTCCTCATTCCCTTTTAAACCAGGGTGTCACGGCTTCTCATGACGTTCTGTTGAGCCAAAGAGCGCCCATGACGCCTTGCCTCCTGGTACATCACAGCGTGAGAGGAGCCAGGATCTCGTCGCTGCGCACCTGCACGGGTATGGTTTCATACTCCCGTTGCAACAACACCAGCAGACTCTGCCTGTCCACCTCCAGCACATAGGCAGTACCTTCCCGGGTCAGACAGGTCATTCCCGGCCGGATCTCGTTAATCTCCATCACAACCTCCGTGTACAGCGCTGCCATCCTTGCAGCGGTTTCAGTATACCGCCATCTCCCAACAAAAAGGCCCCAGCAAGGGGCCTCTTTCATCATAGTGTGAACTGCGCGCCATCAGGCCTTCTTCGACTTGGCCAGGCTCTCCTGCCACTTGCCGTTGTCGTAGTGCGCCGTCCAGCCCGTTGCCTTGCCGTTGACCTCCGTCATCACGTACTGCTCCTTGGTCTTGCGACTGAAGCGAACGATGGAGGCGTTACCGTCAGGATCTGACGCCGGGGCGTCGGCCAGGTACTGGTGCTTGGGCGAGAGGCGATCCTTGAAGCGCTTGAGCTCTTCCACCAGAGGCGCACGGGTCTCGCGGGATTTCGGGAAGTTGCTGGCAGCCAGGAACAGGCCGGCCGCCCCGTCACGCAGCACGAAGTGTGCGTCGGACTGGGTACACTTGAGCTCGGGCAGCGGGACCGGATCTTCCTTCGGCGGCGCTATGTCGCCGTTTTTCAGGATCTTGCGGGTGTTCTTGCAAGTCTCGCTGGTGCAACCCATGTACTTGCCGAAGCGGCCGTTCTTGAGCTGCATCTCGGATCCGCAGCGATCACACTCTATGCTCGGCCCTTCGTAGCCCTTGAGCTTGAACTGGCCCTTCTCGATCTCGTAACCGTCGCAATCCGGGTTGCGACCACAGACGTGCAGCTTGCGGCTGTCGTCAATGATGTAGGCGTCCATGGCGGTGCCGCAGACGCCGCAGCGGTGCTTGGCGCGCAGCGCCTCAGTTTCGGCCTCGTCACCGTCGGTGGCGGAGACGAATTCGTCGGCGGAGACCAGGTTGATGGTCTTCTTGCAGCGCTCTTTCGGCGGCAGGGCGTAACCTGAGCAACCGAGGAAGACGCCTGTGGTGGCGGTACGAATGCCCATCTTGCGGCCGCAATCCGGGCAATCGATGTCGGTCAGCACCATCTGGTTGGCACGCATGCCCCCCTCTTCCGCGTCCCGATCCGCTTTTGCCAGCTCCTGGGTGAATTCTTCGTAGAAGGCATCCAGCACCTTCTTCCACTCCAGGCTGCCCTCGGCTATGCCATCGAGCTTGTCTTCCATCTTGGCGGTGAACTCGTAGTTCATCAGCTCGACGAAGTTCTCGACCAGCCGGTCGGTGACGATTTCACCCATCTTCTCGGCGAAGAAACGGCGGCTCTCGACCCGCACATAACCGCGATCCACGATAGTGGAGATGATGGAGGCGTAGGTGGAAGGACGGCCGATGCCGCGTTTTTCCAGCTCGCGCACCAGGGCCGCTTCGGTGAAACGCGCAGGCGGCTTGGTGAAGTGTTGACGCGGATCCAGCTTGACCAGTTTGAGGATCTCGCCCACCGTCACCGCCGGCAGCTGGCTGTCGTCGCCCTTGCGACCCATGGGTGGCAGCGCCTTGGTCCAACCGGCGAAGCGCAGGGTGCGACCACGGGCCTTCAACTCGAACTCACCGGCCTTGACGGTCAGGGTGGAGGAGTCGTACTGGGCCGGGGTCATCTGGCAGGCGACGAACTGGCGCCAGATCAGGTCATAGAGCCGCATCGCATCCGGCTCCATGCCTTCCAGCATCTCGGCCGTGACCAGCACGCTGGAGGGACGGATCGCCTCGTGAGCCTCCTGGGCGCCGGCCTTGGAGCCGTAGAGATTCGGTTCGCTCGGCAGATAGGCGGCGCCATACTGCTCGCCGATATATTCCCGCAGCGCCTCGACCGCCTCTTTGCTGAGGTTGGTGGAGTCGGTACGCATGTAGGTGATGTAGCCCGCTTCATACAGACGCTGGGCCATCATCATGGTCTTCTTCACCCCGAAGCTCAGACGGGTCGATGCCGCCTGCTGCAGGGTGGAAGTAATGAAGGGGGCGGACGGCTTGGAGCCGGTCGGCTTGTCTTCCCGGTTCACCACCTTGTAGTCGACCCCTTCCAGGGCGGCCACGGCGGCAAAGGTCTCGGCCTGGGTGACCGGCTTGAAGTCGGCGCCGTTGCGGCTGACCACTTCCATGCGCAGGTCGGCCTTGTCTCCGGTCAGCAGGTCGGCGTTGAGATCCCAGAACTCGACCGGCACGAAGGCCTTGATCTCGCGCTCTTTATCGACGATGAGACGCACAGCCACGGACTGCACCCGGCCGGCGGAGAGACCGCGAGCCAGCTTCTTCCAAAGCAGGGGGGAGACCATGTAACCCACAACCCGGTCGAGGAAACGACGGGCCTGCTGGGCATTGACGCGGTGGATGTTCAGCTCGGATGGCTGGGCAAACGCCTCCTGAATCGCGGTCTTGGTGATCTCGTTGAACACCACCCGCTTGTAGCGGCTGTCGTCACCACCGATGATCTCGCGCAAGTGCCAGGCGATCGCCTCTCCCTCTCTATCCAAGTCGGTTGCGAGATAGATGGTGTCAGCCTTGGCGGCCAGACTTTGCAACTCACTGACCACTTTCTCTTTGCCGGGCAAAATCTGGTAGTTGGCCTGCCAGCCTGCGGTCGGATTGATCCCCATCCGTGAGAACAGGGCATTGCGATCCTTGGCAGCCTTCTCTGATTCGCTCAGCTTGATGCCGCGAATGACAGGTTTTTTGGGCTCGTTGCTCGCGCTGCCACTGGTGGGCAGATCGCGAACATGACCGACGCTGGATTTCACCACGTAGTCCTTGCCCAAATATTTGTTGATGGTCTTGGCCTTGGCCGGAGACTCCACTATGACCAGTGATTTGCCCATGCTGTAACTATTATCCTCATTGCACCCGACGGGGTTGGTGTGCGGTTTTGTGGGGCTGTATAAGAGATTTGACGCGAAAAAGCAATCTTGTGAGCAAATTAGCTCACCCGCCCGAACCAGCTGACCTCTTTATTTATTAATGCGAAGCCGAGCCGCGGGAAGCAACCGCTTTTTTATTTTTATGCTATATCCACCCCCTTTTTATATTTGAAACGACATAACCAACCGCTCTTGTAACATAACAAACCACTTTGGTTATCAGCTTGTTACAAAAGACAAAATCTCCTTATAATGGCTGCATCCCGCAGCTTTGTGCGCGGAAGGAACCGCTACCCATATAAAAATCGAAAGGATGTACGCAATGAAGCACTTCGAGGTCAACTTCGACGGTCTGGTCGGCCCGACCCACAACTATGCCGGCTTGTCCTATGGCAACGTCGCCTCCCAGAGCAACGCCAAGGAGGCGTCCAATCCGAAGGAGGCGGCCAAGCAGGGGCTGCGCAAGATGAAGGCGCTGACCGAGCTTGGCATGACCCAGGGGGTGCTGGCACCGCAGGAGCGGCCGGATCTCGCGACCCTGCGCCGCCTCGGCTTCACCGGCAATGATGCAAGCGTGCTGGCCCAGGCCGCGAAACAGGCGCCCGCCGTGCTGGCCGCCTGTTATTCGGCCTCCAGCATGTGGACCGCCAACGCCGCCACCGTCTCCCCGAGTGCCGATACCCAGGATGGCCGCATTCACTTCACCCCCGCCAACCTGACCAACAAGTTCCACCGCTCCCTCGAACCCGAGGTGACCGGCCGCATACTGCGCGCCGTGTTCAACAACGATCGCCACTTCTATCACCACCAGCACCTGCCGGAGAACGACCACTTCGGTGACGAGGGCGCCGCCAACCACACCCGGCTGTGCCGTGCCTACGGCGAGTCCGGGGTCGAGCTGTTCGTCTATGGCCGCAGCGCCTTTGATGTCTCCCAGCCCGCCCCCAAACGCTACCCGGCCCGCCAGACCCTGGAGGCCAGCCAGGCCATCGCCCGTCTGCACGGTTTGAGCGAAGAGAGCGCCGTCTTCATCCAGCAGAATCCGGAGGTGATCGATCAGGGGGTGTTCCACAACGACGTGATAGCGGTAGGCAACCAGAACGTGCTCTTCTTCCACCAGCAGGCCTTCCTCAACACGGCGTCGGTGCTGGCCGAGGTGCGCACCAAGTTCGGTGACGGGGAGCTGCACTTCATCGAGGTGCCGACTGCCGAGGTGTCGGTGCAGGATGCGGTGAAATCCTATCTGTTCAATACCCAGATCCTGACCCTGCCCTCCGGCGAGATGGCGATCATCGCCCCCACAGAGTGTCGCGACAATCCGGCCGTATCGGCCTACCTCGGCCAACTCCTCGCCCAGGGCACCCCCATCAAGCAGGTGCACTACATGGACGTGAAGCAGAGCATGCGCAACGGCGGCGGCCCCGCCTGCCTGCGGCTGCGGGTCGCCATGAACGATCAGGAGCTGGCGGCGGTCAATCCGGCCTGCCTCATCAACGACAGCCAGTTTGCCCGCCTCGACAACTGGGTGGATCGCCACTACCGCGACAGCCTGGCGCTGGACGATCTGCGCGACCCGGCGCTGGTGCAGGAGTCCCGCAGTGCGCTGGACGAACTGACCCAGATCCTGAAACTTGGCTCTGTCTATCCCTTCCAGCGCTGAGTCGCTGGATAGCAAAAGCCGGGCAAGTGCCCGGCTTTTTCATGCCCTTTGAACGGCTTCCTAGAACCTGTTTTCGAACTGTCGCGAGAGGTCGTCAGCAAGGTTACAAGCCGCTCAGGAACCGGAGCGTATAGACATACGTGAGCCTCCTGCTTACAAACAAGCGAGCAGCACATGAGCCTTGATCACGACCTCGCAGTAAGATCGGAACAGGTTCTCAGCGCCAGGGGCTCTGCTGCCACAGCCGACCCAGGCTCGACTCCAGCGCCAGGGCGGCCTGCTGGCCCAGTTTCTGGGTCAGGCTCTTTGGCTTGCGATAGCTGATGCCGACCACCTTGTGATGGCTGGCCTGGGCCAGCAGGTAGTCGTCGCTGGTGCAGAGGGTATCCACCAGCCCCAGCCCCTTGGCCTGACTCGCCAGCCAGTGCTCTCCCGTGGTGACGCTGTCTATGTCGAGGTGGGGCCTGTGCTCGGCCACGAACGCCTTGAACCGCTCGTGGATGGCGCCCAGCTCCTCGCGAAACTTCTCCCGCCCCAGATCGTCGTTCTCACCGAACATGGTGATGGTGCGCTTGTACTGGCCTGCTGTGTGCATCTCAAATTCGATGTCGTGTTTTTTCAACAGCTTGTTGAAGTTCGGCAACTGGGCTATCACGCCGATGGAGCCGACGATGGCAAAGGGTGCAGCCAAGATCTGATCCGCCACGCAGGCCATCATGTAACCGCCGCTCGCCGCCACCTTGTCGATGGCCACGGTGAGCTTGATGCCCTTGTCGCGCAGTCGCTGCAGCTGGGATGCGGCCAAGCCATAGCCATGGACCACGCCGCCGCCGGATTCTAGCCGCAGCAACACCTCGTCACCGGACTGGGCGACGCCTATCACGGCGCTCACCTCTTCCCGCAGGGAAGCCACCTCTTTGGCATCCATGCTGCCGTTGAAATCGAGCACAAACAGCCGACTGCGCTCGTCTTCTGTCTTGGCACGGGCCTTGTGTTCGGCCTTGCGCGCCTTCTCCAGCTGCTTGCGCTCAGTCTTGCCGGCCAGCGCCGCCTGCAACTGGTAACGCCCCTGCTCCAGCTCGCTGGAGAGATCGGTCACCACCAGCTCACCCTTGCGGGATTTCGGCTGACGGCTGCTGATCACCATCAGGATGACGGCAGCTATGGCCAGCAGTAAGGTGAGGGTCTTGGCCAGGAACAGGCCATATTCGGTCAAAAATGCCACTTGATGCTCCGCTCAGTGTTCGAGTTTTTCACATTCTAGGGAGTTTGCCGGGCTCGCGCAAAAACTCTGCGACAGTGGCTCAAAAAACACACTCTGCAATCACAACCCCTCTATTTTCTTCACATTTTTGCCGTCTCATACTGGTCAAATGCCGTGCGGGGTCAGTACACTTGCCCCTCTATTGCCGCGCGCATCTGCCACGAACTTGTTAACAGGAGTTGTCATGCTCGATTATCAGGCCCCCCGGGATCTGCTCAAGCACAAGGTCATTCTGGTCACAGGTGCCGGTGACGGCATAGGCCGCGAAGCCGCTATCACCTATGCCGCCCACGGCGCCACCGTGATCCTGCTCGGCCGCACCAGCGCCAAACTCGAAGCGGTTTATGACCAGATCGAGGCCGCCGGTTATCCCCTGCCCGCCATAGTGCCGGTGGACCTGAAAGGGGCGACAGCCGCCCACTACCGCGGCATGGCCGAGACCTTCGCGCAGCAGTTTGGCCGCCTCGACGGCGTACTGTTCAACGCCGGCCTGCTCGGCACCCTCTCCCCCTTCGAGCACATTCAGGAGCAGGAGTGGGACGAGGTGATGCAGGTCAACGTCAAATCCGAGTTCCTGCTGACCCAGGCGCTGCTGCCGCTGATCCGCCAGACCGCCAAGGAGCACGGTGAGGCCTCCATCGTCTACACCTCCTCCAGCGTGGGCCGCAAGGGCCGCGCCTACTGGGGCACCTACGCCATCTCCAAGTTCGCCATCGAGGGCATGATGGAGGTGCTGGCCGACGAGCTGGAGAACACGGCTGTGCGGGTCAACACCCTCAACCCGGGCGGCACCCGCACCAAGATGCGCGCCAGCGCCTTCCCGGCGGAAGATCCCCAGCAGCTCAAGACGCCAGCCGATCTCATGCCGCTCTATCTCTATCTGATGGGGGCCGACAGCCGTGGCAAAACCGGCCAGACCTTTGTGGCCCAGCCCAAATAAATCAACAAAATAACCGGAACCCTGCGCCGCATGGGGTTAAATTCAATAGGGTGCCGCCGGCACCCTGTTGCAGCCCCTTACCACATACGATCCCTGATCAGGTTGAGATATGTTTCGTCCCAAGAGCACGTTTGAGCAATGGCGGATCTTTCAGGCCGTGGTGGACTGTGGCGGTTATGCCCAGGCCGCCGAGGCGCTGAACAAGAGCCAATCCTCTCTCAATCATGCGGTGGCCAAGCTGCAGCAGAGTCTGGGGGTGCCTCTGCTGGAAGTGAGGGGGCGCAAGGCGGTGTTGACCCAGGCCGGGGAGATCTTCCTCAAGCGGGCGCGTCAGCTCAGCCAGCAGGTGGAAGAGCTGGAAAACCTGGCCAACAACCTGGAACGGCAGTGGGAGCCGCAGATCAACCTCTATGTTTCCGTGCTGCAGCCGCGGGAGCGACTCTATCGGGCGCTGGCCCACTTCTATCCCCGCAGCCGGGGCTGCCGCGTCAATCTGCACGAACGCATTCACTGCCACTTCAACGCCTTGCAAGTGGGGGATCTGATGCTCTCCGAGCACCTGCCCCAGGATCGCACCGGCCTGCCGCTGGACGAGGTGTGCCTGCTGCCGCTCTGCTCGGCCGACCATCCCCTCGCCGCCCTGGCCGGCGCCGTCTCCACCGACGAGCTTGCCAGCCACAACCAGATAAGCCTGCATCCCCCCATTCACCGCTCGGTGGACTGGAACGACGCGGACGACACCGGCTGGAAGGCGACCCACTACCACGAAGTGATCGCCATGCTCAAACTCGGCCTCGGCTATGCCTGGCTGCCCCGCCATCTGGTGCAGGAGGAGCTGGCCAACGGCGTCCTGGTGCCGCTGGATCTGGCAAGCGGCAACGAGCGCCATCTCTACACCTATCTGCTGACACCGTCAGCGGATTCGCTGGGGCCGGCCACCGAGCTGCTGCTGCGCTGCCTGCGCAACGAATATCAGAACGACAACGACAAATAAGCCCCAGCCGTCAGGCAGCCTGCGTCACCCATAGCCAACCGGTCACAGACCCGCCTCACACATTGGGCACCCGCCAGCAGGCGCCCAGTGCCGCCAGCGCCAGCGCAGTCGCCACCATGAAGACCCCGTGAAAACTCCAGATCTCGGCCACAGTCCCCGCGATGGCCCCCGCCATGATGGAGCCGGTGCGTATGCTGTTGGCAAACAGGGTAGTCGCCACCCCGGCGCGCCCCGGCATCAGATCCTGGAAGTAGGACATGCCGATCCCGGCGACTATGCCGATGAAGATGGCGTTGAGCAGTTGCAGCGCGATGAGCGCAGACTGGCTCGACAGAGTGACCAGCCCCACGTAGAAACCCACCCCGGCCAGCACGGCCACCAGCATCATGGGGCGTTTGCCGAAGCGCTGGGTGTAGTAGCCTGCCAGCAGCATGAAGGGGATCTCGAGGGCTGCCGCCGTGCCCATCAGCACACCGGCCAGCTTCTCCTCCAGCCCCAGCTCGCGGGTGATGTAGAGCGGCATGTTGATGAGGTACATGCTGTTGCAGGTCCACATCAGGGTGGAGGCGATGAACAGCGCCCGCACCGAGGGATCCTTCCAGCTGCTGACCCGCTCAACCTCGCTGTTTGGCGTGGGCAGCGGCAGGGAGGGCAGCCAGCGCCACACCACGAAGGCACAGATGAGGTAGGCCAGGGCGGAGGCGAGATACATCACCTCGAAGCCATAGCCGATGGCCAGCGCGAAGGCGATGGGAGGGCCAATGACCCAGGCCAGGGAGAACTGGGCCCGCAGCACCGAGCTGAACATGTCCGCCCGCTTGTTGCGGCTGTCGGCATATTCCCGCGCCAGGGCAAACAGCTGGGGACTGGCGGTGGCGGCCAGGCTGGCCAGCAGCACCCCCAGGCTCACCAGCAGCCAGTAGTTGCGATTCCAGGCGAACAGCAGGGAGAGCACCACACCCGCAAAGCAACAGCGCAGGATCAGCCGCTTGCGATCCCCCTTGCTGTCGGAGCGGTGGCCGAGCCACTGGCTGATGAGGATGCCGATCACGGCGTTGACCGTGTAAAACAGTCCGACCAGCAAGGGGCGCACCTGCACCTCTTCGGCCAGAAACAGGCTCAAGGTAGGCACCTGGAGCGCCACCGCCACCCCGGTCATAAAGGTCACGGCCAAAAAAGAGAGGGAGACGGGATCCGACCTCTTCAGAGCGGCGGTCAACAAGCTCATAGGATTACCACTGATTGGGGGGAAGAAAACTGGCCAAAATTCGGCAAGTGCATGAAATAGCGTCGCTTATTTTATGTCATTATCAAGAGTCACCTCAAGGCTTGCGACCCCGCGCCCGACCCCGTACATTGAAAGCCCACTGCCCAGCATAAGGATTTCACATGTTTGATTTTGACCGGGAAATAGATCGTCGCGATACCATGAGTCTGAAATGGGACAAGTACAAGGGACAGGACGTGCTGCCCATGTGGGTAGCCGACACCGACTTTGTCTCGCCGCCCGCCGTCGTCGAGGCCCTCACCCAGCGGGTCGCCCACGGCATCTTCGGTTACTCGCGCCCCTCTGCCCGGCTGATCGAACTGATCATGGCGCGTCTGGCCAGCCGCTACGGCTGGAGCATCCAGCCCGAGTGGCTCGTCTTCCTGCCCGGCGTGGTACCCGGCCTCAATCTGGCGTGCAAGGCCTGGAGCCAGCACGGCCGCGGCATCATCACCCCCAAACCTGTCTACTACCCCTTCCTGCAGGCACCCGGGTTCAACGATCGCCCCCTGCTCACAGTGCCCATGGTGGAAGAGGCCGGTCGCTGGGTGCTGGATCTGGAGGAGCTTGAGCGTCAGGCCCCGGCGGCGGATCTGCTGCTGCTGTGCAACCCACACAACCCGGGCGGTACAGTGTTCACCCGCGCCGAGCTGGAAGCCATAGACGCCATCGCCGAGCGCCACAATCTGGTTGTCTGCTCGGACGAGATCCATTGCGACCTGCTGCTGGACAAAGATGCCCGCCACATACCCTATGGCGCCATCAGCCCGGACGCGGCCGAGCGCTGCGCCGTCATGATGGCTCCGAGCAAGACCTTCAATATCGCGGGTCTGTGCTGCGCCTTCGCCGTGGTGCCCAATGCCCGCCTGCGCCTCAAGCTGCAACAGGCGATGCGCGGCATCAGCGCCGACGTCAACCTGCTGGGCTTCGTGGCGGCCGAGGCGGCCTATGAGGGAGGCGACCCCTGGCTCAGCGAACAGCTTGACTACCTGGCCGCCAACCTGACGCTGATCGAGCAGGCGGTCGCCCGCTGGCCCGGCATCAAGCTGGCGCGCCATCAGGCCACCTACCTCGCCTGGATCGACGTCAGTGCGCTCGGTCTCGAGGATCCCATCGCCTTCTTCGAGCAGGCGGGGGTGGGACTCTCCCCCGGCGCCCAGTTCGGCGATGGCCAGTTCGTGCGGCTCAACTTCGGCTGCACCCGGGCACGGCTGACCGAGGCACTGGCCCGGATGGAGAAAGCGATCCAGACTCGCATCTGATGGCAATAGGGTATATTTTTGCGGCTGAATGTCAGCTGCACCAGCCCCCGCCATAAGCGATGAGATCGGGTTTGAATGGCACATGCCATGCAAACCCGGCTCTGCGCCAAACAGCGGCAGGCCGTGATGTCAGACGGGATGGGCTTGGCCCATCCTTTTTATCAGCCATTGATCCGGTTCATTATGTTGCCAAGCGCCCTGCACCACCTGTCGACCCTGTCTCGTACCGCCCTGCCCTGGCTGGCTGCAGCCCTGGTGCTGCCCCTGCACGCCGCCACACCGGCCTATCTCACCATAGGCACGGGGGCGCTCAACGGCGTCTACTATCCGGCGGGAGGGGCCATCTGCCGCCTGCTGAACGAAGATAACGCCAACCACGGGCTGCACTGCGCCGTGCAGAGCACCTCGGGCTCCCTCGCCAACCTGAAGGAGCTGGGCCAGGGGAAAATCCAGCTGGCGCTGGTGCAGTCGGATGTGGTGCACCACGCCGCCCACGGCACAGGCCCCTTCGTGGGCCAGCCGCCCAACGACCGGCTGCGCAGCCTGTTTCGACTCCATCAGGAGTCGCTGACCCTGCTCGCCGGTGCCAACAGCAACATCAACACCCTGGCCGACATCGAAGGCAAGCGGGTCGATCTGGGCAATCCGGGGTCGGGAGAACGCGTCACCAGCCAGGCCCTGCTCGATGCCATGGGCTGGCAGGAGAGCAGCTTCGCGCCCGTCATTCCCTCCTCCATCAACAACCGGCTGGAGGGGCTCTGCGACGGCACCCTGGACGCCGCCTTCATGGTGGCGGGCCACCCCAATCAGGGCATAGGGGATCTGACCGGTCGCTGCAAGGCGCGCATCATCCCCATCGAGGGGGAGCAGATCGATCGCCTGCTCAAGAACCACCCTTATTACCAGCGCGGCCGCATCGGCGCCAACCTCTACCCGGGCCAGCCCAGCGGCGTCAACACCTTTGCCGTCACCGCCGAACTGGTTGCGCTGGACAGCCTGCCAGACACCCAGGTGCGCACAGTGCGCGATGTGCTGACCGCACGGCTCAAGCAGTTCACCCGTCTGCATCCGGCGCTGACCACCCTCACCTTGGACTCCATGCTGGCGGAGGCCGAGGTGCCGCGCCACCCGGGCATGGAGGATGCCGTCCTGCCGCCGCCATCACTGCTCCCCGAATCCCTGACTCCCCAGGAGTCAAAGGGCTCGGCGGCGACGGCAAGCCTGGCAGCCCAATCGGCGGCACAGGCCACCGGGGATGGCGCAGCAGCACAGGCAGCAACCTCGGGTGCAATGGCAACCCAGCCGGTGGCACCCGTCTCGGCCGCCCAGACCACGCAAGCCGTGACGGCGGAGCCACCTTCGGCCGCTGCAGCCACGCAAGCCGCCTCGGCCGCACTCGGCTCGGCGCCCGCCGATACGCAAGGGGCTGCGCCCAGTGCCGCCAGTGGCAGCCTGAACCAGCCCCTGCCGGTCACCCCTTCGGCAAGCGTGCCCGTCCAGTAATCTCACGTTCCGCCAACGAAAGAGGCCACCTGTCAGGGTGGCCTCTTCTTTTGCATTGCAGCTGTTGCCTTGCACCTTTTACCTTGTTCTGTGGCAACTCATGCGCACACGGGCCGCAACACTGTGGCCGATCGCTATCTCCCCTCCCGGCCCAGCCAAACCCGGTCAGGCGCCCGCCGTGAAACCGGGCGCACAAGGGGCATCCCGTCTGCTTGTCCCGCCGGACCTGATCAGCCTTCTGCCCTGGGCGCCGCTTGATGGCGGGCGTCGGGCTGCAATATCTCCTTCTCCACCCAGTGCAGCAGCTGTTTGATGGCCCGCGACAACACCTGATTCTGGCGCACCACATAGCCCAGGCTGGTGCCGGGAAAGTCGGTCAGACGGGCCACGGGGGCGGTGAGCTTGAGGCGCGGGTGGAGCGAGAAGTCCGGCACTATGGCGACCCCGAAGCCCGCCTCGGCCCAGTCGAGCTGGGCATCCACGCTGCCCACCTCCATGATGCGGCAGCTCGGCAGCCCGAGCAGGGGCAGCGAGGGGTCGATCAGGGCGCGGGTGCGGGTGTCGTGGCCGAGCAGGATCAGGGTCGGCTCGTCGAGGGGATCGCTCTCACCCGCCTTGGCCCGCGCCTGCCAGCGGGCCAAGCCGTGTCCCAGCGCGCACCAGGTCACCTGCTGCAACTCTGTGTAGAACAGCGGTTCGCTGCGCTTTTGCGCCATCACGAAGCCGAGATCCGCCTTGCCGGCCTTGACCAGCTCGGCCGCCTGATCCGAGGTGGTGTTGAACAGGGTGAGATCGATGCCGGGAAAGGCCTGCTTGAAGCGCTGGAACGGCTGGATCAGCAGCAGACGGGAGATGATGTCGCTGGCGGCAATGGCCAGCGTGCCCTGGCTCAGCTGGTTGAGGGCATTGAGATCGGACTGGCACAACAGCAGCTCGTTGATGGCGCGCTCGGCGCTTTGCAGCAGTCGCTCACCGGCCTGGGTCAGCCGAAACGGGCTGCGTTCAATCAGCTTGACCCGGGTGGCCTGCTCCAGATTCTTGAGATGCAGGCTGACGTTGGGCTGGGTCATGTGCAATTCGGTGGCAGTCTGGCCGAAGTGCTGCAGGCGGGCCAGGGTAACGAAGGTGTGCAGCCAGTGAATGTCCAGCATGAGGGTCCTCTTGTTTTTCCACATCTGCGCCCATGACGCGGGCCAGCGCGGCAACACTGGGTGTCTTGCCGGTAAATTCACCACGATTATATGGTTTTCTTATCGGAATTATAAAGATAATTAATTTTTCTAATCCGCCCCAGCCTCCTAGGATGGACGCCTAACGTCTTAGGAGAAAGAGTCATGTCGTCTATCGTAGTCGTAGGTGCTAACTGGGGTGATGAAGGCAAAGGCCGCATCGTCGATTATCTGGCAGGTCAATCCGCCGCCAGCATCCGTTTTCAGGGCGGCAACAACGCCGGCCACACCGTCGTCAACGACCTGGGCACCTTCAAGCTGCACCAGTTGCCGAGCGGCGTATTCAACCCGGACTGCCTGGTTGTCCTCGGCCCTGGCATGGTCATCAGCCCGGAGCCGCTGACCCGCGAGCTGGCTGAAGTGAAAGCCGCCGGCGTGACCCCGAAACTGGCCATCTCCGATCGCGCCACCTTCTGCCTGCCGATCCATGCGCTGGAAGACACCCTGGAAGAAGTCCGTCTGGGTGATGGCGCCTATGGCTCCACCCGTCAGGGCATAGCCCCGGCTTACGGTGATCGGGTCATGAAAAAAGCGATCCTGGTCGGCTGGCTGAAACAGCCGGACGTACTGGTCGAGCGCATCCAGTTCTTCCTCGACTGGAAACTGCCGCAGCTCAAAGCCCTCTACCCGAGCTTCGAATTCAGCCAGACCGCCCAGGAAATGGCCGACTGGCTGCTGGAAGTATCCGCCCCCTGGATCGACGCCGTCTGCAACGTCAGCGAGCCGCTCAAGGCCATCCAGGCCCAGAACGGCACCCTGCTGTTCGAAGCCCAGCTGGGCGCCGGCCGTGACCTCATCTACGGCGAGTACCCCTGGGTGACCTCTTCCCACGTTTCCGGCGCCTACGCCGGTATCGGTGGCGGCCTGCCGGCCCTGCGCCCCGAGCGCGTGATTGCCGTGGCCAAGGCGTTCAGTACCTCTGTCGGTACCGGCACCCTGATCACCGCCATGGAGAACCAGGAAGAGTTCCGCAAGTTCGCCAACGAGTTCGGTGCCACCACAGGCCGTCCCCGTGACATCGGCTACTTCGACGCCGTTGCCACCAAGCAGGGTCTGGAGATCCAGGCCGCCAACGAGATCGCCCTGACCAAGCTGGACTGCCTCTCCGGCATGCCGGATCTGAAGATCTGCGTGGCCTACGAAGGCGCCAACACCGAGAACCCGATCTGGCCGCAGACCGCCGGTCTGAAGCCGGTGTACGAGTCCATGGAAGCCTGGAGCGAAGACATCTCCCACATCCGCAAGTTCGAAGACTTGCCCAAGGCTGCCCAGCACTACGTGCTGCGCATCGAAGCCCTGCTGGGTGTGCCGGTTCCCATGGTCTCCGTCGGCCCGGGCCGCGAGCAGATGATACTGCGCTAAGCCGCCTCGCTGCTGCCAGCAAGATGTCAAAACCGGCCTCCATGAGGCCGGTTTTTTTATGGCCGCCGCACCACGAGCCGTCCACTCCCTTGCCACCTCGCCGTCCCACTCTTTTCCCACCCAGATGCAGTTCGGCTCACAATCAGCCACCGACAACCCGATATTGAGCCTTTGGGTTGCACCAGAATCGCCCCGCTTCGCTAGACTGATCCCGTCATCAGGATCCTCTCGGCGGGATCCCCTCATCCATAAAGGAGCACCACAATGAAATTACCCCTGCGTTCCACCCTGCTCTCCCTACTGTGCCTGGCGGCCCTGCCCGCCTCTGCCATGACCTTGAAGAGCACTGACATTCAGGAAGGCCAGCTGATGGACAAGGCGTTCAGCTTCAACGGCTTCGGCTGCAAGGGGGAGAACCGCTCGCCCCAGCTGAGCTGGCAGGACCTGCCGGCCGGCACCAAGAGCGTCGCCATCACCGCCTATGATCCCGACGCCCCCACCGGCAGCGGCTGGTGGCACTGGCTGGTGGTGAACCTGCCGGCCAACCAGAGTTCACTTGCCAGCAACGTCTCCGGCAAACTCAAACAGGGCCTTGAGCTGAGAACCGACTTCGGCAGCCAGGGCTACGGCGGCCCCTGCCCGCCCGCCGGTCACGGCATGCACCGCTACCAGTTCACCGCCTGGGCTCTGCCCGAAGCCACACTCGAGGTGAAGGCAGATACCCCGCCCGCCATGGTAGGCTACATGCTCAATGCCATGGCGCTGGGCAAGGCCACCCTGACCGCCACCTTCGTCACCCCCTAGGAGCCCGCCGGATGAGCGCCCCCTTGCTGCAACTGCATCACTATCTCGGGATCCGTCAGCAGCCGCTGCACAGGGTGCTCATCTATGCGCCGACCATCATCTGGGTACAACAGGGCCACAAGCAGCTGTGGTGGCAGGACAGGCGCCTGTCGTTTGACAAGGGGAGCTGGCTGCTGATCCCGGCAGGCCACCAGCTCACCTTCGTCAACCAGCCCGAACAGGGCAAGTTCAGCTCCCATGCCCTGACCCTGCTGACCCCGCCCCCTACTGAGTGGCTGACTGACGCCCCGGGCACCCGGCTCAGGGAACCACGCCTTGAGATAAGTCCGGCGCTGGCGTTCTGCTTCGAGCTGATCTGCTCCATGGCCAGCCGCACGCTGAGCCAGGCCACCCAGACCCAGCTGCTGCACGGCTTCTATGCCGAGCTGCAGGCCGCCGGCGGTCTCGACCTGCTGTTTCCCGCCAGCACAATGACGCTCGGGGAGCGGCTGGCCCGCTACCTCGGGGTGGAGCCGGGCGCCGACCACAGGCTGGAGACCATAGCCCCCCACTTCGCCATGAGCCGCGCCTCCCTGGTGCGCAAGCTGGCCGCCGAGGGGCGCAGCTTTCGCCAGCTGCTGACCCAGGTGCGCATGAGCCACGCCCTCACCCTGCTGCAACAGGCCCTCACTCCGCTGGAGGTGGCCCTCGCCTGCGGTTATGACTCTCCCAGCCGCTTCGCCGCCCGTTTCAAGCAGGAGTTCGGTCTGACTCCCCACCAATATCTGCGTACCTGTCCCTCAATGGACACTCAACGCCAAGTAAATAGTTACTAAAACACCCTGCAATGTAACCTCGTGTAACCCGGTGATCCGGCTCACATCCCCTCGCTCCACAGTGTGACGAAGCGCCAATATGGCCCGCAGCATTCCCCTACAATGTCTCTTGCAAAAGATTTCACTAAAATAAACGCTAAAAAAGCACCTTCCTTAACCTACAAAATCGTAATTGGAGCGAGACATGTTTCGTAAAAGTTTACTTTCCATCACCCTGAGCGTCGCCCTGTTTGGCCTCACCGCCTGCAACGGCAATGACTCCAGCGCCCCGACTCCGCCCAGTGCGACCCTGGCGAGCCAGTACCAGAACGTGATCGATCGCAGCGGTACCCCGCTCCAGTTCCGAGACTTTGACGGCTACTCCAACCTCAAATACAACCCGCTGCTCGATCTGGGGGCCTGGCACGGCTTCCTGCTGCCCGCCAGCGACAGCGAATGGGGTGGTTTCACCGGCCCCATGGTCATCTCGGAGGAGTACAGCCTCTTCTTCGCCAGCGAGCTGGACCGGCTCAGCCTGAGCGATGAGAGCGGCCGCTCCTATCCGCTCACCGCCGCCAGCAAGTACGAGATCTACGCCATCCCGGGGGCGCTCATCCAGCGATTCGAGTTCGCGCCCTTCACCCTGGAGTTGGAGCTGCGCTACGGCGATGCCCGCACGGCCCTGGTCCGAACCCGACTCATCAACAATCAGGACGCGCCGCTCACCCTCAACCTGACCTGGCAGGGGGAGTTGCTCCAGCAGTGGGATGCCAACAAGACGGTGGCCGAGCAGTACCCGGATTGGACCCGCACCATCAGCCAGAGCGAGCAAGGCATAGAGTTCCAGTTCGGCGAGCTGCGCAGCACCTGGAACATGATGCAGAGCGGCAGCGCCCGCTATCGCATCGATCGCACCCTGCCCAGCCGCACCATCCTGGACGAGAAGGCACTCGGCTACCGGAGCGAGGCCAGCCTCACCCTGGCCGCCAAGGGGAGCGAGGATATCTACACCCTGCAGAGCTACGTTCACAGCAGCGATGACGCCAGCCGCTTCCAGCAGAGCCGCAACGCCCTGCTGGCCAAGCCTGCCAGCTATTTCGACGACTCCATCCGCCGCTGGGAAGGCTATCTCGAGCGCGGCCTCTCCAACCAGGGGATCCCGGAAGCCGAGCGACGCATCGCGGTCAAGGCGATGGAGACCCTCAACGGCAACTGGCGCTCACCGGCCGGCGCCATCCTCCACGACGGGGTCACCCCCTCCAACACGGCTCGCTGGTTCGACGGCGTCTGGGCCTGGGACAGCTGGAAGCACGCCTACGCCATGGCCCACTTCAACCCCGAGGTGGCCAAGAACAACGTGCGCGCCATGTATGACTACCAGGTCCAGCCCGATGATCCGGTCCGCCCGCAGGATGCCGGTATGGTGATCGACGCCGTCTTCTACAACAAGCTCTCCGATCGCGGCGGCGATGGCGGCAACTGGAACGAGCGGGACACCAAGCCGCCGCTCTCCGCCTGGGCCATCTGGGAGATCTACGGCGCGACCAAGGACAAGGCCTTCATCGCCGAGATGTATCCGAAGATCCAGGCCTATCACGACTGGTGGTACCGGGCGCGGGACAACAACCGCAACGGCATCATCGAATACGGCGCCACCAAGCACGTCGAGCACAACGACGAATTCGGCAATATCACCTTCAAGGTGCAGTACGCCAGTGACGTGCCCGCCGGGCTGGATCTGTCGAGCTGCACCAACGAGGGGGACGGCTGGTATGGCTGTGCCGGCATGGCGCTCTATCAGCAGGTGCTGAGCGTCGGCGGCTATGCCGACATGGATATCGGTGCCCAGCACGGCGCCGGCTGGGAGTCCGGCATGGACAACGCCGCCCGCTTCGGCTTCATCGAGCCGGATCAGCTGCAGCGCTACGCCGACAAGACTTACGCAGGGGATCTAGCCAAGGCGCGCCAGGACTGGAACGTCGCCTTCTTCGAGAACCACGAAGATGACGGCAGCCTCATCGGCTTTTCCATCGATCAGGAGTCGGTGGAGCTGAACGCCTTCCTCGCCAAGGAGAAGCGCATCCTGGCGGACATGGCCGATCTCCTCGGCAAGCCGGACGAAGCGAGCCGCTATCGCGAGGGCGCTACCCAGCTCGCCGGCTATATCAATACCTGTTTGTTCGATGAGACGTCGGGCTTCTATTACGACCGCCAGATCCATCAAGGGGATGTGGCGGACGGCAACGGCTGCGTCGGCAAGCTGCTGACCGCCCGTGGCCGTGGCCCGGAAGGCTGGAGCCCGCTCTGGGCCGAGGTGGCGGACAAGGAGAAGGCCGCGCGGGTGCGCGAGGTGATGCTGAGTAGCCAGGAGTTCAACACCAGGGTGCCGCTCGGCACGGCGGCCCTGACCAACCCGGCCTATGACCCCGACATCTACTGGCGCGGCCGGGTCTGGCTGGATCAGTTCTACTTCGGGGTGAAGGGGCTGGAGAACTACGGCTATCGCAGCGATGCCCAGATGCTGGTCAACAAGCTGTTTGCCAACGCCGAAGGGCTGGCGGGCAGCGGCCCCATCCGCGAAAACTACAACCCGGAGACAGGCGCCATGCAGGGGGCCAGCAACTTCAGCTGGAGCTCGGCCCACCTCTATATGCTCTATCGCAACTTCCTTAAAACAGAGGGCTAATCCCTTCTTCCAGCGGGAATGAGCCAACAAAAAGGCCTCCATATGGAGGCCTTTTTTAGCAGGAAGGTTTGGCTTACTTGACCGTCACCCGGGCAAACTTGCGCTTGCCGACCTGATAGACGGCGGTGCCGGCACCTATGAGTGCCTTGCCATCGTCCAGCTTGTCGCCATCAACCTTGACCGCGCCCTGCTTGATCATGCGCAGCGCCTCTGAGGTGGTGGTCACCAGATCGGCATCCTTGAGCAGGTTGGCGATCGGCAGACCTTCGCCTTCCAGTGCCAGCTCGACTTCCGGCATCTCGTCCGGAATGGCGTTCTTGGAGAAACGCTGGGTGAAATCTTCGTGAGCCGCTTCGGCTGCCGCTTCATCGTGGTAGCGGGTGATGATCTCTTTCGCCAGCCAGATCTTAACATCGCGCGGGTTCAGGGTAGCGGCAGCGATGCCCGCCTTGAAGCCTTCGATGTCGGAAAGCGGGCGAGAGGAGAGCAGCTCGTAGTAGTTCCACATCAGGTCATCTGTGATGGACATGATCTTGCCGAACATCTCGCCCGGGGCATCGTGCACGCCTATGTAGTTGGCGGCGGACTTGGACATCTTCTTGACGCCGTCCAGACCGACCAAGAGCGGCATCATCAGCACGCACTGGGCGGCCATGCCGGCATCTTTTTGCAGCTCGCGGCCCATCAGCAGGTTGAACTTCTGATCGGTACCACCCAGCTCGACGTCCGCCTTCAGCGCGACCGAGTCATAGCCTTGCAGCAGCGGATAGAGGAATTCGTGAATCGCGATGGATTGGCCGCCGGTGTAGCGCTTCTTGAAGTCGTCGCGCTCCATCATGCGGGCTACGGTCTGCTTGGCCGCCAGCTTGATCATGCCGGTCGCGCCCAACTCGCCCAGCCAGCTGGAGTTGTACTCGATGCGGGTCTTGGCGGGATCGAGGATCTTGAACGCCTGCTCGGCATAGGTGAGGGCGTTGTGCTTGATGGCCTCTTCGGAGAGCGGCGGACGGGTGCTGTTCTTGCCGGAGGGATCACCCACCATGGCGGTGAAGTCACCGATCAGCAGGATGATCTCGTGGCCCAGATCCTGGAAGGTCTTCAGCTTGTTGAGGATCACGGTATGACCCAGGTGAATGTCGGGAGCCGTCGGATCCATCCCCAACTTGATGCGCAGCGGGCGCCCTTCCTTCAACTTGGCGACAAGTTCTTCTTCCACCAGAATTTCTTCCGCTCCGCGCTTGATCTCGGCTAGCGCCACCTCGAGCTGGGACATTTTTTGACTCTCCAATCACGATTCCACAGGGCCAAACATATTACTGGAATGGCGGGCCAATTGGAAAGGCTGTAAAATCCGCCCATTCTGCCCGACTTCGTCAGCTTCGCATGGTTATTTGGAACGCCTTCAACTCTCTCCCCACCTGGCACCGCAAGATGGTGCTGATCCTGAGCATCATGGTGATGATGCTGGCGGCCTGGCCAAGCGAACAGGCGGTCGCCACTCGGGTCGATGACAACGGCAACGAGCTTGCCGCCGAGCCGCAAGCCGACGAGGACGAGCTGCTGGCCCAGGCCGAGCTGCCCGTCACCCCGCCCAAGCCCAGCTACATCACCAAACAGGTGAAGGTACGCAGCGGCGACAACATGGGGGTCATCTTCCAGCGCCTTGGCCTCAGCACCACGGATCTGCACCTGATCGATCAGCTCGAGGGCACGGATACACTGCGCCTGCTCAAACCCGGTCAGGAGCTCACCTTCAAGCTCACCAAAAATGGCGATCTGCACAGCCTCTATTATCCCCACAGCCTGGAACAGGCGCTGAAAGTGAGCCGCAAGGCCGACAGCTTCGTGGCCAGACCGGTCAAGCTGGAACTCGATACCCGCGAGCAAGTGGCCAAGGGCGAGATCCGCTCCAGCTTCTGGGGCGCCGCCGCCGAGGCGGGCATGACAGAAGATCAGATCATGGATCTCGCCGCCATCTTCGGCTGGGACATCGACTTCGCCCAGGACCTGCAACCGGGAGACAGCTTTCGGGTGGTCTATCAGGAGAAGTATCAGGATGACGAGCGGGTGGCCTCCGGCGACATCCTGGCCGCCGAGTTCGTCAACCAGGGCGCCACCTATCGCGCCGTGCTGAACGAAGATGGCAACTACTACACGCCGGAGGGCAAGGCGATGCGCAAGAGCTTCCTGCGCGCGCCGGTCAACTTCAAGTACATCAGTTCCAACTTCAATCCGCGCCGCCTGCACCCGGTCACCGGCAAGATCCGTCCCCACAACGGCATCGACTATGTGGCACCTGTGGGCACCCCCATCATGGCGGCGGGTTCCGGCAGCGTGGTGGCAGCCGGTTACAACCAGTTCAACGGCAACTACGTCTTCATCAAGCACGCCGGCAACTATGTGACCAAGTACCTGCACCTCTCCCAGCGCACCGTCAACAAGGGACAGCGGGTGAAGCAGGGCCAGACCATAGGCAAGCTGGGCGGTACCGGGCGCGTCACGGGCCCGCACCTGCACTATGAATTCGTGGTGGGCGGCGTGCACAAGAACCCGCGCACCCTCAATCTGCCCCAGGCCGAGACGCTCAGCGGACGGGAGCTGGCCAACTTCAAACTGCTGGCGATGCCGCAACTGGCCAAACTCGACCAGCTTGACAAACCTGAGCTGCAGCTGGCCCAGAACAAGCGGACCAACGGCGGTAACTGAGCCGCCGTTGCGGGCCAGAGACCTCGACCCACAAGGAGCAGTCATGAGCGAACGCTATATCGGATGGGTGTCGGGCGCCAGAATACGGTACGGGATAGAGGCCGCGCCCTCTCTCAAGTACTTTTTCCCGGCCTGCAAGTAAGGAAGCCCCATGACCGAACGCTATATAGGCTTGATGTCCGGCACCAGAATACGGTATGGGATCGAGGCCGCGCCCTCTCTCAAGTACTTTTTCCCGGCCTGCAAGTAAGGAAGCCCCATGACTGAACGCTATATAGGCTTGATGTCCGGCACCAGCATGGATGGTATCGACGCAGTGCTGGTGCTGATCGAGGGGGATGAACTGCGGGTCGAAGCGGCCCTCAGTCACCCCTGGCCCACCGCTCACGAGCTACACCAGCTCTGCACCCCGGGCGACAACGAGATCGACCGTATGGGGGTTGCCGACAACCTGGTCGCCCGCGAGTTTGCCGCCGCCACCCACGCCCTGCTGGCCAAGGCCGGCCTCACGCCTGCCGATATTCGTGCCATCGGCAGCCACGGCCAGACCATCCGCCACCGCCCCCAGCTCGGCTTTACCCTGCAGATCGGCAACGCGGCCCTGCTGGCGGCGCTGACCGGCATCGATGTGGTGGCCGATTTTCGCACCATGGACATGGCCCTCGGCGGCCAGGGGGCACCGCTGGTACCCGCCTTCCATCAGGCTTTCTTTGCCCGCCCCGGCGCCCTGCGGGTGGTGCTCAACCTCGGCGGCATCGCCAATATCTCTGTGCTGCCGGGCCAGGCCGACGGCGTCTATGGCTTCGATACCGGCCCGGCCAATACCCTGCTCGACGGCTGGTATCGCCGTCATCACCCCAAGGGTGCCGGCTACGATGCCGGCGGCCAGTGGGCGGCCAGCGGCAGGTTTATCCCTGCACTGCTGGAGCAGTTGCTGGCTCACCCCTACTTTGCCGCCCCCCACCCCAAGAGCACGGGGCGGGAGATGTTCACCCTCGACTGGCTCGATGGCGAACTGGCCGGCCACGCCCATGCCCCGGCGGATGTGCAGCGCACCCTGCAGGCGCTCACCTGCCACAGCATAGCCCGCCAGCTGCCCGCACTGGCTGATGCGCAAAGCCGGCCCGAGCTGTATGTCTGCGGCGGCGGCGCCCATAACGCCCCGCTGCTGGCGGAGCTGGCCAGCCTGCTGCCCGGCTGGCGCATAGCCAACACGGCCGAGCTGGGGATCGCCCCCGACTGGATGGAGGGCGCGGCATTTGCCTGGCTGGCGCAGCGCTTTATCCACCGCAAACCCGGCAACCTGCCCGCCGTTACCGGTGCCAGCCGTCTTGCAGTCCTGGGCGCCCTCTATCCCGCCTGAGCACCAACCTGGATCACCACCTTTACCTATCAACGGCGCCATTGAGTGCACAATGGCAGGAATGGCAGGATCAGACAGGCTCCCATTGAACGGATGCCGGCATGCCGCTATCGAGGCACCCGGATCCCGCCGGCCACCCCTTTCGGGCTGAAGAGCACCTGCCAGAGCTGGATATTCCGGGCACGAAATGCCCCGGCACAGGCGCCCAGATAATAGGTGAACATCCTGTAGAATTGCTCATCGTAATTTGCCTTCAATTTTTTCCAATTGGCATTGAAACGGGCTAACCAGGCCATCAGCGTGCGATCATAATCCGCACCGAAGTTATGCCAATCCTCCATGACAAAATGCTTTTCACTGCTCTGTGAAATCTGAAGTACCGAGGGAAGGCAACCGTTTGGGAATATGTATTTATCGATCCAAGGATCCACATCAAGATCGCTTTTATTGGAACCTATGCTGTGCAACAAAAATAATCCATCATCAACCAGACTCTTTGCTACCACATCAAAGTAGGCGGCATAGTTTTTCGGCCCAACGTGCTCAAACATCCCAACCGAGACGATTCGATCAAATTGCTCATCAAGATCGCGATAATCTTGCAAGCGAATATCCACGGGCAAACCGGCACAATTTTTCTGCGCCAGAACCTGCTGCTCCGCCGATATGGTCAGCCCGACGACAGAAACACCATAATGCTCTGCGGCAAAACGGGCTAATCCTCCCCAGCCACAGCCAATATCCAGCAGCCGCATATTTTTCTGCAGTTGCAGCTTCTCGCATATCAGATGCAACTTGTCGTTCTGCGCCTGCTCCAACCCGCTGGCATTAGCCCAGTAGCCACAGGAGTACTGCATGTAGGGATCCAACATAAGCTCGAACAGATCGTTACCCAGATCGTAGTGCTCCCTGCCTACCTGCCACGCCCGCTTACGGCTCTGCTTGTTGATGAGACGGCTCGACAGCACATAAAGAATATCGGCAAAGTGACGCGGCATGCGCTCCTCCACCCCGGTGGCAAGCAAGCGACTGAACAATATGTCGAGGCGTGGGCACTCCCACCACCCATCCATATAACTCTCGCCCAATCCTAGTGATCCCTCTTTAATGACTCGCTGAAAGAAGAGGGGATTATGTACATGAATATCATAGGGATGGGGACCATTAATCGTGATCCCAGAATATAAGAGCAGTTCTTCGACAATCTTATAATAATGGTTTTTAGGCACATTCAGATTCAACACTTTTGTTGCCATTGCAATATTCCTGTTTTTTATTTTTATGCGACTGACCATGACATTAAGACAGTCGCAACGGGTGAACTTGGTAAAAAGTTGAAAAATGCTGACATTCTCGATGCAGAGATAATTAAAAAACATCTGGCATATCATTCATCCAAGCTTATGAAGTCAATTCATGCACATCCCGGTCTGGTAGGGATATATAACGAAGAGGCGAGGCGTCAAACAACAGGGTGTTATTATTCTGGCTCGGACAAACCGGCAGCACAGCCTCATCGGTCAGGCTCAGGCCACCTCTCTCGCCTCGTCGGCAGCCCGCAGCAGGCTCTGGCGACCGAGCCAGTAACCCTGCAGATACCCGGACTCCAGCTTGGAGAGATCCTGAGTAAAACGGGAGACCCGAAAATCGGCCGGCGGCGCTATCACCTCGATCTCGCAATCGGCGGGAGGATTGGCGATGAAGTCGAGGGCACTGTTGTAGGAACGATCCCGCTCCAGCAGGGCCTGCACCAGTGCCGGCTGGGTTTTCAGCAGCGCTTTCAACATCCAGCAGAAGCGGGGGGGCTTCTTGCGATAGCCATGGGGTTCAGATAACACCACCGTCATCCGGCGCACACCACGGCGATAGGCTTCTATCACAGGTATGGAGTCGCTGATCCCACCATCGGCCATGGGGCGGCCATCGACGCAAGGGGTATCGTGCTGCACCACCGGCAGGGCACAGGTCGCGGTGAGCACCTCGTCCATGTTATCGGGCCGAACCTGCAGGTAGACGGCGGCGCCTGTCGTTACATCGGTCGCGACCGCATAGAAGGGGATCTGGTGGGCGCAGAAGGTCTCGAGATCCAGCGGAAAACGATGACGACTGGTCCGCCACAGCCAGCCAATATCCACCAAGTCTCCCCCTTTTACGAAGCGCATGGGATCGAGAAAATCGCTGCTACAGGCCAGCTCGGTGATGATGTGATGGCTGCGGCGCGGCTGTTCGCTCAGGTAGGAGACCAGATTGGTCGCACCGGCCGACACCCCGATGATCAGATCGAAGGGGTAGTAACGGCTTTCAACAAAGGCATCGAGCACACCGCTGGCAAAGATGCCGCGCATCGCACCTCCCTCGACAATCAGGGCGGCAGAATGAGAACTTAACATGACAAGGCTCCGTCAGCTGTAATAGGCACAGGGAATAATCCTGCCCAGCGATGGACGCCTTCATGCAGAACACCAAGACGCCGCAGCAGGACGGATCAGGCAAGCATTCTGCGAGGCGGGGGCCAGGCAGGTGCAAACCTGAGACCGTGAAGCGGCTCCCAGTATATGCAGAGCCATAACCTTCAAAAAATGAATTTAAATAATAAAAAACATGCCATTTTGGAATGTTTTGTTTCACCACAGCCTGGCTGACGAAATGCATCCGCCTGCAGTGGCCTGCCCGGATCAGGGCAGACCCGGTCAGGAGGTCTCTTTGGGGGGCTCTATGGTAGTCCCTGACAGCCAACATCCCCCCGGCAACGGCTGGTCTAGCTCAAACAACCGCCGCTGATGAGCTTGGCAAACCGGGAGAGCAATCGCTGCTCAAGAACTTGTTGTAGTTCGACCAGTTGACGACAGGGTGACTGGATTTCCCCATGGTGAGGCTAAGAGACTGACACCACAGGCTGCAAGACTTCGTCCTGCCCTCCCTACCTCTGGCGGCGAGACGGCTCTCATATCATCCAGGTGCCTCTGCAAGAATGCGGCGATGGCCTCGCCGGCGAGGAACGTTGTCAGCCCCCATTGATACGCGATCGATGGCGGCAGATCCCGTCATCAAGGTGGCACGCCCAGAGACTGGCAGCGGATCTCTTGCCCCGTGGCTTATCAACGAGAGCGGGCCGGAAAATATATGCCTGATCCAATGAGCAATATCGCGCCCCGGCGCCTCCCTGATACATTCCCCATGCAGAATGACTGAATCATATTTCAGGGGCATCTTATTGGCGGCAAACTGGTCGTCGGCTAGCATATTTCGAGTCGGCTTGATAGCCCCTGAAAGGGTTTTAAAATACATATCTATGCACAATAAAAACTATTAACTGCAGGATGGCGAATATTTTTAACGCCTCATTCACAGCACTGCCCCTCCCTACTGGAGGGAAGAACCCAGTCCACACGGGCTCGCCCGCGATACCAGACCTGTTTGATCCACCCAGGAATGGTATTCACCCTGAATTGAATAGCAAAACAGCTATATTTCCAAGCGTTGAGCCATCTCATAGAAACGCAATCACCGGTTTGCATCCCCTGATGGCCACTCATAGAATCGCCTCGTCTGAAATAATCAACCCCGTCCCTTCCTCTCTTATCCCATTCAGCTAGTGAGTGGATAAAACATAATAACCTGGGATGCACCCGCTGGCGCACTCGGACGGGACGAACCTGTACCTGAGTTAACAACGAATACTAAAAAGAGGAATATCTATGAGTGGCACCATCATCAAGGCTGCAAGAAATACCACCAATGCCCCCCAGGATCTGGGTCCCTACACCCAGACGGTGGCTTTCTCTCATTACAACAATATTTCTGCCCAGCTGCCGGTCGATCCCAAGACCGGCAAGATGGTGAGTGGCGACGTCAAGGTACAGGCCAGACAGTGCCTGAATAACCTCAAGGCGATCATAGAGAGCATCGGCCACGTCATGGACGATATGGTCAAAGCCACCATCTTCCTGAAAGACATGGCGGATCTGGAAGCGGTCGACGCCGTCTATCGCGAATTCTTCCCGGGCTACCTGCCGACCCGCACCACACTCGCCGTGGCCGCCCTGCCGCTGGATGCCCAGGTGCAGATCGACGCCATCATCTCCAATGGCGAAGGCACCTTCCCGCAGGCGCCCTGCGCCCTGGTGAAGCTGGCCCGCAACAGCGACAAGGCCCCGCACAACCCGCTCTCGACCCATACCGTTGCCTTCTCTCACTACAACAACATAGGCGCGCAACTGCCGGTCGATGCGGCCTCGGGCCAGCTGGTCGCCGGTGGCATCCGCGAACAGGCGGGTCAGTGTCTACGCAACATCAAAACCGTGCTGGAAAGCATCGACGTGCCGTTTGACGACATCGTCAAGGTGAACATCTACCTGACCAGCCTCGCCGATCTGGACGCCGTCAACGAGGTCTACACCACCTTCTTCCCGGACTCCGCCATTGCCCGCGCCGTCGCCTATCTGCCGGCCCGCTCCGTGATCAGCGCAGCAGCGCTGCCGCTGGGTGCCAGGGTGCAGATGGATGCGGTCATCTCCCACGGTGACGGCACACCGCCGCAACTGGTGGAAGACAGACACAACCTGGTGATCAGCGCCCGCAATACCGACAAGGCGCCACGCAGCCCGCTCCATTGCCAGACAGTCGCCTTCTCCCACTACAACCATCTGGCCGCTCAACTGCCGCTGGATATCACCACAGGCAAGACCCTGACCGGTTGTGTCAAAGAGCAGACCGCCCAGTGCCTCAGCCATATCAAGGCCATCGTCGAGAGCATCGATCATGTGATGGACGATATCGTCAAGGTCAATATCCAGGTCAAAAACATCGCGGATCTGGACGCAGTCAACGCCATCTACACCAAATACTTCCCGAGCTATCTGCCGGCCCGCACCGTGATTGGCGTGAGCGAACTGCCCGCCGGCGCCTTGGTGCAGATGGATGCCGTGCTCTCCAATGCAGAAAGTACCCCGCCGCAAGCGTAAAGGTTGCGGAAATAAAAAAGAGACCGGCTATATGCCGGTCTCTTTTTATGTAACATGTGGGGCATTATTTTTATGGCATCGTCTTAAAGAACGCGAACGTCCGATTACGCTTCGCTAATCGAACCTACGAGCTCATGCATATAATTGATGTCACTACAGATACTTTGGGATGGTTAGTGATGAGTAAAATTTCAGAAAGAGTAAGACATGTAAAAATCAGAGATGGATATTGTCTAATTTGTGGAAAATTTGGCACACTCTCGATAGATCATGTTCCACCGCAGGGTTCAATTACTGTAACTAAGGTTGAACAACGTCATATTATGGAAATGATGGGGGCAGGTGCTAAATCAATAAAAGGCGTGCCATCAACCAATGGAAGCAAATTCAGAACGATCTGCAGCAACTGTAATAGTAATATCTTAGGAGGCAATGATGGCGAGGTTGCGGATGCAAATAAAAAGCTGACAAGTAAAATTCGTAATTATTTTCAGAATCCAATCTCCCCATATAATACCGTATCTATTGACATAAACCCTATCAAATATGCCAGAGCGATGATAGGCCATATTCTATCTGCGACATCAGTTACCGAGTGTAAAGAGCCACCACAAAAATCTCCGTACTTTGACCCACTAAAGAAATTTGTACTAGGGGATGACCATGCCATTACAAAAACCCATGATATATATTATTGGTTTTATCCTTACGATCGTCACTTGAGCGCAAAGTGTGTGAGCTTTTTCAATCAAGGGCATTCTACAGTACTAAGCTTATTGTCATTTTTCCCAATCGCATTTCTCGTAACCCCAAAAGATGAAGGTATATACCCAACCCATGCCGCGCGCTTTGATTTCAGTTCTAGTAAATTAGTTCTAGATTTATCCAGTTACAACATTCATTTTTCTGACTTTCCTTTTTCAGAACTAAAAGGAAATCAGATGTGTTTACTAAACGATTGTCAGACAATAATAAGTTATCCAATTAAGAACCAAGATATATAATATATTTTCCGTAACTATTTTTATTACACTAAAAAAGCGCCTCCCAAGGGAGGCGCTTTTCAATTCAGTATCAAGCAATCAGCTATTACAGGGATTCAGCGGTCGCAACCACGTTTTCCACGGTAAAGCCGAATTCCTTGAACAGCAGCTCGGCCGGTGCAGACTCACCGAAGGTGGTCATGCCGATGATCTTGCCGCCAAAGCCCACATACTTGTACCAGTAGTCGGCGATACCCGCTTCGATGGCCACACGCTTGGTAACGGCAGCCGGCAGGACGGACTCTTTGTATTCGGCAGATTGTGCGTCGAACACATCGGTACAAGGCAGGGAGACCACGCGCACGGCACGGCCCTTGGCAGTCAGCTGATCAAAGGCGGCCACGGCCAGTTCCACTTCGGAACCGGTGGCGATCAGGATGAGTTCCGGGGTACCGGCGCAATCCTTCAGCACATAACCACCCTTGGCGGTATCGGCCAGTTGCTGGCTGGTACGGTCCATCTGGGCCAGGTTCTGGCGGGAGAAGATCAGGGAAGTCGGACCGTCGGTACGCTCGATGGCGTGCTTCCAGGCGATCGCGGATTCAACCTGGTCACACGGGCGCCAGGTGCTCATGTTCGGGGTCAGACGCAGGGAGGCGATCTGCTCAACCGGCTGGTGAGTCGGGCCATCTTCACCCAGACCGATGGAGTCGTGGGTGTAAACGAAGATGACGCGCTGCTTCATCAGGGCGGCCATGCGCAGGGCGTTGCGGGCGTACTCCATGAACATCATGAAGGTGGCGCCGTAGGGGATGAAACCACCGTGCAGGGCGATGCCGTTCATGATGGCGGACATGCCGAACTCGCGCACACCGTAGTGGATGTAGTTGCCTGCCGCGCTCTCGGGGGTGAGAGACTTGGAACCGGACCACATGGTCAGGTTGGACGGAGCCAGGTCAGCGGAACCACCCATGAACTCGGGCAGCAGCTTGCCGAAGGCTTCCAGAGAGTTCTGGGACGCTTTACGGGTCGCGATCTTGGCCGGGTTGGCTTGCAGGGTTTCGATGATCTTGGCAGATTCAGCGGCCCAGTTGGCCGGCAGCTCGCCTGCGGTACGGCGCTTGAATTCGGCAGCCAGCGCCGGGTAAGCGGCTTCATAGGCGGCAAACTTGGCAGCCCAGTCGGCTTCCAGCTTGGTACCTTTCTCCTGACCGTTCCACTCAGCGGCGATGTCTGACGGAATAACGAACGGCGCATGGTCCCACTTCAGGAAGGCACGAGCGGCGGCGATCTCGTCGTTGCCCAGCGGTGAGCCGTGGCAATCGTGAGAACCGGACTTGTTCGGTGAACCGTAGCCTATGATGGTGCGGCAGCAGATCAGGGTCGGCTTGCCGGTCTCGGCCTTGGCGGCTTCGATGGCGGCATTGATGGCTTCCGGGCTGTGACCGTCAACGGCGGCAATCACGTGCCAGCCGTAAGCTTCGAAGCGCTTGACGGTGTCGTCGGTGAACCAGCCTTCAACGTGACCGTCGATGGAGATGCCGTTGTCATCCCAGAACGCAATCAGTTTGCCCAGTTGCAGGGTGCCTGCCAGGGAGCAAGCTTCGTGGGAGATGCCTTCCATCAGGCAGCCGTCGCCCATGAAGGCGTAGGTGTAGTGGTCGACGATGTCGTGACCCGGCTGGTTGAACTGCTCGGCCATGGCCTTCTCGGCGATCGCCATGCCCACGGCATTGGTGATGCCCTGACCCAGCGGACCCGTGGTGGTTTCCACGCCCGGCGCATAGCCGTACTCGGGGTGACCCGGGGTACGAGAGTGCAGTTGGCGGAAATTTTTCAGGTCGTCGATGGAGAGGTCATAACCGGAGAGGTGCAGCAGGGAGTACAGCAGCATGGAGCCGTGGCCGTTAGACAGAATGAAACGGTCGCGGTCGGCCCACTTGGGGTTGTTCGGGTTATGCTTGAGGTGGCTGCGCCACAACACTTCGGCGATATCTGCCATTCCCATGGGGGCGCCCGGGTGACCGGAGTTGGCTTTTTGAACGGCATCCATACTCAATGCGCGAATGGCATTGGCAAGCTCTTTACGAGAAGGCATCTGTATCTCCTGCGATTGCTTCATTTGATGGCCAAGATTAAGGCGCGTTATTGTCCCAGCAGGGCGCGTGCGGTGCAAATATTATCTGGGCGAATAAAGTGGCTTTGGGAGCTCAATCGCTTTTCTGGCCGGGGCAAACGATTGAGTTGTAAACGGCTTGCATCCCAAATGGGGTAAAGCACGTATCTTGTTCGGCCAGCGCGCGGCAAAACCAAAATAGTGCTGGCAATCGAGGGGGGCGCTAACTAAAATGGACGTCCAGATGTAGATACCTCTACAATCATCCTATCATCACCCGGTTATTGCTGTGGCGATAACCCCAGACAAGCTGAGAATCCCATCATGGCAAAGCTGTTTACTTCCGAGTCGGTCTCCGAAGGCCATCCCGACAAGATTGCGGACCAGATCTCCGATGCGGTACTGGACGCCATCCTCAAGCAAGATACCAAGGCCCGTGTCGCCTGTGAGACCCTGGTCAAGACCGGCATGGTCATGGTGGCCGGTGAAGTAACCACCTCTGCCTGGGTTGATATCGAAGAGATAGTGCGCAACACAGTGCGTGACATCGGTTACACCCACTCCGACATGGGCTTCGACGCTGACTCCTGCGCCGTGCTGAACGCCATCGGCAAGCAGTCCCCGGACATCAACCAGGGTGTTGACCGCAGCGATCCGCTGGAGCAGGGCGCCGGTGACCAGGGCCTGATGTTCGGCTACGCCACCAACGAAACCGACGTGCTGATGCCCGCCCCCATCACCTACTCTCACCTGCTGGTGAAGCGTCAGGCCGAAGTGCGCAAAAACGGCACCCTGCCGTGGCTGCGTCCGGATGCCAAGAGCCAGCTGACCTTCGCCTACGACGACGCGGGCAAGATCCTGGGTGTGGATGCCGTTGTGCTCTCTACCCAGCACAGCGAGTCCATCAGCCATAAAGATCTGGTGGAAGCTGTGCGCGAAGAGATCATCAAGCCGGTGCTGCCGGCCGAGTGGATCACCAAGGACACCAAATACTTCATCAACCCGACCGGCCGTTTCGTCATCGGCGGCCCCATGGGTGACTGCGGTCTGACCGGTCGCAAGATCATCGTCGACACCTACGGCGGCATGGCCCGTCACGGTGGTGGCGCCTTCTCCGGCAAAGATCCGTCCAAGGTTGACCGCTCCGCCGCCTATGCCGCCCGCTACGTGGCCAAGAACATAGTCGCCGCCGGTCTGGCGGATCGCTGCGAGATCCAGATCTCCTACGCCATCGGCGTGGCCGAGCCGACCTCCATCAGCGTCGAGACCTTCGGCACCGCCAAGGTGGCCGAGGATCTGCTGGTCAAGCTGGTACGCGAGCACTTCGAACTGCGCCCGTACGGCCTGATCCAGATGCTGGATCTGAAACGCCCCATCTACCAGGCTACCGCTGCCTACGGTCACTTCGGTCGCGAAGAGTTCCCGTGGGAGCAGACCGACAAGGCCGAGCTGCTGCGCTCCGCCGCTGGCCTCTAAGCCACTCAGTTGTGATAAAAGGGGAGCCTGGCTCCCCTTTTGCTTGTCTGCCGACCGACGGAAATCCCATGTCTGCCACCCCAGCTCAACTCGAACAACTGCTGCATCAGCGGGTCGAGGCCTGTTTCGTGCAGGCCGAGGCGCGCCTCGGCCGCACCTTTGCCCGCCCGCGCATCCACTGCAACATGCGGGGCCGGGCGGCGGGCTCGGCGCGGCTGCAGACCTGGGAGCTGCGCTTCAATCCGGCCCTCTATCAGGCCAACCAGCAGGCGTTTCTGGCCGAGGTGGTGCCCCACGAGGTGGCCCATCTGCTGGTCTATGCGCTCTGGGGCGAAGGGCGCGGCAAGGCACGGGTGCTGCCCCACGGCCAGCAGTGGCAGTCGATGATGCGGGAGCTGTTCGGCCTTGAGCCCAGAACCACCCACAGCTTCGATCTGACTGTGCTGGCCCAGCGCACTGTGCCCTATCGCTGTCACTGCCAGCAGCATCAGCTGTCGGTGCGCCGCCACAACAAGGTGGTGCGCGGCGAGGCCCGCTATCACTGCCGCCGCTGCAAGCAGCCGCTGGAACGGGAACGGCAGGTGCCTGTGCCTGCGCAGTAAGCCAGCCCGTGTCGCAACCCTGTGCTAGGGTGCCCCTCTCTTCATCCAACCACTTCATTGCCAAGGATCTTCATGTTTCGTCCCCTGTTTTTGTTCACCCTGGCCCTGCTGGTCAGCCTGCCCCTGCATGCCCAGACCTTTCGCGCCGCCAAGCAGGATCTGAACCGCCTCTATCAGGATCACCCCGTCACCTTCTACTGCGGCTGCAAGATTGAGTATCAGGGCAAGAAAATGAGCCCGGATCTGGCCAGCTGCGGCTATGAACCGCGCAAGCAGGCCAAGCGCGCCAACCGCATCGAGTGGGAACACGTGGTGCCGGCCTGGGAATTCGGCCACCAGCTGCAGTGCTGGCAGCAGGGTGGTCGCAAGAACTGCGGCAAGAGCGACGAGTTCAACCAGATGGAGGGGGACATGCACAACCTCTTCCCCGCCATCGGCGAGGTGAACGGGGATCGCGCCAACTACCGCTTCTCCGACTGGAACGGCACCCCGGATCAGTACGGCCAGTGCCAGATGCTGGTGGATTTCAAGGCGCGTCAGGTACAGCCGCCCAAGGGGCTGGTACGGGGCCAGATCGCCCGCGCCTACCTCTACATGAGCCAGCAGTATGGGCTGCGCCTCGCGGCGCAACAGCGTAAACTGTTCGAAGCTTGGGACAGGCAGTACCCGGCCGATGGCTGGGAGTGCGAACGCAATCGCCGCATCGGCAAGTTGCAGGGCAATACCAATCCCTTCATTGAAAAGCAGTGCCAATAACCCCATTTGACAGGGAGGGCTCACACCCCTCCCATAACGAGACGCGTCAATAGTCGAGTGAGCCGTGAACCCGGCCTCGCAGCAAGACCTTGACGCGTTTCCAAGCAAGAGACTGACACTTAGCCATGCGCATTCCACGTATCTATGAAGCGGCCGCCCTGCAGGTTGGCCAGACCCTAGCCCTGTCGGAAGACGGCGCCAACCATATAGGCCGGGTGCTGCGCATGCAGCCGGGCCAGCAGCTGGAGCTGTTCAATGGCGACGGCAATCAATATGCCGCCACCATAGCCCTGGTCGGCAAGAAGTCGGTGGAAGTGACCATAGACGGCTGCGAGGCTCAATCTGTGGAGTCCCCCTTCGCCATCCATCTGGGCCAGGTGATCAGCCGGGGTGACAAGATGGACTTCACCATCCAGAAATCCGTCGAGCTGGGCGTCACCTGCATCACCCCGCTCTTCTCCGAGCGCTGCGGCGTCAAGCTGCCGGCGGACAGGCTGGAGAAGAAGCGCGAGCAGTGGCAGAAGGTGGTGATCAGCGCCTGCGAACAGTGCGGCCGCAACCTGGTACCCGAAGTTCGGATACCCATGGAGCTGGACGCCTGGCTGGCGGAAGAGACCAAAGAGCTCAAGCTCAACCTGCATCCGCGCGCCGAGTACAGCATCAGCACACTGCCGGTGCCGGAGCACGGGGTGCGCCTGCTGATAGGTCCGGAAGGGGGCTTGTCCGGCGACGAGATCGCCCGTACCGTGCAGGAAGGTTTCAAGGAGATGTTGCTGGGTCCGCGGGTGCTGCGCACCGAAACCGCCGCCCTGACCGCAATAACAGCGCTGCAGTGCCGCTTCGGCGATCTGGCCTGAAACGGGTTCTGACAATCTCAAACGCAATCGAGCTACCAGAAGGACATTCGGATGACCATTAAACTCGGCATAGTGATGGACCCCATCTCGGCCATCAATATCAAGAAGGACTCCAGCTTCGCCATGCTCGAAGAGGCGCAAAAGCGTGGCTATGAGCTCTTCTATCTGGAGATGTCGGATCTTTACATGGAGGCGGGCCGCGCCTTTGGCACCATGCGACCGCTGACGGTCAAATATGACTACGCCGACTGGTTCAGCCTGGGCGAGGTGGTGGATCAGCCCCTCTCCACCCTGGACGTGATCCTGATGCGCAAGGATCCGCCGTTCGACACCGAGTTCATCTACGCCACCTATATGCTGGAGCGGGCCGAGGATGAGGGCTGCCTCATCGTCAACAAGCCGCAGAGCCTGCGCGACGCCAACGAGAAGCTCTACACCGCCTGGTTTGCCGAGCACACCCCGACCACGCTCGTCACTCGCAGAGCAGACAAGCTGCGCGCCTTCCACGCCCGGCACAAGGACGTGATCTTGAAGCCCTTGGACGGCATGGGCGGCGCCTCCATCTTCCGCATGAAGGAAGATGATGCCAACGTGGGCGTCATCATCGAAACCCTCACCGAGCACGGTAGCCAGTACTGCATGGCCCAGACCTATCTGCCCGCCATCAAGGATGGCGACAAGCGGGTGCTGGTGGTGGACGGCGAACCGGTTCCCTACTGCCTGGCCCGCATTCCGGCGAAGGGGGAGACCCGTGGCAACCTGGCGGCCGGTGGCCGTGGCGAGGCGCGCCCCTTGAGCGAAGCTGACTGGGCCATCGCCCGCGCCGTCGGCCCGACCCTCAAGGCCAAGGGCCTCATTTTCGTCGGCCTCGACATCATAGGCGATCGGTTGACCGAGATTAACGTCACCAGCCCGACCTGCATCCGCGAGATCGAGGCCGCCTTCCCGGTACATATCACCGGCATGCTGATGGATGCCATCGAGCGTCGGCTGGCGAAAGCCTGAGTGGCCCGAAGCTAAACGGCAATAACAACAGAGGCGGCCCCGGGGCCGCCTCTGTTGTTTCTCCTGCCAGAACGCCGGGCACGCCCCTCAGCAACGGAACTGCCCCACCTTCACCTTGAGGTCGCTGGAGAGCTGCTCCAGCTCGTGGCAACTCTGATTCAGCTCGGAGGCCGCCGCCGTCGACTCGGTGGCAATGTGGGCGATATTGACCACGTTGCGGCTGATGTCCTCCGCCACCTTGCTCTGCTCCTCCGCCGCCGTGGCGATCTGGGTGTTCATCTCGTTGATCACGTTGACCGCGCTCACTATCTCGCCGAGTGCCTGACCGCAGGCCAGCACGGTGCGATTGGACTCTTCCACCTGACTCAGTCCCAGCTCCATGCTGGAAGCCGCCTGAGTGGCCCCCTGCTGCAGCTTGACTATGGTCTTGCCGATCTCTTCGGTCGAACGCTGCGTGCGCTGGGCCAGGGTACGCACCTCGTCGGCCACCACCGCAAAACCACGGCCCTGATCGCCGGCCCGCGCCGCCTCGATCGCCGCATTGAGCGCCAGCAGATTGGTCTGCTCGGCGATGCCGCGGATGGCATCCATCACGCTGCTGATATTGCGGCTGTCATCCGCCAGCTGGGTGATCATGGCGGCCGTGTTCTGGATCTGGGCGGAGAGACCGGACATGCGCAAGATAGCATCTTCGACTATGTGGTGACCGTGACGGGCGCTCTCGTCAGCATGGTGCGCCGCATCCGCGGCGGCGTTGGAGCTGTTCGCCACCTCGGCCACTGTGGCGCTCATCTGGTTCATGGCGGTCGCTGTCTGATCCGTCTCCGCCTGTTGCTGGGCGAAACGGCCCCGGCTCTGGGTGCCGATATGGGCCAGGTGAGCCGACTCTTTGGCGAGCTGCTCCGCCATGCCGTTGATCTGGGTGATGAGGTCACGAAAATGACAGATCACCTCGTTGAGGGAGTGGGCCAGCCCGCCCATCTCGTCCTTGCGCAGCACGGGCGCCAGCTTGCTCAGGTCGAGATCCGTCTGCATGCCGCGCAGGATCCCGCCCATGGCCGCCAACGGCTGGCTGACGCTGCGCCCCGCCCACACGCCGAAGAACAGGATACAGGCGCCACCCACCACAAACAGCAGGATGAACAACCGGATCAACTGCACCCTGAGCTCATTGAGCTCGGCCATGTTCTTCTCGGCCTCCTGCAACTGGTACTCCACCAGGGCGCTGACCCCGTCACTGACCGGGTCGATCACCCGATAGAGCGGCATGATATGGGCGGCCAGCTGGCCCTGGTTGTCACCCTGCATGCTTGCCAGTATCTGCATCACGGACTCAATTTCCCGATCCGCCGCCGCGAACAGCGCCTGCATCTTGTCGGCCTCCCGCTGCTCGGCCTGGCTCATCTCCTGACCGCGATACTCTCGCCAGATCCGGTTGATCTCCTGCTGGGCTGCGCTCATGTCCGCGCGCGACTTGGCGGGGTCAAAGCCCCCCACATTGGCCTTGTTGGCGGCGTCTATCACCTTGACCGCGTAGAGATCGGCGATCTGCTTGAGCTCCTTGAGCTGGACGACCTCCCCCTGATACATGGCATTCATGCCCGCCATCAACTGGGACATGGCCTGGGTCGCCCCTATCACCAGCAGCAGGAGCGTCAGCAGGGGAACCACACACCCCAGGATCAACTTCTGTCTGATCGAAATACCTTCCATGGCGTTCTCTCCATCCTGACCATGTCGCTGGACAGGACCGCAAGCGATAAAAAGCGGTTTTGCCCGACACAGTGAGCTGCCATAATTGACCCAAATACCTTTGCAATATTTGGCCCATATGCAAACACTGCAAAATCATTTCCTGCTCGCCATGCCGAGCCTCTCCGATCCCTATTTCGAGCGTTCGCTGGTCTACCTGTGCGAACACAACGAGGAGGGTGCCATGGGGCTGGTGGTCAACATACCGGTGGACATGTCGCTGGACGCCATGCTGACCCAGCTCAAGCTCGCCCCCCCGGCCAGCCCGGACCTCAAGCAGCCCGTGCTGCAAGGAGGGCCGGTACACGCCGATCGCGGTTTCGTGCTGCACAGCTTCCGCCCTGGGTTCAACTCCACCCTGCAGGTGGGGGATGAACTCATGGTCACCACTTCCAAGGATATACTGGAAACCCTGGGCACAGAGCAGGCCCCGGATCACTGGCTGGTGGCGCTCGGCTACGCCGGCTGGAGTGCGGGTCAACTGGAACAGGAGCTGGTGGACGGCGCCTGGCTGGTGATACCGCCCAACCCGGATCTGGTCTTCAAGACCCCGATCCATCAGCGCTGGCAGCAAGCGGCCGCCAGCATAGGGGTCAATCCCATTCATCTATCCAGCGACATCGGCCACAGCTGATGCCGTTTGCCACGCATTTTGCGATGCGTTTTGAGGAAACAATTCAATGTCATCACGCAGTATCATGGGCTTTGACTACGGCACCAAGAGCATAGGGGTCGCCATCGGCCAGGAGCTCACCGGCACGGCCCAGCCCCTGCGCGCCATCAAGGCCAATGACGGTGTCCCCAACTGGGACGACGTCGAGAAGCTGCTCAAGGAGTGGCAACCAGACCTGCTGGTGGTCGGCCTGCCGCTCAACATGGATGGCACAGAGCAGGAGATCACGGTACGGGCCCGCAAGTTCGGCAACCGTCTGCACGGCCGCTTCGGCAAGCAGGTGGAGTTCAAGGACGAGCGGCTCACTACCACGGATGCCCGCGCCCGCCTGTTTGAACGGGGTGGCTACAAGGCGCTCGACAAGGGCAGCGTGGACGGAGTCTCAGCCCAGCTTATCGTCGAAGCCTGGATGGAAGAGCAGTACGGTTGACCGGCAAGGGGGAGGCAGCGAACGCCTGCCTCCCTCTCACCATATCCATCAGGCCTTGGCCTGTTGCGGGAGCACATCCTCTTCATCCGCCGGGCCGGCATTCATCATGCGGTTGAGCCAGGGCACCATCAGCGCCATCACCACGGCCACCAGCAGCGTCGCCAGTCCTATCTTGCCAAATACATCCGTATAGATGGGCAGCGTCAGCAGCGGATCAGTCACCCCTTGCGGCACTGCGGTAAAGGTCGCCACATAGCCCCCCAGCAGGGATGCCATCGCCTGGGTCAGGAACCACATCCCCAGGATGAAGCCCATCAACCGCTGCGGTACCAGCGCCGCCACCATGGCCAGCCCCAGGGCGCTGATCATCAGCTCGCCCAGGCTCTGGAACAGGTAGATGAGCACCATGAACCAGGGCGAAGTCAGCCCGCCGGCATCGGCAAACCAGATGCCCGCCGCCGCCGCGGTCAGGAAGCCGAGGGAGCAGAAGAACATGCCCAGGGTAAACTTGAGCGGCATGGTCAGATCCCGCCCCTGGCTGCCCATGCGGGTATAGATCATGGCCAGCACCGGGCTGCCCACCACCACCCAGAAGGGGTTCAGGGCCTGAAAGCTGATCGGATTGACGGTAAAGCCCAGCATCTCGTGATGCATGTTGTTGATGGCGAAGAAATTAAGCGAGGTCGGCATCTGGGCATAGAGCACGTAGAACACCACGGCCTCCAGCATCAGCACGAAGGCCACGTACATCTTGTTGCGGTGGATGCGATCCAGCTTGAACGCCTCGCGGAAGAAGAAGATCACCACCACCAGGGTCACCGTCATCAACACCATGTTGGCGATCACCACGTGGTGCATCAGCCAGGCGCAGAAGAAGACCAGCGCCACCGCCCCCAGCAAGACCAGCAGCAGCTTGCCGTAATCGAGCGGCAGATGATCCGGCTCCGAGCCTATGTCCCTGACCATGTTGCGGCAGGCAAAGAAGGTCAGCAGCGCTATGATGAGGCCGACCCCGCACAGGTTGTAGGTCACCGTATAGCCGTAATGATCGGCAATGACCGGGGCCAGCGAGAGGGAGATCAGGGAGCCAATGTTGATCGACATGTAGAACAGGGTGAAGGCCCCGTCCAGACGGGGATCCCTTGGCCCATAGCACTTGGCGAGCAGGCTGGCCGGGTTGGCCTTGAACAAACAGTTGCCCACGGCAATGGTGCCCAGGGCATAGAAGATGAGGTCGGGATTGTAGATCGACATGCCGGTCATGAAATAGCCGATGACCAGCACTATGGCCCCCAATACCATGGTGCGCTTGGTGCCCAGAATATGGTCACCCACATAGCCGCCGACCGAGATCAGCCCATATACCAGTGCCGAGAAGGCGCCGAAGGTAATAAACGACTGCTCCTGTGAAAAACCCAGTTGCTGGACAAAGAAAACCGCCAGAATGCCTTGTACGCCGTAATAGCCAAAGCGTTCCCAGAGTTCGACGAAGAAGATCATGAAAAACGGTTTGGGTTGCTGTAACAACCCGGTCGGAGCGGATGGATGCATACTAACCTACCTGTGTGTATGTTCTTTTATTCATGTCAAAGCGGCAGGGGCCACGCATTGATGCGCAGTCCTGCGCCTGATATGTCATATGGGGCGACAGCCAGATCCGACGAGATGAATATTCATCTACCCGCAGTCACGCTTATTTGGCCTGTATCAGAGTGCCTGTTTAAATATCGGAGACGGACACTGGGTCCACTTGGCAAATGGCTAAATAGCGCGGCCTCGCGCAGACAGCATTGCCTGATCTCACCCGCGCCTCCTCTCCCCCGGATCAGGTTCCCTATTCTGATGTGATGGCGCCTGGTACCCCGCTCACCGGCTCGGCCAGCAGGCAAGGCCGCACTTCGCAACCAACCAGACAAGGTTAAAACCACACATTCAAGGATTGGCATGCTATATCACTAGCATCTGACGAACTTAATGGTTGATCACACTAAAAGATAACCAATTAATGACATTTTCTAATGAAACCGGATTACTTTTTTTAGCGCAAGGAGCGCCATATGGGGCGTGAATTTTCGACCCTGACATGCCTGGCAAGCGAGCAGGAGGAGTGGTGAACAAGGTGGCGACAACCACCATCACTGACATGAAGAGAGGGGCAACAGGCCCGTCATGACCCAGGTACTGACAAATACTGATACGCACCCGCGAGTATTAACCAATCTGGTCCGTTGACGCCCCCGGGCATATCAATTCCAATGGGCCGCCCGCATGATGTCGGGCGCTGTGGGAGTGAAACATGTATCAGTCATCGGATTTTGATATCAATGGAGATCGACTCAGGATCAAGCGGGAGCAATATCCGCTCGCCAAAATAGTGAATATCAAGGCCAGACAATCCAGCCTGACAAAACAGCTGCTGCGGGCGGCCGGCATAGGCCTGATATTTTCCTTCGCCGTCTGGCTGCTGCCCCTGTTTAATACAGCGCCCGAGGTGACGACCATATTGGCCCCCCTGCTGTTTATTGCGGGCATGCTGTTCGCACTGCTGCAATATGCCAGATATGAGTTGCTCATCGAGGTGCGACATGGGGATGAGACCGGCATTCAATGGGTCACTGTGGCCAGAAGCCGCCGCCAGCAAGACTTCGCCCTGTTCCGGCAACAGGCGGATATTCTCACCCGTCGGCTGATGCAATAGTCCGGGCGCCTGACACGAATACGCCGGGGCAGCCCCGGCGTATTTCACGACATTTATCCATCGCCCCCTTGGCCGACAGACAGATGGATACGGCTGATCACAACGCCAGCTGGCTCAGGATGGCGTGGGCCGCCTTGACCCTGGCCTCGTTGGGATAGTTGCGGTTGGCCAGCATGACGATGCCGATTCCCTTGGCGGGCACGAACGCCACATAGGCGCCAAAGCCGTTGGTCGAGCCCGTCTTGTTATAGAGTCGCGCCAACCCCGTCTCTTGGGACGCGGCAACAGGTTTGACCGGGTTGGCATTGTAAATCACCGCCGAGGAGTTGCCCGCCAGCAATGTCTGCTCGGTGACGGGATAGGCGTAACTCTCCCAGCCCAGTCCCTGGGTCATGTCCCCCACAGAGTAGAAACCTGTGTGGGTCAGCGCGATCGCGCTCTTGACCGCCTCATCCCCTTGATAGCCGATGTTGGCCTCGACAAATCTCAGCAGATCCGCCGAGCCGGTCTTGATGCCATAGGCCTCTGCCGCCAGCACACCCGGATTGACCCTGATGGGCTTGTCTTCCTTCGAATAGCCATAGGCATAGTTCGCCATGGCCGCGTCGGGGACCTGAATATAGGTGTGGTGCAGACCCAGCCTGGGCAGCAGGGTCTGGCTCATCAGTTGCTCAAACGGCTGGCCCAGGCTGCTCGCCGCCAGGTGGCCGAACAGGCCTATGCTGGGGTTGGAATATTGGCGATGGCTGCCCGCCGGATAGGCCGGTGCCCAATGCCGGTAATACGCCTGCATCTTGTCGCTCGAATCCACCTCGTCGGGGAACTGCAGCGGCAGGCCACCCGCGCTGTAGGTGGCGAGCTCAGCCATTGTGATGCCATCAAAGGCGGAGCCTTTGAGCCAGGGCGCATGCTGGCTCGCCTTGTCCTCCAGCTGAAAACCACCCTTGACCGCGGCATAGGCGCCAAGGGTCGCGGTCAGTGTTTTGCTGACCGAGCCAATCTCGAACAGGGTCTGCTCGCTGACGCGAGCACCGCTCTCCCGATCCGCCACCCCGTAGTTGAAGTAGTGCGCCTTGCCATCCTTGAGCACGGCGACCGCCATGCCCGGGATCCTGTGCTGCTTGAGCAGAGGCTGGATGGCGCCGTCGACCACGGTCGTAAGGGGATCCGCCCCCTCGCCGTGGGACAGGGGGGAGAGCAGCAGGGCACTCAGTGCAAGCAGTGACACGGCAGTGTTTTGTTTCATTGGATGAGTCTCGCGATGGATAAAGGCGCCGGCATGGTGGCAGGCGCGGTCAAGGTGTGAGGCCAGCATAACCGGCCAGCATGTGTCCACTGTGCGCCTGGGTGAAGTCTGTGTGAAGTCGCCCCCAAACATGACCCCTCTCAAGGGTTTATCCCGGAGTTGCCCGCCTTCTCCCGCCGCTGACGTATAAGCTGTAGGGGCGAAAGGAGACAAGGGAGGCGCGGGTGAAGGGACAAGAGCACATAGCACGACTGCTGGCGGCACTGGAGCAGGTGATCCTGGGCAAGCCGCTGCAACTCAAGATAGCCCTGGTGACCCTGCTGGCCCGTGGTCACCTGCTGATCGAGGATCTGCCCGGCATGGGCAAGACCACCCTGGCCCACGGGCTGGCGCAGGTGCTGGGGCTGGACTGTCGACGGGTACAGTTCACCGCCGATCTGCTGCCGGCCGACCTGCTGGGGTTGCAGATCTTTGACCCCCACCAGCAGCAATTTCGCTTTCACCCCGGCCCCGTCTTTACCCAGGTGCTGCTGGCGGACGAGATCAACCGCGCCAGCCCCAAGGTGCAGAGCGCCCTGCTGGAGGCCATGGCCGAGGGCAAGGTGAGCATAGAGGGCCACACCCACCCGCTCCCCTCTCCTTTCTTCGTCATCGCCACCCAGAATCCGGCGGATCAGGCGGGCACCTATCCACTGCCGGAATCCCAGCTCGACCGCTTCGCCGTTCGGCTGTCGCTCGGCTTTCCACCACGGGAAGCGGAGCGTCAGCTGCTGCGCGGCCACCGCCAGAGCCAGCCCCTGACCCCGCAGCTGCATGCCACCGAGCTTGCTGCCCTGCAGGCCGAAGGGGATGCCATCCATGTCTCCGATGCCACTCTCGACTACCTGCTGGCGCTGGTGCAACAGAGCCGTTTCGATGCCGAGCTGCCCCAGCCCCTCTCCCCCAGAGCGGCCCAGACTCTGCTGGCGGTGAGCCGAGCCTGGGCGCTGGTGGCGGGGCGCCGCTTCGTCACTGTGGAAGATGTGCAAGCCGTCTTCCCCTATGTGGCCGAGCACAGGCTCAGGGGCAGCTTCGGCGTGCAGCGCGGCGAGGCCTGCCCCCTGAGCCAGCGCCTGCTGGCCAGGGTCGATCCGGACAATCCTTGATGAGACGCTCCCTGATGGGCTGGCGCCAGTGGAGGGAGCGCTGGCAGCGACGCTGGCTGGCCCGCCGCATCCCCCCGGCCCGCCAGATGACCCTGGGGCCGCGCAGCCTGTTTATCCTGCCTACTCGCATGGGGCTGCTCTATCTGCTGGTGATGATCGCCATCTATCTGCTCGGCACCAACTACCAGAACAACCTGGTGCTGCTGGTATCTTATTGCCTCGGCAGCCTCTTCATGGCCGCCATGTGGCTCACCCATCGCAACCTGCTGGGGCTGGCATTGCTGGGAGGACCCGCTGTGCTGGGAGAGGCGGGCAGCCAGCTGCCCATGCGGGTGACGGTGCAGAGCCCGCACCCGGTGCAGGCGCTGCACTTCAGTCTCAACGAGGGGTCGCTCTGGCTGGCGCAGGCCGGCTCGGCTCCCCAGTGCCTGACCCTGCCGGTGCAGGGCCTGCGACGGGGCCGTCTGCCATTGGGCCGCTTGCGGGTGGAGAGCCGCTACCCCCTCGGTCTGTTTCGCTGCTGGTCGCTGCTGGACCTGCAACTGGAGGCCTGGCTCTCCCCCAAGCCTCTGCATGGGCTGTTGCGAAGCGAGGAGCTGTCGGCTCAGCACGGCGCGCAGGGCCAGCCAGGCCCGGCCCCCCTCGGCGACTTTGACATGCTGCGGGCATACCAGAGTGGGGAGCCTTTCGGCCGGATCGCCTGGAAGCAGCTCGCCCAGGGGCGCGGCCTGCTGGTCAAGCAGTTCCACGAGCCGAGGCAGGATGACACGCACCTCAGCCTGGCGCAGGTAACGGGCACGGATCTGGAGCAGCGGCTGGCGGTGCTGGCCTGGTGGTGTGGTGATTACGGCAGGCGGGGCATTCCCTTCACCCTGACTCTGGCGGGGCAGACGCTCGGCCCTGACTGTGGCCCCGCCTTTCTCCAGCGCTGCCAGCTGGCGCTGGCCAGCGTCGACAACCCGCAGGCTCAGGCAGACGAGGCCAGCCCGTATGCTGCTCGATAACCGGCGCCTGCTGCCCCTCATCGCCCTGCAACAGCTGCTGCTGGTGCTGGCACTCTGGCCTCAGCTGCAGCTCTGGATCGTCGCCGTCGGCGCCCTCACCCTGAGCGTGCGAGCCATGATGCTGTGGCGGGGCTGGCGCGCCCCCCCCGCTCGTGCACTGGCGCTGCTGGCCATCACAGGGGCCCTGCTGCTGGCCTGGCAGTGGCGGGCACTGGGCACCTTGCCGGCCCTCATCAACCTGCTCTGGCTCGGCTACAGCCTGAAGATCATCGAAGTGCGGCGGGAACGGGATATAGAGCAGGTATTGCTGCTCGCCTTCTTTCTCATCGCACTGACGCTGGTGCAGCGCCAAAGCATGGGCTGGACCCTGGCGATGGCGGGGGCCCTCTGGCTGGCGGTGACGGCGCTGGTGACCGCCGTGGCCCCCGAACAGAAACAACCGTGGCGCAGCGCGGGTTTCTCGCTGCTGCTGGCCCTTCCCCTTCTGCTGACCCTGTTTCTGGTGCTGCCCAGGCTGCCGCCGCTCTGGCAGATGCCGACCACCAGCCGCGCCCTGTCGGGTCTTTCGGAAGAGGTGGCCCCCGGCGACATCAGCGAGCTGGTCAACTCTTCCGAGCTGGCCTTTCGTGTCACCTTTGCCGACGGCCCGCCCCCCGCCAATGAGCGCTATTTTCCCGTGATGCGCCAGGAGCTGTTCGATGGCCGGCGCTGGCGGCTGAGCGCCGAGATCCGGCAGTGGCAACAAGCCCAACCCATGCAGACTGCGCCCCTTCAGGCCAGTGCAGGGGCCCTGCCTGGCGCCAGCTACGAGGTGATTGCCGAACCCCAGCGCCACCGCTGGACCCTGGCCCTGCCCAGGCCCAGGGTGGTGAGCGGCCCGGTGCAAGTCAGCCCGCTCACCACCCTCTATCGCCGGGACCGGGGGGATCAAAGGATCAGCTACCGGGTCACCAGCGAGCCAACAGCGCCCAAGACCGACCTCGCCGCCCGGCGGCTCAACCTGCAACTGCCCCCGGCCGGCAACCCCAGGGCCCGCGCCCATGCCCTCACCTTGGCAGCCCGTTATCCCGACCGGGCAGCGCTGGCCTCGGCCCTGCTCGATGAGTTTCGGCGCGAACCCTTTTACTACACACTGCAACCGCCGCTGCTGGGACCGGATGGGGTGGATGACTTCCTGTTCAACAGTCGGCGCGGCTTCTGCGGCCACTACGCCATGGCCACCGCCTTCGTGCTGCGGGCGGCCGGCATTCCGGCGCGGCTGGTGACCGGCTATCTCGGCGGTGAGTGGAACCCCAGGGGCAACTACCTAGAAGTGCATCAGTTCGATGCCCACGCCTGGGTGGAATACCTGAATGAGCAGGACGACTGGCAGCGGCTGGACCCCACGGCGGCGGTGGCACCGCAACGGATAGAGGGGGGCATGACGGCGGCCCTGAGCGACGAGTTCACCGCCGCCGATCCCCTCTCACTGCAGCGCTATCGCAACTGGGCCCTGCTCAACCAGTTGCGCTGGTGGGGCGCCAATCTCGACTACCAGTGGACCCGGCGGGTGCTCAACTACGATGCAGCCCTGTTGTGGCAACAGGTGGGAGCGCGCTGGCCTGTGCTGGCCAGCCACACTGCCTGGCTGATCCTGGCCTGCCTGCTGGGGGTGGCCGCCCTGGTGGGCACGCTGCTGTTGTGGCCGGGGCGGGCGCCGCCGCAACAGCGGCTGTGGCGCCCCCTGCGCCGGCGTGCCGCCCGCCAGGGGTGGCAACCCGCCGAGGGGGAGAGTCTGGCCAGCTGGTGCGCGCGGCTCGGCTCCCTTGTCCCTCTGCTGGCGCGACCGCTGGCACGCTGCGCCTGGCTCTATCGGCGCTGGCGCTACGCCCCCCTCTCCCCGAGACAACGACAGCGAGTCTGGCAGCAACTGCAGCGACGGCTGCGCCAGACCTGCCGCGCATGGGATGGGCAGAGATAGCGCCGGGCACCCATCAGGATCCCGCGCAAGCAAAAGGGGAGCCAGTGGCTCCCCTTGTTCATCAGGCAACAGCGAGCGTCAGGCTCAGGCCTGCTTGCTGCTCTGGGGCGGGTTGTCCCAGATCCCCTCTTCCAGCTGGCTGCGGATCTCGGGGTACTTGTTGGCATCGAAGGTGGGCACCTTGCCCAGCTTGAGCTGATCGTTGTAGTCCTTGGCCAGCTTGATGGCCACGCCGGAGAGCAGCAATATGGCCACCAGGTTGACGATGGCCATCAGCCCCATGGAGACATCCGCCATGGCCCACACGGTCGGCAGCTCACCCACGGAACCGAACATCACCATGCCCAGCACGAACATCCGGAACAGCATCAGGCCGCCCTTGTGGTTGTGCTCTAGGAACACCAGGTTGGTCTCGGCGTAGGAGTAGTTCGCCACTATGGAGGTGAAGGCGAAGAAGAAGATGGCCGCCGCGATGAAGATGTTGCCACCGCCACCTATCTGGGAGGAGAGCGCCCGCTGGGTCAGCTCGACCCCTGTGATGCCGGAGCCAGGTTCAAACTGGCCGGACATCAGTATGATGGCCGCGGTACAGGTACAGATGACGATAGTGTCGAGGAAAACCCCCAACATCTGCACATAACCCTGGGAGGCCGGGTGCGGCGGATAGGGGGTCGCGGTCGCGGCGGCGTTGGGGGCTGAACCCATACCGGCTTCGTTGGAGAAGAGACCGCGCTTGATGCCGTTGATCATCGCCTGGGAGATGGCGTAACCCATGGCGCCGGAACCCGCCTGCTCGATGCCGAAGGCCGACTTGATGATCAGCACAAACACCCCTGGCAGTTCGCTGATGTTCATCGCCACCACGAACAGCGCCATCAGTATGTAGGCCAGCGCCATGAAGGGCACCACCAGTTCGGCGAAGCGGGCTATGCCACGAATGCCGCCGAAGATGATGAGGCCGGAGAGCACCACCAGCGCCAGGCCGGTCGCCCAGTCAGGAATGCCGAACGCCACGTTCATCGCCAGGCTGATGGAGTTGGCCTGCACCGCGTTGAACACCAGGCCGAATGCCAGCAACAGACAGAGGGAGAACACCACCCCCATCCAGCGCATGCCGAGGCCGCGCTCCATGTAGTAGGCGGGGCCACCACGGTAGTTGCCATCCTCGTCCTTCACCTTGTAGAGCTGGGCCAGAGTGCTCTCCACGAAGGCCGTCGCCATGCCGATGAAGGCGATCAGCCACATCCAGAAGATGGCACCCGGGCCACCTAGGTAGATGGCCACGGCCACACCGGCCAGGTTGCCGGTACCCACGCGGGCGGCAAGGCTGGTACAGAGTGCCTGGAAGGAGGAGATGCCGGCCTTGTCCGATTTGCGGCTATTGCGCAACACGGAGAACATGTGGCCGAAATGGCGGATCTGGATAAAGCCCAGCCGGAAGGTAAAGAAGATGCCGACCCCGATGAGCAGGTAGATGAGCACGGCTCCCCACATCAGGTCGTTAATCATTGCGATCAAGGTGTCCATATTTCTCTCGTTGTTATCACGTCCATGGCCAGTCTGCGCTGGCCCCTTGCTGTCTGTTTCTGAATTAGCGGTTCACTAAAGGGGCGGAATCTAGCATAGCGAGGGAGTTCAGAATAGTGATCGCGATCACTGAGAAAACAAAAAACGAGCTGTCCGGCGCAATAAAGCTTCATTTAACACGCAAATTTTCAACAAAACTTGAAACTCAATCAATCAGCCGACAAATTAGACCCAAAAGAGCACAACTTGGCAATTATCTACATAGAGGTAGATGCGTTCACGGGGAAGCAAACTAGGGCGCAAGCGTTTACCTGAAATGGATTTCAAAATGGCCCCATTTTGCCAAACGTTTTACACGTAATAAAATTTCAAGTGGCTGACCACACAATTTATGTGATCGATGACACAAAACCGATAATCAACCAAAAAAGTTGTTTTTATCGGGGGATAAATCCATTTGCTAAAAATGGATAAAAGTCGTTTTTTATCAATAACTTTTATCCACTTCTTCCCCGCGCCGCCGGCGACTGGCTGATAAGCATACAAGCCCCCCTATTGCAGGATGCGCCACATCCGTATTAATTAGGCAGGCAATGGCGATGGGCCTCCCCCATCGTGCTTTTCTGAGCCTGAGCCGCCGGGATTTTGTAATTTTATTTCAGAACTGTCGTCTCACGCCCGCAACCCCGGGATCCCTCCCTCATTAAGAGATGATATTTGCTATGGCCGATAAATTAACCCAGCTGAAAGCCCTGACCACAGTTGTCGCCGATACCGGTGATATCGAAGCCATCAAGCGCTACCAGCCCATCGATGCCACCACCAACCCCTCCCTGGTGTTGAAGGCATCCGAGATCCCCGAATACGCGGCGCTGATCGAAGACGCCATCAACTGGGCCAAAGCCCAGAGCCAGGACAAGGCACAGCAAATCATCGACGCGGGCGACAAGCTGGCGGTCAACATAGGTCTGGAAATCCTGAAAATCGTTCCGGGCCGCATCTCCACCGAAGTGGACGCCCGTCTCTCCTTCGATACCGCCGCCAGCATCGCCAAGGCCCGCAAACTGATCCGCCTCTACAACGAAGCCGGTATCAGCAACGATCGCATCCTGATCAAGCTGGCCTCCACCTGGGAAGGGATCCGTGCCGCCGAGGTGCTGGAGAAAGAGGGTATCCAGTGCAACCTGACCCTGCTGTTCTCCTTCGCCCAGGCCCGTGCCTGTGCCGAAGCCGGCGCCTTCCTGATCTCCCCGTTCGTGGGCCGCATCCTCGACTGGTACAAGGCCAAGCACAACCGTGACTACACCGCGAGCGAAGATCCGGGCGTGGTTTCCGTCACCGCCATCTACGACTACTACAAGCAGCACGACTACCCGACCGTGGTCATGGGTGCCAGCTTCCGCAACACAGGCGAGATCCTGGAACTGGCCGGCTGCGACCGCCTGACCATAGGCCCGGCCCTGCTGGAAGAGCTGAGCAAGACCGAAGGCGCCGTGGTACGCAAGCTGAACTACACAGGCGAGCGCAAGGCCAAACCGGCTCCGATGAGCGAGGCCGAATTCCGCTGGGAACTGAACCAGGACGCCATGGCCCACGAGAAGCTGGGCGAGGGCATCCGCATGTTCGCCATCGACCAGGGCAAGCTGGAAACCATGCTGGCCAGCCGCCTCTAATCAGGGCGCCAAGAGCAGACAAGAACCGGACTCCCGCGAGGGAGTCCGGTTTTTTTATGGGCGCTGGATCCCCTGTCATGAGTTCGTCACGAAAACGTTTTAATTTTAATGGCGTTATGTTATACGGGTGATGAAAACGAGAATAACCAAGGAGGGAGCCATGGAAATGTTCAACTTCGATTATGACGATGTAGTTGAGCTCGGTTCACGTAGCCGCGGGACAACGGGAAAGAAACGTAAATGGCGTGAGATTGAGGCGTTGAAAGACAAGCATCGCCTGCAGAAGGAGCTGCAATCCATCGACATCGCCTACGAAGGTCTCTCGGAAGAGATCGAACTGTAAAAACAGCGCCCCGGTTAACCGGGGCGCTGTTTTTTAGTGGCTTGTGACTGTCAGGAGGAGAGTGGCAACGACAGGCGTTTGGCCAGCTCCTGGAAGTGTTGGCTGATCTCGGCGCCAAACAGGGGATCCCCTATGGCCCGGTTATGCCAGATCTGCTCCAGGTGACGCCAATCATCCTCGGTCAGCGAATCGCGCAGATGGGGGAAGATGACCCCCTCTTCATAGTTCATGTGCGCCTCTTGCAGCGCCACAAACTGCTCCAGCTTGGCCGTGAACTGATCCAGCGGGATGACGGCATCCATCAGTATCATCTCCACCATCTCCTTGAGCTCGGCACCGGCCTCCAGCAGTCTGGCGTGCTCCTCCTGCAACCGGTTGGCGACCTCGCCCTCCACCACCCGGTATTTCAGGTAGTAGTCGTAGATCATGTCCTCTTTCGGGTGGTGGTACTTGTCCGACACCTCCCGCAAATAATCCACCACATCCCGGATCAGGAAGTAGCTGACCGGCTGTTCACTGCGAATGGCGGCAAGCTTGTTCTTGAGCAATTGCAACAGCTTGGCGATGTTGAGGTGGTCCTTATGCAGACTGGCTAACATGGGCACTCCTTGCACTGATTTGAGAAAGATCCTGTCTCGAGTATACGGTCATTTATTACGCTAACTTTGCACTCAATCAAATCTGACGCAGACAATCCCGGCTCATACCCCCTCCTTCAGATGACCTCGATTGCCGTCTTCTCCCTGTCCGCAGACGACCAGAAACAGTGCGAGCCCTCTCGGGCTCGCACTGTCGGGGGTCACATCCGTCTGGCCTGGGCAGGCTACTCGCAGACCGAATGCCAGTTGATGGGGCTCATCCCCTGCTGGGCCAGCAGGCGGTTGGTTTCGGAGAAGTGGCCGCAACCAATGAAGCCGCGATGGGCGGAGAGCGGGCTGGGATGAGGCGCGCTCAGCACGTGATGGCGCTGCCGATCGATGAAACGGCCCTTCTTCTGGGCATGAGCCCCCCACAGCAGGAAGACAACCCCCTGACAGCTGGCGTTGATCTGCTCTATGACCCTGTCGGTGAAGGTTTCCCAGCCCAGATGGGCGTGAGAATGGGCCATGCCTGCCTGCACCGTCAGCACCGTATTGAGCAACAGCACGCCCTGCTGGGCCCAGGACTCCAGAAAACCGTGATTGGGTGTGACAAAACCCGGCAGATCCCGCAGCATCTCCTTGTAGATGTTGACCAGCGAGGGAGGCGTGCGCACCCCGGGCAACACGGAGAAGCAGAGGCCATGGGCCTGGTTCGGGCCGTGATACGGGTCCTGACCCAGGATCACTACCCTGACCCGATCCAGCTCGGTCAGCTTGAAGGCGTTGAACACCTCGGTCGCCGGGGGGTAGATCAGCTTGCCCGCTTCCCGCTCGCTCCTGACGGTCGCCAGGGTCGCCTTGAAATAGTCCTGCTCTTTCTCAGAGCCAATCACATCTGTCCAGCTCGGCACCCCAGCCTCCTCAATCAATGCGGCAGGATCAGACCCCTGCGGTCCTCTCCCTTTCTCCTCTTTCTCCGAATCCAGTACATCTGTCCAGGTCAGCACCCCAATATCCTCAATTAATGCGGCAAGGGGCTCAGGATAGGGGGGCAGACCACAAGACGCAACCGCAGCGCCACCGGCTGAGCCCCATATGGCTGGTCGCCATGGCCATTATGCCCCCTTCATCGAGAGCGGCAGAAAACGCGGGGGGCCGAACCAGCCCGCTTCGCCAAGTATGCCAAGGCGGAGGGCCTTACCTTCCTCTGACCCCCTGCCGGCGGATCCGCTTCCTTTTATAGCGAAGACGAGAATCCTGGGTTGCCGGACGATGGACATCCAGCCCTGCACCCTGGCCCAGTCAACCGGTGGGGCCGGCTGCGCCCTGACTTCCACGGAGTGAAATAGCCATAACATGTAGTTAAATTACTAGATTTAATTAATGAAAGATGCATAATCTGGATATCTTACATAATCAGAAAAATGACCTATTTTTGATTAATCTCAATAATTTAATCCCTACAGACAGGCACAAATCGCGTATTTTTTGATTTAGATCAATTTTCGTATTATTACCATCGTGGTATATATGACCCAACAAAGTAAAGGTGTAAGGCAAGGGCCCTTTAAATCATCCCGGTGGTTTAAATACATCAGGGTAATTTCCTTACAGTTGAATCCGCTTTCCTATGAGGAGTCATACCATGATCAAGGGCATCCAAATCACCCAGTCCACCAACGCAGCGCTGCTGAATTCTTTCTGGCTGCTGGACGAAGAGAAGCAACAGGCTCGTTGCATCTGCGCCAAGGGCGACACCTTCACCGCCGATCAGGAAGTCAGCGTCTCTGACCTGGGTCAGTTCGAATACCGTGAGCTGCCGGTTCAAGCCGAACCTGCCGTGGAAGGTGGTCAGCACCTGAACGTCAACGTCCTGCGTCGCGAGACCCTGGAAGACGCCATCGCCAACCCGGAGAAGTACCCGCAGCTGACCATACGTGTTTCCGGCTATGCCGTGCGCTTCAACGCACTGACCCCGGAACAGCAGCGTGACGTGGTCACCCGTACCTTTACCCAGAGCCTGTAATTCCCTCTGCGGTGATCTGCACCATGAAAAACGGCCCTCTCGGGCCGTTTTTTTATGTCTGACTGTCCGCCCCTGGCTGGCCTATGGGTCAGTGCCTGCGGGCGGCAAATCTGGCTCTGGCAGGGCTCGGGGCATGACAGCCATGCCGCAAGCTCGCTCGTCGCTATCCCTGTTGATCCGCCTTCTGGGCCGACGATCCCAGCACCTCGTGCATCTGCTGCTCATCGAGCTGATCGCAGTAACGGGCCACCACGACTGTGGCCACCCCGTTGCCGATCAGGTTGGTCAGGGCACGCGCCTCCGACATGAAGCGATCTATGCCCAGGATCAGCGCCAACCCGGCGAGCGGCAGGTGCCCCACCGCCGATATGGTGGCCGCCAGCACGATGAAGCCACTGCCGGTGACGCCGGCCGCCCCTTTCGAAGAGATGAGCAGCACCACCAGCAGGGTGATCTGCTGGAACAGATCCAGCGGCGTGTTGGTCGCCTGGGCGATGAAGATGGCCGCCATGGTCAGATAGATGGAAGTGCCATCCAGGTTGAAGGAGTAACCGGTCGGGATCACCAGCCCCACCACCGACTTCTTGCAGCCGAGCGCCTCCATCTTGACCAGCATGCGCGGCAACACGGATTCGGAAGAGGAGGTTCCCAGCACGATCAGCAGCTCTTCCTTGATGTAGGAAATAAAACGCAGGATGCTGAAACCATTCGCCCTGGCAATGCTGCCCAACACCAGAAAAATGAACAGCAGACAGGTCATATAGAAGCAGGCGATCAATTGGCCCAGCTGGATCAGCGAGCCGATACCGTATTTCCCTATGGTAAAGGCCATGGCACCAAATGCCCCGACCGGCGCCAGTCGCATGATCATGTTGATGATGCCGAAAATAACCTGGGAGAAGCTGTCGATGACATTGAAGATTAATTTTCCCTTCTCGCCAATATGATGCAGGGAGAAACCAAACAGCACAGCAAACAGCAACACCTGGAGAATATTGCCGCTGGCAAAGGCGCCGATCACGCTGCCCGGGATCACGTCAAGCAGGAAGGCGATGATGCCCTGCGACTTGGCCTGCTCGGCATAGGCCGAGATGGAACTGGCGTCCAGCGTGGCAGGATCCACGTTCATGCCCACCCCGGGTTGCAGCAGGTTGACCACGCACAGCCCAATGACCAGCGCTATGGTGCTCACCACTTCAAAGTAGAGCAGCGCTATGGCACCGGTTTTCCCCACCGCCTTCATGCTCTCCATGCCGGCGATACCCGTCACCACGGTACAGAAAATAACGGGGGCTATGATCATCTTGATTAATTTAACGAAGCCATCACCCAGTGGCTTCATATCCGCCCCGAGGTCGGGATAGACGTGCCCCAGAAATACCCCCAGGGTGATCGCAAGCAGCACCTGGAAATAAAGGCTGCTGAATATTTTCTTTCGCATTATTAACGTCCTGTTAATTAATCGACATCTCATATGGCAGAAATAAGCATGCAGGGAAGCGTAACGAGAGATCATAGTTCTCTCGCCAGCTTCATGCTATTTCGTCATCGTAACGGCGCCACTTTCACACGTTATAAGAAGCAATTAAGAGACATTAATCACACAACGCATTTAACATCATTAACACCACGGCAACCGTGATATATTTGGTCGGTGATTTATTTAAGGCTTTATTGAATACCTTTCGGATATAAAAATGCCCCGCATGGCGGGGCACTTGGCATCACGACACAGGCGCCGTGGATCAGGCGGAGGTATCGAGGGGCTCGAAGCCCTTGATGAGATCGTCGATCGCCTTCATCTGCTTGAGGAAACCTTCCAGCTTCTCCAGCGGCAGGGCACTCGGGCCATCGCAACGGGCCACTTTCGGGTCCGGGTGTGACTCGATGAACAGACCGGCCAGGCCGACCGCCATGCCGGCACGGGCCAGCTCGGTCACCTGATCCCGACGACCACCCGAGGCAGCCCCCAGCGGATCGCGGCACTGCAATGAGTGGGTCACGTCAAAGATCACCGGATAGCCGCCTGTGCTCTTCTTCATCACCCCCAGACCCAGCATGTCCACCACCAGGTTGTCATAACCGAAGTTGGCGCCGCGCTCGCACAGGATCAGCTGATCGTTGCCGCACTCCTCGAACTTGTCGGTGATGTTCTTCATCTGGCTTGGGCTCAGGAACTGCGGTTTCTTGATGTTGATGACGTTGCCGGTGCGGGCCATGGCCTCCACCAGATCGGTCTGGCGCGCCAGGAAGGCGGGCAGCTGGATGACGTCAACCACTTCGGCCACCGGCTTGGCCTGATGAACCTCATGCAGATCCGAGATGACCGGCATGCCGAAGGTCGCTTTCAGCTCCTGGAAGATCTTCATCCCCTCTTCCAGGCCCGGGCCGCGGTAGGAGTGGATGGAGGAGCGATTGGCCTTGTCCCAGCTCGCCTTGAACACGAATGGTATGCCCAGCTTGCTGGTCACTTCCACGTACTTCTCGCACACCGCCATCGCCATGTCGCGGGATTCCAGCACGTTCATGCCACCGAACAGCACGAACGGTTTGTCGTTGGCTACATCGATGTCATTGATCTTGATATTCTTCTGTTCCATCTCAGGCATCCTTAAGTGAAGGGGCTTGAATCCAAATTAGTCCGTTGCGCCTTGGCACACCGGCCTTGATACTCTGCTGTTTCAGTTCCCAGCCATCCTTGAGTGAAGGGGCCAGGGGCTTGAATCCCAGTTGGTCCGTTGCAGCTCCCGGCCCTTTAATGGAGAGGCTTGGGGCTCAGATCCAGCGCGGCCAGTTGCACCTTGAGCACATCGGCCACAGGATCGTCCGGACATTGTTCAATAAAGTATTCAAAATCGTCGGCGGCGAAGCGCGGGCAGTCGAGCTGCTCGTAGATGAAGCCGCGATCCCGCGTCTCCAGCGGATCGCCAGGCTTCATGCGCAGCAGCAGTTCGCTGCAGCGCAGCGCTTCCGTCATGCGATCTTCCCGCAGCAGGGCACCCTTGCTGACGTTGAGCAGCCGCTCGATGATCTCCCACTGGCCCGAGGGCTGCAGGTGTTCGGAGGTCAGGGTGGCCAGATTGCCAAGGGCGCCGCGCAGCAACAGCTCGATGCGGTGCAGGCTCAACTCGTCGCCGGTGAAGGGGTCCACATAGACCTCGCCCTCGCTGCCGGCGAAGCTCACCAGGAAGTGACCGGGGAAGCAGATCCCCTCCACATCCAGCCCGAGCTTGCGGCCCAGCTGTATGATGAGGATGCCGAGGCTGACCGGAATGCCCTGCTTGCGGGCGAGCACCTGAGCCAGATCGCAATTGGCGGCGGAGAAGTAATCCTGCCAGTCACCGTGAAAACCCAGGGTCTGGTAGAAGCCCTGCAGCAGCTGACGACGCACCTCGTCGCAGTTGCCCTCGTCGATCGTCTCGTCCAGCCAGGCATCGAGCCGGGCCAGCTCGGCATCGCCACGGCCGCCGATACCATGGATCTCGTCGCTCACCGACAACGCCAGCTCGGCGATGTCGTGGGCCTCGAAATCGGTCCATTCGTCTACGCGTATCATAGTCATCATCCTTAACCGAACAGACCGGCCTGCTTCTGCAGCGCAAGCTTGGCGATAAAGAAGAGCCAACCCAGGGCGCCGAGGAAGGCAAACCAGCGGATACCCTTGTTGCGGGCCAGCCGCAGCGCCATCATGGCCAAAAAGGCCACCACCAGGATGGCGGTCAGCTTCTCGCTGAGCCAGGGGGTGCCATTGTTGAGCGGATTGAGATCCAGCACCATGCACAGCAGCACGCCGGAGAGCACCACCAGCCCATTCAACCAGCCGCTCAGTTGCAGGACCCGGCTGCCATAGGCGCCGGCCGTCCCCTTCTGAACCCAGTAAAAACGCAGCATAAACATCAGCACGGCCGAGGCGATCAGCACCAGATGCAGATGTTTGAGAGCAACATACATAACATGTCCTTGAACAGAGGCAGGCCGGGCCCGCCCGTCATCATCACCGAACCAAGCGCCCCAGGGTCACCCGCTCGTTATCGCCGTAATCGCGCACGGTTTCCACCTGGCTGTAGCCGTGCTGCAGCAGGAGTTGACGCACCGCCTCACCCTGTTGCCAGCCGTGCTCCAGCAGGAGCCAGCCACCGGGCAGCAGATGGGCAGGCGCACCGGCCACTATCAGCCGGATATCCGCCAGCCCCTGCTCGTCGGCCACCAGGGCGGAACGGGGTTCGAAACGCACATCCCCCTCGGCCAGATGGGGGTCGGCGCCGTCGATGTAGGGCGGGTTGGAGACTATCATCCCGAAGCACGGCGCGCCCGAGAGCGGTTCAAACCAGCTGCCATCACGCACCGTGATGGGCAACCCCAGCGCGGCGCTGTTGGCGCGCGCCAGTGCGGCCGCCTCCGGCATCCTATCCACCGCCCATACATCGGCATCCGGTCGCTCCGACTTGAGCGCCAGTGCGATGGCGCCGGTGCCCGTGCCCAGATCCAGCAGGGCACAAGGCGCCTGATCCGGCGCGACTGGCCTTGGGGGCAGGCGTGCCAGCGCCTGCTCCACCAGCACCTCGGTGTCGGGGCGCGGGATCAGGGTGGCCGGGCTCACCTTGAGCGGCAGTGACCAGAACTCCCGCTCGCCGATGAGGTGGGCGATGGGCTCGCCGTCGAGGCGACGGCTCAGCCAGCCTTGCAACGTCGCCTGCTGGGCCGCATCCAGGGTGCGCTCCGGCCAGGTCATCAGATAGCTGCGCCGGCAACCGAGCAGATGGCAGAGCAGCACGTCGGCGTCGGCGCGGGGAGACTCGCCCCCGGCCAGGGTCGCCATTATGTGGGCGCGAGCCTGCTGGATCTGCATCAGCGGCGCGCCATCGTCGTGACGGCGATATCTGCACAAACGGGCTGCATCAGCTGTTTTCCGCCAGGGAGGCGAGCTGATCGGCCTGATACTCCTGGATCATGGGGCTGATGATGCAGTCCAGATCCCCTTCCATGATCTCGCCGAGGCGATAGAGGGTGAGGTTGATACGGTGCTCGGAGAGGCGACCCTGCGGGTAGTTGTAGGTGCGGATACGCTCGGAGCGATCGCCGGACCCCACCAGGTTGCGACGGGTGCTCTGCTCGGCGGCGCGGTGGCGCTCATCCTCGGCCGCCTGCAGGCGGGCGGAGAGCACGGACATCGCCTTGGCGCGGTTCTTGTGCTGGGAGCGCTCATCCTGGCACTCCACCACCAGGCCGGTCGGCAGGTGGGTGATGCGGATGGCCGAATCCGTCTTGTTGACGTGCTGGCCACCGGCCCCGGAGGCACGGAAGGTATCTATCTTCAGGTCGTTCGCATTGATCTCGATCTGCTCGGCTTCCGGCACTTCCGGCAGCACGGCGACGGTACAGGCGGAGGTGTGCACCCGGCCCTGGGATTCGGTCTCGGGCACCCGCTGCACCCGGTGACCGCCGGATTCAAACTTGAGGCGGCCGTAGACGTGCTCGCCGTCCACCTTGGCGATCACCTCCTTGTAGCCACCGTGCTCGCCGTCGTTGCAACTGACGATGGAGATGCGCCAGCCCTGACGCTCGGCGTAACGGGAATACATGCGAAACAGGTCACCGGCAAAGATGGCCGCCTCGTCACCGCCGGCACCGGCCCGGATCTCGAGGTAGCAGTTGTTGTCATCCTTGGGATCCCGCGGCAGCAGCATCACCTGCAGCGCCTGCTCCTGCTCCTCCAGCGTGCTCTTGGCCAGCGGCAACTCCTCCTGCGCCATCTCGCGCAGGTCGGCGTCATCCTCTTCCAGCATCAGCTTGGTGGCCTCCAGGTTCTCTTCGGCCTGGCGGAAGCGCTGGAAGGCGTGAACGATATCTTCCAGCTGGGCATATTCCCGGGTCAGGGCGCGGTAGCGATCCTGATCCGAGGCCACCCCGGGCTCGCCGAGCATGGCCTGTACTTCTTCGTGGCGCTCGATGAGGCCTTCCAGCTTTCTGATCAGTGACGGATTCATAAATCTTGTTTTCTCGATGGAGGAAGGGGCCGCCAGCCGGCCACCCCGAACAATTACTCTGGTGACAATCCCAGCACCTGACGCAGGCGGGAGAGCTGATGGTGATCCCCCTGGGCCGCCGCCTGGCGCAGGGCCTGGGTCGGTGCGTGGATCAACTTGTTGGTGAGGCGGTGCGCCATGGCCTTGAGGGCCTGCTCGGCATTCTCGCCCTGTTGCAGGGCCAGCAAGGCACGCTGCAACTCCTCATCGGCCACCTGCTGGGCCTGATGACGATAATCGCGGATGAGGTCCACCGAATGCTGGCTGCGATACCAGCCCATGAACTCATCGCGCTCTTCCTGCACTATGAGCTCCGCCTCGGCGGCGGCCCGTTTGCGGGTCTCCAGGTTCTGCTCGATGATGCCCTGCAGGTCATCCACCGTGTAGAGGTAGGCATCGGAGAGCTCGTCCACCTCGGCCTCGATATCCCGCGGCACGGCGATATCCACCAGGAACATGGGCTTGAAGCGACGGGCCTTGAGGGCGCGCTCCACCATGCCCTTGCCGATGATGGGCAATGGGCTGGCGGTCGAGCTGATGACGATGTCCGCCTCGTGCAGATAATCGGGGATCTCTTCCAGGGTCATCACCCGGGCACCGAACTCCTCGGCCAGCAACTGGGCCCGCTGCAGGGTACGGTTCGCCACCATCATCTGGGTGACGTTTTGCTCGCGCAGATGACGGGCCACCAGTTCTATGGTTTCGCCGGCACCGACCAGCAGCACCTTGGTCTGGGAGAGATCGGAGAAGATGCGGCGACCCAGGCTGACGGCGGCAAAGGCCACCGACACGGCGCTCGCGCCTATCTCTGTGTCCGTGCGCACCCGCTTGGCCACGGAGAAGGATTTCTGGAACAGCCGCTCCAGCGACCCCTTCACCGCCTCGGACTGCTGGGCATGGGCATAGGATTGCTTGATCTGCCCCAGGATCTGCGGCTCCCCCAGCACCAGGGAATCCAGGCCGCAGGCCACCCGCATCAGGTGACGCACCGCCTCTTCGTCCCAGTGCTGGTAGATGGCGGACACCACTTCGGCCGCGTCCAGGGCATGGAAACGTTGCAGCCAGTGCAGTACCTGCTCCCCCTGCCCCTGCGCCAGGCTGCAGTAAAGCTCGGTGCGGTTGCAGGTCGAGACGATCACCGCCTCGCTTACGCCGGGTTGGGTGACCAGCTCACGCAGGGCGCGATCGATGCAGTCCGGGCCGAACGCGACCCGCTCCCGCAAGGCGACACTGGCGGTGTTGTGGTTGATTCCGAGGGCAAGCAAACTCATGAGTGGGTGGTGATCGTATCTGTGCGCTGGGAGTAAAGGCCGTCAATTGTACGAGAAAGGGTAAGGCTTTAAAAGCAATACGGCCGCCCCGTATACTGTGGCAAATCCCCGTATCTGGAGCATGACCTTGTTGTTGCGTATTTTCACCTTCGCCTGCCTGCTGTTGCTGGCCGGTTGTGCCACCACCCAACCCCAGCGGGATCAGGTCAACTGGCAGCAGGAGCGGGCCCGTCTCGAGCAGCTCACCCACTGGCAGCTGTCGGGCAAGATGGCCATCATCACGGCCCAGCAGAAGGGCAGCGCCCGGGTCAACTGGCAGCAGGATGGGGACGACTATCGCCTCAATCTGAGCAGCATAGTTGGCACCCACATACTGGAGCTCTCCCGCAGCAAGGGCGAGATCACCCTGATCGACAACGAGGGCAAGCCGCACCAGAGCCAGGATGCCGAGGCGCTCGTCTATCAGCTCACCGGCTGGAACATACCGGTGCAGGGGCTGCCGGAGTGGATCAAGGGGCTGCCGGGCAAGGCCGAGTTCGAACTCAATCCCGACAGCAGCCTGGCCAGCGTGCGTGACGGCCAGTGGCAGATCGTCTACGGCGACTACCGGGATCAGGACGGCTACCGCCTGCCGCACCAACTGACCATGACGGGCCAGGGCAGCCGCCTCAAGTTGCAGATCAACCAATGGACGCTCGTTCGCTGATGGCTGCGACTGACAAGGAGGCGACAATGACCACCACTCGCTGGCCCGCACCGGCCAAACTCAACCTCTTCCTGCACGTCAATGGTCGTCGTCCGGACGGCTATCACGAGCTGCAGACCCTGTTCATCTTCCTCAGTCACGGCGACTGGCTCGAATTCGAGCCACTGCCGGACACGGACCTGCTTACCCTGAGCCCGGCCATTCCCGGCGTGCCCGATGAGCAGAACCTCATCATACGCGCCGCCCGCCTGTTGCAGGCACGGCTGCCGAGCCCGCAGGGGGCCCACATCCGGCTGGAGAAGGTATTGCCCATGGGCGGCGGCATAGGCGGCGGCTCCTCGGATGCGGCCACCACGCTCGTCGCCCTGAACCATCTCTGGCAGGCGGGCTTGAGTGAAGAGGAGCTGGCGGAGCTTGGCGTGCAGCTGGGGGCCGACGTGCCTGTGTTTGTGCGCGGCCGCGCCGCCTTTGCGGAAGGGGTGGGCGAGCGACTGCAACCGGTCGAATTGCCAAGCGCCTGGTATCTGGTACTCAAGCCCGATTGCCACGTGGCCACCGCCACCGTCTTCCAGGATCCGGACCTGCCCAGAGCGACGCCGAAAATGGCATTTCACAACCTGCTGGAAGGCGAGTGGAAAAACGATTGCGAATTGCTGGTGAAAAAGCGCCACCCCGAGGTTGCCAATGCGCTCGGCTGGTTGCTAGAATACGCGCCGTCAAGAATGACGGGCACAGGAGCCTGCGTCTTTGCTCAATTTGAAGACGAAGAGGCTGCTCGGGAAGTGTTGGCAAAAGTGCCGAAGAGATGGGATGGGTTTGTCGCCAAGGGCGAGAACATATCACCACTGTTCGTGACATTGCAACAAATCAGTGATTGGGGTATCGCCAAGCGGTAAGGCAGCGGGTTTTGATCTCGCCATTCCTAGGTTCGAATCCTAGTACCCCAGCCATTATCTTGGTGATTGACACGGGTGTGTCGGTAAACCGGCCACAGAGGATCTTGACAGAGCGCAATCTCGTCAAGCCCGTCTGCAACCATTATCGTCCCCTTGTCACTCGCAAAGAGGTCATCGATCTCCTGGATGACGGCTGCCTGCAAACGCGACAGCCATCCGATTTGAAACATGTAACGATATGCACCTAGCCTGAAAGCAGCCTATAGTGGCCTGACCCGTCAACTTGATAAATCGTTTGCCCCAAAACGATACGGGTCTGAATCAGACTCCCCCACATACTGGATGCAACCCCGAGGTTTCAAACCGTGCCTGACATGAAGCTGTTTGCTGGTAACGCAACGCCGGAACTAGCCCAGAAGATCGCAGATCGCCTGTTTATCAAACTCGGCAATGCTGCCGTAGGTCGCTTTAGCGACGGCGAGATCAGCGTACAGATCAATGAGAATGTACGCGGTGGCGATATCTTCATCATTCAATCCACCTGTGCCCCGACCAACGACAATTTGATGGAATTGATCGTCATGGTGGATGCTCTGCGTCGTGCTTCAGCTGGCCGTATTACTGCCGTTATCCCCTACTTTGGTTATGCCCGTCAGGACCGCCGCGTCCGCTCCGCCCGTGTACCCATCACCGCCAAGGTTGTCGCCGACTTCCTCTCCAGCGTGGGTGTGGACCGTGTGCTGACCGTTGACCTGCATGCCGAGCAGATCCAGGGCTTCTTCGACGTCCCGGTCGACAACGTGTTCGGCAGCCCTGTGCTGCTGGAAGACATGCAGTCCAAGAACCTCGAATCCCCCGTGGTTGTGTCGCCGGACATCGGCGGCGTGGTGCGTGCCCGTGCCATCGCCAAGCTGCTGGACGATACCGACATCGCCATCATCGACAAGCGTCGTCCCCGCCCGAACGTCTCCCAGGTCATGCACCTGATCGGTGACGTAGCCGGCCGCGACTGCATTATCGTCGACGACATGATCGACACCGGCGGCACCCTGTGCAAAGCCGCGGAAGCCCTGAAAGAGCGCGGCGCCAAGCGTGTATTCGCCTACGCCACTCACCCGGTCTTCTCCGGTTCCGCCGTGGAAAACATCAAGAACTCGGTCATCGACGAGCTGATCATCACCGACTCCATCCCGCTCACCGCGGAGATGAAGGCGGTCGACAAGGTCAAGCAGCTGACCCTGTCAACCGTACTGGCGGAAGCCATTCGTCGTATCAGCAACGAAGAGTCCATCTCTGCCATGTTTGAGCATTGATAGACGCCGTTGTGACAAAAACCGCCAGCTGGCGGTTTTTGTCTTTTTAGCCCAGTTACACCCGGTATTGCCCTGCCCCGGCAGGTTAAGGATAGATCCATGAATCGCTTGCGCCCGCTGCTGCTCCTCGTCCTCTGCAGCTTCCTGTTCGCCTGTCAGCCCGGCAAAGAAAACCAGCCCTTCGTGCTGACCCTGGCGCACATGAACGACACCCACTCCCAGTTTGACCCGGTCAACGCCGAGCTGAAGGGGCCCATCTTTGGCAAGCAGGGGGAAACCGACACCCTCTATACCCGCTTCGGAGGCTATCCGCGCCTGCTCACCATGGCGAAATCCTTTCAGGCCGAGGCGCTTGCCAAGAACCAGCCACTCTTGCTGCTGCACGGTGGCGATGCCTGGCAGGGCAGCGGCTACTTCAAGCTCAACGAGGGAATGGCCAATGCCGAGCTGCTGAGTCAATTCGGGCTCGATGCCATGGCCCTGGGCAATCACGAATTCGATCTCGACAACCACAAGCTGGCCCGCTTCATCCAGGGGGTCAACTTCCCGGTACTGGCCGCCAACCTGGACACCCGTGACGACCCGGATCTGCGCCACGCCACCAACCTCAAGCCGTTCGTGGTCTATGCCTTCGAAGGCAACCGGAAGAGCCCGGTCACCGATCTCAACAACCTGCCCCAGGGCAAGCAGCTGGTCGCCGTGATGGGGCTGGTGCTGGAAGACATGGCCAACATCTCCCCCAACGTCGGCAAGCTGCGCTTTGGCAAGGAGGTCGCCTCGGCCCAGGCGACCGTGGATCTGCTGCGCCAGAAGGGGATCCACCACGTCATCGCCCTGACCCATATCGGCAACCAGCGGGATCTCGCGCTGGCGGCCGAGGTGAACGGGATAGATGCCATCGTCGGCGGCCACTCCCACAGCCTGCTCGGCGACTTCAGCAACATCGGCTGGGGCAAGACAGGCGAATACGCCCAGCTGGTCACCAATCCGGACGGGGTCGGCCTGACCTGCGTGGTGCAGGCGGGCTCCTACGCCCAGGCCATCGGCCTGGCCCGGGTCAGCTTCGACGGCCAGGGCCGGGTCATCGCCTGCAAGGGCCAGAACCAGCTGCTGGCCAGCCGCGACTTCTTCGCCGATCCGGCCCGCAAGCAGGTGCTGGATGAGACGCGTGGCAAGCAGGCGGGCAAGTTCATCGATGCCCAGCCCAACCTGGTGACTGTGGATGAAGACCCGCGTCTGCGCGGCATCATCGACAGCCACTACAAGCCGGCACTGGAGCAGGCGTTCGGGCCCGTCATCGCCACCCTGCCGGCGGCGCTGCAAAATGCCCGCCGCCCCGGCGACAACGGCAGCGACAGCCACGGCTCCGACGTCGCTCCCCTGGTGGCCGAAGGCCAATACTACTGGGCCAACACCCCGGCGGTGCAGGCCCTGACCGGCGGCCCTGTCCACTTCGCCCTGCTGGCGGTGGGAGGCGTGCGCGCCGATCTGCCCGCCGGCGAGTTGCGCGAAGGGGACGCGGCGCTCACCCTGCTGCCGTTCAAGAATCAGCTCTCCGTGCTGACCCTGACCGGTGCCGAGGTACGCGCCCTGCTGACCGAGACCATCACGGCCACCCTGCCTGCCAGCGCCCATGCCGGCAAGTTCCCCTACGGCGGCCACCTGCGTTACACCTTCACCGAAACCGTGCCGGGCAAGCGTGGCGAGCTGACCCGACTGCAATGGCAGAGTACCGAAGGGCAGTGGCAGGATCTGGTCGATGACCAGCGCTACCGGGTGGTGATGAACGCCTACAGTGCCAATGGCAATGACGGCTGGCAGGCGCTCGCCCACGCCCAGCGCCAGCAGGCCGAGCGGCTGGATCTCGCCTGGGTGGATGGCAAGCTGACCGGCTTCCCCATCGAGAAGGTGGAGCAGAGCGGCGATCAGCTGAGCGCCCGTTATGCGCCGGGTCAGCAACTCGACTGCAAGGCCAGCGGCGTCAACTGCGGCACGGATGCGGCCTCCTTCGTGCAATACGTGCGAGAGCAGCGGCCGACCCTGACAGCCCTGACCGAAGAGACGGTCACGCTGCTGCGGGCCAAATAAGCCGCCACCCCAGCCAGCAATGACCAGCACGGGCCTCGACAAGGGGCCCGTTTTGCTGCCATTGGCAACCCGATCAGCGGTTATTCCCTCACGGTTGCCGAGCTTTGGTTGAGTGATCGCCAGTCGGCGGCTAGAATATTGCGTCCCATTGCCTTGGGCAGTCTGCCCATTGCAAGCAGCGAGTGAAGACATCAAGCGTGACAAGCCAAATCAAACTGATCGTGGGACTGGGCAATCCCGGCCCCGAATACGCCAAGACCCGCCATAACGCGGGCGCCTGGTATGTGGAGCAGCTGGCTCGCTGGCACAATGTCAGCCTGCGCGAAGAGCCCAAGTTCTTCGGCCACACGGCCCGCATTCAGGTGGAAGGTCAGGATGTGCGTCTGCTCATCCCGAACACCTACATGAATCTCTCCGGCAAGGCCGTGGCGGCGCTGGCCCGTTTCTACCAGATAGAGCCGGAAGCCATGCTGGTGGCCCACGATGAACTGGACCTGCCCCCCGGCATCGCCAAGTTCAAGCAAGGTGGTGGTCACGGTGGTCATAATGGCCTCAAAGACATCATCGCCAGGATGGGCAACAACAATAACTTCTTCCGGCTGCGCCTCGGGATAGGCCATCCCGGCGCCAAGGAGCTGGTGGCCGGATTCGTCCTGACCAAGGCCCCAAGCAGTGAACAGAGCCTGATCGAGGCCGCATTGGATGAGTCCCTGCGCGCCACCGATATCCTGTTCAAGCAAGACATGACCAAGGCCATGAATCGCTTGCACAGCTTCAAGGCCGAAAAAGTCTGAATACAGATGCCTGACACGCGTCAGGCTCGCACAATATGACAGGGTCGCCCAAGAACCTGTTCACGCACTGTGACGAGAGGTCGTCAGCAAGGTGAAGCGCAGCGCAGGAACCGGAGCGTATAGGCATACGTGAGGATTCCGAGCAGCACATGAGCCTTGATCACGGCCTCGCAGTAAGAGCGTGAACAGGTTAAGCGGCCCTCAACAGCATCCATCAATAAGGTAACAATCCATGGGTTTTAAATGCGGTATCGTGGGCCTGCCCAATGTAGGTAAATCCACCCTGTTCAATGCGCTGACCAAGGCCGGCATCGAAGCCGCCAACTTCCCGTTCTGCACCATTGAGCCGAACACGGGTGTGGTTCCCATGCCGGATCCGCGTCTCGACCAGCTGGCGGCCATCATCAATCCTCAGCGTGTCGTGCCGACCACCATGGAATTCGTGGACATCGCCGGTCTGGTTGCCGGTGCCTCCAAGGGCGAAGGTCTGGGCAACCAGTTCCTGGCCAACATCCGTGAAACCGAAGCCATAGGCCACGTGGTGCGCTGCTTCGAGGACGAGAACATCATTCACGTTGCCGGCAAGGTCTCTCCGGCCGACGACATCGAGGTGATCAACACCGAACTGGCCCTGTCGGATCTGGACGCCTGCGAGCGCGCCATTCACCGCCAGTCCAAGCGCGCCAAGGGCGGCGACAAGGATGCCAAGCTGGAAGTGGAAACCCTGGAGAAGATCCGGGTCGCCCTGGAAAACGGCCAGATGATCCGTGGCATGAAGCTGGACAAGGATGAGCTGGCCGCCGTGAGCCACCTCAACTTCCTGACCCTCAAGCCCACCATGTACATCGCCAACGTGGCGGAAGACGGTTTCGAGAACAACCCCTTCCTCGACAAGGTACGTGAAATTGCCGCTACCGAGAACGCGGTTGTGGTGGTGGTCTGCTGCGCCATCGAATCTGACATCGCCGAGCTGGATGACGACGATCGCGCCGAGTTCATGGCAGATCTTGGCATCGAAGAGCCGGGCCTGAACCGGGTGATCCGCTCAGGTTACGAGCTGCTCAAGCTGCAGACCTATTTCACCGCCGGCGTGAAGGAAGTGCGTGCCTGGACCATTCCAGTCGGCGCCACAGCACCGCAAGCGGCGGGCAAGATCCACACCGACTTTGAAAAAGGCTTTATTCGCGCCCAAACCATCGCCTTCGAAGACTTTATCACCTACAAGGGTGAGCAAGGCGCCAAGGAAGCAGGCAAGATGCGCGCCGAAGGGAAAGACTACATCGTCAAAGATGGCGATATCATGAACTTCCTGTTCAACGTCTAATCCCATGAGAGGCCAGCATTTGCTGGCTTCTCTTTTATCTGGCATAACGCCGTATCTTCCGGCAAATGTCGTAAAAAAAACCAGATTGTTGGGCTTTTGCACGACAGCGACCAATAACTCGCCAAACGCACCCAAATTCGGTTTTTCTGGCAAAAAAAGGGTTGACGCCCCAGAGCCAGATACGCATAATTCGGCCCGCACAGTGACGAGGCAACGACTCACTGGAAGCACGGTTGGCTATGTAGCTCAGTTGGTTAGAGCATCGCACTCATAATGCGAGGGTCACAGGTTCGAATCCCGTCATAGCCACCATTAATTGTTCAGTTGGGGTATCGCCAAGCGGTAAGGCAGCGGGTTTTGATCTCGCCATCCCTAGGTTCGAATCCTAGTACCCCAGCCATTTTTAAAAGTTCTTTGACCAGTCACATGACTGTCGAGGAGCGCTGTTGGGGTATCGCCAAGCGGTAAGGCAGCGGGTTTTGATCTCGCCATCCCTAGGTTCGAATCCTAGTACCCCAGCCATTATTGCCTTTCATCGACCTCGTCGGTGATAGCTGTGGTGAACGTAAGAGGTTTTTATCTCGTCAACGTTCCTAGGTTCGTATCCTAGTGCCACAGCCTTTTTTAAAAGTTCTTTGACCAGTCACATGACTGTTGAAGAGCGCTGTTGGGGTATCGCCAAGCGGTAAGGCAGCGGGTTTTGATCTCGCCATCCCTAGGTTCGAATCCTAGTACCCCAGCCATTTTTACCCGTCATCGATCTGTCGATGATTTGCTGTGGTAAGCGTGAGAGATTTCGATCTCGTCAACGTGCCTAGGTCCAAACCCTAGTACCCAGCCATTTTTACTTGTAGACGACCCTGTCGCATACAAGACGGCTATGTAGCTCAGTTGGTTAGAGCATCGCACTCATAATGCGAGGGTCACAGGTTCGAATCCCGTCATAGCCACCATTTTGCAGTTGTTCAGTTGGGGTATCGCCAAGCGGTAAGGCAGCGGGTTTTGATCTCGCCATCCCTAGGTTCGAATCCTAGTACCCCAGCCATTTTTGACTTGTCAGCAATGACATTGGTGACAAGACGGCTATGTAGCTCAGTTGGTTAGAGCATCGCACTCATAATGCGAGGGTCACAGGTTCGAATCCCGTCATAGCCACCATTAATATTGCGGAAGTGGCGAAATTGGTAGACGCACCAGATTTAGGTTCTGGCGCCCTAGGCGTGAGAGTTCGAGTCTCTCCTTCCGCACCATTAATAGCAGTACCAAACAGACCAGCTCAGGCTGGTTTTTTTGTGCCCGTTTTTCGCCCTCTCCCCTTGCCATCCTGTCTCTGCCTCGCTCCCCCCTCGCTCTGCTGCCACCCGAGCTCATGCGGAGCGACAAAAAAGCGGCCCGCAGGCCGCTTGTCTCTCTTTTCCCTGGATCAACCCGGTCAGAACGGGAAGAACCAGGGGATGGCGATCACGCTCACCACCATCACCAGCAGGGTGAAGGGCACGCCGATGCGCACGAAATCCACGAACTTGTAGTTGCCGGGCCCGAGCACCAGGGTATTGACCGGTGACGAGACCGGCGTCATGAAGGCCGCCGAGGCCGCGATGGCGATGGTCATGGCAAAGGGATAGGGGGAGATCCCCATCTGTTGGGCCGTACCTAGCGCAATGGGCGCCATCAGCACAGCCGTCGCGGTATTGGAGATGAAGAGCCCGATCAGGGCGCACAGGGCAAACAGGCTGGCCAGCATCACGCGAGGGCCCATCTCACCGACGGCCGCGATCAGACCGCCGACAATCAGGTCCACCCCGCCAGTCTTCTGCAGCGCCAGGGCAAAGGGCAGCATGCCGACGATCAGGATCAGGGTGGGCCAGTGGATGGACTTGTAGGCACTCTCCATGTCGATACAGCGGAACTTGCCCATCAGCAGGCAGGCCACCAGCGCCGCGATGACGTTGGGCACGGGATCCGTCACCATCAGCACCACCATGACCCCGAGACAGATAAGGGCGTGGATGGCCTGGCTGCGAGCCGGCGCCATCTCGTCCACCTCGGCGGGCAGGCCGAGCAGCAGGAAGTCGCGACTGTGGGTCTGCAACAGGCGGATCAGGCTCCAGTTGCCCACCACCAGCAGGGAGTCGCCCATCTGCAAGGGATCATCCACCAGCTTGCCGGTCAGTGCCTCGCCGTTGCGGCGGATCCCCACCACGCTCAGACCGTAGTGGGAGCGAAAGGCCACCTCGCGAATGCTCTTGCCGAGCAGACGGGATTCGGGGATGAGCGACACCTCGGCCATGCCCACCTCCCGCGCCTGATCGGAGAAGTACTCCCCGCGCAATATCATGGGCTCGAGCCGCGCCTCGCTGCAGAACTCTCGCACATCCACCTCGGGGTCGGACATGTCGATCAGCAGCACGTCCTTGGCCTGGAACTCGGTGACGCCGGAGACGGTCACCATCACCCGCCGAAACTTGCGCCAGCGCTCCACCCCGATGACGTTGGCGCCATAACGGGCCCGCAATTGCAACTCGTCCAGGGTCTGGCCTATCAGGGGGGAGTCGGGCCGGATCGCCAGCCGGCGGGCGCGCCCGGCCAGCCGGTAATCGCGGATGAGATCGCGCATTGTGCTGCGCCCCGCCTGCTTGCCTTTGCCCTCCTCCCCTTCACGCACCAGGGAGCCCCGCATCAGTAGCATGTAGAGTATGCCCATCACCAGGATAATCAGCCCCATGGGGGTGAAGCCGAAGAAGCCGAAACCCTGGATGCCGTGGCGCATCAGCTCACTGTTGACCACCATGTTGGGCGGGGTCGCCACCAGCGTCATCATGCCGCTGATGAGGCCGGCAAAGCCGAGCGGCATCATCAGGCGACCGGCCGGGATCCCCATGCGATTCGCCACGCTCAGCACCACAGGGATGAAGATGGCCACCACCCCTGTGCTGCTCATCACGGCCCCCAGCAGGGAGACGGCCACCATCAGCAGCACCAGCATGCGGATCTCGCTGCTGCCCGCCACCTTCACCAGCATGTCCCCCACCTGATAGGCGATGCCGGTGCGCACCAGCCCCTCCCCCACCACGAACAGGGCGGCGATCAGAATGACGTTGGGATCACTGAACCCCGCCAGCGCCTCCGGCAGGGTCAGGGTACCGCTCAGCACAAACAATATGATGATCAACAAGGCGACTACGTCCATGCGTACCTTGTTGGTAATAAACAGATAGATGGCGCCCACCAGCATGCAGAGGACCCAGATCAGTTCGGAATTCACACTTGCTCCTTTCGTTCATGTCCGCCACTGCACAATGGGTAAAATGGCGGACTCCATCAGACCACAGCTTGTTCTGCCCCGGTTTGTTACATATCAATAAAGGGCAAGGGCCATCATCGCATATCGGGGCTCCCTGCGGTCCGCAAAAATGGCGAGCCTTTGCCGCCATCCTTTATCCATTCTTTGATGTGGCTCAGGCTGGCTCGGACAAAAGTCCTGCGTTGGCCCCCGCGCAGCCCCTAGAATAGGTCCGTTCCGATAACCCCCCCTTCTTCCAAATTTTCAAAGGAAACGAAAATGAGCATATTCGAGTGGTTCAGCATCAATCACACCCTGGTGACCATACCGCTGGGCGGCGGTTACGCCATGTCGTGGATTGAAGCCATCGGCACCCTGTTCGGCCTGGCCTGCATTTGGTTCGCCAGCCAGGAGAAGACCATCAACTACCTGTTCGGCCTCATCAACGTCAGCCTGTTTGCCATCATCTTCTTCCAGATCCAGCTCTACGGCCTGCTGATGCTGCAGCTGTTCTTCTTCTGCGCCAACGTCTACGGCTGGTACGCCTGGACCCGCCCCGCCAACGAGCAGGGTGACAGCCTGCAGATCCGCTGGCTGAGCAAGTCCAAGCTGATGATGACCGCCGCCCTGAGCGTGCTGGCCATCGCCCTGCTGACCCTGTTTATCGACCCCGTGTTCGCCACCCTGGCACGCACCTCGGTCGCCCTGCTCAACCTGTTCGGGGCCGGCCTGGCTACCCCTGAGCCCTCCCCCGACGCCTTCCCGTTCTGGGATGCCAGCATGACGGTGCTCTCTGTGGTGGCCCAGATCCTGATGACCCGCAAATACGTGGAGAACTGGATCCTCTGGGTGGTCATCAACATCATCAGCATCGGCGTCTATGCCGCCCAGGGCGTCTACGCCATGTCGCTGGAGTACCTGATCCTGCTGTTCATCGCCGCCAACGGCACCCGCCTCTGGATGCTGGCCGCCAAACGCCCGCAGCAGGAAGCGATCGCATGAGCCTGCTGCCCCATCTGCAATGCCGCCCTGACCAGATTGCCGAACGGGTGGTGCTGTGCGGCGATCCGGCCCGGGTCGATCGCATCGCCAGCCAGCTTGAAGGCAGTGAATTGCTCGGCCAGAACCGGGAGTTTCGCCTGATCAACGGCCATCATCAGGGGCTGCCCGTCACCGTTTGCAGCACAGGCATCGGCGGCGCCTCCGCCGTCATAGCGCTGGAGGAGCTGGTGCAGGCGGGTGCCCGGGCGCTGGTCAGGGTCGGCTCCGCCGGTGCCCTCCAGCATGAGATGGCGCTGGGTGATCTCATCGTGGTGGAGGGGGCCGTGCGCCACGAGGGCGCCTCGCTGGCCTATCTGCCCCCCGAGTACCCCGCCTGCGCCGACATTCGGCTGCAGGCCGCCCTGCTCGACCATATCGCCGCCAGCGGCCAGCCTCACTGGCACGGCCTGGTGCGCTCCCACGACAGCTTCTACCGGGATGACGAGCAGGCGGTGTGCCGCTACTGGCACGAACGCGGCCTGCTGGGGGCGGACATGGAGACGGCCTCCCTGCTCACCGTCGGTCGGCTGCGCAAGGTGCGGGTGGCCGCCGTGCTCTGCAACGTGGTGGCCTTCGAGCAGGACGTGCAGCAGGGGGTAAGCGACTACGCCAGCGCAGAAGCGGCCATGATGGCCGGTGAGCGGCTGGCCATCGCCGCCGCGCTCCATGCGCTGGCGCAATAGACCGGGTCTGCCGGGGCCGCAAGGCCCCGGCAAAACGTTAAGCCCGGCACATTCGATGGCTCGGGCGCTGGCATCCGGCCCCCGCTCTTGCTAGCCTCATGGCCCTCGTTTCCCCGCGCGGGTTTCTCATGCAGCAACAACCCTATCCCCTCGGTCGCTTTCACGCCGAACTTGAGCAGCTTGAACCCCGCTTTGCCGCGGCGCTGGAGGCGTGCACCCTGTTTCTGCGCCGCTACCTGCCGGGCGAGCCCATCATGCGTCAGGGGGAGCAGAGCGAATGCCTCTATCTGGTGGAGACGGGACGAGTCTCCCTCAACAGTGCCGTGCACTCGGGGCGTCTGTTTCAGCTCGGGGAGATAGCGTGCCAGCGCCAGATCTTCGGCGAGATGGAGTTCTTCAGCGCCACCCCGGTGCAGTGGAGCGTGGTGGCCGAGACAGAGCTGGATGCCAGCGTCATCTGTGCTCACAAGCTGGCCCAGCGGCTGCTGGCCGAACCCGAGCTGACCCTGTTCTTCGCCTCGGCGCTGGCCAGCGACTATCTGGATACCCTGGACATCACCACCAGCCGCCTGCTGCACCCCATCGCCTACAACATCGCCTTTGAACTGTGGCGCGAGCGCCAGCGCACCCCCATGCTGGGCTCGCGCAAGCGCTCCCACGAGGCGGCGCGCTTTGGCACCACGGAGCGCGTCTACCGCCGCGCCCTCAAGGAGCTGGTCGAACAGGGGATAGTGTGCGAGGGCGCTGACGGCCCCACCATCGCCGATCTGGCCAGGCTGCGCGCCTATCTCGACCTTTAATCTCGATTCACTCTTTACCCCTATCGGAGCATCCATGTCTACCTATCCCGAGTTCACCTTCTTCAGCCGCTTCGTGGCCGATATTCAGGCCGGCCGCAAGACCATCACCATACGCGACGAGAGCGAGGCAAACTGGCAACCCGGCCAGCGTCTGGCCCTGTTCACCAACCCGGAGCAGCAGCCGTTCGGCGCCATAGAGGTACTCTCCGTCAAGGCGGTCGCCTTCGATGAACTGAACGACGAGCACGCCCGCCAGGAGAACATGACCCTCCCTGAGCTCAAACAGGTGATCCGCGACATCTACCCCGCCCTGCCGCCACTCTATGTGATTGAATTCAAACTGATTGCCTGATTGATGACCCGAACCGGATTTGGCCCTGGCCGAGCAATATGTTAATAGTGTTCCTTTTGAATCGTGGAGAAGCCGAACGTGTTTGAGATAGCGAGCCTGAAAGAGGGCATGATGCACGGGGTCGAGCTGTTCCAGCTGCTGCTGGAGATCATCTCCATCGCCTGCGTGGTGATAGGGCTTGGCAAGACGCTCTGGCTGGCGGCACGAGTCCGGGATCACGCCCCCGGTTTCCCCCGTATCCGCCTCTGTTTCGGCAGCTGGCTCATTCTGGCGCTGGAGTTCCAGCTCGCCGCCGACATACTGGCCACCACAGTCGCGCCGAGCAAGGAGGAGCTGATCCGCCTCGCCATCATCGCGGTGATCCGCACCTTCCTGAACTATTTCCTCGGCAAGGAGCTGGAGGCGCAGGCTGAGCGCCAGCAGGAGCAGCGCAGCGAGCAGGCCAAGGCGGCCCAATAGCCCGTTCCTTTGCACAGCATCATCGCTGAGTGTCGTGCCATCCCGACCACCTCCGTGGCTCGGGATGGCCCAGTTGTGACCCTCCCCTCACTTTTGGCAATCAGCCAACTATGGAACCCTTTTCAAGCCTTTCCCCGCCCTGTCGAGGGCCCGCGCATCTGCGTAAGATAAACCATTGCGTCCCCCAACCGGCCCAGCTGATGAACAGAGTTCCTCTCCACCTCGACCAGTGCGTCATCTACCAGATCTACCCCATGAGCTTTCAGGACAGCAACGGCGACGGCATGGGCGACATCAAGGGCATCTGCCAGCGCCTGGACTATCTGGCGACCCTGGGGGTCGACCTGCTCTGGCTCACCCCTGTCTATCGCTCCCCCAAGCGGGACAACGGCTATGACGTGGCGGACTACCGTGCCATAGACCCCGCCTTCGGCACCCTGGCCGAGATGGAACAGCTGATCAGCGATGCGGCCGCCTGCGGCATCGGCATCATGATGGACATGGTCGCCAACCACACCTCCACCGAGCACGCGTGGTTCAGGCAAGCGCTGGCGGGGGATCCCCGCTATCAGGACTACTACGTGTTCAGGGACCAGGCCTTTGTCGATGCCCACCCGGTGGAGTCCATCTTTGGCGGCAGCGGCTGGGAGTATGTGCCAGAGCTTGATCGCTACTATCTGCACAACTTCGACATAAGCCAGGCCGATCTGGACTGGGACAACCCGGCGGTGCGCGCCGAAATGGCGGAGGTGATCAACTTCTGGCTGGCCAAGGGCATAAAGGGGTTCCGCTTCGATGTGATCGACATGGTGAGCAAGGAGTGGTCGCCCCTTGCCATGAGCAACGGCCCCCGCCTGCACGACTATATCCGCGAGCTCAACGCCGCCAGCTTCGGCAACAAGGGGATCGTCACGGTCGGTGAGACCTGGGGGGCGGATCTCGCCCACATGCAGCACTATTCGAACCCGAATGGCAGCGAGTTCAGCATGGTGTTCAACTTCGAACACCTGGGGCTGGGGCAGGACAAGTGGGCGTCGCATTTTGACCCCCTCACCTTCAAGCGGGCCATGGTCCGCCACCAGCAGGGGCTGCACGGCCAGGGCTGGAACAGCCTGTTTCTCAATAACCACGACCTGCCCCGCGCCGTCTCCCGCTTTGGCGACGACAGGCCAAGGTGGCGCGAGCCGAGTGCCAAGCTCTGGGCCCTGGTGCTACACATGATGCAGGGCACTCCCTTCATCTATCAGGGGGAGGAGCTGGGCATGACCAACCGCCACTGGCAAACCGATGAGCTGCGCGACGTGGAGGCTATCCACTACAGTGCCAGCCAGCCGGAGCTGACTCCTGCCGAGCTGACTCCTGCCGAGCTGAGCCGACGGCTGGATGCCATCGGCCGCGACAACGCCCGCACCCCGATGCAGTGGGATGCCGGCCCTCATGCGGGCTTCAGCACAACCACCCCCTGGATCGCGCTCAACGACAACCACATCGAGATAAATGCCGCCGAGCAGCTGGCCCGCCCCGACTCGCTGTTTCACTGCTATCGCCAGCTGATCGAATTGCGCAAGGCCCATCCCGTCATTCGCCACGGCGACTTCGAGCTGCTGGATGGGGAAGACCCCGAGCGCATCGGCTACCGCCGCCACTGGCAGGATCCGGCAAGCGGAGAGCGGCATACCCTGCTGCTGCTCGCCAACCTCACCGCGGGCACCTTGCCCATGCCCCATCTTGAGCTGGTAGAAAAGGAAGCCACCCTGCTGATGGGCAACTACCCGGACGCACCCACGGCCACCTTCGCCCCCTATCAGGCCGCCGTCTGGCTGATGCAGGCAAGCGAGTAACGGGCAAGACCATCGCTCGGGGGCGGCCCCTGCGCCTCACCCCCTGATGATTCCCCTCGCCCTGGGCTGCCGAGGTGCCCCGGCGATTTACTCACTTAAAAACTTCGCATTTTCAGGCCCGAACAGCCTTGCCAGGCGATATCCGACCTCGTCTTGCTATCGACAATTAAAATAGTTCAACACCATGTTTTAATTGGAAATAATCACCATCAAAAACGACTCCTTTATCATCAAACGGCGATATTCAACGCTGTTTAGTCAGGGTTAAAAGTCAATTCAGATTTGCGCCCTTGTGGTTCTTCGCTGACTCCTTATGGTTTCCATCCGAAGCATGCGGTACTGCACGCCGACGTTCAGGCTCGTGGGATAGGTATCCCGCCATAACAAAAGGTAAACACCATGCGTAAAACCGGAGTGGCGCTCGCCATCTCGACCCTCTTCTGGCTCAATTCGGCCACGGCAACCCCCATCATGTTCCCGGACGACCCGCTGGTCGGCTCTGGAGCAGAGACGCCCGCCCTTGCTCGCACCTTCCAGCTGGCGCAGGACGATCTGGGCAACCGGATCCACCAGCTGCATCTGCCAATTCAGACCGAACCCGAGCTGGTGGCGGAGCTGGAGCAGATCGGCAGGCAGCAGGGATTCTCGGTCAACACCCATGGCGACATGTACACCTGGACCGAGGACAACATGTGGCTGTCACGGGATGGCGCCCTCGTCTTCCGCCCCCGGGCACCGCTGGCCGACAAGGATAGCTACCACGCCTTCGTCACCGCCTTGACCCCAGAGAGCCCGCAGGCCGAGCAGGAGGGGCACCACAGCCTGGGCAGCCAGGACTCCCAGGGGCTGACAGATGGCATGCTGGCCCAGGCCGACCGCTTTGCCAGCGAACAGGGGCGCGAGCTTCTCCCGACCTTCTCCATCATAGATGGCGGCAACATGCTGACCGGCCAGCGCGCCGACGGTACCCCCTATGCCCTGATAGGTCGCGACGCCCTGCTGCAGACCACTCTGCACCACAGCCGGCTGGATCGGGAACGCATCGCCACCCGGCAGGAAACCATGGAGCGCGACGGTGACTTTCGCCTGCAGCTGATCGAGCGCGAGTGGCTGGGCAGCCCCCATACGGTGCAGAACGGCCATGATCCCGAGATTGACCTCATACTGCTGGAGGCAGCCAACCTGCTGCCCCAGGATCTGAGCGCCGAGCAGCGCCACGCATATGCCAGGACCGCGCGCGCCAAGGCCGAGCTGGCGCAGTACCAAGTGGACTGGGACAGCCGGCAGGCCGCACAGGGGCGGATGTTTCTGAGCCGGCAGCAGGGCGCCCTCATCGCCGAGCGCTATCGCGCGCTCCATGGCCAGGCGCTGCCGGCCTCCTTCGATCTGCTGGCTCAGCTGAAACAGGACTACGCCAGCCTGGTGGTCACCGCCGATCTCCACTCTGACTTTGCTGATGACCAGATAGAGAACGAGCTGCAAACCCTGCAGGCCGATGCCGCCACCCTGACCCGGCTGGGACGCATGCTGCAGGCCGGCGGCTACCAGCGCCAGGAGCTGGCCGGTGCCGAGCTGGATGAGCAGACCCGCCGTTTCCTCGCCATGATGGCCATCAGCCAGCGCCTGATGGCGCAGGAGCTCAAGGTGGCCGAGCGGGACCTGGTGATCCTGGCCCAACCCGGTTTTCACCTCGACATGGCCATGCGCCCGCTGGCCGATGGCCGCATCCTGTTCAACGAACCTGCGGCCGGCGAGGCACTGATCCAGCAGGTACTGACCAGCGACGGCAGCCTGAGCGACAGCGAGCGCCAGGGCCTCACAGAGACGCTTACCAACCTGCGGCAACAGGCCGAGCGCTGGCACAAGATCCACGCCCTCATCCGGCAGCAGCTGACCGATGCCGGTCTGACCCCCATCGCCACCCCGGGCGCCTTCAGCGTCAACAAGCGAGCGGTGAACTGGATGAACGGCATCATGGGCACGGCGCAGCAACCCTTCTACATCACCAACGCCGCCAGCATAGCCCCCCTGAATCAGGCCTTCGGCGCCTGGTTGAAACGAGAGGTGCCCGAGCTGACCACCTATTTCGTGGGCCAGGCGGCCAGTAGCCACAGGGAGGGATTGAACCAGGCGGAGGTCCTGCTCAGGGGCAGCGGTGGCCTGGATTGCATCACCTTACACCACGAGTAGCGAGCGCTTGAGCCAAATGTTCAACCGACGGTGATTTGACTCGCAGGCGGGTTCTGTGTACTTTGCGACCAGAATTTTTGTTGGACCGCTTTTACATGTTGTACATCCTGTTCAAATGCTCTGTCAGGAGGCTGTGCTCCGTGCACTAACACGATGAAGTGTTGCCCGGAGCCATTCCTCTTCTGAATCTTCATCAGCTGCGTGCATGCCCTCTCACAGGGAGGCGGCCCCGCATCTGATGAAAACAGGAGACTCAGGCCGGCGAGATGCTTCATCGCCGGCCTTTTTGTTTCTGATATTCAGGACAAAGTTTCAATATTGCTTGAAACGGGGGGCCGGTACGCCAAGTACCGCCCCCCGTTTTTTATGGATGTAGCACCATGAATTTACTCACCATTCAAAACCTGACTTGTCACCTGGGTGACAAGACCCTCTACCAGCAGGCCAACTTCACCCTCTTCGCCGGTGAGCATATCGGCGTCACGGGCAAAAACGGCGCGGGGAAAAGCACCCTGCTGAAACTGCTGCAGGCGGAGCTGTTGCCCGACGGGGGCGACATCCTCTGGCAGCCCGCGGTGCGCCTCGGTTATCTGGACCAGCATGGCGAGATGGATCCGCAGACCAGGGTGCGCGATCAGCTGCAATCCGCCTTTGCGGATCTCTACCGGCAGGAGGCCGAGATGATGGCCATCTACGCCTGCCCGGTGAAAAGTGTCCAAGCCCGCCATCTGGCACGCGCAGCCACCCTTCAGGCCAGCCTGGAAAACCGGTCGTTTTATCAGATCGACAGCCGCATCAATGCGGTGGCTGATGGCCTGGGGATCACGCCATTGGGCATGCATACCCGACTGGGGGAATTGAGCGGCGGACAAAGGCACAAGGTCATGCTGGCCCGCCTGTTGTTGCTCGCGCCGGATGTCCTGCTGCTGGACGAGCCGACCAATTATCTGGATACCCGTCACCTCGACTGGCTGGTGGACTATCTGGGCGGCTTCAAGGGAGCCTTTATGCTGGTCTCCCACGACCAGGCCTTCCTGAACCGGATTGCCACGGCCATTTGCGACATAGACAGGCAGCAAATCCGCAAATTCAAGGGCAACGTCGACAAGGCCATGGCCCAGAAAGCCAGCGAGGATGCCGCCCACGGGAAGCAATATCTGGCGCAGCAGCGACATATCGAAAAGCTGGAACGGTTCATCGACAAAAACGGGGCCGGGGTCAATGCCAGCATCGCCAATGGCCGCAAGAAGCAGCTGGCACGCATAGACAGGCTGGCCGCACCGGGGCAGGAGAAGCCCCTCTCCTTCTCGTTTTGCTCGGCCCCGCACAATGGCCAGCAGCTGATCGCCGCCTCGAAACTGGTCATTGGCTATCAAGGCCCCTTGCTGGCGCCCATCTCGCTGACCCTGAGCCGTGGCGACAAGCTGGTGATTGCCGGGTTCAACGGCATAGGCAAGTCCACCCTGCTGAAAACCCTGGTGGGCGAACTGCCCGCGCTGGCCGGTCAGCTCGCCCTGTCACCGGCGCTCAAGCTCGGTTATTTCGAGCAGGCGCTGTGCTGGCGCTACCCGGATGCCACACCTGTCAATCTGGTGAAAGCTGTGTGCCCGGGCGTGGATGACAAGGCGGCCCGGCAGCATCTGGCGCGGTTTGGCATCACGGGAAAGCAGGCCGTGCAGCCGATTGCCTCCCTCAGTGGTGGCGAGTAGACCAGAGTGAAGCTGTGCCGACTGGCCCTGCAACCCAGCAACCTGCTGGTGCTGGATGAACCGACCACGCACCTGGATGCCGGTGTCAAAGCGGCCCTGCAACAGGCATTGCAGGACTATCCAGGTACCGTGGTGCTGGTCTGCCACGAACGGGAGTTCGTCGCCCACTGGCCGGATCGGGTGGTGGAGATCCCGTCCCTCACCGCCGCCGACCACATTGAGCATCTTTAAGGTAGAAGATATGTTATTGAAAATATTGCTGTTCTTGATTGCATTCCTGGTGGGTGCCGATGAACTTATGCTGGGCCCCATACTGGCGCCCATAGGCCGGGAGCTGGGGGTTCAGCCCGAGCGTGTGACCCTCTTCATCACGGCCTACAGCCTGGCGCTGGCGATGATAGCCCCCTTGCTGGGCACCCTCTCGGATCGTCTGGGCCGAATGAAGGTGATGCTGCCTGCCACCCTGCTGTTTGGCGCCGCCTCTGTGGGCACGGGTCTGGTGGAGAACTTTGAATGGGGGCTGGCAAGCCGGGTGCTCACCGGCCTCGCCAGTGCCGGCATGTTGCCCATCGCCTTTGCCATGGCCGCGGATAGCGCAGGAACAGACGCCATGAAGCGCATTGCCTGGGTCCAGGCCGGCCTGACCCTGGGCATGATAGCGAGCCCGGCCGTCGGGGCTCTGCTGACCCAATGGCTCTCCTGGCGGGCTGCCTTCATCCTGCTCGGCGTGTGCGCCTGGGGGGTGGCGGCGGCGCTGGCCTTGCTCCCCGCTGGTCAAGATCCGGCAGAAAAATCGGCTGCGCATCGGGAGGACAAGGGCCCCCGCCTGCTGGCCATCCCGGGCGCGGTCGGGGCCCTGCTGGCCATGTGCCTGGGTCTTGGCGGCGGCATAGGTCTGTTCAATCTCGTCGGTCAGCACCTGCGCGATGCCCAGGAGTGGTCCATCGGGTCCGTGGGGGGCTTGTACGCTCTGCTTGGCGTCATCAGCGTCGTCGGCAACCTGCTGATGCCCCGCCTCTCTCGCCGGGTCGAGAGCGGGCGTACCCTGATGCGCCTGGCCTTGATGGTCTGCCTGCTGGTCAGCGTCTGCTTCTATCTCTCTCCGGCCGGGCAACTCATGCTGCCGATACTGCTGCTGTGGGCGCTGGCGGGTGGCATAGGCTCGCCGGCGCTGCAGGGCTATATTGCGCAGCTCTCCAGCGCTCACAGAGGCATGCTGATGTCGCTGGCGATGACCATGATGCACATTGGCGTGGCGCTCTGGTCTGCCGTCGCCGGGTTCGCCTACAGCGCCGGGCCCCTGGCCATGGCGCTGCTGGCCATGCTGCTGTTCGGCAGCGCCATTGCACTGCTGCGCCCCGTCAAGCCCGCCGGCTGAAAAAGGGAGCGCGTACTCCGGGCCCACGCCCATCCAGTACACGGGTCGCCCATCCGCCAGGATCGGCGGCCCCATATCTCACTGTGCCGGCACTACCAGCCCGCACGCTTCCCACTCACACCATACTCGCTGACCCTCAGACCAGGCTCAGCTCTCGCGATGAAGCTTCTTAATCTATTGATTTATCTGACGTAAAAAGCGCATTTCAGCTTGCTCATATCCACCGCCAAATGCGTTGAGGCAAATAGATCCCATTGCGTTCAGGGTGCGGACAATGAATAAAAGATGTATTCACTGATTATTTATCCCGTTTGATGCCTTCTCTCCAACCCTCTTACTATGCCTGCGACCTATCCATGGCCGGTTGCCTGCAACCGGCCTTCAAACTGGCATAGCAAGTGGACAACTCATGATCACCACAGACGGTAACAACGCGGTCGCCTCAGTGGCGTACCGCACCAGCGAAGTCATCGCCATCTACCCCATCACCCCCAGCTCCAGCATGGCGGAGCAGGCGTCGGCCTGGTCGAGCGATCGGGGCAAGAACCTGTGGGGCGACGTGCCTCGTGTGGTCGAGATGCAGTCGGAGGGAGGGGCCATCGCCACCGTCCACGGCGCCTTGCAGACAGGCGCGCTGGCGACTTCCTTTACTTCGTCCCAGGGCCTGCTGCTGATGATCCCCAACCTCTACAAGTTGGCGGGTCAGCTCATTCCCTTCGTACTCCATGTGGCGGCGCGCACCGTCGCGACCCATGCCTTGTCCATCTTCGGCGATCACTCGGACGTAATGGCGGTGCGCCAGACCGGCTGTGCCATGCTCTGCGCCAGCAACGTGCAGGAGGCGCAGGACTTCGCCCTGATCTCCCAGGTCGCCAGCCTCAACAGCCGGCTGCCCTTCATCCACTTCTTCGACGGTTTTCGCACCTCCCACGAGATCACCAAGATAGTGCCGCTGGCGGACGACACCCTGCGTGCCCTGCTGCCGGAGGCGGCCATCCGTGCCCACCGCGATCGCGCCCTGAGCCCGGATCACCCTGTCATTCGCGGCACCGCCGCCAACCCGGACACCTATTTCCAGTGCCGGGAGGCCACCAACCCCTGGTATGACGATGCCTACCGTCACGTGAGCGAGGCGATGCAAGCCTTCGGTGAACAGACCGGCCGTCACTACCAGCCGTTCGAATATCTGGGTCACCCGGAGGCCGAGCGGGTGCTGGTGCTGATGGGTTCCGCCATCGGCACCTGTGAGGAGGTGATAGCGCGGCTGATCGAGCAAGGGGAGAAGGTGGGGCTGGTGAAGGTGCGCCTCTACCGCCCCTTCAGTGCCTCGCATCTGCTGGCGGTCATTCCCGAGAGCGCCCGCAAGATAGCAGTGCTGGATCGCACCAAGGAGCCGGGTGCCCAGGCCGAGCCGCTCTATCTGGACGTGATGAGCGCGCTGGCCGAGGCGGTCAGCCGGGGCGAGCGTGCCAGCCTGCCACGGGTCATCGGCGGCCGCTACGGCCTCTCCTCCAAGGAGTTCAATCCGGCCTGCGTACAGGCCATCTTCGATGAGCTGACGCAGGACAACCCAAGGCCGCGCTTCACCGTCGGCATCTTCGACGACGTCACCGGTCTCTCCCTGCCCCTGCCAGTCCTCGATTATCCTAGCCAGAGCAAGCTGGAGGCGCTCTTCTACGGCCTTGGCAGCGACGGCACCGTCTCGGCGGCCAAGAACAGCATCAAGATCCTCGGCAATCACACCCCGCTCTATCCCCAGGGCTATTTCGTCTACGACTCCAAGAAGGCAGGCGGCCTCACCGTCTCCCACCTGAGGGTGAACGAGCGGCCGGTACAGTCGGCCTACCTGGTGGACGAGGCGGACTTCATCGGCTGCCACCAGTGGCAGTTCATCGACATGTACCAGATGGCGGAGCGACTCAAGCCGAACGGCATCTTCCTACTCAACAGCCCCTACGACGCCGACCAGATCTGGCAGCGACTGCCGCAAGAGGTGCAACAGGTGCTGCGCGAGAAATGCGCCCGCCTCTACACCATCAACGCCGCCAGGATTGCCCGGGAGTGCCAGCTCGGCAGCCGCATCAATACCGTGATGCAGATGGCTTTCTTCCAGCTGACCGCCATCATACCGCCGGCAGAGGCCACCGAGTTGCTCAAGCAGGCCATCGCAGCTAGCTATGGCAACAAGAGCGCCGAGCTGGTCGAGCGCAACTGGCAGGCCCTGGCTGCCACCTGCGAGGCGCTGATCCCGGTGCCGCTGCAGGTGCTTGATCAGTCCAGCCACCAGCGCCCCCCCGTGGTGTCGGCCCAGGCCCCCGACTTCGTCCAGACCGTCACCGCCGCCATGCTGGCGGGGCTCGGCGACAGCCTGCCGGTCTCCGCCTTCCCGCCGGACGGTACCTGGCCGGTGGGCACCACCCGCTGGGAGAAGCGCAACATCGCCAAGGAGGTGCCCATCTGGCAGGCGGATCTCTGCACCCAGTGCAACTACTGCGTGGCCGCCTGCCCCCACTCGGCCATCCGCGCCAAGGTGGTGGACAAGGATGCACTGGAGGGTGCCCCCGCGACCCTGGATGCGCTCGATGTGAAGGCCCGCGACATGCGCGGCCAGCAATATGTGCTGCAGGTGGCGCCTGAGGATTGCACCGGCTGCAACCTCTGCGTCGAGGTCTGCCCGGCCAAGGATCGCACCGATCCGAGCCGCAAGGCGATCAACATGGCGTCCAGGCTCGACCACCTCGATGCCCAGAAGGCGAACTACGACTTCTTCCTGGACCTCCCCGAGCGCACGGCCGAGCAGCTGGAGCGCATCGACATTCGTACCTCCCAGCTCATCTCGCCGCTGTTCGAATACTCGGGCGCCTGCTCCGGCTGCGGCGAGACCCCCTACATCAAGCTGCTGACCCAGCTCTACGGGGATAGATTGCTGATCGCCAACGCCACCGGCTGCTCGTCGATTTATGGCGGCAACCTGCCCACCACCCCCTACACCACCAACGCCGAGGGCCGTGGCCCGGCCTGGGCCAACTCCTTGTTCGAGGACAACGCCGAGTTTGGCTTGGGCTTCAGGCTCACCGTGGATCAGCACCGCGATCGGGTACGCCGCCTGTTGACGGGTCTGGGGGACGCCGTTCCGGCCGAGCTGCAACAGGGGCTGCAAGACGCCAGCCTGCCGGTCTCCGAGCAGCGCGCCCACATTGAGCAGCTGCGCAGCCTGCTGCAGGGTCGCACCGAGCCTGGCGCGGCTGAGTTGGCGAAGGACGCGGATCACCTGGTGGACAAGTCGGTCTGGCTCATCGGTGGCGATGGCTGGGCCTATGACATCGGCTTCGGCGGGCTCGACCACGTGCTGAGCCTGGGGGAGAACATCAACGTGCTGGTGCTCGACACCCAGTGCTACTCCAACACCGGCGGTCAGCAGTCCAAGGCGACGCCGCTCGGCGCCATCACCAAGTTTGGCGAGCAGGGCAAGCGCAAGGGGCGCAAGGATCTCGGTGCCAGCATCATGATGTATGGCCACGTCTATGTGGCGCAGATCTCACTCGGCGCCCAGATGAACCAGACGGTGAAGGCCATTCAGGAGGCGGAAGCCTATCCGGGGCCGTCGCTGATCATCGCCTACAGCCCCTGCGAGGAGCACGGCTACGATCTGGCCCAGAGCCACGAACAGATGAAGCAGCTGACCGCCACCGGCTTCTGGCCGCTCTACCGCTACGACCCCCGTCGCAGCGAAGAGGGCAAGGCGCCGCTGGCGCTGGACTCCAGGGCGCCAAACGCCTCGCTGACCGAGACCCTGCAGCAGGAGCCCCGCTTCAAGCGGCTGGAGCGCCAGCTGCCGGAGATCGCCACCCAGCTCTACCGGGAGGCTGAGCTGGATGCGAACCGCCGCTTCGCCTGGCTGAGCCAGCTCGCCGGCAAGGAGGCCCCCTCGCAGGAGTGATCAAGCTGCCGGCGACCAGTGACACCGGATAACAAAGAGGGCTCCCCGCGGGGAGCCCTCTTGCTATTGCATGCCAGCGGTTAATCAGGCGTGGATGCTGGCCAGCTCGTGGCGTTTCAACGCCAGCAGCGTGATGAGGAAAGCGGCGGTGGCGATCAGCGCCATGCCGATATAGGTGGCACTGAAACCGGGAGCCAGCTCGGCCGGGCTCAGGCTGGCCAGGTTGTGGCTGGTGCCCGCCGGCAGGGCGGAGTGGAACAGCACGGAACAGATGGCGACCCCGACCGCCCCCCCCAGCTCACGGCCGAAGTTGAACAGCGACATGCCGATGCCGCGATCTTCCCGTGGCAGGGCATTTTGCACCACCACGGAGAGCGCTGGCAGCACCAACCCCAGCCCCAGACCGGCGAAGCCCAGCCCCAGATTGGCCCAGACATCGAAATGGATCTGCCACAGCGCCAGCGCCGACAGGGCGAAGCCCACCACCACGAAGCGTTTGTAGTAACCGGTGCGGCCGATCAGCTTGCCGCCGATGAAGGCCCCCGCCGTGATGCAGACCATGAAGATCACCATGTAGAGACCGCTCTCGCTGGCTCCCATCCCCTTCTGCCACTGCATCTGCAACGGCAGATAGACCAGCACGGCAAACATCAGCAGCTGGGAGGCCAGCGCCAGCAGCACGCTCACCAGATAGCCGGGCAGCCGGACCAGATGGGCAGGCAATATGGGGTCATGGGCGCGCCGCTCCACCAGGATCAGCAGCAGCAGGGCAATCGCCAGTCCTGCCGCCAGCCAGATGGCAGGCAGGGCTGTCTCGGGCGAGAGCAGCAGCAGGCTCAGCGTGGTGACTGTGATCAGCAGCGCCGCCCCCTTCCAGTCGAAGCGACTGTGGCGGCGCACATTGAGGTGGCCCAGGTTGCGGTTCACCAGCCAGAGCGCGAGCGCCCCGAGCGGCAGGTTGATCCAGAAGATCCAGCGCCAGCTCAGCTGTTCGGTGAAGTAGCCGCCGAGCAGGGGCCCGGCGATGCTGGAGACCGCATAGACGGCCGAGATGTAGCCCTGATACTTGCCCACCTCCCGCGGCGGTATGCTGTCGGCGATGACGGTGAAGGCGAGCGCAATCAGGCCGCCGCCCCCCAGCCCCTGCAGCACGCGGGCCGCCAGCAGGGTCGGCAGATCCTGGGCCAGGCCGCAGGCCACAGAGCCTGCCAGAAACAGGCCTATGCCGATGTTGAGCATGCGTACCCGGCCGAACATGTCGCTCAGCTTGCCGTAAATGGGCAGGGCGGCGGTGGCCGCCAGCAGGTAGGCGGTGACTACCCAGGTGAGGGCGGCGCCGGCGTTCAGCTCGGCGCCTATGATGGGCAAGGGGGTGGTGACTATGCTCTTTTCCAGTGAACCCAGGGCGATCACCAGGGCCACGCTCGAGAAGATGGTTTTTGGGGACATATAGGGGCTCGCTAATTTGAAATGCCAGGATCTGCGGCGCAGAACTTATTATTGTCTCATAAATCACCAGCCGATGGCCAAAACCACTGCCATGGCGCCGCCAGCCCGCAACCATGACGGCGGTCGCGACACTGCCTCCTGCATTCTGATAGTCTGCCCTTTTACACCCAAGAGGAAGCAGCCCCATGTCCGAGCAGTTCCGGTTTGATCAATTCGACGCCCTGATTTTCGATATGGACGGCACCCTGGTGGACTCCATGCCCCTGCATCTGGATGCCTGGGAGGCAACCAGCGCCGAGTTCGGTCTGCCGTTTGATCGCGCCCAGCTCAATGAATTCGGCGGCATTCCCACCCGCAAGATAGTCGCCATCCTGGCCGAGCAGCATGGGCAGGAGATCGATGTGGATGCCTTCACCCGACGCAAGGTGGCGCTCTATCTGGCGCATATCGACAAGGTCAGCGTGTTTCCCGCCATGTGGGAACTGGTCAAGCGCTGCCACGGCAAGGTGCCCATGGGCATAGGCACGGGCTCATCGCGCGAGCACGCCCTGCACATCCTGAAAAACACCGGTCTGGATGCCTATATCTCTGTGCTGGTCAGCGCCGACGACATCGACAACCACAAGCCCCACCCCGACACCTTTCTGAAAGTGGCCGAGCTGCTCGGCGCCAACCCCGCCAACTGCCTGGTGTTTGAAGATACCCAGATCGGCATTCAGGCAGGCAAGGCCGGCGGTATGACCACCCTGCTGGCCACCGAAGGCGAACTGCAGCGGGTGTGAGACCAGGTTAGCGACGCGCCCGCCACTGCTGCCAGAGTCCGCCAAGGAAGGCGAGCAGGAAGAGGCCCAGGGCCATCTCCCAATGGAAAGTGAAATAGAGATCCTCTGGCAGGGACGCCAGATAGATAAACAGGGCGCTGAACAGGCCGCGACAGAGCGGCCCTTTCAAGACAGACCAGCGCAGCAGCGTGGCAACGCCGGCCCCCTTGCCAGACAGGGCCATCAGCTCATCCCCAGCAGGCCGAGAATGCCGGCGACTGTGTACCACGGATTGTGCACCCTGCGCTCCTCTTCCAGCGCCTCATGATCCTGCAACAATGTCAGCGCCTCGGCCGGGGTATCGGCAAAAGAGGGGGCAATGACAGTCACAAACCCCTGCTCGACCAGTTGGCGACGCTCATCGTCATAACCGACCACCCAGGTATCGAGATAGGTAAATGACTGACCTTGTTTGAAGAAGTGATAGCGAGACATGGCGGGCTCCGAGGCATTGGACCCCCACTCTACACCGGCGGTTGCAAACTGGCTCACCCCGAATGGGTAGCCAGCTCACACTCAGTTTGCCGTCACCTCATCCTCCCCTTCCCCCTTGTCGCCGCCAGGGGCGGCGCCCGTCGGTCTGGCAAAACCCAGCTCGGCCATGCAGCTGTCAAACGCGGCCTCCCCCGGTTTGCCACTCTCCTTGCAGCTCTCAAAGGCCGCCTTCATCTCGGCCGACATCTCGCGAGGCGGCTTGGGCGGGGTGCGACTGCCCTGATCGGCCGCCATGGCGGTGGCAGTGGCGAGGAATAACAACAGGGGCAGAACACTCTTCATGGCATGACTCCGAATAACGCGCGACATCCACCGCCAGAGGGCGGCGATGGCCCGCTCAAGCGGGCGGTTTCATGCTAGCGAAAAATCAGGAAAAGCAGGGTCAAGGCGGGGTAAAGGGGGCGTCAGGCCTGCGTAAAACCCATAAAAAAACGCCCCTCGCGGGGCGTTTTTTTCAACCATCGCCGTTACATGGCGTTGGTGGATTCGAAGATCTTGTCGGCCGAGGCTTCGACGAAGCCCGGATAGAGCACGCCGTCGGCCTGCGGGTAGCGCAGGGCGAACTCGTAGAAGCAGCTCGGAATGGTGCGCACCCCGTCGCTGAAGGGCACATCCGCCTTGTCGGCCATGGTGGAGGATTGCTCCAGCATCACCTGCGGGTCCCCTTTCACCTCGCCACCCACGCCGTTGAGCACGAAGCCGGCCGCCTTGAGGGCGGCGTTGACCTGTTGGATGGTATCGAACTGCTTGAGGCGATTGATGTTGACCGTGAAGTGATTGGCACGATAACCCCAGGCCGCCATCCAGGCTGCGTACTCACTCTCCGCCAGCAGGGTCTGGTAATCATCCCAGGAGACCTGCCAGGGGGCGCCCGTGTAGAGGAATGCCTGGGTATCGGTCAGGTGGTCGGGTACCTGATCCGCCAGCTTGTGAATGATGGCCTGGGCAGCCTCGGAGAGCTCTTCCACTTTCAGCTCGCTGATGAACACCTTGGGAGCATCCGGATCCTTGTGTTCGAAGTGCTTGGCGTAGAGCTTCTTGGCCTTGAACACGTACTCGCCCTTCTGCTCGTAGCCGAGCGCCAGGAAGTGGGCGGCCAACTTCTCGAGGCCCAATTTGGGCAGGTTGTAGGTGCGAAACGCCACATGATCGTTGACGATGGGCTCGCCGCCACCCAGCAGGGTGTGGACCTTGAGGGCACTCGGGGTGACTTGAATGTAGTTATCCCACAAGTGACCGAACAGGGTGTCGATATCCTTTTGCATCTCTCTTTCCTTTGATTGCGGGTACAGACAAGGGCACCTGTTCAGTGCCCCTTTTATTTTTTTGTTATCAGCGCTCAGCGTAGAGGAGACAGTGTCAGCCGTGGCGGCCTTGCTGCCGGCCTCTTCCTTGTTAAAAGGTCAACCCCGGAGACAGCTGATCCGGCATGGCTGCCTTGCTGTCCTCGACCGAGGCAACCGGGGATATAGCACAGCAGTCGGCGGCATTGGCCCCTCTCCTGCTGCATCAAGATCCCCATTCACGATTAAAAGGTCAAACCCGGAGACAACTGATCCGGCATGGCTGCCTTGCTGTCCTCGACGGAGGCAACCGGGTAAGCACAGTAGTCGGCGGCGTAGTAGGCACTCGCCCTGTGGTTGCCGGAGGCACCTATGCCGCCAAACGGCGCGGCGCTGGAGGCGCCCGTGATGGGCTTGTTCCAGTTGACGATACCGGCGCGGATCCGCTTGAAGAAGTGCTGCCAGTCCGCCTCGCGGTCACCCAGCAGGCCGGCCGATAGGCCGAAGCTGGTGGCGTTGCCCTGATCGATGGCGGCATCGAAATCGTCGTAACGAATGAGCTGCAGCAGCGGGCCGAAGTACTCTTCGTCCGGCAGCGCGCTCACAGCAGTGACATCTATGATGCCCGGGGAGACGAAGCCGGTGCCCGCTTCCAGGTGCTGGAGGGTGAGCAGACTCTCGCCACCCAGCCCTTGCAGCTTGGCTTGCGCCTCAACCATGCCGAGCGCAGCTCGCTCGCTGATCATGGCGCCCATAAAGGGTTGTTCGGCGGCGTCATAGAGGCCGACCTTGATCTGGCCGACCACCTCCACCAGACGCTTGACCAGGGCATCGCCCCGGGCGCCGCGCTCGACAAACAGACGGCGCGAGCAGGTGCAGCGCTGACCGGAGGTGATGAAGGCGGACTGCACTATGGCGTGAACTGCGCCGTCAATATCGCTCACATCCTTGACGATGAGCGGGTTGTTGCCGCCCATCTCCAGCGCCAGGATCTTGCCGGGCTGACCGGCAAACTGCTGATGCAGGAAGTGGCCGGTACGGGACGAACCGGTGAAGAAGAGACCGTCGATATCCGGATTGCCCGCCAGCGCCTTGCCTGTCTCCACCTCGCCCTGCACCAGGTTGAGCACGCCCTTGGGCAGCCCCGCCTCCTGCCAGATCTTCAGCATGGCCTCGGCCACCATGGGGGTCAGTTCGGAAGGCTTGAACACCACGGCATTGCCGGCGATCAGTGCAGGCACTATATGACCGTTCGGCAGATGGCCCGGGAAGTTGTAGGGGCCGAATACCGCGACCACGCCGTGGGGCTTGTGGCGCACGAACGCCTTGGCGCCCGGCATGGGGTTTTCGACCGTGCCGGTGCGCTCGTCATGGGCGCGGATGGAGATGGCGATCTTGCCCTGCATGGCGGCCACTTCGGTGCGGGTCTCCCACAGCGGTTTGCCGGTTTCGCGGGCTATGGTCAGCGCCAGCGCCTCCTTGTGCTCGCCGAGCTGCTCGGCGTAACGGCGCACTATGGCAAGACGCGCCTCCAGGCTCATATCAGACCAATGGTAGAAGGCGCTGCGGGCGGCCTTGACGGCGGCATCCACCTGGGCGGCGCTGGCGGCGCCCCCTTGCCAGATCACCTCGTTCTTCGCCGGATCCCTTGACTCGAATGGCTTGCCTTCACCGGCAAGCCATTGACCGTCTATCAGTTGTACTAACTGGCTCATCCATTCACTCCCTGTTGTTCGCAAGCAGCCTTGGCTGCCTGTTTCATATGCGGTTTTACTGCCAATACGGCTCAATCGAGATCGACGGCCCGTACCATGTCGCCATCTTGCACCTTGAGTGCCGTCGCCATCTTGGGCGGAATGATGGCCTCGTGCTTGTCCAGATCGACCCGGATATTGCCGTAGCAGGCACGGTAGTGCTCGTAGCGGGTATTGCAGACCAGGTGGATCTTGCCACCTATGGGTTCGCCGATCAGCACCCGCAACTTCTGGCTGCGGCGCACGCTGCGGATATTCTTCACGTCACACTCGACGGTGGGGCCGGCATCAAAGATGTCGACATAGCCCCGGTTCACGAAGCCTTCATCCTGCAGCATCTTGATGGCCGGGCGGGTCTTCTCGTGGGTCTGACCGATGACGGCGCGCGCCTCGTTGCTCAGCAGGTTGACGTAGATGGGATACTTGGGCATCAGCTCGGCGATGAAGCGCTTCTTGCCGATGCCGGTGAGATAGTCGACGGTGGGAAAATCCATCGAGAAGAAATGCTTTTGCAGCCACTCGTAGAAGGGGCTGTGACCATTGCCATCGGAGACGCCACGCATCTCGGCAAAGACGGTATCGTCGAACAGCTCGGGATGTTCGGCCATGAACAGGAAACGGTGCTTGGAGAGCAGACGGCCGTTGAGCCCCTCGCGGGCGCATTCACGCAGAAACAGGGTGCAGAGTTCGGAATTGCCTGTGTAGTCATTGGACAGGGTGAGCGTCTCGACCACGTTGTAGATGCCGAGCTTGGGGGAAGAGTGGACCACCTTGCCGATGTGATAGTTGTAGAACGGCTGGGACAGGCCCACGGCCGCATCGATGGCACAGGTACCGACCATTTCGCCGGTCTCCAGATCCTCAGCCACGAAGAAGTAGAGGCAATCACCCTTACCTGCCGGTTTGTCCGAGAAGGTCTGGGTCGAGGCATCTATCTTGCGCTGCAGCAGTTCATCGTTGACGGGCAACGAGGTCATGCCGGTGCCGGATTCGATGGCACAGGTCTTGAGACCGGCAAAATCTTTTTGCTCGATGGGACGGATAACCAACATAAATGACAACTCCCTTTCATTGACGACAGGTGGGGTCCCGGCTCCTGCCGGGAGGGCTCCCCACCTCAATTTGGATCAGGCGTTAACCACCTGGGCAACCGCTTTTTCGAACCGGGCCAGCCCTTCCTTGATGTCCGCTTCCGGGATAACCAGGGACGGAGCGAAACGCACCACGTTGGTACCCGCGACCAGTGCCATCAGCCCCTGATCGATGGAGGCCAGCAGGAAGTCACGGGAACGGCCCTTGTAGTCGTCGTTCAGCACGGCGCCGAGCAACAGGCCCTTGCCACGCACTTCGCTGAAGCAGTGGTACTTGGCATTGATGGCGTCGAGCCCGGCGCGGAACAGCTGCTCGCGGTGCTTGATGCCGCTCAGCACTTCCGGGGTGTTGACCACGTCGATCACCGCCTCGGCCACGGCGCACGCCAGCGGGTTGCCGCCGTAGGTGGAACCGTGAGTACCCACTTTCAGGTGAGCCGCGATCTCGTTGGTGGTCAGCATGGCACCGATGGGGAAGCCGCCGCCGAGCGCCTTGGCGCTGGTGAGGATGTCAGGCGTGACGCCCAGACCCATGTAGGCAAACAGATCGCCAGTACGGCCGACCCCGGATTGCACCTCGTCATAGACCAGCAGGGCATTGTGCTTGTCGCACAGCTCGCGCACGCCCTTGGCAAACTCGTCGGTCGGACGAATGATGCCCCCCTCCCCTTGCAGCGGCTCCATCACCACGGCGCAGGTATTGTCGGAGATGACGGCAGCCAGCTCCGCCAGATCGTTGTAAGTCACATGGGTGATATCCGCGGGCTTGGGACCGAAACCATCGGAGTAGGCGGCCTGGCCACCGACGCTGACGGTAAAGAAGGTACGACCGTGGAAACCCTGATGGAAGGCGATGATCTGGGTCTTGTGCTCCCCGAACTTCTCGATGGCGTAACGACGGGCCAGCTTGAGGGCCGCCTCGTTGGCTTCGGCGCCCGAGTTGCAGAAATAGACCTTGTCGGCAAAGGTGGCGGCAACCAGCTTCTTGGCCAGACGCAGAGCCGGCTCGTTGGTCATCACGTTGGAAAGGTGCCACAGCTTCTCACCCTGGGTTTTCAGGGCTTCGACCAGCTTGGGATGACAATGGCCGAGGCCATTGACGGCAATCCCGCCGGCAAAATCGACATACTCACGGCCTTCCTGATCCCAGACACGTGACCCTTCACCACGCACCGGGATGATCTTGGCGGGCGCATAGTTGGGAACCATCACTTCATCAAACACTTCACGTGTCACTGCCAACAACTCTGACATATTGCTCTCCTTCGATCTGGCGACAGAATAATCCACCGCCCAAAAGTTAAATCCATGTAAACACATCGGCATTGTCACAGAAAAAAAGCTAAAAGTCTGCAACAAAGCGAGTTACAGGGAACAATGTTCGATTGCCTGTGAGATTTTAGGCAACCGCATTGCATAACGGCTCAGGGGGTATTGGCAAGAGATAATTTGGACAGGGAGGGAGGTGAATAAAGTGTCAGGGAAAATATTTTTGGCCTCATTTCGATTCTGGGAGGCCGATCACAACTCTTCAGGAACTTGCTAAAAAATTGGCCAGCAATTGGTGGCCCTGTTCGCTCAAAATGCTCTCCGGATGGAACTGAACCCCCTCTATATTCAACTGCTTGTGGCGCAGGCCCATGATCTCGTCAAAGGAGCCATCGGCGTGCTCGCTCCAGGCGGTGATCTCGAAACAGTCGGGCAATGTGCCCTGATCCACGATCAGCGAATGATAACGGGTGACCCGCAGCGGGTCGTTCAGACCGCGAAATACACCCTGCCCCTGATGGCGGATGAGCGACATCTTGCCATGCATCACCTGACGGGCGCGCACCACCCGGGCCCCGAAAGCCTGCGCCAGGGATTGATGGCCGAGACAGACGCCCAGAATGGGAAGCTGGCCGGCAAATCGGCTGATGGCAGCAAGGGAAATGCCCGCCTCATTGGGGGTGCAGGGGCCGGGAGAGATCACCAGATAACGGGGGGAGAGCTGCGCTATGGCGTCCAGCGTCAGTTCATCATTGCGCTTCACCACCACCTCTTGTCCCAGGGCGCCAAAATACTGCACCAGGTTCCAGGTAAAGGAGTCGTAGTTATCGATCAGCAACAGCATGGGGTAACCAGAAACAGAGAATCAACGATCCAGATAACGACCCTGTTCCATTTCGCGCTCGCGCTGACACTCGGCCAGATAGATGGCGGCGGCGATGGCAGGGGTCTTGTGGTATTTGTCGATGGCGTTGGAGACCATCAGCTGCAGGGTATTGAGGTTCTTGGCCTTGCGAAATTTACGCAGCCAGTGACCCTTGTCGCCCAGCTCTTCAATCATGGTATTGGATTCGACAGACATGCTTACTCTTGGGGCAGAAGCCCGCGTTTGAAATTGGAAGATGAATTAATGAATAGCTGGTCGGGTAAAACAAAGAAAGCCAGGCAAATACCCAGCTCTCTTCTACTACACCTTCCCAGTATGTCAGGCTCGAGGAACGAAGCCGACTACATCATATACGCTGGTCAGGGTTTTTTCAGCCCTTTCACGTGCCTTTTGTGCACCTGCCGCCAAAATTGTTTGCAGATGAGCCTCATCCTGACGCAGCTCGCGGAAGCGCGCCTGGATGGGTTCCAGCAAGGCGACCACGGCCTCGGCAGTCTCGGTCTTGAGGTGACCGTACATCTTGCCTTCGAAGTGCTGCTCCAGCTCCGGGATGGAGCGCCCCGTCACCCCGGACATCAGGGTCAGCAGATTGGAGACACCCGGCTTGTTTTCCGGATCGAAGCGCACCACGGCCGGTTCGTCGGAGTCGGTTACCGCCCGCTTGATCTTCTTGACGATCTGCTTGGGATCTTCCAGCAGGCCGATGAAGTTGGCCTCGTTGTCGTCAGATTTGGACATCTTCTTGGTCGGATCCTGCAGGCTCATCACCCGCGCCCCGTCGGTGGGGATGAAGGGCTCGGGCAGAGTGAACACCTCGCCGTGCAGGTTGTTGAACCGGGTGCAGATGTCGCGAGTCAGCTCCAGATGCTGCTTCTGATCGTTGCCGACCGGCACCTGATTGGCCTGATAGAGCAGGATATCGGCAGCCATCAGCACCGGATAGCCGAACAGGCCGACGTTGACGTTGTTCTCGAAACGGGCGGACTTGTCCTTGAACTGGGTCATGCGCGACAGCTCGCCCATCTGGGTGTAGCAGTTCAGGATCCAGCCCAGCTCGGCGTGCTGTGGCACGTGAGACTGGATGAAGACGGTGCTCTTGGCCGGATCGATTCCCACCGCCAGATAGAGGGCGGCGGCATCGAGACACGCCTTGCGCAGGGCAGCCGGCTCCTGGCGGGTGGTGATGGCGTGCAGGTCGACGATGCAGTAGAGGCAGTCGAAATCATCCTGCATGTTGACCCACTGACGCAGGGCCCCCAGGTAGTTGCCTATGGTCAGCTGGCCCGACGGTTGGGCCCCGCTCAGTACGATTGGTTTAGTCATGAGAGTGTTAATCCTTGTTATTCGGCCAGCCCAGCAGCCTTATTCGGCCAGCAGCGCATCGAGCTGGGCAAACTGCTCGCATACCCAGTCCGGGCGGGAATCTGCGATGGGGCGGCCGTAGTTATAGCCGTAGGTCAGTCCCACCACCTTCATGCCGGCGGCCTGAGCGGCCAGCACGTCATTCTCGGAGTCGCCCACCATCAGGGTGCGCAACGGGCTGACGCCCAGCTCGTGGCAGGCGTGCAGCAGCGGATCCGGGCTGGGTTTTTTAACGGGCACGCAGTTGCCGCCCAGCCAGAGCGCGAAACAGTCGCCGATGCCGAGGGCATCCAGGATGGGCTGCACGAAGTGACTCGGCTTGTTGGTCACCACGGCCTGTTTGTAACCGAGCTTCTGCAGGCGGCGCAGACTCTGCTCCACCCCGTCATACATGGCCAGCCCTTCCAGCAGACAGGCCTGATAATGCCGATCGAACAGGGGGCGCGCCCTGGCGGCAAACAGCTCGGAAGCCTCGCGGTAATCCAGCGCGCGCTGGATCAGCTTGTCGGCGCCATTGCCGACCCAGGTACGCACCACGGCCTCGTCGGCCTCGGCCAGTCCCAGCTCGGTGAGGGTACGGTTGACCGCCAGCGCCAGTTGAGGGGCGCTGTCGATCAGGGTGCCGTCCAGATCGAACAGCACCAGATCAAAATCACGCTCAGCGTTCAACATGGGCAAGCTCCGCGCGCATACGGTCGATCACTGCCTTGTAGTCCGGCTGGCTGAAGATGGCAGAACCGGCCACGAACATGTCGGCACCGGCTTGTGCTATCTCGCGAATGTTGTCGACCTTGACGCCGCCGTCGATCTCGAGACGAATGTCACGGCCACTCTCGTCGATCAGGCGACGCACCTGGCGCAGCTTGTCGAGGGTGCCGGGGATGAAGCTCTGGCCACCGAAGCCCGGGTTGACCGACATCAGCAGGATCACATCCAGCTTGTCCATCACATACTCGAGGCAGGTGAGCGGCGTCGCCGGGTTCAACACCAGACCCGCCTGACAGCCCTGCTCCTTGATGAGACCCAGGGTGCGATCCACGTGATCGGACGCTTCCGGGTGGAAGGTGATCAGATTGGCGCCCGCCTTGGCGAAGTCCGGGACTATGCGATCCACCGGCTTGACCATCAGGTGCACATCGATGAGCGCCTCTATGCCATAGTCGCGCAGCGCCTGACAGACCATGGGGCCTATGGTCAGGTTGGGGACATAGTGGTTGTCCATCACGTCGAAATGCACCACGTCGGCACCGGCGGTCAGCACCCTGGCGACATCATCGCCCAGACGGGCGAAATCGGCGGAAAGGATCGAGGGGGCAATCAGAAAGTCTTTCATCAGCGTCATCCATTGGCTAGCGGGCAGAAAAAGCGGCGCAATTTTACCGCAAATATCCGATGAAAACGACCCGAACGCGGGGAGGAAAAAATGGGCCGCCAGCTTTACCGCCCATATCCGATAAAAACGCCTCATACACGGGGAGGAAAAAACGGGCCGCCCGCTTTACCGCCCATATCCGATGAAAACACCCCATACACGGGGAGGAAAAAACGGGCCTGCGGCTTTACCGCCCATATCCGATGAAAACACCCCATACACAGGGAGGAAAAAATGGGCCGCGGCTTTACTGCTCATATCCGATAAAAACGCCTCATACACGGGGAGGAAAAAACGGGCCCGCAGCTTTACCGCCCATATCCGGCTAAAACGATGCGAACACAAGGATAGCGACGGGCAGAAACAACGGCGGCACCCAAAGGTGCCGCCAGAAGGTCAGCCGAGTGAGACAAGCTCGGCGTCGCTGGGGTAGTAACCCTGCTCCGGCTCGATACCAGGCGGATAGAGCGCCAGCAGCTCGGCCACCTTGTTGCGGCTGCCGCCGTTGCGGCTGATGGTGCGCTTGACCAGGATCTCGTCCAGTCGCGCACCACGATAGAGCTCGCGGGTCAGCTCTATGTCGTGGTTGCTGATGAGCACGGGCACCCCCTTGCGGGCCGCCGTGTGACGGGCCAGCCGCGCCAGTACGGCCTGATCATCCAGCGTGAAGCCACCTGCGGAATAGGTAGTGAAACTCGCCGTGGTGGAGAGCGGCGCATAGGGAGGATCGCAGTAGATCACCCAGTCCGGTTCGGCACGCTTGATGGCATCGGCGTAGCTTTCGCAGATGAAGGTCGCCTTCTGCGCCTTCTCGGCAAAAGCCCACAGCTCTTTCTCCGGGAAGTAGGGCTTCTTGTAGGAACCGAATGGCACATTGAAGCCACCCTTCTTGTTATAGCGACACAAACCATTGAAACCGTGACGGTTGAGAAACAGGAACAGCAGCGCCCGCTCGAAGGTGGTCTCGGTCTGGTTGAACTGGGTACGCAGCCGATAGTAGGCCGCCTTGTGGTTGTGCTCGGCCACAAACAACTTGCGCGCCTCGGCGATGAATCGGTCAGGCGTCAGCTTGAGATGGTTGTAAAGGCAGATCAGATCCGGATTGATGTCGTTGAGCACATAGGCGTCGTAGTCGGTGTTGAGAAACACGGACCCGGCCCCGACGAAGGGCTCCAGCAACACACGCCCGGCCGGCAAGCGCTCGGCAATCTCTTCAACCAGGGAGTATTTTCCCCCGGCCCATTTTAAAAAAGCGCGTGTTTTTTTCATGGAAATCCGGTGTTAAGAAGGCATCGACCAAAAAAGGGGGACGATTCTACCCCCTTACCGGGCGCAATGGCTATTGCTTCAACTCTTTTTGTACCTGAGCAAACGACTTGGGCCAGGGCTGACCCTTGAGCAGGGCGGGCGAGAGCTTGCGAATGGCGGCCTTGGCCTGGGCGGCGTTGGCATAATCCCCTTGCAGTACCACGTACCAGGGGCTGCCACGGAACTGGGTTTTGTAAACCCAGATATTGCCGGCCAGCGCATGCTCGGCCACGAACTTGTCGACGGCCTTGGTGTTGCTCGCCCCCATCAGCTGGACGCTGTAATGATTCCTGGGCTTCTTGTTCAGGGTCGCCGCCGGCGTCAATACCACCTTGGGTGAGGGTGCCGCCACGGGTTCAACCGCGGCTGGCTTGGCCGCCGGTTTGGTTGCAACCGAGGTACTCTGGGTCTTGGGCGCAGGGGTCGGCTTGGCAAGCAGGCCCTGAGTCGATGCATTCTGAGCCTGGGCAACCTGAGTCGCAACGGCCTGGGAACCGGCACCGGTCAGCTCATCCACCACAGCCGTGGGCAAGGCACCGCTGACATCGGGCTGCTTCATCAGTTTCTCGACCACTTCATCTGAGATCACCACCCGGCGTCCCTCGTAGTTGGTCGATTCCGTGGTCACAGTCTCGCTCTCGACCGCCTTGGGCAGCACCTTGGCATCCGGCTGCCAATCGCGCACCACACCGCCAGAATTGCCAGCGCCACCATCATGGGTTGCGTTCTGATTGCCATTCTGGCTGGTGTTACTGCCGCCTATGGTCAGCGGATCCCCACCCGACACGGGAATAGGAAAGGCGGTGGTTTGCGCAGGTTCCAGCGCAGTGCTCTTGCTCTCACCGTTGAACAGGGCTGGCAGCAGATAGCTCAGGGCCAGTAAACCGGCGGCAACCAGTGCCAGCACGGTCGCAATCTTCTTGACGGGCAACTCGGCCTGACGCTTCTTGGGCCTTCTGTCGGTCATGATATCCTCCAGTAACTGCATGATGGTGGACGGATGTCCATTTGCCGCTTTCAGGATCTCTTCCACTTTCAGCTTGGGCAAGAGGGCTGTCGGGATCTTGAGCTCTTTGGCTTTCTCATACAAGAAGATACGTTGCTCTGGCGCGCTCAGTGGCGCGACTTCCAGCTCCAGTGCAGGCATGGCCCGCCCTTTCAGCTGCGCCTTCTGGTTGCGACACCAGACGTCACTGCCGGAGAGCACTATGGCCAGCTGATGGGGCACGGACAGGGTATCGTTGTGACGACAGAGGCTCCACAGCTCGCCGACCAGCTCGGCGGGCAACTCGTCGGCGCGTTCGATCAGCAACAGCAGGGTGGCAGGTTTGCCTTCCAGCATGCGAAAGAAGCTGTCGGCCAGCGCATCCTGTGGATTGAACAACGGCCTTGCCACCACCTGCGGCAACAGCAACTGGCGCACGTCCGCCATCTTCATGGCTGAGCTGCCAATCAGGCTCACGACCCGTACTTTTTCGGGCAGGGCGCCGAGCAGAGATTCACACAGGGTGCCGCGACCACTGCCGTGCTTGCCACAGAGGAAAATAAAGGGGTGATTGAATTCAATCAGGTGCAGCAGCCGGTCAACCAGCTGCCGCTGGGAAGGAAGCTTAAGCAGTTTATTATTACTCACGACCAGACTCGATCACCGCCAACAATTCAGCATCAGAGACATCGGCCACCACCTGTGCATGACCGATACCGACTGGCAGCACCAGTCGCAGTTTGCCTTCCAGTACCTTCTTGTCACGCCGCATATGGCGAATGAAGGCATCGAAATCCATCTCGGCCGGTGCCTGGATGGGCAGATTGGCGGCCAGCAGCAGATCGCGAATACGGGCGACCTGCCGGTTATCCAGCTCGCCACGCGCCTCGGCCGTGAATGCAGCCAGCATCATGCCTGCGGCAACGGCTTCGCCGTGCAGCCAGTTGCCATAGCCTTTCTCGGCCTCGATGGCGTGACCAAAGGTGTGGCCCAGGTTCAACAGGGCACGCACACCGTGCTCTGTCTCGTCCTGCCCCACCACATCGGCCTTGATCTCGCAGCAGCGACGAATGGCATACGCCAGAGCAGCCGGTTCCAGCGCCTGCAGACGGGACATGTTGGTTTCGAGCCAGGAGAAGAATTCGGCGTCCCAGATGATGCCGTACTTGATGACCTCGGCCATGCCGGCGGCAAATTCACGGGCAGGCAGGGTCTTGAGGCATTCGGTGTCGATGACCACATGCTTGGGCTGATAGAAGGCACCAATCATGTTCTTGCCGAGGGGATGATTGACGGCGGTCTTGCCGCCGACGGAGGAATCAACCTGGGAGAGCAGTGTGGTAGGCACTTGAATAAAAGGAATGCCACGTTGGTAGCTTGCCGCAGCAAAGCCGACAACATCCCCTATCACACCGCCCCCCAGGGCGATCAGTGTAGTGTCCCGACCATGGTTGGTTTCCAGCAGAGCAGACATGATCCGCTCGAAGGTTGCCAGGGTCTTGTAGGCCTCACCGTCCGGCAGGATCAGGTGTTCTACCTGAAAACCGGACAGCAACTGGATAATCCGCTCAAGATACAAGGGTGCGACAACGGTATTGGTCACTATCATGACCCGCTTGCCCTTGATGGTTTGTGTCAGCACCTCTGTATGCTGCAACAGACCCGCCGCTATCTCGATGGGATAACTGCGTTCACCCAGTTCGACCTTCAACCTTTCCATGGACGTCCTCTAGATTACATGCCAATCAACTTAACAATTTGATTAGCAACAACTTTAGCGCTCTGATCATCTGTCTGGATGACAAAGTCAGCCACTTCTTCATACAGCGCATTGCGCTCTTGTGCCAGACGCTCGAGTACTTCGCGCGGCGGCTCTTCGGTTTGCAGCAGTGGGCGGCGCTTGTCTCTTTGTGTGCGCGCCAGCTGCTTTTCAATCGTTGTTTCGAGGTACACCACGATACCGCGAGCAGAGAGCTTGTTCCGTGTTTCACGGCTCTTGATGGCACCGCCACCCGTCGCCAGCACGATACCCTGCTGTTCTGAAAGGTCGCCTATGACCTTCTCTTCGCGGATCCGGAAACCCTCTTCGCCTTCAACATCGAACACCCAGCCGATATCGGCACCACTGCGGCGCTCAATCTCATGATCTGAGTCGAAAAACTCCATATGCAGTTGTTCTGCCAGATGTCTACCTATGGTGCTCTTGCCCGCACCCATGGGACCTATCAGGAAAATATTGCGTTTCTCAGCCATGTCTTTTCATTAGTAATTACAAACTGTACGACCCCGACAAACACTCGATCGGGGTACCTATGAACCTTGTCTTGCGATGGATCAGGAGGGGGATTATCTCAATAGAAATCGGGACTGGCAACCGCAGCCCTTACGCCCCAGCCTCATTGGGGCGTAAGGTTATATGTGTTTTACCCTCACATGTAAAGCATTCAGAAGGCGTCGGTGACTATCTTCGGCGTCACGAAAATCAGCAATTCCCGCTTTTTATTCTCGCTGGTTGTCTTGCGAAACAACACGCCAAGACCCGGGATATCACCGAGCAGAGGCACCTTGCTGACGTCGCTCTTGATGGTCTGTTGATAGATACCGCCAAGCACCAGAGTCTCGCCATTGTTGACCAGCACCTGGGTGGTGATGGACTGGGCATTGATGGAGACGGCATCGCCAGTACCGGTTGGTACCGTCTCACCCTTGGTGTCCTGGGTCACGGTCAGATCCAGGATCACCCGGTTGTCCGGCGTGATTTGCGGTGTGACCTTGAGGCTCAATACTGCCTTCTTGAAGGTGACCGAGGTGGCACCACTGGAGGAGGACTCCACATAGGGGATCTCGGTCCCCTGCTCGATCAGCGCCGGTTTCTGGTTGGCCGTGGTAACACGGGGGCTGGCGATGATTTCGGCCTTGCTCTCTTTTTCCAGCGCCGACAGCTCGAGGTCCAGCAGGGTGCCATCCGCCAGGCGGGCCACCTGGAATGCCAGGGTGCCAGCGGCATTGGTCACCGGCAGATTGACGTTCAATCTGTCATCCACCCCGGGACGGGTGATGGCCGAACCGCCGTTGTTATTGCCGGAGCCGTCGTTGCCTTCGATGGAACCCGATGTGCTGTTGCCGTGACCATCGTTCTTGGTCACCCCCCAACGCACCCCGAGCGCCTCGTCGAAACCATCATCTATGGTCACCATGCGCGCTTCGATCACCACCTGTTTGACCGGAATATCCAGAATGTCCAGCATGCGCTTGATGTTGCTGATGACATCTGCCGTGTCCTTGACCACCAGCACGTTGGTCCGTTCATCGACACTCACGGCCCCCTTGGAAGAGAGCAGCTTGGTGCTTTCGGACGAGAGCAGCGCCGCCACCTCGGATGCCTTGGCATAGTTGATCTGCAGATACTCGGTATAAAGCGGTGCCAGATCGGCGACCTGATTGCGGCTCTCCAGCTGCTGTTTCTCGCGAGCGGCTATCTCTTCGGCCGGCGCCACCAGCAGAATGTTGTTATCCAGCCGCTTGTCGAGACCCCGCACCTTCAAGATGATGTCGAGTGCCTGCTCCCAGGGCACGCCATCGAGCCGCAGCGTGATATTGCCCGACACCGAGTCCGTGGTGACCAGGTTGAGGTTGTTGAAATCAGCGATGAGCTGCAGCACGGTGCGCACCGGGATGTCCTGGAAGTTCAGCGAAATCGGCTTGCCCTGATACTGCTTGCCAGCTGTCACCGCGGTGCGTTTTTTCACCTCGACGATGAACGTCTTGTCCGCCTGATCGTAGCGATAATCAAACTGGCCGTTGATGGAGAGCTCGAACAGGGTGTCATTGCCCTGACGGAACACCTCTACCTGGGAGACGGGGGTGGCAAAGTCCTGCACATTGATCAGATTGAGCAGGTCGTCCGGCACCCTGGTACCATGGAACTTGGCCAGCACAGTCTGGCCACGGCTGCTGACATCGACTGCCGCCGAGCTGTTGTCCAGCGTGACCAGAAACTCCCCCTGCCCCTCCTTGCCACGTCTGAAGTCCACCCCCTTGACGGAGTTGAAATAGGCGCCGCTCGCTCCGGTCTGAGCCGCAGGCAAGACGGGTTTACTGGCCACTGGCGCTGCCACCGGGGCTGACTGGGCAACCAGCTGGGTGTTAATCAGGGCTGATTGCGCCACAGGTTGAGGATTGACAAAGGCGGGCGACGCCGCTGGTGATGAGACCATGCCAGCTGACTGGGTCGAAGCCGGCAGCGGCATGGTTGCCTTTTCTCCCAGAGCGACCAGCAACTTGTTGCCCTGCTGGTGCACCTGATAAGGGGTCAATTGATCGAGCGCTATCTTGATGTCGAGCCCGGCGCCCTTGCCCTCGACCTTGAGGTTATCAACACCCTGCTGCTTGATGGGCAGCGGATTGACATTGAGTGCCCCCACGGCTCCCGGCACATGCAGCAACAGCTGATTGGGCTCATAGGATAGCCGGTCGGTAAAACCGCTTACCGGTTCACTGAAGCTCAACTCCAGCAACAGCTGGTCGGCCATCAGCGGATTCACCTTCACCTCTTGCAAGGTGGCCACAGCCCAGGCCTGGCTCCATGCTCCGGCGCAAAACAGCAGGGCAACTCTGGTTACAGTCCCGATTGTTGTTCTCATCGCAGTCATCCCTGATTATCGTTTTGCTTCAAGATTGGCCATGCCCAACTGGGTTTCTCTGGTGACCCAGCATCCTTTGCCATCCGGTATAGTCTCAATCAAATCCACGTAAGTATCAGTGATCCTGATCACCCGACCCTGATCCAGTCCCATATGTTGGTTGAGACCCACCCGGACGGATTGGCCATCCGGCGTCCGGATCAAGGCCCACAACTGGCCCTGCTTGCCGAGCGAGCCCTGCATGATCAGGCTGGCCAGTGAATAGCTCTCCAACACTTCCTTCTCTCTGTTGGCAACTATCTGGGCACAATTCGGTTTCACCTTGGAATCCACCTTGGCGCTGCTGGCCTCTGGCTGGGGCGCAATGAAGGGGCTGCGCTGATCGCTGAGGTGATAGGCCATGGGCGAAAATGGTTTGATTTCAGGCAGCGGCTCGATAGGCACAGGCTGTCTGGCCTTGGTCTGAGCCACATAGTTGTCCATGTCATCCTGCCCACCGCAGGCTGTCAGCAGACAGACGGGCAACAGTACGCAGATCATTCTCATTTTTTCTGCCCCACTGTCTTGCCGTTGTACTTGTAGGTCTTGGCCAGCATCGACATGCCGATCATCTCGTCCGGCTCCTTGCTCTGACCCAGGGTGAACGACTCCAGGATGACGATCCGCGGCAGCGCCGCCATGTCGGCCGTGAACTTGCCAATCTCATGGTAGGTGCCCACCACCTCGATCCGCATGGGCAGTTCGGTGGAAAACTCGTGCTTTATCTCGGGCTCCCAGTTGATGCGATTCAATTTGAGACCATTGTCGGTCGCAATGAAGCTGATATCGTCCAGCAAGCCGGCCACTTCGTGCGTATTGGGTAACTGTTTGAGCTGGGTATCGACCAACTGCTCAAGCTGCACCATCTGTATCTTGTATGCGCCCAGATTGGCCGCCAGCATCGCCTTGCTCTCGAACTGCGCCTTCAGTTCAGCCTCCTTGTTGGTTTCCTGGGTCAACAAGGTCAATGAATGCGCAATCACGTAGTAATAGATGGCGCCGCCCAGCAAGGCACAGAAAAACAGGATGAAAATGCCCTTGGCCAACTTGGGCCAGCCGGCAATGTTGTTGAGATCCAGTTCATTGAGCTGTTGCAGGTTCATTCTTGCCCCTTAACCGCATCGACGGTGGCGCCAGCCGCAGCTGCGACCTGGAACATCATGGAGAACTGGCTCAGCGAGACAGGCGCAACGTCGGCCGCAAAAATCGTGCTGATCTGTGACTGCCCCAGCCAGCCGGAGCCATCGATGCGTCGCATCATGCTGGCAACCCGGCCATAGGCCTCGGTCTTGCCGTTGACGTCGATCCGGTTGTCTTGCAAGGCCAGCGTGTTCAGATACACACCATTGGGCACCAGCGAGGGCAACTGGTTGAACAGCCGAACCGGCAGATTGCGACGCATCTGCAGATGCTCGATCAGTTGCATGCGATCGATCAGCTCCTTGCGCCTCTCTTTGAGCAAGCGGATCTCGCCGAGCTGTGCGTCGAGTATGGTCATCTCCTGCTGCAAGCGTTGATTGCGCTGCTGTTGATGACTGATCTGCTGCTCCACCAGCCAGTCGGCGGCAAAGCCGAGGGAAGCGGTGATCGCCAGGAAAATCCCGAGCATGACCCCGAACTGTTTCTTCTGTCGCTGAGCTCTGGCTTCGCGCCAGGGGAGTAGGTTTATATTTGACATGGCGTGAAGCTCCTCAATGCCAGACCCAGCGCCGTCATGTACTTGGCACCATGGGCAAGCCCCCCCTCCCCTTTGGGTTTGCCAAACAGGGCGAAGGGATCGGGATGCAATACTTCACAATTGAGTTCATTGCCGACCTGGGCGACCAGCCCGGGTAGCAGGCTGCCACCGCCAGTCAGCACCAGCTTGGAGAGCTCCCTGTATCCGGAGGAGCTGCAAAACAGCTGAACGTTGCGCCTGACTTGCTGCAGCAAGGCATTAATGTGAGGCAGCAGCACATCCAGCTCGTAATCAACCGGCAATTTGCCCTGCAGCTTGGCCTGCTCTGCATCGTCCAGCGATAGGTTGTAGAAAGAGGCCAATGCCTGGCTGTATTGATCACCGCCGAAATTCTGCAGACGGGAGTAGATCACCTCGCCCTTGACTAGGGCGGCAAAGGTCATGGCACTGGCACCGATATCGATAACGCCAACCGGCTTTTCCCAGGCAAGCAAATCGGGCAGACAGGCGAGGACGGCGCGGCCCAGCGCATGAGCCCCCACGTCCACTACCTTGGTGGTCATCTCGGCTTCGGCCAGTGCCGTGACCCGACCGCTCACGCTCTCGGTACGGGCGGCGCTCAGCAGCACCTCCTGGCGATCCTGATCATTGACCTTGCCGAGGATCTCAAAATCCAGGCTCACTTCATCGAGGGGGAAGGGGATGAGCTGTTCGGCCTCCATCTGGACCTGATTTTCCAGCTCGTTCTCACCCAGGCTGGCATCAACCTGAATGACTTTGGTGATCACATTGGAACCGGTGACGGCCGTCGCCACGTACTGGCTGTTGCCAGAGATGAGGCGCTTGAGGGCCTTGAGAGACTGGCTGACCCGTTCGATATCCTGCAGCTGATAATCGACCAGGGTGCCCTTGGGGGTCGCCACTTCGGCCACAGATTCAAAATGCAGCTTGCCGGGGCGCCCGGTGATAGTGACAGCCTTGATGGTCTGGCTCCCAAAATCAATACCCGCCAGAGGAAGCAGGGAACCTTTATTGAATAGCCCAAACATATACACATCCATGCGTTATTGGGTTTTAGGATTGATTGTAGGACAGCTAATCAGATGATGATGACTTAACTCATCCTAAATGCTCTATCTATCAATGTCATAAAGTTTACACCGAAAAGTGATGCATCTCGCTTTCTTGCCGCCCCCGCCTCCCCTTGGTTATTGAGCCGCAGAATGCTAACCTCCCGCCTCTTCTCGAGGAGCCTGACTGCTGACAGGAAAACCTCGAATTCCCGGAGGCAAAAGGGCTATACTCTGCGCCCGTTGGCTAATTTTAAGACGATTGGTAGTTCTTCCATGCTGAAATGGCTCGTACGCCTGTTTATTGTCATGATGCTGGGTGCAGTGCTGGGTGTTGCCAGCCTCATCGGCATCTACTTCTACATCAAGCCCCAGTTGCCCGATGTGACCGCGCTGCGCGACGTCAAGCTGGCCACCCCGATGAAGGTGTACAGCCGGGATGGGGAATTGATCTCCCAATTTGGCGAAATTCGTCGCATCCCGCTGCGTCTGGATGAAATTCCCCAGTCCATGATAGATGCCGTGCTCGCGACCGAGGATGCCCGCTTCTATGAGCACCCGGGCATAGACCCGATCGGTATCATTCGAGCCGCCACCGTCTGGGCCGTCTCCGGCCATGCCCGTCAGGGCGCCAGTACCATCACCCAGCAGGTCGCCCGCAACTTCTTCCTGAGCAATGAGAAGACCATAGTGCGCAAGGTCAAGGAAGTGTTCCTGGCCTGGCGTATCGAGCAGAATCTCTCCAAGGACGAGATACTGCAGCTCTACCTCAACAAGATACCGCTCGGTTACCGCGCGTTCGGGATAGGTGCCGCCGCTCAGGTCTACTTCGGCAAAGAGGTCAAAGACCTGACCCTGGACGAGATCGCCATCATAGCCGGCCTGCCCAAGGCGCCGTCCATGTTGAACCCGATCCGTTCACCGGAGCGTGCCTTCGCCCGCCGCAACGTAGTGCTGGGTCGCATGCTGGAAACCGGCAAGATCACCCAGGCCCAGTATGACGAGGCCTCCAAGATGCCGATCAAGGCCCGCTATCACGGCGCCGAGATCACCCTCAATGCCCCTTATTTGGGGGAGATGGTGCGCCAGAAGATGGTGGAGCAGTTTGGTGAAGACGCCTACACCATGGGCCTGCACGTCTACACCACGGTTACTGCCAAGCGCCAGCGTGCCGCCCGTCTGGCCCTGCTGGATGGCGTGTTCGACTACGATACCCGTCATGGCTACCGTGGCACGACAGCCCAGCTGTGGAAAGTGGGAGAAGCCGACTGGGATTACGACCAGATCATGGCGCACCTGGCCAAGCAGCCCACTTACGAGCCTCTGATGGCCGCCGTGGTCACCAAGCTGGGTGACAAGAGTGCGACCCTGGTGCTGAAAAATGGCAAGCAGGCAGAACTCGGCTGGAACGGCATCAAATGGGCTCGCGCCTTCATCACCGATGATCGCCAGGGTTTCGCCCCCCGCTCCGCCCGCGACATGCTGAAAGTCGGCGCCCAAATCTGGGTGCGGGAGAAGGGTGAAGAGCTGCTGCTCTCCCAGATCCCCGAGGTCAACGCAGCCCTGGTGGCCATGAACCCGCAGGATGGTGCCATCGAGGCCCTGGTCGGCGGCTTCAGCTTCGAGCTGTCCAAATTCAACCGGGTCGATCAGGCGCGCCGTCAGATAGGCTCCAACATCAAGCCCTTCCTCTATGCCACCGCGCTGGAGCAGGGCTATACCCTGGCCTCCCTCATCAATGATGCGCCGATCAACCAGTGGGACCCCTCCAAGGGCCCCATGTGGCAGCCCAAGAACTCCCCGGCCATCTACGAAGGTCCCACCTCGCTGCGGCTCGGTCTTGCCAAGTCCAAGAACGTGATGTCGGTGCGACTGATGCGCGCCATCGGTCTGGATACCTATATCGACGGCCTGACCCGCTTCGGGTTCGCACGCGACACCATATCCCGCAATGAATCGCTGGCGCTGGGCGCCGCCGAATTCACCCCGCTGGAAGTGGTGCGCGGTTATTCCGTCATGGCCAACGGCGGCTTCCAGGTGACCCCCTATTTCATCACGGACGTGACCGACAGCTTCGGGGAGCCCCTGTATCAGGCCAACCCTGCCGCCGCCTGTCGTGATTGCGGCGTGCTGGCCGCGGCCGGTCTCGACAGTGCCGATGCCTACGCCAATACCGGCGGCGACTGGAAGGCCCAGTGTCCGATCGATCCTGTCGTGCCCAACAACATGGCACCGCAGACCATCAGTGCCCAGAGCACCTTCCTGGTCACGGATACCCTGACCACCGCCATCTGGGGTGGCAACGGCTGGCGCGGTACCGGCTGGCGGGCGGCTCGCGACCTCAAGCGTCACGACATCTCCGGCAAGACGGGAACCACCAACGAATCCCGTGATGCCTGGTTCTCCGGTTACACGCCGAACCTGGTCGCCACCTCCTGGATAGGTTTTGACAACCACCAGCGGGGTCTTGGCCGGGCCGAGTTCGGCGGCGGCGCAGCCCAGCCTATCTGGATCGACTTCATGAAGACGGCGCTCAAGCAGGTGCCCGAGCGCAAGATGCCGGTACCCGAGGGGATCATCACGGTACGGGTAGATCGCGAGACCGGTCTGCTGACCAATCGCACCGATGGCAGCAGCACTGAGGAGTTCTTCAAGGAAGGCACTGAGCCGACCCGCTATGCGACCCAGAGCTCGGACGGCAATCAGGTGTATGGCGGCGACGGCTCGCCCACTGACGGACCCGTCTCTACCGACGATATCTTCTAAGCGACAGCTCAAGATAAAAAAACCGGCGCCTTGGCGCCGGTTTTCTTTTTCTGCTTCGGAAATATCAGCCGAGCAGGCTCTTCATCAGGCTGGAGATGCGGACAGCCAGCTCGTTGAAGCAGGGCCTGCGTACCGAGTAGTGGCGATAGAGCAACGAGATGGCACGGCCCGGCACCGGGTCGATCACGGGGCGATAGCTGACGCCTCCTTCCTCCGCATTGGCAGGCACGGCCAGTTTGGGCACCAGCGTCATGCCGCTGCCCGCGGCCACCATGTTGCGCAACGTCTCCAGGCTGGTGCCCTTGAAGCGCTGATCCTCACCGATACCCGCGGCGAAGCAGAACCCCATCGCCTGATCCCGCAGACAGTGGCCATCGGCCAGCATCAGCAGTTTCTTGCCCTTGAGATTGCTGAGCGGTACCGACTTGGCCCTGGCTTCCGGGTGATGCTGCGGTACCGCCAGCCACATGGGCTCCTGATAGAGGGGAATCGAGCCAAACCCTTCCATACCCTCAAGTTCGGCGAGGATGAGACAGTCCAGCTCCCCTTCCTCCAGCCGCTTGAGCAGCACCTGGGTCTGCTCCTCATAGAGATAGAACTCCAGCTTGGGAAAATGCTCGCGCAGATCCTGGATGATGTGGGGCAGCAGATAGGGGCCGACGGTGGGAATGAAACCGATATGGATCTCGCCGGACATGGGTTCGGCGAAGTGCTGGCCTATGCTCTTGAGCTCACGCACCTCTTTTAGCACCTTGCGGGCCTGATGGGCCATGGCGTCACCGGCCGGGGTAAACAGCACCTTGCGGGAGGTGCGCTCGATCAGGATCACCCCCAGCTCGTCCTCCAGCTTGCGCAGCTGGCCGCTCAGGGTCGGCTGGCTGACGAAGCAGCGCTCCGCCGCCTTGCGAAAGTGCTTCTCCTCTTCCAATGCCACCAAATACTCGAGATCGCGAAGGTTCATACATCCAGAATCCTGCCAACCAATTGGGCCATTAGCATGCCCAAGAAAGACTGGAGGGACAAGGGATGGTGACTAAATGGAAAAAGAGGGGTAGATGGAAAAACAAAACGGGCCCGGATCCAGGATCCGGGCCCGCTCAAGCGGCGAGTGTCAAACCGTCATTACACCCGGAAGCGACGTACCATCTCCTGCAACTGGGTCGCCAGGTGATTGAGGTCGTTGCAGGCCTGAGCCATCTGGGTCGCGCCAGCCGCCACCTCTTCCGAGGCATGGCTAATGTTGACCACGTTGCGGTTGAGCTCTTCACTCACCGCCCCCTGCTCTTCGGTCGCGGTCGCAATCTGTATGTTCATGTGAGAGATGCTCTCCACAGAGCCACTGATCTCGGAAATGGACGCTCCCGCCTCCCGCGCCGTGCTCACTGTGGAGTTCATCATGTCCTGGCTCTGCTGCATGGTGGTGCCGGCCTGTTCGGCCCGCTGCTGCAGTTCGGCAATGATGGTGTTGATCTGGGAGGTGGAATCCTGAGTCCGTTTCGCCAGGGTACGCACCTCATCGGCCACCACGGCGAAACCACGACCCTGTTCACCGGCCCGGGCCGCCTCGATGGCGGCGTTGAGCGCCAGCAGGTTGGTCTGTTCGGCGATCCCGCGGATCACCTCCAGCACCATGCCTATGTTGCGGCTGTCATCACCGAGCTGGCGGATCACCACGGCGGTACTTTCGATGGCACCGGCCACCTGTTCAATACGCTTGATGGAGTCGTTGACGGTGCGAGCCCCCAGCTCGGCCGTGCTGCTGGCGGCACTGGCAGCACTGGCGGCATCACTGGTGTTGCGGGACACCTCCTGCACCGTGGCCTGCATCTCGTTCATGGCGGTCGCCAGCTGGTTCAACTCATGCTGCTGGCTGTTCATATTGTTGGCAGACTGACGGGCCACGGCGCTGATCTCTTCCGCCGCCGAGCTGAGCTGTACAACTGAGCCGGACACCTCGCTGACCAGGTTGCGCAAGTTTTTCTGCATCTCGCCAAAGCCTTTGGCCAGCTGGCCCAGCTCGTCGTTGTTGAACTGTCTCAAGTCGAGGTGCGTCGCCAGATCGCCGGCCGACACCTTGCGAGTCTGCTCCAGCAGGGCCATGACGGGATTACGGATCTGGCCGGTCAGCAACCAGGCCACGACGACGACGAACGCCAGCGTCATCACTCCCACCAGGATGCTCATATTGCGCGAGTTGCTGTAAAGCTCGGCGACCGATTTGACCATGCCGTCGGCAATTTCGTTGTTGATCTCGCGCAGACGATAGGATTTGGAACCCACCTCCTCCAGTGCGATCCGGGTCTCGTTCTTGCGCAGGCTCTTGACCTTCTCCAGATCCCCGTTGGCAAAGGCGGCCACCAGCTCCTCATGCACGGAGAAATATTTGGCACCGGCAGCAATCAACTGCTCGTAGGTCTGCCGCTCTTCATCCGTGCTGAAGGGCAGCGAGCCATATTTTTGCGCCGCCGCATCAAACTCCTGCTTCGCCTTGTTAAAGGTGGCGGTGCGATCACTGACCTCCTGGGCATCCTTGTTCAGGCCGCCGATGACCTGAGCCAGCTCGGAGCGACGAGCATCGAGAATGGCCACATGCATCTGGCTGGCATAGCGGGTCGATGGCAACAAATTCCCGGAGATGGTTTCAGTATCACCGTAGAGGCGTGACAGCTGAGCGATGGAAAACCACGCCAACCCCAGAACCAGCAAGGCCAATACGGCAAAGCCGGCACTCAACTTCTGACCTATAGACATATTTTTGAACATGATTGGTATCCTTGGCGGCTAGACGCAAACCCGTGGAGCCGAACTCCCGAGCCATCACCCATAGAGCATAGCGCGATGATCGCAAGCGGATGATTTTCAAACTATCCGCTAGTCAATATATCGTCATGCCCACGGATAGCATGAGGATCAAGCGGGTAGGAAAAATCTGCCCCTCTCAGCCTGGGTTTGCTCGTCATCCTGCCCACCAATCGACAAGACGGGGTTTCAGCGTCCCATCACTGCCTGGATCTGGCGGGCAAAGGCCGCCGGCTCGCCCAGGAAGGAAGAGGCGGACAGCGGCGTCACCTTGTCCCCTTGCACCAAACCCAGCGTGGGGTAGCCCTGCCCACCGAGGCGGCGCATCCAGCCCTGGCTGGCTGCCAGATGGCCGGCCAGATCCACGTTCTGATAAGCATCTGCAAATGCCGCGGCATCAATGCCCTGCTCCGCCGCCAGGCGGCTCAGGTGCTCGAGGGAACCGATCCAGATGCCGTCGTGGTAGTGGGACTGCTGGATGCGATGCAGCAGGGTCAGACCATTGCCGCCCAACGTCGACATCGCCAATATGGCGCGGATGGGTTGCTCCGAGTCGAGCAGCAGGCCATCGCGCAGCAGCAAGTCGTTGAAATAACCCTCACCGAAGGGCTGGCCAGTCAGGGCCTGGATCCGCTCGTCATGAGGGCGGACGTAGTCACGCAGGGCCTGACCCATGGGCTGACGACGCTCGCCCAGCCAGAGGCCGCCGGCATGCAGCTCTATGTGAAGACCGGGGATCCCGGCCGCCGCTTGCAGCAAGGGGGCAGCGCCATAGCACCAGCCGCAGAGGGGGTCGTATACGTAATGCAGGCTTGTCTCGTTCATGTGATTCATTCTCGATTGTTTGGCTAAAAAAACCGGGCCCTTGGGCCCGGTAAAAAAACACAGGGAAGCAGGCGTCAGGCAATTACCACTTCATTTCACCGGTGTTGACCTTGGCACCTATGGCCAGACCATCGTCGACCGGCAGAGACGGGAAGGCTTTCTTCAGGCCTTCAATCAGCTCGCCGGAGTTTTTGGACTTGGCCAGCTCCTGCTCGAAGCGCTGGACATAGTCACGGGTGAAGGTCACGGCTTCGGTACCCTTGGGCGCAGTCCCCAGGAAGTGGCCTGGCACGACACGCTCGGGTTTCATGGCCAGCAGCTCGTTGAGGGTCTTCACCCAGTGAGCGCGGGCTTCCTTGGTCTGGCTGTCCGCCATCCAGACGTGCACGCCGCTGTAGACGGGCACACCACCCAATGCTGTCTTGATGGACGGCGCCCACAGGTAAGCGGTCGGCGTGTTCATCTCCTTGATCTCGATCTTCTCGCCTTCGAGGGTCAGGTAAGAGGCGGTCATCACTTCCGGTACCGTCAGGGCTTTGGGTGCACCTGCGCCCAGGATGGGTCCCCAATAGGTCAGCTTGTCATCCTTGGTCTTGTTGATGTGGTCAACCACATGCTGGTCCGCCAGGACTTTGACTTTCGGAAACGCCTTCATGATGGGCTCCAGACCAAAGTAGAAGTCGGGATCACCTGCGCTGATATAGACGGTGGTCAGCTGCTTGCCGCTTTGCTTGATCATGTCGACCAGGGCCTGGCCATTTTTCACATCAAACTGGGCATCGATCAGAATGGCCTCTTTGTCACCGGCCACCAGGGAAGAGGAGACAGGGAAGATGGCCTTCTCGCCCGGGTTGTAGACGGTCACTGTCAGGGGGGCAGCCATGGCGGCGCCACTCAGCAGGGTGGTGGCCAGGGTCAGGTTGCGGATCAGGGTGTTGTTCATCGGGTATTCCTCATCAAGTCATCAGGGGTTCATCAGATGGACACAGTTTATTGGATCATTAACGGTACAAATACAGCATAATAAGCACATCACTGTTGCATTAATCGAGCATATAGAGGGCCTGCACATGGATCGACTGACCGCATTACGGGTCTTTGTCAGCGTAGTCGAACAGGGCAGCCTGAGCGGCGCCGGGGAGAAGCTGGAGATGTCGCGCGCCATGGTGACGCGCTACCTGGCTGAACTGGAGCAGTGGATGGGGGCCCGTCTGCTGCACCGCACCACCCGCCGGCTCAGTCTGACAGGACCTGGTGAAGAGGCATTGAACCGCGCCAGGGCCATGCTGGCACTGGGGGAGGAGATGGAGCAGATCGCCATCCGCGGCGATGAGGCGCCCAAGGGGCAACTGCGCATCACCAGCAGTTATTCCCTCTCAGAGGCCCTGCTGGTGGGAGCCGCCAACGACTATCTGGCCCAGTATGCGGGCACCGCCATCGACATCCTGCTGCTGGACCGCACCGTCAACCTGGTGGAGGAGCGGATCGATCTGGCCATTCGCATCACCAATGATCTGGATCCCAACCTGGTGGCCCGCCGGCTCGGCACCTGCCACTCAGTGGTCTGTGCCAGCCCGGCCTATCTGGCCAGACACCCGACGCCGCACAAGGTGCAGGATCTCGCCCTGCACAACTGCCTCACCTACACCTATTTCGGCAAGAGCCTGTGGGAGTTTCAGGGACCCGCCGGACCTGAATCCGTGCCGGTCAGCGGCAATCTCAGTGCCAACATCTCCAACCTGCTGCTGGAGGCGACCCTGGGTGGCGCCGGCATCAGCATGCAGCCCCGCTACTCGGTGCAATCCCAGCTGGAGAGTGGCGCCCTGGTGCCCCTGCTCGAGGCATGGCAACCCAAGCGCCTCGGAGTCTACGGTGTCTATGGCACCCGCAAGCAGATGTCGCCCCTGCTGCGCAGCTTCCTCGATTTCCTGGTGGTGCGCATGGCAGCCGATCCCATGTGGCAGGAGTAACGCCGCCATGCAAAAGGGGCCCGCAGGCCCCTTCTTGTTCATGACATCCGATTACCTGCATCCGGATCAGGCTTCGAAGCCGGTCAGCGGAGCCTCGGACGACGCCTCCTGCGACACATCCAGATAGATGTCCCGGTACGCCACATAGATGGAGTAATTGAGGGCCGGTATCACCACCAGCAGGCCGATCAACATCAGGGCGGCGCCAAACAGCATCAACCCTGCGGCGATCAGCCCCCACCAGAAGAAGGGCCACATGTTGGTCAGGCAACCTTTGAAACTGAGCTTGGCGGCCTGCAATATGCCGACATCGTGGAAATAGATGAGGGCGGGCGCGAAGGTGATGGCCATCAACACCGGGATCAACAGTGCCAGCCCCAGCAGCAGGCAGAGCAGCAGCCCCTGCGCCTGCGCCACGCTCACCACCATGGACTCGGGATCCTGGGTCAGCAGGGAGGTCAACCCCCACATGGAGAGCAGCCCGAGGCAGATGAGCCCGATCAGAATGAACAGGGCCAGCACCAGCAGGCCACCCAGCATCAGCGGGGTCAGCTTGTTGCGAAACCCGGCGAAGAAGTCGGCAAACTTGAGCTGATTGCCCTCGTAGCCACGCTGGGCCACCACCACCCAGCCCGCGCCCCACACCATGTAGAGCAGCTGGGAGATGAGGCCGCCCGCCGGCAGGCGTTCCAGCAGCAGGCCGACCGCGAACCAGATCAGGACCATGGCGACACTGACGCCCATGCCCTTGTTGAAAATATCGAAGCCGGATCGCACCCAGACCCAGCCACGCCCGATGGGGTGACGGGCGGGCTCGGCGCGCAGGGGGGACAATCCATTCATAACGTTTCCTCAGATGATGACGGGCTGGCTGCCGATTCTAGAGCCATGGGCCGGCTGACTCAATGGCGGACGATCGCCGGTTGCGGCTTCGCACGTCAGGGCTGCTTGTATCAGGCGTTACGGTTATCATAAGAGACCCCCGCACCAGGGGCATTCACTTATTCAAGAGAATCCAAGATGCGTACACTTCATCTGGCGCCGATCCTGCTGGCCTCCCTGCTGCTCAACCTCTGGCAATGGCAGGATCAATCCGCCCCCCCAGCGCCCCAGCCGCAACCCGACGCCGCTGACGGCCCAGCCCTGGCCCAGTGCGACACAGCGGCCAGCCAGAGCGCCAGTCAGAACCTGATGGCCAAGCTGCCCGGCAAGGGAGCGCAGGGTGAACCCGCCCCCGCACAGGAGGCCATGGCCCCCAATCCGGAGCTGGAGGCCGCCATCAGCCAGTGGAGCCAGTCCAGCGACGGCTCTGTGCTGATAGAGCGGCTCTACGATGCCGAGCAGGGCAGCCAGCTCACCACAGTGTTCGATCGGCTGGACGTGGTAGAGGACGTGCGCGCTCAGGTGCAGGAGCAGCTGCGCGAGCTCTATCGCCTCGGCTTCGATCACCCCGATGCCTACGAGCAGGAGAGCCAGCGCATCTGGAGCAACATCAGCAACCTGCTGGGTGACGACACCCGCACCCGGCTGGAACAGGAGCTCTACTCGGGCGACATCAACCGCCTGCTGGAGATCCAGGGCCGACTGGCGGAGCGCGGCGAGCTGCTGGCCCCGACCCAGCGCCAATCCCTGACGCGTCTGCTGAGCGATGCCAACCAGCAACTGGCCCAGCAGGAGAGCGGCGATGCCGGCACCTATCTGGAGAACCAGAAGGCCTATACCCAGCGCGTGCTGGAGAGCAGCCGCGCCTTCCTCAACCCGAGCCAGCTGAAAGTCGTGCAGGACATGCTGGAGCTGGATCTGGTCCGCCAGGAGGTGTCGGTCCAGATGGAAGCCATCTATCAGCGCTTCCAGCCCGCGTCCTGATGCCCTTGCCCTGGTTCGTTTGACCCAACCCATAACGTGGAACCGTCATGAGAGTCGTTTGTTGTATCTTGTTGCTGCTGGCCAGCCAGTGTGCCCTCGCCGAGGGATTTATCAGCCGTCTGCTCAACCATCCGGTGCCGGGCGGCGTTGCCGTGGTGCCGCTTGGCAATGCAGCGCAGGCCCCCGCCGCCCGTTATCAGGGCAAGCCCGTGCTGGTGGTGCGGGAAGAGGATCGCCGCTGGATCGCCATCGTCGGCATTCCCCTCAAAAGCCAGCAAGGGGCTCATACCCTGACGGTGAATGATGGTCGCAGCCTCGGCTTCACGGTCGGCAACAAGCACTACCGCGAGCAGCACATCAAGCTCAAAAACAGCCGCCAGGTCAACCCGCTGGCCGAAGACATGACCCGCATCAACCGCGAACTGGCGGAGCAGACCCTGGCCTATCAAACCTTCAGCCCTGCCCAGCCCAGCAACCTGCTGTTCGACAAGCCGGTGCAGGGCCCGCTCTCCAGCCCGTTCGGCCTGCGCCGCTTCTTCAACGGCGAAGAGCGCAACCCCCACTCAGGCCTCGACTTCGCGGTCGGTGCCGGCACTCCCATCAAGTCACCAGCGGCGGGCAAGGTGATCCTGATCGGCAACTACTTCTTCAATGGCAACACCGTCTTCGTCGACCACGGCCAGGGGTTGATCAGCATGTTCTGCCACATGTCGAAGATCGACGTGAAGCTGGGCCAGACCCTGCCCCGTGGCGGCATAGTCGGCCGAGTCGGCGCCACCGGCCGCGCCACCGGTCCCCACATGCACTGGAACGTCAGCCTCAACGATGCCCGGGTCGATCCCGCCATCTTTATCGGGGCCTTCAAGCCCTGAGGCGGACCACGAATGCAGAAGAGGCAGCCCTGGGCTGCCTCTTCTTGTTATGACGATAGACTCACCTTCTCTGGCTACTGCGCCAGGCCCGACGCGGCGTGCAGACCGGCCTCCTTGCGCATGGCCCACCACATCACCAGCACCAGCACAGTGCTGCAAGTCGGCAACGCCAGCCAGACCCCGGCCACCCCCCACAGGGAGGAGAAGCCCCACAGGAAGCCGCCGATCAGCACCAGCTTGCCACCGGTAAGCAGGGAGGCGATGCGAGCCCGGTTGATGGCCTGGAAGTAGGTGGCCCCCACCAGCAACAGCCCTTCCATCGGCAGGCCCCAGAAGTAGAGCCAGATGCCGAGGCTCGCCACCGGCAAGAGGGCCGCGTTGTCGCCGGCAAACAGGTAGACCACCCCTTCCGGCCACAGATAGAGCGGGATCATGCCGCACAGCGCCACCAGCAGGGTGACGCCCAGCGCCAGGTTGCGCACCCGCAGCACCCGTTGCCAGTTGCCCGCCCCCGCGTTGAAGCTGGCGATGGGCTGTATGCCCATGGCGATCCCCTCGAAGATGAGATAGAAGAAGGCCTCGCTGTAGCTGATGACGCCATAGGCGGCCACGTGCAGCGAGCTGCCCACCGCCAGCAGCGCCTTATTGTGCAGCGCCAGCACCACCGACAGGTAGAGGTACATCAGAAAGCTCGATACCCCGAGCCGCAGCGTCTCCCGCATCAGTCGCCAGTCCGGTACCAGCGTATCCCAGCGAATGCGCAACTGGCTGCGCGGGGTGAAGAAGTGCCACAGACAGAGGCCGCCGGTCACCGCCTGGGAGAGCATGGTGGCGATGGCCGCCCCCGCCAGGCCCCAGGGGACGACCGCCATCAGCAGGTAATCGAGCAAGACGTTGAGTACGCCGCCGCCCACCAGGATCCAGGTAGCGAGACCGGGTCGTCCGTCATTGCGCAGCAGGGCGGTGAACGCCATGGAGAGCACGGCAAATACTCCGAGCCAGGCGTACCACTGCAGATAGGCGAGCCCTGCGTCGAATATGAGCCCCTCGGCCCCCATCCAGGCCAGCATCTCATCCCCATAATTGATGCCGATAAAGGCGAGCACGGCCGAAGCGAGCAGCACCATCACCAGCGCATTGCCGACTATGTGGCGCGCCTTCGCCTGCTCCCCCTTGCCGAGGTAGAAGGAGGCGAGCGACGAGGAACCCATGCCGATCAGCGCCCCCACCGCATAGAGCACGGCGCAGATGGGATACGCCAGCATCATGCCCGCCAGCCCGTCCTGGCCCAGGATATGGCCGACGAAGATGCCGTCTATGGTGACATAGATACCGGTGACCAGCATGGCGGCCACGGTCGGCGTGACGTAGCGCCAAAACAGGCGGGAAAGGGGGGCCGTGCCCAGATCGACTGCTGACATAAGATGCTCTAAGGAGGGGAAAACGGCCGGAATAATAGCCAAACAAGGTCCGGATCGCCCGTTATTTATGTTACAAATCATTAATATGGAAAACTTTACCCGCCTCGGCCCCTGCTTTAGGCTAGGGCGACCTCTCATGAACGGAAACGTGCGCCATGTTGCAACGCCTGCTCTCCCTGCTGCTGCTCTCCCTCTGCCTCTCCCCTGCATTCGCTCAGGCCAATGACGCCATCACCCAGGTGGAGGAGCTGCTGCAGAGCGTGCCCAAGACCGACAGCCCGGAAAACCAGAAGTTGCGGGAAAGTTATCAGCAGGCGCTGCAATTTGCCCGGGAAGCCCAGCGCTATCGCGAGCAGGGCAAGGCCTATCAGCAGATCCTCATCGACTACCCCAAGGAGTCGGCCCGCCTCAAGGAGAGCCTGCACAACTATCAGCCCCAGTCTCGCCCGCCGCTCTCCTCCCTCAAGGAGGAGCCGCTGCGCCAGGCCATAGGCCTGAGCAGCAACCGCCAGCTCAACCTGCGCAAGGAGCGCCAGGCTGTGATGGACAGCCTCAACCAGCTGGAGAGCACGGGCCAGGAGTATCACCTGCGGGTCGACGAGCTGCGCAAGCAGTTGCAACAGACCCGCACCCTGCTCGATCGGCTCAGCTTCAGCAGCGAATCGGATCGCCAGCAGGAGGCACAGCAGCTGGTCACCCGCCTCAAAGAGCAGAGCCTGTCCGACCGGATCCAGATGCTGGAGCTGGAGCAGCTCTCCGCCCAGCAGCGCAACGATCTCGGCAAGCTGAAGCTGCAGGAGCTCAACCTCGCCATCACGGACGAGGACGAGTGGCAGACCAGCCTGCTCAACCAGCAAAACCAGCTGCGACGGGAGAAGACGGAGCTGGCGCTGGCGGAGAGCGAGCGGCTGCGCAAGCAGCTCACCTCCGACATGCCGCTGCTGCTGGAGCAGCAACAGCAGAACCAGGCGCTCTCCATCCAGCTCGGTGCGCTGGAAGATCAGATAGAGAGGGTGCAGGACGATCAAAGGGCCATCGACAAGAACCTCTCGGCCCTGAACGATCTGGTCAACTCGGTGCGGGAGCAATTGGAGTGGCTGCAGATCAGCAATGCCTACGGCGAGAACTTGCGCAGCAAGCTCTCCGATCTGCCGGCCTACTTCCCCCTCGACAAGCTGGAATCCGCCATCGTCAACGCGCGCATGGCCAAGTACCAGTACGAGACGGAGCAGGACGCGCTCAAGGATCCGCGCCAGCTGCGCGAGCAGCTGATGGCCACCGATGAAATGGCCCTCGACCGATCCCAGCAGGCTGTGCTCGACAACCTGCTCAAGGCCAGGCGGCAACTGCTGACCCGGCTCAACGACGCCTCCGACAGCCTGATCCAGGAGCAGACCCGGCTCAAGCTGCTCTACAGTCGCCAGAACAGCAAGATCGACGAGATCCGCGATCTCAGTGCCAGCCACCTGTTCTGGATGCCGGATGTGCGCCCGCTCACCCCGGCCGTGCTGCTCGGGGTACCGGCGGCCCTCGGCCTCGCCCTCAACCCGGTCAACTGGTTGCAACTGCCCCAGGCCATCGCCGAGAACAACCCCATCACCCTCACCTTCGCCGGCATAGGCATCCTGGTGCTGGCCTGGTGCTGGTTCAAGCTGGCCCGCCATCTGACCCAATACAGCCAGCACATAGCGCCCCGCATCGGCAAGGTGACCCAAGACAAGTTCAGCCTCACCAGCCGGCTGCTGATGCGCTCCCTGCTCGCCTCCCTGCCCCTGCCCGCCATGGTGCTGATGGTGCGCGGCCTGCTCGACGGCGCCTGGCAATATCCGTTCGCGGTGGCGGTGGCCCGCGGTCTCGGCGAGATCTGGTTCCTGCTGCTGGCACTCTTGATGGCGCGTCACCTGACGCTGGAGAAGGGGATCCTGATCCTCCATTTTCGCTGGCAGAAGGAGCGGGTGCAGAAGGTATGGAGCCAGTTTCGTACCCTGCTGTTGGTGATCATCCCCAGCTTCTTCGTGCAGGGCATGGCCAACAGCTATCAGGATCACGCCTTCTACGACTCCCTCGGCCGGATGGCCTTCATCGTCGGCGCCCTCTGGCTGCTGCTGTTCTTCGCCCGTCTCAACCGGGAGCGGCTGCCGCTCACCTGGGGCCAGGCCGACATGACCAAGCCGCATTTGCTGCACCACTTCATCTGGAACAGCCTGATGCTGGCGCCCCTGCTGGCTGTGATCGGCTCCCTGCTCGGCTACTTCTACACCTCGCGCATCCTGCTGCGCCAGCTGGAGCTGAGCCTGCTGATGGGGCTGGGCTGCCTGCTCGTCTACTATCTGGCGCACCGCTGGATGCTGATCCAGCGCCGCCGTCTCGCCTTCGAGCGGGCCAAGAGCAAACGGGCCGAGATACTGGCCCAGCGCGGCCGGGAGGAGGGGCACGACGAGCTCAGCTCGGAGATCCCGGACGTGGTGGAAGATACAGAACTGGATCTCGATACCATCAGCGCCCAGTCGCTGGGGCTGGTGCGTACCCTGCTGATGCTGGGCTTCACCATGCTGGTGGTGGTGCAGTGGTCCGAACTCAACTCGGCGTTCAGCTTCCTGCGCAGCATAGAGGTGTGGCAAGTCACCAGCAAGATTGGCGGCATAGAGCAGCTTTCCGCCATCACATTGCAGGATCTGATGCTGACGGCGTTTACCTTCATCCTGACCGTGGTCACGGCCCGCAACCTGCCTGGCCTGATGGAGCTGACCCTGCTCCAGCACCTGAGCCTCTCCCCCGGCACCGGCTTTGCCATCACCACTGTCACCAAATACATAGTGCTGGTGGTGGGGGCGCTGAGCGGTTTCTCCATCCTCGGCATCGACTGGTCCAAGGCGCAGTGGATGGTGGCAGCCCTCTCTCTCGGCCTGGGTTTCGGCCTGCAGGAGATCTTCGCCAACTTCGTCTCGGGTCTCATCATTTTGTTCGAGAAACCGATCCGGCTCGGCGACACAGTCACCATCCGCGAGCTGACCGGCACAGTCACCAAGATCAAGACCCGCGCCACCACCATAGTGGATTGGGACAGGAAGGAGATCATCGTCCCCAACAAGGCCTTCATCACAGAGCAGTTCATCAACTGGTCCCTGTCAGATGCCATCACCCGGGTACGACTGCGCATCCGCATCGGCCTGACCCAGGAGCCCAGGCGGGTACAGACCATTCTGGAAGAGTCGATCCGGGCCTCCACCCTGGTGCTGGAGACCCCCTCCCCCGAGGTGTTCCTGATCGAATTCACCGACTCGGCGCTGATCTACGAGATCCGGCTCTATGTGAACAGCATGGATCACCGCATGCCCATCACTCACGAGGTGCACTCGCTGGTGCTGGAGAAGCTGCAACAACAGGGGCTGGGGCTGCCGCACCAGCAGATCGACATTCGACTGAGCCGCGCCTGATCGCGGCGCAACAGGAGCCATATCATGCAGATCATCGCCCATCGCGGAGCCAGCGGGCTGGCACCGGAAAATACCCTCAAGGCCATCCGGCTGGCGCTGACACTGGGCGCCCAGGCCATAGAGATAGATGTACAGCGGGCCGACGGCGAGTTGTGGGTCTTCCACGACCGGCGACTGGAGCGCTGCACCGACGGCAGCGGCGTGCTGACGGCGCAATCCCGTGCCTATCTGGCGGGACTTGATGCGGGGGAAGGAGAGCCCATCCCGACCCTGTGGCAGGTGATGGAGGCCATCGCCGGCAAGGCCGAGCTGCATATCGAGCTGAAAGGGGCGCAAACAGCCGACGAGGTGGCCCGACTGACCCTGCGTGCCGAGGCGGAGCTCGGCTTCACGCCAGCGCACTGGGTCGTCTCCTCCTTCCACCATCCTGAGCTGGCCCGCTTTGCCGCCTTGCGGCCCGAGATCCGGCTGGGGGCACTGACTTCCACCATTCCACTCACTCTCGCCAAGTTTGCGGCCGAGCTCGGAGCCTGGTCGCTCAACTGCGACCTGGACTTTGTCGACGAAGCACTGGTCATGGATGCCCATCGACGGGGATTGAAGGTGCTGGTCTATACGGTCGATCACACTGCCGACCTGACGGTACTGGCCGCCATGGGGGTGGACGGGATATTTACCAACCGGCCGGACCGCTTCCTTACTGCGGCCTGATCGGACTCATTATTTCGGCAGGAGATCGATAAACGCTGATTTAGGCTATAAATTTAAGTGCGCACCGGGATACAAAAAGTTCTACTTTGGCCGATAACAGTTGGCTCATAACAATAAAACGACACATCGCAGACTGACGCTCACAAGGATGTAAATATGAACTTATCCATCAAGAACAAGCTTGTCCTCGCCATCGGGGTCATTATCCTGGTCATCACAGGCCTGCAGGTCTGGTACAACACCTCCCAACTGAGAAGCGAAACCCAACGCCTTATCTGGAGTTTCATCGACGACAGCTCGGCTGCCAATGTGAAAGGCATCTCCCGCTGGCTGGATGCCCGGATCAGCATGGTCACCTCCACCAAGGAGGCCTTCACCAAGGAAGACGAACCCATCAGCCATCTGGCCCAATCCATGAATGCCGGCAACTTCGATCTGGTCTATGCGGGCACGAAAGATGGCAAGATGATCCAGAGCAAGCCGACCAATCTGCCGGCCGGCTATGACCCCCGTCAGCGCCCCTGGTACAAGGACGCCATGGCTGCCGGCAAGCTCGCCATCACGGCGCCCTACGCCGACATCACCACGGGTCAACTCATCATCACCATCGCCGAGCCCTTCACCCGCGGCAATACCCAGGGGGTGATCGCCGGTGACGTCTCCATCGATGCGCTGGTACGCGATGTGCTGGCCATCAACTCGGAAGGCACCTACGCCATCCTGGTGGACAGCAATGGCACCATCATAGCCCACCCGGACAAGGAGCTGGCCCTCAAACAGGCGACCGCCATCTCCCCGGATCTGACAGCCGCCAAGGTCAACGAACTGGCCCATGACAACACCATCTCCGAGATGGAGATCAGCGGCAAACCCAGCGTGTTCGACCTGACCGAGATCCCCAACACCAACTGGTATTTCGGCATAGTGGTGGATGAGGCGGTTGCCTATCAGTCCGTATCGCGCATGGTCACCTCCGCCCTGCTGCAAGGCCTGCTCACCATTCTCATCGTGGCCGGCTTCTCCTATGTGGCCATCAACGGCTCCCTGGCCCCGCTGAAAACCCTGGGGGAAGCCATCGCCGACCTCTCTCGCGGCAACGGTGACCTGACTCGCCGCGTCAAGATCGAGCGTGAAGACGAGGTGGGGGTCGTGGCCAAGCACGTCAACACCTTCATCGATCGCATCCACGTGATGGTGCAGGATATCTCCAACTCCTCCGGCCAACTGAACCAGCAGGCCAAGTCCTCCCACAACATGGCGGAGAAATCCAGCCAGGGCTTGGCTCGCCAGCAAAACGAGATCTCCCAGATCGCAACTGCGGTGCACGAGATGTCCGCCACCGCGGTGGAAGTGGCCAGCAACGCCGAACAGACCGCAGATGCGGCCCGCAGCTCCTCCAGCAGCTGTGATCACGGCAAGCAGGTTATCGCCCGCAACCAGCGCTCCATCACGGATCTCGCCACCCAGGTCAAACAGGCCTCCGGCATCATTCAGGAACTGGAGAAGAACGCGCAGGAGATCAACACCATACTCTCCACCATCCAGGGCATAGCCGAGCAGACCAACCTGCTGGCACTGAACGCCGCCATCGAGGCTGCGCGGGCCGGTGAACAGGGTCGTGGCTTTGCCGTGGTGGCCGACGAGGTGCGGGTGTTGTCACAGCGTACCCACAGCTCCACCGTCGAGATCCGCAGCATGATAGAGACGCTGCAACGCAACACCCAGGGCGCCGTCAGTACCATGCACGAAGGCCAGCTGCTGGCCCAGAACAGCGTGGAAGATGCGAACGATGCCACGCAGGCGCTGGAGCAGATCACCGCCTCCATCAACCAGATCTCCGACATGGCCACCCAGATCTCCAGCGCCGCCGAGGAGCAGCGCGCCGTGACCGACGAGGTCAGCCGCAACATCCAGGCGGTCAAGGATGTGTCGGACGAACTGGCGGTAGACGCCGACAGTTCTCGCCATCTGTCTGAACAACTTAAAAATATTTCAGGTGAACTGAGCAATCAGGTCGGCATGTTCCGCATCTGATCGGCGTAAATCAAAGGGGCCACACAGGCCCCTTTTTTTATGAAAAAATGCTTTTGTTTCAATAGTTATTACCACATCAACGATCGGGACTATGGGGATAAAAATTCTCATACGAAGCGGTATCTCGTCATAAAGCAACGCACCACGATCGACATTCGGATTAGTTTTTTGAACCCATCCGCGCCATTAGCCAATCCGTGAATAATTCTTATTAAATATTTTTGATAAAAAACTTAAAAACTTTATGGGTAATACCTAAAAAGAGAGGTGTTTCTCATTTTTTTGAAAGAAAACTACGTATAATCCTGAGCTTAAAATAACCATAGCAATGACAGCGGCTGATACCGATAACTGAAGGATGGCGATAATTACGGCGTTTTCATCCATGGAATGGGGTGATTTTGATAAAAGTCACCATTGCCAAGCACTAAAACAAACCAGTTTGACTTGCATCAAGCCTGAATTTTTTTCATAGAGCAAAATCGTGCCCAGCAAATCTATCCCTAAGGAGGCAGATGTGGATATTATCAAGACCGATGTCGCCATCATCGGTGCCGGTGGTGGTGGCCTGCGTGCCGCAATCGCCATAGCAGAAGCACACCCGGATCTGGACATCGCCCTGATCTCCAAGGTCTACCCGATGCGCAGCCACACAGTGGCCGCAGAAGGCGGTGCCGCCGGTGTTGTCCGTGATGATGACTCCCTCGAAAACCACTTCAACGACACCGTATCCGGTGGCGACTGGTTGTGTGAGCAGGACGTGGTCGACTACTTCGTCAACAACGCCACCAACGAGATGATCCAGCTGGAGCACTGGGGTTGCCCCTGGAGCCGCAAGCCGGACGGCAAGGCCAACGTGCGTCGTTTCGGCGGGATGAAGATCCCGCGGACCTGGTTCGCGGCAGACAAATCCGGTTTCCACATTCTGCACACCCTGTTCCAGACCTCCATCAAGTACCCGAGCATCAAGCGCTTCGATGAGCACTTCTGCATGGACTTGATCGTGGACGACGGTCGCGTCCAGGGCGTGCTGACCTTCGATATCCAGAACGGCGTCTCCCGCTTCATCCAGGCCAAGTCCGTCATTCTGGCCACAGGTGGCGCCGGTCGCGTTTACCGCTACAACACCAACGGCGGCATAGTCACAGGTGACGGCATGGCGCTGGCCTACCGCCACGGCGTGCCGCTGCGCGACATGGAATTCGTTCAGTATCACCCGACCGGTCTGCCGGGCACCGGCATACTGATGACCGAAGGTTGTCGTGGTGAAGGCGGCATCCTGGTCAACAAGGATGGTTACCGCTACCTGCAAGACTACGGCCTGGGCCCGGAAACTCCGGTCGGCCAGCCGAAGAATAAACACATGGAGCTGGGTCCGCGCGATCGTCTCTCCCAGGCATTCTGGCAAGAGCAGCAGAAAGGCCGCGTGATCCAGGGCCCCATGGGCGACGTGGTTCACCTCGACTTGCGCCACCTCGGCGAGAAGTACCTGAAAGAGCGTCTGCCCTTCATCTGCGAGCTGGCCAAGGCCTACGTGGGTGTGGATCCGGTCAAGGAACCTATCCCGGTACGTCCGACCGCCCACTACACCATGGGTGGTATCGAGACCAACGGTCAGTGCGCCACCCGCATGCCGGGCCTCTACGCCCTGGGCGAGTGTGCCTCCGTCGGTCTGCACGGCGCCAACCGTCTGGGCTCCAACTCCCTGTCCGAGATAGTGGTATTCGGCAAGGTAGCGGGCGAGCACGCCGGTGAATTCGCCAAGACCCAGGCGCACGGCGACACCCAGGCACTGGCCGCTAAGGCCGAGCAGTTGATCAAGCAACACCTCTCGCTGATGGACATAGACGGCACCGAAAACCCGGCCGATATCCGCAACGAGTTGGGCATGTCCATGGAAGCCGGTGTCGGTATCTACCGTACCGAAGAGCTGATGCAGGGCACCATCGACAAGATCAACGAGCTGAAGGCCCGTTACAAGAAGGTCAAGATCAACGACAAGTCCTCTGTCTTCAACACGGATCTGCTGTACGCCATCGAACTGGGCTACATGCTGGACGTGGCCGAAGCCATGGCACATTCCGCCATCAACCGGAAAGAGTCCCGCGGTTCCCACCAGCGTCTGGACGGTTATGAAGAGCGGGATGACGTGAACTACCTCAAGCACTCCCTCTCCTTCTACAACCAGGAAGGCGCCCCGACCATCGATTACTCCGATGTGAAGATCACTAAATCCCAACCGGCAAAACGCGTATACGGTTCCGAGGGTGAGAAACAAGACGAGGCTAAGAAGAATGGCTGAGATGATCGAAATTGAAATCCTGCGTTATCGCCCTGAGCAGGACAACGAGCCCTGGATGCAGACCTTCCAGGTGCCTTATCTGAAAGAGATGTCCCTGCTGGATGCGCTGCAATACATCAAGGATCAGCTCGACTCCACCCTGAGCTTCCGCTGGTCCTGCCGCATGGCGATCTGCGGCTCCTGCGGCATGATGGTAAACGGTATTCCGAAGCTGGGTTGCAAGACCTTCCTGCGTGACTATCTGCCGGGCAAGATGACCATAGAGCCGCTCAACAACTTCCCGATCGAGCGCGATCTGGTGGTCGACATGTCCGATTTCATCGAGAAGCTGGAGAGCATCAAGCCCTACATCATCCCGAGCGAACCGCGCAGCCTGTGCGAGGGCGAGTACACCCAGACCCCGGCCGACATGGCGAAGTATCACCAGTTCTCCATGTGTATCAACTGTGGTCTGTGCTACGCCGCCTGCCCGCAGTATGGCATCAACAAGAAGTTCACCGGTCCGGCGGCCCTGGCACTGGCCTATCGCTACAACGCCGACAACCGCGACAGCGCGTCCAAAGAGCGGATGAAGATCCTCAGCCAGGACGAGGGCGTCTGGGGTTGTACCTTCGTGGGTTATTGCTCCGATGTCTGCCCCAAGGGTGTGGATCCGGCCGCAGCCATCCAGCTTGGCAAGGTCGAGAGCGCCAAGGACTACATGATCGCCATGTTCAAGCCAGATTGAGATCAGGAATGAGACCATGAACAACACCAATAGCAAACGTAAGCCTTACGTCCGCGAAATGAAGAAAGACTGGTGGCTGAAGAATGCCTTCTACACCGGTTACATGATCCGCGAAGGCACCAGCATCTTCGTCTCCATCTATGCCGTCGTGCTGATGTGGGGTCTGCTGCGTCTGGTTCAGGGTCAGGAAGCGTTCAACGGCTGGCTGGAATCCCTGCAAAGCCCGATCGCCATCCTGTTCCACGTCATCGCGCTGGCAGCCTGCCTGTTCCACGCCAAGACCTGGTTCGCCCTGGCGCCCAAGGCCATGCGCATCTTCCGTGGTGAAGACCTGGTGCCGGAGAAGCCGATCGTCATCGCCCAGTATGTGGCGCTGGCAGTGGTATCCCTGCTGATCCTGATCATCGTGGCTTGAGGAGATTAATGATGAGACGTTCTGACGAACCCATTTACTGGGGACTGTTTGGTGCCGGTGGCATGGTGGTTGCCATGTTGCTGCCAGTGATTGTCCTCATTACCGGTCTGCTGGTGCCCATGGGCATCATGGACGTGGAGACCATGAGCTACGAACGCGCACTCGAGTTCGCCAGCTCCTGGTGGGGTGCCTGCATCCTGCTGGTGATCATCGCCCTGCCCATCTGGCACGGCATGCACCGTATCTACCACGGTCTGCATGATCTGGGGATCCATACCACCAAGCTGCACCACTATGTGTTCTATGGCTTCGCCTTCCTGGTGTCTGCCATTACCGTCGGTCTGCTGATGGTGCTGGTCTTCCAGTAAGCGCATCCTGACGCAATGACAAACCGGGCCAAGTGCCCGGTTTTTTTATGGCCATCACTGCACCGGCGGCAAGAATCTGCGCATCACCTCGTCGCTGTAACCGCTGTCCTGAAAGTCGATGAGCACCTGATTGATACGGGTCACCAGCTCATAGGCGCGTGGCGAGCCCTTGCTCACCAGCAGATAGAAGCCCTTGCGACTGGGCAGGGCGAGGTTGAGCAGACCACTCTCGCTCTGGTAGATGCCAAGGCCGATGCCGCTCATCAGCGGCTCGATTTCACTTGGCAGAAAGTCGCAGCGATCCCGCCCCAGCATGTCCAGCGCCTGCTGCAGCTGCTTGACCCGGCGCGGCTCCAGCACCAGCCCATAGGGGGCATAGTTGTAGCCAATCACACCGCACACCCGGGAGCGGTTGACCGTCTGCAGATCGGGCACCTCGGGGAAGCGGCGCTTGAGATAGAAAAATCCGAGGTGGGTGTAGTAGAGCGGCACGCTGTAGAAGGCGAACTCTGCCCGCTCGGGTTTGTAACTGGCATCCCAGGTCAGCTCGCACAGTCCGTTCTGGCGATAATCCGCAAGTTCCTGCTGCACCCGCGCCCAGGGCAGGTAGCGGATCTGGTGTGACAGTCCCAGTTTTTTCAGGGCATCGAGCACCAGTGTGGTGGCCGAGCCGGTGAGGCGGCGGGTGTCGGGCACGCCATCCTTGCGCTCCCAATAGGTGAAGGGGGCCCACTCATTGCCCTCCCCCAGGCAGATCTGCACCTCGGGCTTGGCCGCCTCCACCAGCCCGGCCAAGCCCCATCCCAGCAGCAACAACATGGATCGCGTCATCGTCTCCCTCCTTCGCTTCCCTTGCAGCTTAGTTCAGGCGGGGGTGATGCTCCCCGTCAGGGTGCCCCCTCCTGCCACAGGGCCAGCAGGGGCGCGGGGATGGCGCCGTAGCGCAAGGTCGGGGTCTGGTGCCAGTCGGCCAGCCGCTGCAGCGCTTTGGCCAGATCCTGCGCCAGGGTGCGGGTCACCCTGACCCCCGCCTCCAGATAGAGACTCTTTATCTCGAAGATCCCCTGCTGGCGATGGGCCTTGGCGTCCATCCTGCCCACCAGCTTGCCGCGATGCAGCAGCGGCAGCACGAAGTAGCCGTACTGGCGTTTGGGCGCCGGGGTATAGCACTCGATGCGATAGTCAAAGTTGAACAGTTCACTTGCTCGCTTGCGATCCCAAACGAGCGGATCAAACGGCGACAGCGCCGTGGTGTGGGTCGCCTTGAGGGTGCCTGCCTGGGCCCTCGCCAGCTCATCGGCAAGGGAGGCGTGCACGAAGGCGCCGTGCTGCCACCCCTCCACCCGCACCGGCAGCAGTTCTCCCTCGTCCGCCAGCTGGTGGAGCAGAGCGTCGTATTTGCCGCGCCGCAGCCGATAGTAGTCGGCCACCCAGCCGGTCTTGACCAGCCCCAGCGCCCGGCAACTGGCCCGCACCATGTCCCTTTGAGCTTGTTCCGGGCTCGGCAGATCCCGCTCGTCACGCCAGTCGGGCATGATACGCTCGGCCAGATCATAGACCCGCTGGAAGTTGCGCCGCTCGCGTACCATCAGCTGGCCCGCGGTAAAGAGCACCTCCAGATGGCGCTTCTCCGGCTTCCAGTCCCACCAGCCGTTGCCCTTCCCCTCCTTGCGCTCGAAATCGGCCGCCCGCACCGGGCCATGCTGGCGAATGCGCTCGATGATTTGGCCTATCTCCTGCTGATGGGTGGCGAGCCAGTTGGCCGAAAACTTCCAGCCCATGGCGGCGGGATCCAGCATGCGATGGCGCAGCAGGCGGTAATCCTCGCGCGGCACGAAGCAGGCCTCGTGGGCCCAGTATTCGAAGAGATCGCCGTCGGCCAGCAGTTGCTCCAGCCAGCGCGTATCGTACTGCCCCAGCCGGCTGAACAGCACCAGATAGGGGCTGCGCGCCACCACAGAGATGGTGTCTATCTGCAGCAGCGCCATGCGGCGGATGGTGGCCAGCAGATCGGCCGGGGTCGCTTTGCTGCGACGGGGGGCAAGCAGGCCCTGGGCCGCCAGTTGCAGATGACGGGCGTCCTGCAGCGAGAGATGGGGGATCGACATGAAAAACCACTCCTTGGTGTCGGGGTACGGGCGGCTTGCAGCGCCTGGGGATCAATGCAGGGAAACAGGCAAGCGGACCCCGCCAATCAGGCCATCAGCATGCCCAAGCCACCGCCAAATGAAAATGCCCCGTTCAGGGTTTGGTGATGACCGCCACATCCGCGTGGGGAAACTCGACCTGCGCCTGCCAGCGGGCCGCCAGGGCGCGAAACGAGGCCTCGGCGAAGAAGACGATGTGAGTCGGATCGTGACGGTAGCGCCACTGCCTGAAGCGCTCGTCCCCCAGCACCCGCTGGGTCTGCAACACCAGGATGCCGCCGGGCTTGAGGCAGCCCCACAGCCTCTCCAGCACGGCGCGCGGGGTGGCAATGTGTTCGATCACCTCGGTACTAGTGATGAAGTCATACTGCCGCGTCAGCAGCTCGGGGAAGTCGGCATAGAACTTGTCGTAACCCGCCATCTGGTAGCCCGCCTCCCGCCCCATGGCGATCAGCGCCGGGCCCGGGCCGCAACCGAAGTCGAGGCCGCTGGCCGGCGGCGGCAGCCGGCTCAGCACCTCGCCGAAGGCCCGCATCAGAAAGCTGCGATAGCGGGGATCATCCACCTGGTTGTCGTGGCCGTCATAGACCGCCTTCTCGCGCTCGGGATCCAGGTGCTCGGCCGCATCCAGCCAGACCAGCTCGCAGGCCCGGCAGCGATGATACAGCTTGCCGGCCACCGGCAGCCCATAGGCATCGGTGGCACAGCAGAGCGGGCAGGATAAGGGGATCATGGCATCTTCTCTCGAAAGCGGGGGGCGGTCTGAAATGGCCGCAGCTTGCCTGCCTGTCTGCTGGCTGACAAGGTTTTTGTCCTGCCAATCGGATGGCTCGTTACAGCTTCGCTTCATTTTTCAGGACGTTACATCGCCCTGATACAAATTTTTTACCTCTTAAGGGTTTCTTAAGTTTGCCCCTTTAGTCTGACAGCAACAGATCAGAAGGAGCCATCCATGACCACAGACATTCAAGCCCCCTACCGTTTGGTACTGGCCGATACCCCGCAACAGGTCATGGCATTGCAGGCCTACATACAGGCGGCCTACAGCCAGGAGTTCAACGCCCGCATTCCCCATTTTCTGCCCTGCCTGCTCGGTCTCTACCGGGCAGACGGCATCTTGGTTGGCGCCTGCGGCCTCAAGTTGGCAAGTGATGAACGCCTCTATCTGGAACAGTATCTGGACCACCCCATAGAGGTCGCCATCGAGACAAGGCTGGGTGCCCCCGCCCGGCGAAATCGCATCGTAGAGGTGGGCAATCTCGCCTGCAGCGAACCGGGCAACGCCCGTCTGATGTTTGCTGCGCTCTGCCGCCTGCTGTGCGACAACGACCTCGATTATGTTGTGTTCACCGGCACAGCCCGGCTTCGCAACAGCTTCCATCGCCTCCACCTCACCCCGGTGGAGCTGGCCCCTGCCCAGGCCGACAAGGTGGGTGACGATGCCAGCGCCTGGGGCGCCTATTACCACTGCCAGCCCAAGGTGATGGTCGGGGATCTCGGCCAGGGACGGCAGGCACTGGCCCAGGGCAGCCTGCTGCTCTCCCTGCTGGCCCCCATGCCCTCCCTGTTCAACTGCCCGCACCGGAACGCCCTATGATGCTGTTTGACCAGATAGCCCATTTCGCCCGCCATGCCCCCCACAGCCCGGCCCTGAGTGGCGGCGAGCATAGGATCAGCTACCAACAGTTGTGGCTGCAGATGTCCGCCCTGGCCGAGCGTCTGCAGCAGGCCGGCATAGCCCGGCTGGCACTGCAATTGGACAACGGCCTGCCCTGGGCATTGATCGACTTGGCCTGCGCCAAGGCCGGCATAGTGGTGATCCCGGTTCCCCACTTCTTCAGCCCGGAGCAGCAGGCGTGGCTGCTGGAGAGCAGCGGCGCCGACGCCCTGATCGGCCCCCACCATCCCGGCTGGCAGGCCAGCGAGCCGCTGCAACTGGCGGTCGGCGAGCTGCCGCTGTGGCGCCGCACCCCTGCCAGTCTGCCGCCCCTGCCGGCCGGCACGGCCAAGATCACCTACACCTCCGGCAGCACGGGGCAGCCCAAAGGGGTCTGCCTGTCGCTGGCCCAGATGATGGCGGTCTGTGCGTCGCTGGCCGAGCGGGTCGCCCCGGCCAACGTTGAGAAACATCTGACCCTGCTGCCGCTCACCACACTGCTGGAAAACCTGACCGGCCTCTACGTACCGTTGCTCACCGGCGCCTGCAGCCGCATTCCCTCGCTGGGAGAGCTCGGCTTTGCCGGCTCCAGCAAGCTGGACCCGGCCACCCTGGCCCAGGCCCTGCTGCGCTGGCCCACCCACAGCCTGGTGCTGGTGCCCGAGCTGCTGCGCCTGCTGCTGGCCCTGTGCAGTGCCAACCCGGCGCTGGCCGAGCAGCTGGCCGGCCTGCGCTTCGTCGCTGTGGGCGGCGGCAAGGTCTCGCCCGAACTCATCAGCCGGGCCCGCAAGCTGGGGCTGCCTGTCTATGAAGGTTATGGCCTGTCGGAGTGCGGCTCCGTCGTGGCGCTCAACGGCCCGGATGGACACAGCCTGGGCAGCGTCGGCCAGCCACTGCCCCACTGCCGGGTATCGATCGCCGCCGACGGCGAGATCCTGGTGGAGGGGGCCGCCATGCTCGGCTATCTGGGCAGCGATGAACCTGTGCCAGAACTGGTCGCCACCGGCGATCTGGGCCACCTGGATGATGAGGGCTATCTGCACATCACGGGGCGCAAGAAGAACGTCCAGATCACCGCTTTTGGCCGCAACTTCTCCCCCGAGTGGATCGAGGCGGAAGCCCAGCTCTGTCCCGCCATCGCCCGCATCGTGATCTTCGGTGACGGCCAACCGGCCAACGTCGCCCTGATCCAGCCACTGCCCGGCGCCGACGCCCAGCTGGCCCAGCAGATCGAGCAGCTCAATCACCGCCTGCCAGACTATGCCCGTATCCATCACTGGCTGCCGGTGGCGCTGGATCAGCATCCGGAGCTGCTGACCGCCAACGGTCGCCCCCGCCGCGAGCGGATTTATCACCACTTTTCCCGGCAGATCAGCCAATGCCTTACAGGAGAAACCTCATGAGCTTCTATCAAGTGCTGCAACAAGCCACAGCCCCGGCCCGGGAGCATCTGTTCAAGGCCCCCATCATAGAGGCATGCCGCAAGGGGGAGATCTCCCGCGACATCTACCTGCGCTTCCTCGCCCAGGCCTTCTATCACGTGCGCCACACTGTGCCGCTCTTGATGGCCACTGGCGGCAAGCTGGGCCAGGAGTATGAATGGGTGCGCGGCGCCATTGCCGAGTACATCGACGAGGAGTACGGCCATCAGGAGTGGATCCTGAGCGACATCCGCGCCTGCGGCGGCGATGCCGAGGCGGTGCGCCACGGCCAGCCCGAGCTGCCCATCGAACTGATGGTGGCCTTTCTCTACGACCAGGTGCAGCGCGGCAACCCCATGGGCTTCTTCGGCATGGTGCAGGTGCTGGAAGGCACCAGCGTCGCCATCGCCCTGACAGTGGCCGATCAGCTGAAAACGGGTCTCGGCCTGCCCCCCCAGGCCATGAGCTACCTGAGCTCCCACGGCGCGCTGGATCAGGAGCACCTCAAGTTCTTCGAATCCCTGATGAACCGGGTGGAAGACCCGGCGGATCAGGCGGCCATCATTCACTCGGCCAGGGTGGTCTACCGCCTCTACGCCGACATGCTCTATCAACTGACGGAAAACCAGACATCATGAAGCTTGAAGGAAAACTCGTGCTGCTCACGGGCGCCAGCGGCGGGATCGGCGAAGCGCTGGCCCAGGAGCTGGCGGCCCAGGGGGCACACCTGTTGCTGCATGGACGCAGGGCCAGTGCGCTGGAGCGCCTCTGCAAGGAGCTGCCGCACCCGGAGCGCCACCAGACGGTGATCGCCGATCTGGGCTCGCCCCAGGAGCGGACCAGACTGCTGCAACATCCGGCGCTGGACGAGGGGCTGGACGTGCTGATCAACAACGCCGGCTGCAACCAGTTTGCCTGGCTGGAGGATCAGAGCAGCGAGCAGGTCGAGCGCCAGCTGCTGCTCAACGTCGAGGCGCCGATCCAGCTCACCCGCATGCTGCTGCCCCGCCTGCGCAAGCCGGCGGTGATCATGAACATAGGCTCCAGCTTCGGTGCCATCGGCTACGCCGGCTACAGCGTCTACTGCGCCAGCAAGTTCGCCCTGCGCGGCTTCAGCGAGGCGCTCGGCCGCGAGCTGGAGGGAACCGGCATCCAGGTGCTGCACTTTGCCCCCCGCGCCACCCGTACCCGCCTCAACTCAGAGGCAGCCTACGAGATGAATGCCGAGCTCGGCACTCACACCGACAGCCCGCAGGACGTGGCCGAGGAGGCCGTCATCGCCCTGTGCAACGAGACCCGCCGCAGCTGGCTCGGCTGGCCGGAGAAGCTGTTCGTGCGGCTCAACGCCCTGCTGCCCGGCCTGGTCGATCGGGCGCTGGCCAAGCAAAAACCCATCATAGAGCGCTATGCCCGCCACACGGCGCCCGGTGCCGGCAATCCGGGGCACTCCACTTCCGTCATGACAGAGAAGGAACGTTAAGATGAAGCACGCCACTTTCCGCCCCCGTTTCAGCCACGGCGCCCTCCTGCTGCTCATGCTGGGTTCAGGTCTGGCCCAGGCCGCCGACGCCCTGCCCGTCATCCAGCAGCAGTGGGCCGTCTGTCAGTATCAGCAGACCGGCAAGGCCAAGGAGAACTGCCTCGAGCAGTTGAGCAGTCAGGCCGATCAGGCCAGCGCCAAGGAGGCCTTTCGCACCGACCTGCTGATCTGGTCTGCCATCGTCAAGAGCACCTGGGCCGGCGCCAAGGGCGGGCTGGGGGCGCTGGGCCTGGTCAAGGAGGCCAAGGCCAAGCTGGAGATAGCCCTCAAGCAGGATCCCAAGGCGCTGGAAGGCTCCGCCTACACCAGCCTGGGCTCGCTCTACTATCAGGTGCCGGGCTGGCCGGTGGGCTTTGGCGATGACGAGAAGGCCGAGCAGCTGCTCAAGCAGGCGCTGCTCATCAACCCGACCGGCATAGATCCCAACTTCTTCTACGGCGACTTCCTGCTCGATCAGGGCCGCAAGGATGAAGCCAAAACCTATCTGGACAAGGCACTGGCGGCGCCGGACCGCCCCGGCCGCGAGCTGGCGGATCAGGGCCGTCGCATCGAGATCCGGGACCGCCTCGCCAAGCTATAAAAACAAGCCGGATCAAACAGCTATTTAAACTCTGCCCGCCCGCTTGCATACTGGTGGGCAGCGTCGTTTAAGGGGGGAGTGACTATGCGGATCCTGTTGGTCGAAGATGATGTGATGCTGGGTGATGGCATGGTGGATGCCCTGCGCAGCAGTGGCTACACGGTGGATTGGCTACAGCAGGGGCTGCCCGCCCTGTCGGTGCTCAAGAGCGAGGAGTTTGCGGCCCTTATTCTGGATCTCAACCTGCCGGATATCGACGGCATCAGCCTGCTGCGCAAGCTGCGCCGGGAAGGCCAGACACTGCCCGTGCTGATCCTCACCGCCCGCGACGCCCTGGACGACCGGGTACTGGGGCTGGATGCGGGCTCCGACGACTACATGGTCAAGCCCTTCGCCCTGCAGGAGCTCAACGCCCGCCTGCGCGCCCTGGTGCGACGCAGCAAGGGCCAGGCCCAGGCGATGCTGGAATATGGCGAGCTGCAGCTCTATCCCGAGTCTCAGCAGGTCATCTATCGGGGCGAGCCGGTCAAGCTGACCCCCCACGAATACAAGCTGTTGCAGGAACTCATCACCCAGAGCGGCCGGGTACTGAGCAAGGATCAGCTGCAACAGAGCCTCTACGGCTGGGATGAGGGCGCCGAAAGCAATGCGGTGGAGGTCCATATCCACCACCTGCGCAAGAAGTTCTACAGCGACCTCATCCGCAACATTCGCGGGGTCGGCTACATCATTCCCCAGCTTGAGCAGGCCCAACGCCGGGACGGCCGGGCATGACGAGTCCCCGCTCCATCCGCCGTTTTCTGCTCTCCGGCATACTGGCGCTGGTCAGCGTCAGCCTGGCCATCAGCGCCCTCATCGGCTATCTGGAGGCCAGCCACGAGATGGAGGAGCTGTTCGATGCCCGCCTCGCCCAGTCTTCCCGCATCACCAATCAGCTGCTCAGCCGTTATCTGGAGCAAAATGGCGAGCTGCCCGCCAACGGCACCGTCTACGAAGATTGGGAGCAACACAACCCGGATCAGTGGCAAAAGGACACCAGCCTCAATTTGAGCGGCGAAGACAGGGAGCTGACCCCCTTCGGCCACGAGTTCGAACGCAACCTCTACTTCCAGCTGCTGAACGAACAGGGCAGCATACTGCTGCGCTCCCCCAGCGCCCCCAGCCAGCCACTGGTCGAACTGGCGCCCGGCTTCAACACGGTCGAGAAAGACCAGCATCAGTGGCGCACCTTCACCCTCTACAACCGGGGCGAACATACCTGGCTGGTGGTGGCGGAGCGGGACGACGAGCGCAGCGAACTGGCCAGCAAGATGGCCACCCTGACCATGCTGCCGCTGCTCATCACCTTGCCCTTCCTGCTCGGCCTGCTGTGGTGGCTCATCTCCCGCGGCCTGGCACCGTTGCGACTGCTGGCCCAGGCCATAGGCGAACGCCACCCCGCCAACCTGAGCCCGCTCAACCTGAAGATCCGCGCCCAGGAGCTGACCCCGCTCACCAACGAGATCAACCGCCTGATGCACGCCCTGGCCGACACCATAGAGCGGGAGAAGCAGTTCACCAACGAGGCTGCCCACGAGCTGCGCACCCCGCTGGCCGTGCTGCGCATCCACAGCGAGAACGCGCTGGCCGCCGAGGATGACGCCAGCCGCGAGCAGTCGTTGCAAAAGATGCTGCTGGCGCTCGATCGCAGCGACCGCCTGCTGCGCCAGCTGCTGACCCAGGCCCGCATCGACAACCAGCAGGGGCTGGAGCTGACCGAGCTCAATCTGAACCAGCTGCTGCAAGGCACCCTGGCCACCCTGGCCCCCATAGCCCTGAAAAAGGATCAGCAGCTGTCGCTGGAGGGGGCGGAACCGCTCACCGTGATGGGGCAAGCCACCCTGCTGGAGCTGATGTTCAGCAACCTCATCGACAATGCGTTGCGCTACACCCCGGCCCTGGGCGAGATAGCGGTCGAGGTGCGGCACGAAGGCAACAGGGTCAGGGTCGATATCCGCGACAACGGCCCCGGCATCCCCACCGCCGCCCTGTCACGCTTGTGCGAGCGCTTCTTTCGGGTCAATCCCCAGCAGGGAGACGGCGTCGGTCTCGGCATGGCCATCGTCTCGCGCATCGCCCAGCTGCACGGCGCGGATCTGGACATCCACAACCGGCAAGAGGGAGGACTGGAGGTAAGCGTGCTGCTGCCCGTGCCGCCGCAGCCTTCTTCATGAAACCGCCTCGGCGCGCATGGAAAACGGGGGCCTGAGCCCCCGTTTCTGTTGTCTGCAGCGCCTCTGGTGCGACACCACTCAGCGGCAGCCGGGCTGCACAGTGAAGGTACGGCTCGAATCCACGGCCCCCAGATCCGCCAGCAGACGGCGACCGAGCAGCACCGGATAGATCATCTTGCTGCGATCCCGCAGGGTGAACCACTCCTCATACACCTTGTCACCCAGGCAGATGGCCATGGTGACCGTAGGCCTCTGCTCCATGCCGCCGGCGCCGCGTACCGTCACCATGTGCTCCACCGGCCGCTCCAGGGTCTGGCGCACAGGCTTGTCGGTGTTGGCATCCGTCACCTGCAGGGTAAAGCGCACCCAGGGTTTGCCATCGCGCTTGAAGTGGTGCAGATCCCGCGCATCCATCGAGGAGGTGAGCGCCCCGGTATCCAGCTTCATCTTCACCGCCACGCCGCTTGGCATGATGAGCCCCTTCTCGATCCAGCCATACACGGCGGGAGCCGAGGCTGCATGGGCAGCCCCCGGCAGGGAGAGGCAGGCCAGCAGCAACAGCGGCATCATTCGCGATCCAAACATGTCAGTTCCTCGTCCAGACAGGGCCCAGGCTGGCCCGAGAGGCCCAGAATGGGGATGCAAACGGCGGCTGTCAACTGGCGAAGCGCGGCGGCAGACGAGCTTGTTCTGCCCGCGTCGAAGGCGCGACATGGGCTGGTAAAAAGGCGTGATTGAGGAGTGTGTTCGCGGGGAGGTTCAGGCCGAAAAGCGGTGTTGGATGACACCCGAGGCTGCGCTCAGGTTGTGACGCCAAAGGCTAACACAATGATGAGTGAATTATCAGTCTTGTTCTGGCGGGATTTTTGCCTACACTGTTGTAAACCGGAGGCCATGAAAACCGCCGGTTTTTTTGCGCCTGCCGAAAATTGACCACTGCAAAAGTGACTTTCAACAAGGCTCAATAAGGAATTCGTCATGCGTATCGAAGAAGACTTGAAGCTCGGTTTCAAGGATGTTCTGTTCCGCCCCAAGCGCTCCACTCTCAAGAGCCGTTCCCAAGTCAGCCTGACCCGTCAGTTCACCTTCAAGCACACCCAGACTCAATGGCAGGGCGTTCCCGTCATCGCCGCCAACATGGATACCGTCGGCAGCTTCGCCATGGCCAGAACCCTGGCCGGTTTCGAGATGATGACCGCAGTCCACAAGCACTACAGCCTTGCGCAGTGGCAAGCCTTCGTGAACGAGACAGACCCGGCGCTGCTGGGCCATGTGATGGTATCGACCGGCACCTCCGAAGAGGACTTCATCAAGACCCGCCAGATCCTGGCCATGTCGGCAGCCCTGCGCTTCATCTGCGTGGACGTGGCCAACGGCTACTCCCAACACTTCGTCGAGTTCCTGCGCAAAATACGTGAAGCCTGCCCGAACCACGTCATCCTGGCCGGCAACGTGGTCACCGGCGAGATGGTGGAGGAGCTGATCCTCTCCGGCGCCGACATCGTCAAGGTCGGCATAGGCCCGGGCTCTGTCTGCACCACCAGGGTCAAGACAGGGGTCGGCTACCCCCAGCTCTCCGCCATCATAGAGTGCGCCGATGCGGCCCACGGCCTCGGTGGCCAGATCGTCGGTGACGGCGGCTGCACCTGCCCGGGTGACGTGGCCAAAGCCTTCGGCGGCGGCGCCGACTTCGTGATGCTGGGCGGCATGCTGGCAGCCCACGAGGAGTGCGGCGGCGAGGTGGTGGACGTGGATGGTACCCCCTTCATGAAGTTCTACGGCATGAGCTCATCGAGCGCCATGGACAAGCACGCCGGCGGCGTCGCCGACTATCGTGCCTCAGAAGGCAAAACCGTGCTGCTGCCCTACCGCGGCCCGGTCGAGAACACGGTGCGCGACATCCTGGGCGGTGTGCGCTCCACCTGCACCTACGTCGGCGCCAGCCAGCTCAAAGAGCTGACCAAACGCACCACCTTTATCCGGGTGCGCGAGCAAGAGAACAACGTCTACGGCAAGGAGTAACCTGCCGCAGCCACCGTCACGCGCTGACGGTTAGAAGCCAGCCAACCGGTGTGCTACCCTGCGCACCGGTTTTTTTGCATCTGGATGCCCTGACATGACCAGCCCCCTCCCCCCGTTTGACTGGGATATCTTCTGCTGCGTAGTGGACAACTTCGGCGACATAGGTGTCACCTGGCGGCTGGCCCGCCAGCTGGAGCGGGAAGGGCATGTCCCGACCCACGTTAGCGAAGCAGAAGAAGGGCAAGGACTGGCCCACGGCAGTGAAGCAAACGTCAGGCTCTGGGTGGACGATCTGGCGAGCTTCGCCCGCATCTGCCCGGGACTCGATCCCGCGTTGGATGGCCAGTGGGTCGCGGGCATCTATATCCAGCACTGGCACGACGCGCTGCCGGCGGATGTGATCCCGGCAAAGGTGGTCATAGAGGCGTTCGCCTGCGAACTGCCCGCTCCCTTCATCGAGCGCATGGCCAGCCAGTCCAAGCCCCCCTGCTGGATCAATCTGGAGTACCTCTCGGCCGAGAGCTGGGTCGAGGATTGCCACGGCCTCGCCTCGCCGCAACGTCTCGTTAACCAGAGCCTCGGCAATCTGAGCCTCAACAAATACTTCTTCTTCCCGGGCTTCACCCCTAAAACCGGCGGCCTCTTGTGCGAGCGGGGGCTCATCGCCGAACGTGAACAGTGGCAGCAGGATGAAGCTGGCCTTTCAGCCTATTGGGCCGGCCTGGGCCTGCCACCTCAAGCGAACGACGAGCTGAGGGTCAGCCTCTTTACCTACGAGAGCGACGCGCTGCTGAGTCTGGTCAACAGCTGGTGCCAGAGCCCAACCCCCGTCACCCTGCTGCTGCCCCTCGGCCGCTCCCTCGATGACGTGCTGCGCGGCGCCGGCCTTGAAAGCGCCATCGCCACCGCACAAGCGGGGGACCTGCTGCATTCGGGCAATCTGCGCATCAAGCTGCTGCCCATGACAGATCAGGCCGGCTACGATCGGCTGCTGTGGAGCTGCGATCTCAATCTGGTGCGCGGCGAGGACTCTTTCGTGCGGGCCCAGTGGGCCGGTCGCCCCTTCCTGTGGCACATCTACCCGCAGGAAGAGCAGGCCCACATGGTCAAGCTGGACGGTTTTCTCGATCACTATCTGGCAGACTTGCCCGCGGATGCGGCCCAGTGGCTGCGCGCCTTCAGCCACGCCCTCAATCAGGGGGAAGAGACCCGCGAACTTTGGGCCCAATGGCCGCGATACGGTGCCATTTGGCGGCAACATGCGCGAAGCTGGTCACAGAAGCCACTCGCGGACGGGGATCTCGTCACGCGGTTGGTGAAATTTTTAGAAAGCCGTATATAATCTGGCAGTTTTTATCCGTCCGTTTCACGAACAGGAATTTTTTACATGAAAACCGCACAGGAAATCCGCGCTGGTAACGTAGTCATGATCGGCACCGAGCCGATGGTGGTCCAGAAGGCTGAGTTCAACAAATCCGGCCGTAACTCCGCCGTGGTCAAGATGAAACTGAAGGGTCTGCTCAACGGTAGCGCGACCGAGACCGTATTCAAGGCCGACGACAAGCTGGACGTGGTTCAGCTGGAGCGTAAAGAGTGCACCTACTCTTACTTCTCCGACCCTCTGTATGTCTTCATGGACACCGAGTACAACCAGCATGACGTCGAGAAAGACAACCTGGGTGACGTGCTGAACTACCTGGTAGACGGCATGGAAGACATCTGCGAAGTGACTTTCTACAACGAGAAAGCCATCTCCGTCGAACTGCCGACCACTATCGTGCGTGAAGTCGAGTACACAGAGCCGGCCGCCCGTGGCGACACCTCAGGCAAAGTGACCAAGCCTGCCCGTCTGAAGGGCACCACCTACGAGCTGGCCGTTGCCGCCTTCGTAGAGATCGGTGACAAGATCGAAATCGACAGCCGCACCGGCGAATTCAAGCGTCGCATCTCCTGATCGACCCCTTGAGTTGAATGCAAAAAAGCGAGCCAATGGCTCGCTTTTTTATTGATGCCATACCCGCGCTTCAGAAAACCGGCCCTGTGCCGCTAACCCAGTTAACCGGGGAGCGCACTATGGCCAGATTATCCTTATCACTGCTGTTACTGACCCTGCTGGCAAGCAACCCCTTGCAGGCCAGCGATGTCGCGCCCCCCGTCGCCGAGCCACAGCCCCTCGACTACTGGCAAAACAGCGACTGGCAGGGGCTGCCCAACAGCACCCAGATAGACAAGCAGACTGTGCTGTTTGCCAAGCACGACAGCGACAGCTATGTCGGGCTGGCGATCCTGCTGCCGGACTGGCAGCGCAGCGGCCAGCTGTGGCAGCTGACCCGGGCCCTCGGCCGGCTCGGCTTCGATACCCTGCTGCTGCTCCCCTCCCCCCAGCAGATTGAGCTGGATCCCGCCGCCGAGAAGAAACAGCAGGCCATCGATGACTTTCGCAAGCAGTTTGCCACCCGCATCAGCAAGCTGGGGGACGCCAAGCTGCAGGAGGGGGGCTTCAAGCTGATACTGGCGCAGGGCACCAGCGCTGCCTGGGCCACCAACCTCATTGCCAGTGAACAGTTGCCCGCCCCGGATGCCCTGGTGCTGCTGGACGGCTTCTTCCCCAACCAGCAGAGCAATCAGACCCTGGCCAAGCAAGTGGCCCAGGCCACCATGCCAACCCTGGATCTCTATCAGGAAGCGGGCGGCCGCTGGCCTCTGCTCGCCGCCGAGGCCCGCCAGAGCGAGAGCCGCCGCAGCCACAAGCTCAACTACCGTCCCTACGCCCTGATGGAGCTGGATGAGACGCCAACCCGCATTCAGGGCTGGCTCACCCACCTCGGCTGGCTCTGAGCCCAGCCGCAGCACCAAAATGCTGCCTGCCTCACATCCGTCGCGATCAGATCGCCGCTGTGCCCGTTCGGACTGGCCCCCGAGTGCCCATGTTTGGCATCATGTCCGCACCAATGGCAGGAGGCGTCATGCAGCAAATTGTGTTTCTCGACAGCGATACCCTGGATGCGGGTGTCACCCTGCACCATCCCGGCTTCCCGCACCACTGGCAGAGCCATCCGAGCACAGATCCCGAACAGGTGGTGGAGCGGCTCCAGTGCGCCAGCATCGCCATCATCAACAAGGTGCGCATCGGCGCCACCGAGCTGGCCCAGTTGCCGGATCTGAGACTCATCGCCCTGGCTGCCACCGGCAGCGACAACGTGGATCTGGAGGCATGCCGCGCCGCCGGGGTCGGGGTGTGCAACATCCGCAACTACTCGGGCCCCTCGGTGCCGGAGCACGCCATGGCGCTGATGCTGGCCCTGTCGCGCAATTTGTTCGCCTGGCGCCAGTCCCTGCTGGAGGGGCGCTGGCAGCAGAGCGGCCAGTTCTGCTTCTTCGATCACCCCATCATGGATCTGCACGGCAAGCGGCTCGGCATCATAGGCAAGGGCACCCTGGGCCAGGCGCTCGGCGAGCGGGCCAGGGGGATCGGCATGGAGGTGCGCTACGCCCAGAGCCAGGTGGGGGCCAGTCACGATGAGGATCGGCTGCCGCTGGACGCGCTGCTGCAAAGCGCGGATGTGATCAGCCTGCACTGCCCGCTCACCCCCTATAACCGCCATCTGATAGGCGAGCGGGAGCTGGCGCTGATGAAACCGGGCGCCCTGCTGATCAACGTGGGTCGCGGCGGCCTGGTGGATGAAGAGGCCTTGCTGCGGGCACTGGCCAACGGTCGGCTCGGTGGCGCCGGCTTCGATGTGGCGAGCGTCGAGCCGCCGCCCCCCGATCACCCGCTGATGCAGGCCCTGCAATACCCCAACTTCATCCTGACCCCGCACGTGGCCTGGGCCAGCGAGGAGTCGATGCAGCGCCTCGCGGATCAGCTGATCGACAACATCAACGCCTTCGCCGAGGGACGGCGCCAGCACCGGCTGGTCTGAGTCACACCATGCAAAAAGGGGCCTGTTGGCCCCTTTTGTCTATGCTCGCCACCATGGCGCGCCAGCCAGCACGGCTGACATCAGTCATCGTCGTGCCATCTGTGTTTCTTGTGCTTCTTGTGTTTCTTGTGGTGCCTGTGCTCATCGTCGTAGTAGCGATCGTTGCTGCTCTTGTGACCGTCTCCCGTCTTGGCACCTATGGCCGAGCCGCTGGCGCCGCCGATGCCGGCACCGATCAGCTGACCCGTGCTGCCTCCCACGCTCTTGCCGATGGCCGCTCCACCCAGGGCACCGACGGCGCCCCCCAGGGCGGCTTCATTCTTGTTGCCCTTGTTGGCGGTGGCGGCGCCACCGGCCGCACCACCGACTGCCGCTCCCACCAGGGCGCCGGTATCGCCCCCCAGCTCCTTGCCTATCATGGTGCCCGCCACGCCACCGGCACCGCCGCCGAGTATGGTGTTGAGGGTTTCCGAGGCCTGCACTGCGCCGCTCGCCAGCAACAGGGAGCCCAACAGGGCCAGGGCGCTCATGCCGTGCTTTTTCATCTCCATGGGGTACTCCTGCCAAACCTGATTAATTTCCCCGAACTATACAATTCCCGACAAACGGCGCCACTGTCGCAGGAGAGCGACACACAGCCCCATTCACCTCGTCCAGGCTGACAAGTTGATTTGTAACACATTGAATTTATTTGCCAAAAAAGCACAAGAAGGAAACCGTATGCAGAAGGGGTCCAAGGTTGGCCGAGCGACGGAGATCACTTAACCGTTATCGCTCTGACAGGATCTGTCAGCACCCTCGCCCTGTCGGTTCCGCTCTGTCAGCGACCAGCAGTCGCGCCCCAGCCGCTTGCTCCGATAGAGACACTCGTCGGCCCGCTCGAACAGAAAGAGGGCATCATCCGGATAGTGGGCACCGCCCGCACTCAGGGTGACCTCTGCCCTGAACTCCCGCCACTGCTGATTGCGTACCCGGGCCAGCAGCTGGTTCAGCCGGGGCTCCAGCTCATGGCGCGTCCACGGCAGCAGGGCAGCAAACTCGTCCCCCCCGATCCGGTAGGCGCTGCCGCTGCCAAGCTCGGCCACCATCAGCTCAGCCACCCGGCAGAGCACGCCATCCCCCACGCTGTGGCCCCAGCTGTCGTTGATGCATTTGAAATTGTCCACATCGAACAGCACCAGCCAGTGGGGCGTCCGATTTGCTTCCAGCTCGCTGCGGCGCTGGGTAAAGGCGCGCCGGTTCATGATGCCGGTGAGGGGATCGTGCAGCAGCGCATCCTGTCCCTGCAGGAAGCTGGTGCGGACCTGCTCTATCTCGCTGAGGCTGTTGCGTACAAACCAGGTTTTCAGATGGAGCGAAGGCTTGGGACAACAGGGTGCTTGCACTATGCCGGTCAGCGAACCCGAGACCAGCGCCTGCTCCTGACGGAACACCCGCACCAGAAAATTGATGCTGCAAAACCAGATAATGAAGAGGGAGAGCAGCGGCAACACCACCATCAGCAGGGCCTCGTAGAGACTGTCACGAAACAGGGCGGGAGGCAGATAGATGTTGAGGTCCCAGTCTATGTCCTCCAGCTCGCGCCTCAGGTGGCTGCCATGCCAGATCACATCCAGCCCCAGCAGATGGGGCTCTGCCGTCGCGTGGGCCCTGTCATAGAGCACCATCTTGCTGCCCACCAGCAGCCGGTTGCTGCCCCGCTGGCTGAGGTAGATGGCCGCCTGGTTGCTGCCCATGGCCCGTTGCAGCGCCTGCTGAATGGCGTTGAACGACATGTCCACCATCAAGAGGCCGAGCAGCTTGCCCTCATCATCCTTCACCCGCTTGATCAGGGTGAGGATGCGCTCGTGGGAACTGTACTCCTGATAGGGGCCAAACCAGACCAGCTCGTCCCCTTTCATCGACAACACCCGGTACCAGGGACGCAGGGCGGCGCTGTATTCGGCTGGCTGTTCCCAGAGGGGATAACTGCTGATCCGATCGAAGCGGGAGTTGTAGAAGTAGATGTAGTGATCGTCCCGCTTGATCTGATGGGCTATGGCCCAGATCGGGTTGTCGGCGGGCTCGCCACGGGCGATGGCGGCCTTGTCCAGCGATGCCTCCAGCACGGCCAGCTGACGCTGGTTGGCCAGCACCAGCTCGTGAATGAGCGCCGCCTCTATGGAGGAGATCATGTGACCGTAACCGGCCATCGTCTTGTCTATGCTGCGCAGATAACTGACCGCAGCCAGGGTCAGGGTGGCGACCAGCACCAGAGCGCCCAGCAGGAAGGAGCACGAGGTCAACACATAGTAGCGCCGGTTGAGCACCCACTGGATCATCATAGCTCCCTGAAAACAGCCGACGTGACAGGATTTTATGGTGAATATGCCGGATTAATCATTGATTGAAATCAGCTGAATGAGGGCTAGTTGACAAGAAACATAAAAACATGAGACGGCTCATCCAGACCGCTCATATGAATATCCACAAAAAGTAAAAACAGTGACCACTGTGCGTTGACGGTTCAGCGGGAAGGGGGTGTTATAGTCTATAGCTTGAACAATCGGAGCCGGATGGCCTTCTTGCTGGCCGCCGAATGCGATTTTCTGTCAAACCAAGGAGATGTTATGAGCAGTCCGTTTATCGAACAGATCAAAGTACGTCGTACCATCTATGCCCTGGGCGACCAGGTCTCCCACACGCCGGAGCAGCTCACGGCCCTGATCCAGGATGCCATCAAGCACAGCCCCTCCTCCTTCAACTCCCAAACCTCCCGTGCCGTCATTTTGTTTGGCGCCCAGCACCACAAGCTGTGGGATATCGTCAAGGCGGAGCTGAAGAAGATAGTGCCGCCAGAGGCCTATGCCCAGAGCGAAGCCAAGGTGGATGGCAGCTTCCGCGCCGGTTTCGGTACTGTGCTCTTCTTCGAAGACACGGATGTGATCAAGGATCTGCAACAGAAGTTCGCCCTCTATGCCGACAACTTCCCCATCTGGTCCGAACACGGCACGGGTATCGCCCAGTTTGCGGTCTGGACCAGCCTGGCACAGGAAGGGGTTGGTGCTTCCCTGCAGCACTACAACCCGCTGATCGACGAAGCGGTGCGCAAGGAGTGGAATCTGCCCGCGAGCTGGCTGCTGCGCGCCCAGATGCCCTTTGGCAGCATCAAGCAGCCGGCCGGTGACAAGACCTTCATGGACGACGCAGTGCGTTTTCGCGTCTTCAAGTAACCCGACTCGTCATCCCAAGCCCCCGCTCGCCGGGGGCTTTTTGTTGGCGGCGCCCCATCAGATCAGCAGCGTCACCTGCAACGCGCCCTCAGCCCCATCACCCACACTCACCTGGCGCCAATCCTGGATCACCGCCGCCACGGCCGGATCGAGCCGCCGGTTGCCACCGACCTGCACCACGGTGCAACCGGCCCGCAGGGCACTCTCTATGCCAGCCGGTGCATCCTCGAACACCAGACAGTCGGCCGGGGCAACCCCGAGCCGCGTCGCGGCCAGCAGATAGGGCTCGGGATCCGGCTTGCCCCGCATCACGTCTTCCGCCCCTACCAGCAGGGCCGGCAGTGGCAGACCTGCGCTCGCCAGCCGATGGCGGGCGACCCTCTGACTGGCGGAGGTCACCAGTGCCCAACGTCCGGCGGGCACGCTGGCCAGCACGGCCCGGCACCCCATGATGGCCTCGCCGCGTCCCGTGTGATGGATCTCCAGCTCATCGAGCAGGGCCACCTCCTGCGCCATGTCCAGCTGAGGTGCCAGGGCCCGGATCACCTCCCGCGAGCGCAGGCCGTGACACATGGCCAGCACGGGCTCGGGCGCCAGCTGATGACGTCGACACCAGAGCCGCCACACGGTTTCCACCTCGCCGGTGGAGTGAACCAGGGTGCCGTCCATGTCCAGCAGCAGGGCGGCGGCCCGCAGGGTGAGCCGGGTCATGACGGGGCTCCAGCCAGCACGGGCTCAGCCCCTGCCAGCACGCTGGCGAGGGCCGACTGCTGGGCCGCCTGCTCATAACAGGCCAGCGCCTGCTCGGCATTGCCCGCCCAGACCTGCTGAGGGGCCACCACAAATCCCTGTTGCAGCAGGCTCGCCAGCAGCTCTCCCGTTTCCGGCGCCGCCAGAGGCTGGGCCATCACCAGGGTTCCCTTGATCAAAAACAGATAGCGTTCGCTAGACATGACATGGCTCCTCGTTGTGCGTCAGGCGGGCAGATGGCCCGTTACGAGACCATTAGAACAAGGCGGTTAGATAATTTATAATCAATAAATCGCCACATTGGATAACCAAACGGAATGAAATTCGACTTGAGGCAACTGCAGGCGTTCGTGATGCTGGCCGAGACCGCCAACTACCGGGAGGCCGCCAGCCGGCTGTTCATCACCCAGCCGGCACTGACCAAGCAGATCCAGGGGCTGGAGCTGGCGCTCGGCAGCACGCTGTTCAACCGGGGGCGTCACGGCGCCGAACTGACCGCCATGGGGGCACAGCTGCTCACCCAGGCCAGCGCACTGGTCGAACACGGCAAGGGGTTTGAGCGCCACGCCCTGGCGCTGGCGAGCGGCATAGCCGGGCGGCTCAAGATTGGCTTCGGGCTGTCGAGCTTCGCGCTGGCCCCTTCGCTGGTTGCCCGTTTCAAGCAGCAGGTACCCGATGTGATGGTGCACCTGCAGGACATGACCTCCGCCATCCAGCACGAGCGCTTGCTGTCGGGTCAGTTGCAGCTGGGGTTCATGCGCCGGCCGCACGCGCCGCAACTGCGGGAGCACAGGCTGCTGACCGACCGGCTGGTGCTGGCCGTGCCCAGCCAGATGACGGGGCCGGATCCGGCTGCGTTCGATGTGGAGTGGGCACTGGCCCATCAGCCACTGCTGCAGATGGTCGGCCACCGCTGCCCGGGTCTCAGCCAGCAGATCGCCAGCTTCCTCGGCGCCAACCGGCTGACCGGCATGGTGCAGGAGGCGGAAGATATCCAGACCCTGGTCGCCCTGGTCGCCGCCGGCATAGGCAACGCCATATTGCCGCGCAGCGTCAGCTTCATTGCGGGCCAGGATGTCACCCTCTACCCCTTGTCCGGCCCCTGGTCAGAATGGGAAATCAGCCTGGTCTGGAACCCGGCATTTGCCGATCCCATCCGCGATCGTTTCCTGCAACTGGTCATGGCGGCGCATCCCACGCCATGCTCGGCCGTGCCCGAGCGCTGAGGCGGCTTATGCGCAAAAAAAAGCCCCATCAAGGGGCGGGTAATGACGGACAACCGACGCTGTGGCAGCGGTTCTTGCCCCCCTTTTTGGCCATGTAGAGCGCCATGTCGGCCGCCGCCAGCAGCTCGTTCTCCGAGCCCGGCAGCTGCTCAGGGATCTGGGTGGCAATGCCGATGCTGGCACTGAGTCGGGCATCACCCGCCTCCCGGATACTCAAGGCATGGATCCCGAGGCGGATAGCCTCCCCCATCCGCAAGGCGGCCTCCTTGCCGGTATTGCCGAGAACCAGCGCAAATTCATCGCCCCCGAACCGGCTTGGCAGATCCGCTGGCCGCTGGCACAAGGCGTTGAGCAGGTGGCCCACCTGCAGCAGGAAATCATCCCCGACCTGATGGCCGAAGCGATCGTTGCACGCCTTGAAGTTGTCCAGATCCAGCATGATGAAGGAGATGGGCGTGCGCTCCCGCATGCTGCGGCGCCACTCGTTATGCAGGAAGCTGTTGAACAGACGCCGGTTGGCCAGACCTGTCAGGGGGTCGTGCTGGGAGAGGTGGGTCACGTCCAGCTCCTGCAACTTGCGCTCCGTGATGTTGATGTGGGCTATGGTGTAAAACTCGACATCCACCCCCAGCACGGGCGAGACCCGCATCATGAACCAGCGCTGGATATCCGGGCTGTGGCAGGGATACTCCAGAGAGAAGTGCTCCTGCTCACCACACAGCACGCGGCGGATCCCCTCTGCCGCCATCAGAACCAGGGGATCGACCAGGCTGTCAAACACCCTCAGATAGTTGACCCCCAGCCAGTTGTACCCTGGCGGCATGCCATTTTGCTCGGCAAACCGGTTCCAGGCGAAATTGGTATAGTGGATCACCCCGTCCCGATCAATCACGGATATCTGGTCTTCCAGCGAGTTCAGCAGCGCAGACAGGTATTGCGCCCGATCGGAAAAGTGAAACAGAGAGCCCCGAAAATCATCCACCATGACCGTCATCCTGAAATGAAAACGCCAAGCAAAAATTAGAGACAAATGAGTCATCACCAGAAGTAAAGCAGCCCTGACTCACTTCGCCAAATGCCGTCACCGACCACAGAGGAACAAGGGGATGGCCCCTTCTCCCCGACCATGATGACCCTTCAGGATAAAAGAGCCGCTGATTATCAACCTGTTAGTCGCGGCAACAATTGATCAATCCGGCCTCAGTCACCACACGACTTAGTCGCGGCGGCGAGCGAGCTGGCCGGGCTCAGTGACCACACCACTGGCCCTCGCAGGGAATGCCGTCCCCCTCCCCGTCCATCTTCATATTCGGGCAGTGTTGCAGGAACCAGGTCGCCTCCTCGCAGGAGGTCATCTGGGAGCAGTATTCACGGCCATCGCACTCATAGCTGCGAGCAGGCGTCTGCGGGGTGCTGGCGGCACGGCTCTCGCCGCCGAAGGAGGAAACCGGCAAGGGGGCCATCGACTCGGCCGAGAAGCGGGAGTAGACAGAAAACAGGCCCGCCAGTACCAGCAGGGGGATCAACTTGCCGCGCCAGTTGCTCTTGCGGCGATAGGAGGGGCCAGGGCGGGGCCTGGACGAAACGGGTGGCTGTGCTCCCCTGGCCGTAGGTCGGCGGACCGCGTCCTTGCCGGGCAAGGGGGGCGCTGAGGTATCAGCCAGCGACAGCGGCCGGTCGGGAAAAAACACCTGCACGGCCCTGGGCTTGTCGTCCTTGCCCCTGCCTATCTGGTAGGAGACTCGCTCCCCCGCCTCGGGCAGCCGGCCATCGGATTGCAGCGCCGATATGTGCACGAACAGCTCGCGCCCTTGCTGCTCGCCCCCCTGCTGCTCCGGCGTGATAAAACCGAAGCCTCGCGCCTCGTTCCAGCTCGCGATCCGTCCCTGATAACGCATGCCTCATCCTTGTGGCCATCAATGCTGACTCCATGTTGCCCTAAAACGGCGCCGGCTCAACAGGGGACTGGCGACAAAATGTCAAAATAGTGAGCGAAAACAGCCTTGACCGGCGGGATCACGCCAGCTGGGCCACCTTGATGATCTCGGCGATACGGCCGAGCATCCGCAGCGAGCCCTGGTGCTCGCTGGCGTCGGCGCAGGCATCCTCCAGTATGGTGATGGCGTAGTCCCGATCGTGGCCGTCCCGGGCCGCAGCTTGAATGGCCCAGCTGGTGCTCACCCCGCACAGATAGAGGTGACCGATGCGATTGGCCCGCAGCGCCGGCTCCAGCGCCGTGCCATAGAAGGGGCTGACCCTGGGCTTGGTCAGCACCAGATCGCCGGGTTGCACGTCGAGGTCGGGGTGAAAGTCGGTGCCACTGTCCGCCAGGGAGAGCGCACCAAACTGATTGGCCCGACCAAACATGGGAGACCCCTTGGGTTGCAGCAGGTAGCCGCCGTCAAAGCCGACCTTGATCAGGATCACCAGCCAGCCGTGGGCACGGGCATGGGCCAGCGCCTGATTGGCATGGGTGATGGCATCCTGCTCCAGCACATGGGCCGCCGAGGCGGCGATGCGCCCGTCCGGATGGGCTATGTCATTGATAAAATCGATCGCCAGCAGTGCCTTGTTCATCATCTCTGCTCCCTCGTGATGGCGCCCGGCGCCTTATACCAGCCCCAATGCGTAGCGCAGCGCCATCTCCTTGAGCGGGCCAGCCTTGTCCGCCAGATTGAGGGCCAGATTGCGGGCCAGCTTGAGCGGCCCTATCTCGTTGCTGAACACACCATAGAAGAGATCCATCCCCGACTGCATCAACAGGTTGTCGGGACGACGGCGACGCTCGTAGCGCTCCGCCAGGGCCGGCTGATGCCAGTCGGCGCCCGCCTTTTCCAGCAACCCGGCCCAGCAGGCCACGTCCTTGAAGCCGAGGTTGACCCCCTGCCCCGCCAGCGGGTTGATGGTGTGGGCGGCATCGCCCAGCAGCACCACCCGGCCGGCGTGATAGTCGTTGGCGTGGCGCCGCACCAGCGGGAAACTCCCCTTGGCCGTGACGGTGAAGCCGCCGAGCCGGGCCGGAAAGTGGCGGCGCACCTCCTCCCCCAGCTTCTCGTTGCTCATGGCCGACAGGGCGCGGATGCGGGCCGGGCTGTCATACCACACCAGGGAGCCGTGCCGGCCGGGCAGCGGCAGGAAGGCGCGCGGGCCGCTCGGGGTGAATTGCTGCCAGGTGATGTCTTCCTGTTCGAAGTCGGTATCGATATTGATCAGCATGCAGTGCTGACGATACTCGAAGCGCGACACGCCTATGCCCGCCAGCCGGCGCATCTGGGATTCGGCGCCGTCGCAGGCCAGCACCCAGCGGGCGGCGAGTTCGGAGCCATCGTCCAGGGTCAGCACCGCCTCGTCGGCGCCCTGGCGCAGACTCGTCACCGCCGCCGGTGTGTGGGTCTGGATAGTGGGGAAATCCTCCATCCTCTTGAGCAGGGCCAGCTGCACCAGCCGGTTCTCTATGATGTAGCCGAGCTGGGGCAGGCCGAGATCGGCCGCGTCGAAGCGGGTGGCAAAGCCGTCCAGCTCCCAGGTCTCCAGCCGGCGGTAGGGACAGAGCCGCATCTGCTGCAGGTGCGACCAGGCACCGGCCTGCTCCAGCAGCGCCACCGAGGCCTGGCTGATGGCGGAAACCCGTAGATCCAGCGGCTGCTGTGGGGCGAATTGCTCGGGCAATTGGGTCTCTATGACCCGAATGGAGAGGCCCTGCGCCGCCAGCAGACAGGCGGTGGCGGCGCCGACCATGCCGGCGCCGACGATGGCGATATCACACTGTTCCATAACTTGATTCCTGAAAGGAGACGCCCCGGACAAGGGTAGGCGGGGTAAAACCGAATGGGGACATGATACCGCAAGGGACCGGCAGAAACAGTGAGACAAATTGCGAATTGCCGCGCCAAATCAAGGAGAAAGGCCGAGCAAATAGCGACTGTTCAGGAGGGAGAGAGACCCATGACGGGCTGGATATTAGCTAGGCAGTATCCAGATTGCGGAGTAAAATGCCCGGTCCTTTGACCATGCCGATTTCAAAACAAGTCAAGAGAAGCAATGAGCAAGAAACTTCACATTAAAACCTGGGGTTGCCAGATGAACGAGTACGACTCGTCCAAGATGGCCGACCTGTTGGATGCCAGCAATGGCTATGAACTGACCGAGGAGCCCGAAGAGGCAGATGTCTTGCTGCTCAATACCTGCTCCATCCGCGAAAAAGCACAGGAGAAGGTGTTCCACCAGCTAGGACGCTGGAAAAAACTCAAGGCCAACAAGCCCGGTCTGGTGATCGGCGTGGGTGGCTGTGTCGCCTCCCAGGAGGGGGACAACATTCGCACTCGCGCCCCCTATGTGGATATCGTCTTCGGTCCACAGACACTGCATCGCCTGCCCGCCATGATCAAGCAGGTGCAGGAAGGGCGCGGTGCCCAGGTGGACATCGCCTTCCCCGAGATCGAAAAGTTCGACAGCATGCCGGAACCCCGTGCCGAAGGCGCCACCGCCTTCGTCTCCATCATGGAAGGCTGCTCCAAATACTGCTCCTTCTGCGTGGTGCCCTACACCCGTGGCGAGGAGGTGAGCCGGCCGATGGACGACGTGCTCTACGAGATCGCCCAGCTCGCCGAACAGGGCGTGCGCGAGGTTAACCTGCTGGGCCAGAACGTCAACGCCTATCGGGGCCCGACCTTTGATGGCAGCATCTGCTCCTTCGCCGAGCTGCTGCGACTGGTGGCTGCAATCGATGGCATAGACCGCATTCGCTATACCACCAGCCATCCGATCGAGTTCACCGACGACATCATAGAGGTCTACAAGGACACGCCGGAAGTGGTCAGCTTCCTGCACCTGCCGGTGCAGAGTGGCTCCGACCGTATCCTGACCATGATGAAGCGCCCCCACACAGTGCTGGAGTACAAGTCCAAGATCCGTCGCCTGCGCGCCGCCCGTCCCGACATCACCATGAGTTCCGACTTCATCGTCGGCTTCCCGAACGAGACGGACGAGGATTTCGAGGCCACCATGAAGCTGATCGAAGAGATCAACTTCGACATGAGTTTCAGCTTCATCTACAGCCCGCGCCCCGGCACCCCGGCCGCCGACATGCCCGACGATGTCGACATGGAAGTGAAAAAGGCCCGCCTGGCCCGCCTGCAGCATGTCATCAACAACCAGTCGATGCAGATTGGCCGCGCCATGCTGGGCTCCACCCAGCGCATCCTGGTGGAAGGGCCCTCCCGGCTCGACCCCATGCAGCTGTGTGGCCGCACCGAGAACAACCGGGTGGTCAACTTCGAGGGGCAGCACACCCTGATCGGCGGCTTTGCCGACGTGGAGATCACAGAGGTGCGTCCCAACTCCCTGCGCGGTCGTTTTATCCGCGGCGAGGATGAGATGAATCTGCGCATCGCCACCGCGCCGCGCGAGATCCTGGCCCGCCGCCCGGATAACATACCGGACGCACTGGGCGTTGCCGCCTTCACTCCCCACTAATCTCTTCGTGCCCATCCGGCCTGGCCTGATGGGCACTGCGTCAAGACGAGGATATTTTGAGCCGACACATCTCGACCCTGAACCTGCATCTGGAGCCCGCCGACAATCGGCGCCTCGCCAGCCTGTGCGGTCCCTTCGATGACAACATCAAGCAGCTGGAACGCCGCCTCGGCGTCGAGATCAGCTACCGTGACAACCACTTCCAGCTGGTTGGCAAACAGGCCCAGCTGGATGCCGCGGCCGTCATCCTCAAGCACCTCTATGTGGAAACCCAGCCCCTCAAGGGCGGCAAGGTGACCGACATAGTGCCCGACATGGTGCACCTGGCCATTCAGGAGTCGCGGGTGCTGGAGCAGGATGACGAACCGGCCGCCGGCATTCCTTATGGCAAGGAGGTGACGGTCAAGACCAAGCGCGGCCTCATCAAGCCGCGCAGCCCCAATCAGGCGCAGTACATCGCCAACATAGTCCAGCACGACATCAGCTTCGGCATAGGCCCGGCCGGTACCGGCAAGACCTATCTGGCGGTGGCCGCCGCCGTGGATGCGCTGGAGCGTCAGGAGATACGCCGCATCCTGCTGACCCGCCCGGCGGTGGAAGCGGGCGAGAAGCTGGGTTTTCTGCCCGGCGATCTCTCCCAGAAGGTCGATCCCTATCTGCGCCCGCTCTACGACGCCCTGTTCGAGATGCTGGGCTTTGAGCGGGTCGAGAAGCTGATGGAGCGCAACATCATCGAGGTGGCGCCGCTCGCCTATATGCGCGGTCGCACCCTCAATGACGCCTTCATCATCCTGGATGAGGCCCAGAACACCACCACGGAGCAGATGAAGATGTTCCTGACCCGCATCGGCTTCAACTCCAAGGCGGTGGTGACCGGCGACATCACCCAGGTGGACTTGCCCCGCAGCACCAAGTCCGGCCTGCGTCACGCGCTGGAAGTGCTGCAAGGGGTCGACGGCCTGTCGTTCAACTTCTTTGAATCCAAAGACGTGGTACGCCATCCTGTGGTGGCCCGTATCGTGCAGGCCTATGAGGCGTTCGACGCCGCCCAGGCCGAGTCCATCCCTGCCAAACTCAATAAAGAGAGTGCCCAATGAGTGTGACCCTGGATCTGCAACTGGCCTGCACTCAGGCGGAAGATCTGCCGAGCGAAGCCAAGCTGCAAGGCTGGCTCGACGGCACCATACTCGGTTTCCAGACCGAGGCCGAAGTGACGGTGCGCATCGTCGACGAGGCGGAGAGCCGTGAGCTCAACCTCACCTATCGCGGCAAGGACAAGCCCACCAACGTGCTCTCCTTCCCGTTCGAGGCACCACCCGGCATGGAACTGCCGCTGCTCGGCGATCTCGTCATCTGCCGCCAGGTGGTGGAACAGGAGGCCGTCGAGCAGAACAAACCGCTGGAGGCCCACTGGGCCCACATGGTTGTGCACGGCAGTCTGCATCTGCTAGGTTATGACCATATCGAGGATGAGGAAGCCGAAGAGATGGAGCAGCTGGAGCGCGACATCATGCAAGAGCTCGGTTTTGCCGATCCTTACCAGGACGATGAAGTAACAGAGTAGACAGGAGAACAAAGCCGAAGAGATGGTGCCACGCCTTGAACGCGGCATCATGCAGGAACTCGGTTTTGCCGACCCTTATCAGGACGATGAAGTAACAGAGTAGACAGGAGAACAAAGCCGAAGAGATGGTGCCACGCCTGGAGCGCGACATCATGCAGGAACTCGGTTTTGCCGACCCTTATCTGAACGACGAAGAGTAAAGGACGGGAGAGTCATCGTCTTGAAACAGCCGATGGCCATCCTTATATCACCAAGACAATTTCAAATGTGTTCAAGCGAGTAACCAAGAGAAAAAATGACCGACGATCACCCTAGTACCGGCTCGCCGAAGAAAACCTGGCTCGACAAACTCAGCCAACTCTTCCAGGGCGAGCCAAAAGACCGCAACGATTTGGTGGATGTGATAGCCGATGCCGAGGAGCGCGATCTTATCGATCAGGACACCAAGGACATGATTGAAGGCGTGCTCGAAATTGCCGAGCTGCGCGTTCGCGACATCATGATCCCCCGCTCCCAGATGGTCACCATAGAGAAGTCCCAGCCGGTGGACGACATCTTGCCCGTGATCATCGAATCCGGTCACTCCCGCTTTCCGGTGATCAACGAAGACAAGGATCATGTGGAGGGCATCTTGCTCGCCAAGGATCTGCTGCCGTTCGGTTTCGGCGGCCACCATGCCAGCGAGCCGCTGCAGCTCGAGAAAATCTTGCGCCCTACCGTGATCGTGCCCGAGAGCAAGCGGGTCGACCGTCTGCTCAAGGAGTTTCGTGAAGAGCGCTACCACATGGCCATAGTGGTCGACGAGTTTGGTGGCGTCTCGGGTCTGGTGACCATTGAAGACATACTGGAGCTCATCGTCGGCGAGATAGACGACGAGTTTGACGACATCGAAGATGAGCCGGACGAGATCCGCCGCATCAGCAAGCGGGTCTTCTCGGTCAGCGCCCTCACCGAGATCGAGGATTTCAACGACTTCTTCGGCACCCAGTTCAGCGATGAAGAGGTGGATACCGTGGGCGGTCTGGTGATGCACGCCTTCAGCCACCTGCCGAAAAAGGGCGAGGAGATAGAGCTGGACGGCTACCTGTTCAAGGTGATGCATGCCGACCGGCGCCGCCTGCAGCAGCTGCAGGTGAAGATCCCCGACAACCATGTCGCGGCCCAGTCTGAAGCCCAGTAAATCCAGCGCGGCCCCCGGCCAGCCGTGAAGCATCAGCGCCCCGCTCGTCGGGGCGCTTGCCATTTGGCCACGGGGCAAGGCAACCATATCCTCCAACCCCGCACGTCATCCCCTGCCCGACAGACCGCCCTTTATTTCCCGATCCCAGCCCGGTTGCGCCCGCCACAGCCGGGAGGCTCGCCGTTGACCGCATTTACAGGTTAAGATACCGGCCAATCAACCTGTTGCAGTCCAATCCGAGCCTCTATTGCCCGTGAAATCGAAACTCCTGACAAGCCTCTGTGCCATGGCATCCGGCGCGCTCGCCGTGCTGGCCTTCTCCCCCTTCAACTACTGGCCGCTGGTGATCCCGTCCCTGCTCGGCCTCTATGCCCTGCTGGACAAGGCCAACCCCAAGCAAGCAGCCTGGCGCGGCTTTGGCTATGCCATGGGGCTGTTCCTGCCAGGGCTCTGGTGGATCCACGTCAGCATGACCATGTTTGGCGGCATACCGCTGCCGGTCGCCTTCGTGCTGCTGGCCGGCCTGTCGGCCTATCTGGCGCTCTACCCGACCCTGGCCTGCTGGGCCTTCGCCCGCTTCTTCAGCGGTCGCCACTGGAGCCGCTGGCTGCTCGCCTTCCCGGCGCTCTGGCTGGTGGCGGACTGGCTGCGCGGCTGGGTGATGACAGGCTTCCCATGGCTCTGGTTTGGTTACAGCCAGATCGACGGGCCGCTCAAGGGCCTGGCCCCCATCCTCGGCGTGCAGGGCATCACGCTGGCGCTGCTGCTGTCGGCCTCCGCCCTCTGGCTGGTATGGCAGAGCCGCAAGCCGGTCTGGCTGCTGCTGCCCGTCGCGCTGATCGGTGCCGCTCAGGGGCTGATGCAGCTCAACTGGGTGACCCGCGGCGAGCCGGTCAAGGTCGCCCTGGTGCAGGGCAACATAGAACAGTCCCTAAAGTGGGATCCCGAGGCGCTGGTGCCGACGGTGCGCACCTATCAGGATCTCAGCCGCGAGAACCAGGATGCCGACATCATCATCTGGCCGGAATCGGCGATCCCGGCCATCGAGAAGGAGATGGGCAACTACCTGGAGAGCCTGGACAAGGCGATGAAGGTGAACGACACCGGCCTGCTGGCGGGTATCATTCATTACGATTTCGAGCAGCAGCGCTTCTTCAATACAGTGCTGGGCATGGGAGTGCAGGACGCGGACGGCAAGGAGTCGTATCACTACGAGCACAAGAACCGCTACTACAAGTACCACCTGCTGCCCATCGGCGAGTTCGTGCCGTTTGAAGATCTGCTGCGCCCCATAGCGCCCTTCTTCAACCTGCCCATGTCCTCCTTCAGCCGCGGGAATGAGCAGCAACCGAACCTGATCGCCAAGGGGCTCAAGTTCGCCGCCGCCATCTGCTACGAGATCATCTTCCCGGACGAGGTGCGCCGCAACGTGCAGCCGGATACCGACTTCCTGCTGACCGTCTCCAACGATGCTTGGTTCGGCACCAGCATAGGTCCCTGGCAGCACATGGAGATAGCCCGCATGCGCGCACTTGAGCTGGCTCGCCCGCTGCTGCGCGACACCAACACCGGCATCACAATCGTCACCGAGATCGACGGCAGCATCATAGCCCAGCTCCCCCAGTTCGAGGCCGGGGTGCTGAGAGCCGAGGTGCGTCCCGCCCACGGTTCGACCCCCTACCTGCGCTTTGGCAGCTGGCCGCTGTACGGGCTGACCGCCCTGCTGCTCGGTCTGGCGCTGGCGCTGCGCCCCCGTGCCCACCCCTGGGCCCGCGAGCTCTGAACCGGTGATCCGGTTCGTCGCTGAATAAAAGAGGCGCCCCCTGGGCGCCTCTTTTCATCTGGTTGTCTGAGGGGATCAGGGCGAGAGCGGCTCGCGGTGATACTCATGGCCGCCGCACTCGGGGCAGGTATCGAGCGGCTGCGGGTGCAGCACTGTATGGCGCCAGCCGCACTGCTCGCACACCATGACGCCGAGGCCCACCCAGTCACCCGCCTCGTAGACGCCCTTGTGCTCCAGCTCATCCGCCAGCTCGCGCCACTCCACTTGGGCACGGTCGGTCACGTCCGCCAGCCAGGACCAGGCGGTGTCTTTGAGCGCCAGCATGAAGGCGGACTCCTCCACCTCGGCGCGCCCCTCGTCATAGTTGCCCAGATCCCGCTTCACATACTCGGCGATCAGCGCCAGCTCATCCTGGGTCAGGTCGCCGGCCGCCTCAAGATAGGCCTGCACCTTGGCGATCATCCGGTTGAGGCGCTCCCCCTGGAACTCTTCAGTCTCTTGCCACTGCTTTTGCAGCTCTGCAATGAAGGCTTCGTACCCTTTTTGACGTTTGTCCATGGTCGTTACTCCTCTACTGAACCCTGATCATGCCCGGCATAAGGCCTGACGGATGCTGGCGGTTGTTGCCGCCGCTGGATATGGGTATTCTATTGCGATTTCCCAGCTGATTTATCTATTCATTTCACAGATCCGGATGTCACCAATGCAAGAGCAATACGTTCCCCAATCCATAGAACCAGCAGTGCAAAAGCACTGGGATGCCAAGAAAACCTTCAAGGCGGTGGAGAAAGTAGACAAGGAAAAGTTCTACTGCCTCTCCATGTTCCCCTATCCGTCTGGTCGTCTACACATGGGGCACGTTCGCAACTACACCATAGGTGATGTGATCTCCCGTTATCAACGCCTCAATGGCAAGAACGTGCTGCAACCCATAGGTTGGGACGCATTCGGCCTGCCGGCGGAGAACGCCGCGGTCAAAAACAACACGGCACCGGCGCCCTGGACCTACGAAAACATCGAATACATGAAGAACCAGCTGAAGATGCTGGGTCTGGGCTATGACTGGGATCGCGAGCTGGCGACCTGCAAACCGGATTACTACCGCTGGGAGCAGTGGTTCTTCACCAAGCTGTACGAGAAGGGTCTGGTCTACAAGAAGACCTCCTCCGTCAACTGGTGCCCGAACGACATGACGGTGCTGGCCAACGAGCAGGTGATCGACAACTGCTGCTGGCGCTGTGACACCCCGGTGGAGCAGAAAGAGATCCCCCAGTGGTTCATCAAGATCACCGACTATGCCGAAGAGCTGTTGAACGACATCGACAATCTGGAAGGCTGGCCGGAGATGGTCAAGACCATGCAGCGCAACTGGATTGGCCGCTCCGAAGGGGTCAACATCCACTTCCAGGTCGCCGATCAGGCTGGCGACCTCGAGGTCTACACCACCCGTCCCGATACCCTGATGGGCGTCACCTATGTGGGCATAGCCGCTGGTCACCCGCTGGCCCTGCAGGCTGCCGCCGGTAACCCCGAGCTTGCCGCCTTTATCGACGAGTGCAAGAACACCAAGGTGGCCGAAGCCGAACTCGCCACCATGGAGAAGAAGGGCATGGCCACCGGCCTCTATGCCATTCACCCGCTGGATGGCCGCAAGGTGCCGGTCTGGGTCGCCAACTTCGTGCTGATGAACTACGGCACAGGCGCCGTGATGGCCGTCCCGGCCCACGACCAGCGCGACCATGAGTTCGCCACCAAGTACGGTCTCGAGATCAAGCCTGTCATCAAGCAGGCTGACGGTGAAGCGCCGAACGTGATCGAGGCCGCCTACACCGACAAGGGCGTGCTGTTCGCCTCCGGCGAGTTCGACGGTCTCGAGTTCCAGGCCGCCTTCGATGCCATCGCCAGCAAGCTGGAAGCGATCGGCAAGGGCAAACGCACCGTCAACTTCCGTCTGCGCGACTGGGGTGTCTCCCGTCAGCGTTACTGGGGTGCCCCCATCCCCATGCTGACACTGGCTGACGGCACCGTAGTGCCGACCCCGGAAGATCAGCTGCCGGTACTGCTGCCGGAAGACGTGGTGATGGACGGTATCCAGAGCCCGATCAAGGCCGATGCCGAGTGGGCTAAGACCACTTACAACGGCCAGGAAGCGTTCCGGGAAACTGACACGTTTGACACCTTCATGGAGTCCTCCTGGTACTACGCCCGCTACTGCTCCCCGGACTACGACAAGGGCATGCTGGATCCGGCGGCTGCCAACCACTGGCTGCCGGTGGATCAGTACATAGGCGGCATCGAGCACGCCTGTATGCATCTGCTCTACGCCCGCTTCTTCCACAAGCTGCTGCGTGACGCAGGGCTGGTGAACAGCGATGAGCCGTTCAAGCGCCTGCTCTGCCAGGGCATGGTGCTGGCCGACGCCTTCTACTACAAAGACGAGAAGGGCGGCAACGTCTGGGTCAGCCCGGTTGACGTCAAGGTCGAGCGTGACGACAAGGGTCGCATCACCAAGGCCATCGACAACGAAGGCCGTGAAGTCATCCACTCCGGCATGACCAAGATGTCCAAGTCCAAGAACAACGGCATAGACCCCCAGCTGATGGTGGAGCGTTACGGCGCCGATACCGTCCGTCTGTTCATGATGTTCGCCTCGCCGGCCGAGATGACCCTGGAGTGGTCCGACTCCGGCGTGGAGGGGGCCCAGCGCTTCCTGCGTCGCCTGTGGCGCATCACCTTCGAGCACGTCAGTGGCGGTGCCGCCCCGGCGCTGGATGTGACGGCACTCAGTGCCGACCAGAAAGCCGTTCGCCGCGAACTGCACAAGACCATCGCCAAGGTGAGCGATGACGTGGGTCGTCGTCAGACCTTCAACACCGCCATCGCAGCCATCATGGAGCTGATGAACAACCTCTCCAAGCTCGGTACCGACGAGCAGGATCGCGCCCTGATGCAGGAAGCGCTGGAAGCCGTGGTGGTCATGCTCTCCCCCATCACCCCGCACATCGGCTTCGAGCTGTGGAAGATGCTGGGCAAGGGCGACGACCTGGACCACGCCGCCTGGCCGGTGGCCGACGAGGCCGCCATGGTCGAGACCGAGAAGCTGGTGGTGGTGCAGATCAACGGCAAGATGCGCGGCAAGCTGACAGTGCCGGCCGAGATAAGCCAGGCCGACGTCGAGAAACTGGCCATGGCCGATGCCTCTGTGCAGAAGTTCACCGATGGCCTGACCGTTCGCAAGGTCGTCTATGTGCCGGGCAAGCTGCTCAACATAGTGGCCAACTGATGCCATGTCGCGTGGCAACGCAAGCTGACTGCCTGGTTGCCAAGCGGTAACGACAAACGGATGATAACGGCGGGCCCTGCGCCCGCCGCTTTCCCCTAATGCAAAGAGGATTTCATATGGGCACCCCCCTCATTCGCTGGATGGCCATAGTGCTGATGGGCCTGCTGCTGCAGGCTTGCGGTTTTCAGATGCGCGGCACCGCCATCCCGCCCGAGTTGATGACCATGAAGGTGGTCGGTGACAACAAGAGCGACTTCTACCGGCTGGTCACCACCCGCCTCAAGGCGGCTGGCGTCAAGCTCGCCGACAAGGAGGGCATACCTGTGCTGACCCTGTCCGGCGTCGGCAGCACCAGTCAGGTTGCCTCGGTCGACTCCATAGGCCAGGCCCGTGAGTACGTGCTGGGCTACAACACCCAGTTCACCGTCTCCATGCCGGGCAAACCGACCCAGGTCTTCCCCATCACCTTCAACCGCAGCTTCCTGAACAAGCCGGATGCGGCACTGGCCTCCTCCCGCGAGCAGGAGCAGCTTGGCAAGGAGATGCAGGAGCAGGCCGCCAGCCTGGTGATCCGCCAACTGAGCCAGGTCAAGTTCTGATGCGAGTATCTTGATGAGAGTCTATCCCGAGCAGTTTGCGGATCATCTCAAGGCAGGGCTCAAACCCTGCTATCTCGTTTTTGGTGACGAGCCTCTGCTCAAGCTGGAGGCCATCGACGCCATCCGTCAGGCCGCCCGCAAGCAGGGGTTCGATGAGCGCCATACTTTCGTGGTGGAGCAGGGCCTGGACTGGAATCAGGTCTACGATGCCTGTCAGGCCATGAGCCTCTTCTCCGCCCGCCAGATCATAGAGCTGGAGCTGCCGGCCAAGGTCGACAAGGATCTGGCCGCCCGCATCACTGAAATTGGCAAGCAACTGCATCCGGATCTGCTGCTGGTACTCAGCGGCGCTCGCCTCAACCAGACCCAGATGAAGGCAGCCTGGTTCGACAAGCTCAGCCAGAACGGCACCTATGTGCCGGTCAATCACCCCGAGCCCCGCTTCTTTCCGCGCTGGATGAGCGCCCGCTTCCAGCGTTTCGGCCTCAAGGCGCTGCCGGATGCCATCAACTTCATGTGCCACTCCTACGAGGGCAACCTGCTGGCCGCCAGCCAGGAGATAGAGAAGCTGACCCTGCTGGCACCGCCCCAGCCCATCAGCGTCGCCTATCTGCAAGAGACCATCATACGCCACGCCCATTTCACGCCGTTCCAGCTCATCGATACCCTGCTGGAGGGCAAGGTGAACCGGGCCCAGCGCATCCTGCTGGCCCTGCGCGCCGAGGGCACAGAGCCCGGCATGCTGGCCTGGGCCCTGTGCCGCGAGCTGGAGCAGCTCACCGAGCTGGCCCTGGCCGCCAGAGCCGGCCAGCCGCTGGTGGAGCACTTCTCCCGCCTGCGCATCTGGCAGAGCCGCCAGCAGCTGATCCAGCAGGCCCTGACCCGGCTGCCCTTCACCAAGTTGCAGCAGCTGTGGCAGCTGATGGCCCGGCTTGACGACGCCCAGCGTCGCTTCGACACAGAACAGGCCTGGCTGATGTTGCAGACCCTGGCCCTGGGTTTTCGCGATGGTACGCCGCTGCCCCTGCTGGAACCCGCCGCATGCTGAAGGCCCCCATCGACCGGCTGGCCCGAGCCACCTTAGACCCCATCCACATAGGTTCCCTTCCTGCTGAGGACTGCTCATGCTGAAGCCACCTATCGGGCTGCTTGGCGGGACCTTCGACCCCATCCATATCGGCCACCTGCGACCGGCCATAGAGGCGCGGGACGCCATAGGGCTGGCCGAAATCCGGCTGATCCCGAACCATATACCGCCCCATCGCGCCAACCCCTTCTGTTCGAGCGAGCAACGCCTCGCCATGGTCAAGCTGGCGGCGGCGGAGAATGCGGGATTCGTGGTGGATGAGCGGGAACTGAAGCGGGACACCCCCTCCTGGACCATAGACACCCTCATCGAATTGCGGCAAGCGCTGCCGGGCACCCCGCTCTGCTTTCTGATGGGGATGGATTCCCTGCTCGGCCTGCCGAGCTGGCACCGCTGGCAAGAGCTGCTCGACTATGCCCATCTGGTGGTGAGCGTGCGGCCGGGCTGGCAACCTGACTACCCGGGGGAGGTGGCCGAGCTGCTGGCTCGCCATCACACCACGGATGCCACCGCGCTGCACCGGCGCCTTGCCGGCCATATCTGGCTGGCGGACAACCAGCCCATCGAGCTGTCGGCCACCCGGCTCAGAGCCCTGCTGGCAGCCGGGGAGGATCCCCGCTACCTGCTGCCGCCGTCGGTGGCCGATTACATTCGCCAGCAAGGCCTCTACCAGCCAAGCTGACCACAACCGGCACCGACTATTGTCCCGGCCGGTTGCGCACTATATTGATCAACAGGGGCCTGGTTTGCCACACGGGCACGGCCCCCGTTCCACTCCCCTTCACCGGACTGGGAAACGGGAGTGACCATGATATAATCCGCCGCCCTCAGGCGTCGGAACACAGGAGAAGATCATTGCAAGGCCAAGAACTGCATGCCTTTATCGTCGACAAGATCGATGACATGAAAGGCCGCGACATCATCACCCTCGATGTGCGCGGTAAATCCAGCATCACAGACACCATGATCGTCTGTTCCGGCAACTCCAGTCGCCACGTCAGCGCCATCGCCCATCACCTGGCCAGCGAAGCTCGCCATGCCGGGCTCGATCTGCTGAGCGTGGAAGGCCAGCTCACGGGGGAATGGGTACTGGTGGACTTGGGGCAAGTCATAGTGCACGTGATGCAGGACGAATATCGCGACTTCTACCAACTGGAAAAACTCTGGGGCGCTACCGCTCAAGTGAATGCGCAATAACAGAGCATAAGTGTAACAAACGATGAAGATCCAGTTGATTGCAGTGGGCACCAAGATGCCTGCCTGGGTAGAGCGTGGCTTCGAAGAGTACCGTCGCCGTTTCCCCAAAGACATGCCGTTCGAGCTGGTCGAGATCGGCGCCGGAAAGCGCGGTAAAAATGCCGATATTCCCCGCATCCTGCAAAAGGAGGGGGAAGCCATGCTGGCCGCCGCCGGCCGTTCGCGCATCGTGACCCTGGATATTCCCGGCAAGCCCTGGACCACGGAGCAGCTCGCCGTACAACTGGAAGCCTGGAAGCTGGATGGGCGCGACGTGGCGCTGCTGGTCGGGGGCCCGGAGGGGCTGTCACCCGAGTGCAAGGCCGCCGCCGAGCAGAGCTGGTCGCTGTCGCCGCTGACCCTGCCCCACCCGCTGGTACGGGTGCTGGTGGCCGAGAGCCTCTATCGCGCCTGGAGCATTACCACCAATCATCCGTATCACAGGGAATGAACCATGCACATCTGGCGCATCACCCCCTTATATCACCCGTATCACAGGGAATAACCCATGGGGTTTTTGTCTTCTCCCTTCGTCTGTCATAAGGTAGCGGCATGCTGAAGAATCGCATCGAAATGCGCGACCACAGCGCCGAGGGTCGCCTCTTCTTCCGACGCACCTTGGTCGCCTACATCGGCATGATAGTGCTGATGCTGGTGCTGCTGGGCAATCTCTATTACCTGCAGGTCGAATCCTTCGAGACCTATCAGACCCGCTCCAACGACAACCGGATCCGGGTCGTGCCCGTGGCGCCGCCACGGGGCCTCATCTATGACGCCAACGGCGTGCTGCTGGCGGAGAACCGCCCCGTCTACAGTCTCGAAATCGTGCCGGAAGAGACCAAAGATCTGGACAAGACCGCCGACGAGCTGATCACCCTGCTGGCCCTGCCGGAAGGGACCAAGGAGAAATTCCTGGCCGAGGTCAAACGCCAGCGCCGCTTCAAGCCGGTGGCCCTGTTCGAGAAGCTGACCGAGTATCAGGTCGCGCTCTTCTCGGTCAACCAGCACAACTATCCGGGCGCCAGCATAGAGGCCTACCTCAAGCGCTACTATCCGTTTGGTGACACCCTCACCCATGCGCTGGGCTACGTAGCCAAGATCAACACCCGCGACGTGGAGCGCCTCGACAAGGAGGACAAGCTCGCCAACTATGCCGCCACCAAGGATATCGGCAAGCAGGGGGTGGAGAAGTTCTACGAGGATCAGCTGCACGGGGTGGCCGGTTATCAGGAGGTCGAGGTCAACAACCGCGGCCGCGTGGTACGCACCCTCAAGTTCCAGCCGCCGGAGCCCGGCAAGGACATCTACCTCAACATCGACATTCGCCTGCAACTCAAGGCCCAGCAACTGCTGGCCGGTCGCCGGGGCGCCATCGTCATGATGGATCCCAATACCGGCGCCATCCTGGCCATGGAGTCGAGCCCGAGCTATGACCCCAACCTGTTCGTGACCGGCATCTCCAACACCAACTATTCGGCGCTGCTCAACGATCCGGCCCGTCCGCTGGTGAACCGCACCACCCAGGGCATCTATGCCCCCGCCTCCACCGTCAAGCCCATGATGGCGGTGATGGGACTGAACGAGGGGGCCATCACCCCCAACTACCGCTACTTCGGCGGCCCCAGCTTCTCCATCCCCGGCACCACCAAGAAGTTTCGCGACTGGCGCCGCTGGGGCCACGGCTGGCTCGACGTCTACCGCGCCATCGAGGTGTCGGCGGATACCTATTTCTACGATCTCGCCTATCGGGTCGGCATCGACAAGATCCACAGCTACATGACCAAGTTCGGTTTCGGTCAGTACAGCGGGGTGGATCTGTACGAGGAGACCAAAGGGGTGATGCCCTCTCGCGACTGGAAGATGGCACGCTGGCGCCAGCCCTGGTATCAGGGTGACACCATCTCCATCGGCATAGGTCAGGGCTACTGGAGCGCCACCCCGATCCAGCTGGCCAAGGCGATCAGCATACTGACCCAGAACGGTCACGACGTGACGCCGCACCTGCTCAAGAGCACGGCCTCGCTGGATGGGGTGGTCAACGCCCCCGTCAACCCGAACATGGCGCTCAAGGCCAAGAACGATGCCTATTGGCAGGTGGCCAAGGACGGCATGTGGCGCGTCATCAACGGCAATGAAGGCACAGGGCGCCGCGCCTTTGCCAACACGCCCTACAAGGCCGCGGGCAAGTCAGGTACCGCCCAGGTGGTAGGCCTGAAAGAGAACCAGGTCTACAACGCGGCCACCACCAAGGTGGAGCACAGGGATAACGCCCTGTTCGTCTCCTTCGCCCCGTTCGAGGCACCCAAGGCCGTGGTGGCCCTGGTGCTGGAGAACGCCGGGGGCGGCAGCAGCATGGCCGCGCCCGTGGCACGCCAGATGCTGGATGCCTATCTGGTGCCACCAGAGCCCCAGTTGCCACCCGCTCCCAAGCAGCCGTCCCCATCACGCGAGGCCGTTTCCCATGAGTAATTCCGCGCAGCGACAGAGCATCTGGTACCGGCTGCATATCGACCTGCCGCTGTTTCTCGGCCTGCTGGCCCTGATGTCCCTCTCCATGGTGGTGCTCTACTCCGCCTCCGGTCAGAGCGTGGACTCCATAGTGCGCCAGCTGGTGCGTGGCGGCCTGGCCTTCGCCCTGATGATCGGCATGGCCCAGCTACCCCCCTCCCTCTACGCGCGCTGGTCCGTGCCCCTGTTCGTGGTGGTGGTGCTGCTGCTCATCGCGGTGGACGTGTTCGGCCATATCGGCAAGGGCGCCCAGCGCTGGCTGGATCTCGGCTTTATGAAGTTCCAGCCCTCCGAGGTGATGAAGCTCTCCATGCCCATCATGGTGGCCGCCTGGCTCAGCCGCCATTCGCTGCCCCCCAAGTTCAGCCATGTGGTGATCGCCCTGGTGATGGTGCTGCTGCCCACCCTGCTGATCGCGGCCCAGCCCGATCTTGGCACCTCCATCCTGGTGGCCGCCTCCGGCTTCTTCGTCATCTTCCTGGCGGGGATCAGCTGGTGGCTGATCGGGCTGGCGGTGCTGCTCATCTGCGCCTTCATGCCGGTGCTCTGGTTCTTCCTGATGCACGACTACCAGCGCCAGCGGGTACTGATGCTGCTCGACCCGGAGAAAGACCCGCTCGGCCGCGGCTATCACATCATCCAATCGAAGATTGCCATCGGCTCCGGCGGCGTCTTTGGCAAGGGCTGGCTGCAAGGCACCCAGTCCCAGCTTGAATTCCTGCCCGAGCGTCACACCGACTTCATCTTCGCGGTGTTCAGCGAGGAGTTCGGTCTGGTGGGCGTCGCCCTGCTGCTGGTGATCTACCTCTACATCATCAGCCGCTGCCTGTTTATCTCCATGCAGGCCCAGAACAGCTTCGAGCGCCTGCTCGGTGGCGCCCTGACCCTCACCTTCTTCGTCTATGTGTTCGTCAACATGGGCATGGTGAGCGGCATACTGCCTGTGGTGGGGGTGCCCCTGCCGCTGGTGAGCTACGGCGGCACCTCCATGGTGACCCTGATGGCCGGTTTCGGCATCCTGATGTCCATCCAGACCCACAGAAGGCTGCTGGCCTGATGAGAGGTGCCTGGCTGGCGCTCTCCCTGTGCTCGCTGACGGCGAGTGCAGCCCCTGTGCCCGAGCGGCTGGCGTTGCTGGCCGAGCAGCAACAGGTGCCGCTGGCCGAATTGCAGGCGGCCACGGCGCAGGCCCGGCTGCGACAGGAGATACTCGACACCATCAGCAAGCCGTGGGAAGCCAGGCCCTGGCACAGCTACCGGCCCCTGTTCGTGACCCAGGCCCGCATTCAGGACGGGGTCAGCTTCTGGCAACGCCATGCCGATGCCCTGACGCGGGCCGAGCAGCACTATCGGGTGCCCGCCTCCCTCATAGTCGCCATCATAGGCATAGAAACCTTCTACGGCCGCCAGATGGGCCGCCACTCTGTGCTCGACAGCCTCTACACCCTGGGATTTCACTACCCAGCGCGCGAGGAGTTCTTCGCCAAGGAATTTGCCCAGCTGGTGCTGCTGGCCAAAGAGGAGAAGTGGCCACTCACCCGCCTCAAGGGCTCCTACGCGGGCGCCATGGGCATGGGGCAGTTCATGCCCTCCAGTTACCGCCACTACGCGGTCGATTTTGACGGAGATGGCAAGCGGGATCTGTTTGCCAATCCGGTGGATGCCATCGGCAGCGTCGCCAACTATTTCGCCCTGCACCAGTGGCGCTGGGGCGAGTCGGCCGTCGAGCCCGCCTTGATCGGGCTCGCGCCAGTAAGTACCCTGCTTCGGCCCGAACCCGAGCTCAAACAGCAGTGGGCAGAGCTGGCTGCAGCCGGGATTGAACTCGCCACCCCGCTGGCACCCGACACGCCGGTGAAACTGCTGGCATTGGAACAGGCCGATGGACCGGAATACTGGGTCGCGCGCCACAATTTTTATGTGATCACCCGCTATAACCGCAGCCCTCTCTATGCGATGGCGGTGCATCAACTCAGTCAAGCAATCCAGGAAGCGTATGCATTACAGCCACAAACTTCTCCCGCTCAGCCTGAGCTTGTTGCTGGCCGCCTGTAGCAGCCAGCCGGAACAGGCTCCCCTGCCGCAGGAACCCGTCCAGCAGGAAAAACCCCAGGTCATCGAGATCCCGCAAGCCACGGGCGCCATACCGCGTCCCGAGCCCCTGAGTGCCAGCGGCAACCGGGACTACTGGATAGGCAAGCAGAAGAACGAGGTGTGGCGCGACATCAAGCACTACACGGAAGAGGGTACCGCCAGCTGGCTGGCCCAGGATCTGGACGGTCAGCAGACCGCCAACGGCGACGTGCTGGACAGCAAGCTGTTCAGCGCCGCCCACCGCAACCTGCCGCTGCCAAGCTATGTGCGGGTCACCAACCTGACCAACGGGCTGGAGACCATAGTGCGGGTCAACGATCGCGGCCCGTCCGACAGCACTCGCCTAATCGATCTCTCCTACGCCGCCGCCAAACAGCTGGACATGGTGGAGAGCGGCGAGGCGCGCGTGCGGCTGGAGCTGATCAACGACAAGCCGGATCAGATGGTCGAGATGGTGCCCATGATGACGATGCAGCCCATGCAAGCGGCGCAGAGCCCGGTGACCCCGGCCGCTCCGCAGGCTGCGGCGCAGGAGGGTTTTCTGGGTGAACCGACCGCGCTCGCCATGGCCACGCCGGCCGCCGCTGAACCGGCCCCCGTCAAGGCCCCCGCGGCCAAACCCGCCAAACCGGCACCGACCAAGGCGGCCGCCCCCGCCAGCAGCGGCGACGGCAAGATGATCCAGGTGCTGGCCAGTGGCTCCCAGCCCAGAGCCGAGGCCATGGGCAAGGTGATGACCCAGCGCTACGGCGTGCCCTATCAGGTGGTGGCCCACGGCGCCATCTTCCGGGTCCTGCTGGGACCTGTCGCCGCCGATCAGCAGGCAAGCCTGCTGGAACAGATCCGTCAGGGGGGGCTGGAGCAAGCCTTTATCGTCCCCTGACACCAGCTGGCTCACCTCGGGTGAGCCACCGCCGGGCACCTGTCGTCACGTCGTTTCCCGGCGTGACGACGGCTCCCGATGGATAAAAAACCAGACCAGATGGCACGTCGGACTATGACCGACGGTCGCTTCTGGTATAGTGAAGCCCGCATTTTTAACTTGGGTTACCCCCATCCAGGCTCCAGGAATTTCAAGATGTCCAAATTTGCCCGTTCAGTTATTCTGGCCTCCCTGTTAAGCGCCACCGCCCAGGCCAACCAGCCTGTACCGACCCCGAACGCAACCCCCATGGTCGTTCCCGCCGCGCCGGAGATCTCCGCCAAGGCCCATATTCTGATCGATTACTACTCGGGTCAGGTGCTGGCCGAGCAGAACGCCGAAGAGCGTCTGCCGCCCGCCAGTCTGACCAAAATGATGACCTCCTACATCATCGGCCAGGAGCTGCTGAAGGGGAACATCAAGCGCACCGACATGGTGACCATCAGCCAGAACGCCTGGTCCAAGAACTACACCGACTCCTCCAAGATGTTCATCGAGGTGGGCAAGCAGGTCTCCGTCGATGACCTCAACAAGGGCATCATCATCCAGTCCGGCAACGATGCCTGCGTCGCCATGGCCGAATTCCTGGCCGGCAGCACAGACTCCTTCGCCAGCCTGATGAACTCCTGGTCCGCCAAGCTCGGCATGAAGGACAGCCACTTCATGAACCCGCACGGTCTGGATGCGGAAGGCCACTACAGTACCGCCCACGACATGGCCCGTCTGGGTCAGGCCCTGATCCGCGATCTGCCTGAGGAGTACAAGATCTACTCCCAGAAATCCTTCGTGTTCAACGGTATCACCCAGCACAACCGCAACCGCCTGCTGTGGGATCAATCCCTGCAAGTGGATGGCATTAAGACCGGCCACGTCAGCCAGGTCGGCTACAACCTGGTCTCCTCCGCCACCAACAACGAAGGCATGCGCCTGATCGCCGTGGTGCTGGGCGCCAGCAGCGAGGGTTCCCGCGCCGCCGAGAGCAAGAAGCTGCTCACCTACGGTTTCCGTTTCTTCCAGAGCCTGACCCCGTACAAGGCCGGCACCGAGCTGGTCACCCAGAAGATCTGGATGGGCGACAAGTCTGAAGTGAAACTGGGTGTCGACAAGGACGTGTCCGTGCTGGTCACCCGTGGTCAGGGCAACAACCTGAAGGCGGACTTCCAGCTCGAGAGCGAACTGAAAGCCCCGCTGGCCAAGGGCCAACGGGTCGGTACCGTGTTCCTCAAGCAGGGCGACAAAGAGATCAAGCAGGTTCCGCTGGTCGCGCTGGAAGAGGTGCAGGAAGGCGGACTGATGAGCCGTCTGTGGGATTACTTGGTGATGCTGGTCTCCAGCTGGTTCAAGTAAGAGAGACGCACAATCCTGACCAAACAGCGGCGCCAACAGGCGCCGCTGCTGTCTTTACCCGGTCATACCAGCGAATAACCCTGCAATCTGCAGGTTCCGCCGACTGGCGATTTGTGGTAAAAAGCAGCATCTCCATGTCTTGTCGCGCGGCCCGGGCCTTGATCTCTGCCCGGGCTATGCCCATATAGACTTGTACATGACGGCCTGATGAGCCATAGGCCACCAGCCACGCAAGATTAAAGATGAAGTCATCCCGTGATGACGCCAAAAGGTGAGTAGATGAATACCAAGTTTGATGAACTGCTGGAGTTCCCCTGCAAGTTCCCGTTCAAGGTGCTCGGCATTGCCGACCCGGCCCTGCCGGATCAGGTGGTTGAAGTGCTGCAGCAACACGCCCCCGGCACTTACAGCCCGACCGTTCAGCCCAGCTCCAAGGGCAACTACCACTCGGTCCGCGTAACCGTGACAGCCCAGAGCAAAGAGCACATCGAAGCTATGTACCATGCCCTTGGCAAGATCGAGCTGGTGAAATACGTACTGTAATTTCTCTCTCGCCCCGCCAGGGGCGATTGATTTTGCGTCACCCCCGAGCGCTGACCCATGGTGCCGACTCAAGCGCCAGCCTGTGAGGAAAAGATGTCACCCCAGATCCCCGCCCAGCCACAGCTGCTCGTCAGACACCTGGGTCGCCGCCCCTACCAGCCGGTATGGGACGCCATGAAGGCCTTCACCGACAGCCGCACCAGCGACACCCCGGACGAGTTCTGGGTGGTGGAGCACGACCCCGTCTACACCCAGGGCCAGGCCGGCAAGGCCGAGCACCTGCTCGCCCCGGGCGACATCCCTGTGGTGCAGAGCGATCGCGGCGGTCAGGTGACCTATCACGGCCCCGGCCAGTTGGTGCTCTACGTGCTGGTGGATGTGCGCCGCAGCAAGCTCACGGTGCGCGAGCTGGTGACCTGCCTGGAAACCGCCATCATCAAGACCCTGGCCAGGAGCGGTATTGAGGCCTATGCCAAGCCCGACGCCCCCGGCGTCTACGTGAAAAGCGAGCTTGGCGCCTCGCTGCAGACAGAAGCCAAGCTGGCCTCGCTGGGCCTGCGCATCCGCAAGGGCTGCTCCTTCCACGGCCTGGCACTCAATATCAACATGGACATGACCCCCTTCCTGCGCATCAATCCGTGCGGTTATGCGGGCATGGCCATGACCCAGACCAGCGCCCTGGGCGGCCCGCAGAGCGTGGCCGAGGCGCAGGCCATTCTGGTGGCCGAACTGGCCAGCCTGATTGGCTATGAGACGATCACCCATACCGAAGAGGCGGCATGAGCAAGCCCATGCTGCGTGGCCATGAGGGCACAGAGATGACCCCGACGGCTATCTACCAAACAATAACAAACACCGAGAGTGAATCATGAGCAAACCCGTTCGTATGGAGCCGGGCGTCAAGCTGCGCGATGGCGACAAGATGGCCCTGATCCCGGTGAAATTCATGCCGGATCCCGACGAGGAAGTGCTGCGCAAGCCGGACTGGATGCGGATCAAGCTGCCGCCGTCGAGCCAGAAGATCGAGCACATCAAGAGCACGCTGCGCAAGAACAAGCTGCACTCAGTGTGTGAAGAGGCCTCCTGCCCCAACCTGGCCGAGTGCTTCAACCACGGCACGGCCACCTTCATGATCATGGGCGCCATCTGCACCCGTCGTTGCCCCTTCTGCGACGTGGCCCACGGCCGCCCGCTGGCGCTGGATCCCGACGAGCCGCACAAGCTGGCACTCACCATCAAGGAGATGGGGCTGAAATACGTGGTCATCACCTCGGTGGACCGCGACGATCTGCGCGACGGCGGTGCCCAGCACTTCGCCGACTGCATCAAGCAGATCCGCGAGCACAGCCCGCAGACCCGCATCGAGATCCTGACCCCGGACTTCCGCGGCCGGATGGAGCAGGCGCTGGAGGTGTTCCGCGAGACGCCCCCTGACGTGTTCAACCACAACCTGGAAACAGCCCCGCGCATGTACCGGGTCGCCCGCCCCGGCGCCGACTACAAGTGGTCCCTCGAGCTGCTGCGTCGCATCAAGGAGATGCACCCCCATGTACCGACCAAGTCCGGTGTCATGATGGGTCTGGGCGAGACCAACGAAGAGATAGTGCAGGTGCTCACCGACCTGCGCGAGCACGGCGTCAACATGCTGACCCTGGGTCAGTATCTGCAGCCAAGCCGTCACCACCTGCCGGTGAAGCGCTACGTGCCGCCCGCAGAGTTTGACGAGCTCAAAGACGTCGCCATGGGGCTGGGCTTCTCCCACGCCGCCTGCGGCCCCTTCGTCCGCTCCTCCTATCATGCGGACCTGCAAGCCAAGGGCGAAGAGGTGAAATGACCTCATCCACCCCTGGTCAAAAAAGAGCGCCCTTGGGCGCTCTTTTTTATGGGCCAGCCGCGGGCTGACGCCGTTCCGGCACCCGACAACAGCCTGCGCCGTTTGCGCTCACTTCGCCGCCGGGTTAACGTGAACCCCCTTCTCCCTTTGAGTGATGTGCAGTATGCCAACCCCTCTCGTTCGCCTGCTCCCCATGAGCCAGGCCCACTACCCCGCCTATTGCACCTACTTCATCGAGGATTACGCGCAGGATATTGCCAGCAATCATGGCCATGATCTCGCCACCGCCCGTCGCAAGGCCGAGGCCTCCCTGCTGCACTCCCTGCCGCAGGGGGTAGCCACCGCCGGCCACAGCCTGCTCTGCATCCTGCCCGCAAGCGAAGAGGAAGCGGTTGCGACCTCAGAGGTGCAGCCACTGGGCTATCTCTGGCACGCCATCGACCCCGATGCCAGCGCCACCTTTATCTATGACTTCTATGTCGCGCCGGCTCACCGCAGCCAGGGCATCGGCAAGGCCGCCATGGCGGTGCTGGAGGCCGAGCTCAGGGCCAGTGGCATCAGCCAGATCAAGTTGCGGGTCGCGTACGACAACCCGCGTGCCCTGGCGCTCTACCAGGAGGCGGGCTTCGCCATCACCGGCTACAACATGGCCAAGCGGCTGGACTGAGCGGTTTGCCCCTCCCCTGTATCACCCGGACGGGGGCGTGTCGGCACCCAGGGGCGCTGGTATTATGTGGCCGCCCCGGCCAGTTGCCGCAGCGGCACGGTTTTTCATTCCCTGTTGCCCGTTTCAGGATCATGCTCATGTCACACACCCGCGTCTTCATAGTGCACGGCTACACTGCCTCCCCCCAGTCCCACTGGTTCCCCTGGCTCAAGGAGAAACTTGAAACCCGCGACATTCAGGTCGAGGTGCTGACCATGCCGGACCCGCACCGGCCGGAACCGGCCGCCTGGGATGCCGCCATGGACAGCCTGGTGCGGGATCACGATGAGCGCACCTTCCTGCTGGGCCACAGCCTCGGCTGCATCGCCATACTGCGTCAGCTCAGCCGCCTGCCCGCCTCCCGCCGGGTGGGCGGGATCCTGCTGGTGTCCGGTTTCGACCAGCCGCTGCACACCCTGCCGGAGCTGGATCCCTTCATGCAGCCGGGCTACGACCCGGCGCACATCATGACCCTGGCTCCCCAACGCGTCGTGGTTGCCTCCCGCGACGATGCCATAGTGCCCTATCGCTACTGCCAGCACCTGAGCGAGCAGCTGGCCGCGCCGCTCTACAGCCTGGAGCAGGGTGGCCACTTCCTCGACCGGGACGGCTTCCTGACACTGCCGCTGGTCCACGACCGGCTGCTGGGGATGATAGCCGCCGACGAATAGCAAAACGGCCACGCAAGTGGCCGTTTTCACTGGTGGCGTGCCTAGAGCGACATGCCGGAGAAGGACATGAAGCCGAGCGACATCAGCCCGGCCACTATGAAGGTGATACCGATACCGCGCAGCCCCTCGGGTACATCCGAATACTTCATCTTCTGGCGCAGGCCGGCGATGGCGACGATGGCCAGCAACCAGCCAAGCCCTGAACCCGCCCCATACACTATGGATTCGATGAAATCGTAATCCCGCTGGGCCATGAACATGACGCCGCCGAAGATGGCGCAGTGCACAGTCAAGAGCGGCAGATAGATGCCCAGCGCGTGATGGAGCGCCGGGAAATGCTTGTCGAGCACCATCTCCATCACCTGCACCAGCGCGGCCAGTACCCCTATGTAGACGATGAAATCGAGAAAGCTGAGATCAAACTCGCCGAGGAAGGTGCTCTCGGGCCGCAGGATATGGCGGTAGATCAGGTTGTTGAGGGGAATGGCGATCACCATGACCACCAGCACCGTCAGGCCCAGGCCGAAGGCGGTATTGATGTTCTTGGAAACGGCCAGGAAGGTACACATGCCCAGAAAGAAGGCCAGCGCCAGGTTTTCGACAAAAATCGACTGAATAAACAGGTTTACATAATAATCCATCGGATCGGCTCACAGCTTGTGCAGATAAGGGCCCGGCTCCCGCACGGCGGGTGGGATAGCAGGGGCAACAAGGCGCGGCAACCGATCGCAGGCGTCAGCCGGCAGAGGGGTCAAACAGTCAGTCGACGGGGAAACGCCGGGATCCGGTGCGCGCTCAGCAGCAAGCCGGACGCGAGTGGCCGTGGCAGAAGCGAAATTGCAGGTGATGGCAGACCAGCAGGCGTTTGTGCAGGTAACCGAAATAATCGGACAGCTGCCTGAGGTAGATGAGGGGCAGGAAGAACAGCAGGCCGCAGAGCAGACCCAGGATCTCGTGCTGGAACCAGGCCAGCAGCATCTGATAAAGCTCGGGGTGGCCGGCGCTCTCCAGCCGCCGCCCCTGCTCGAAGCTGAGCCGCCACTGGCCGCCCGGCGGCAGGCTGACGCTGTTGACGAACCCGGGATCGGACGGCTCGTGCAACTGCATCGCGGCGCCCTGGCCGACCGAGGCCTGACGAACGGCTGCACCGACCTCTGCCGCGGCGAAGGCGGCAAGCCACAGCAGACTGGCGATGGCGAGAGCCATCGCCCAGGTCGAGAGTCGGCCAGAGGGTGACAAGCGGGCAGTCCCTTCTTGAAAAGAGGATTCAGCGAGGCCGAATATATCACAATCCATCTTTTTATTGAATTTGAAACCCTGCAAATCAGCGTGAATTGATACTAAAAACCCTCGTTATCAATAAAGCCGGCAATTTAAAACCAGCATGAGCGAAGGGTACATTCACTATGTGCCCCGAAGTGCAACCGCCCACAACAACACGGCCACCCCGAGGGATGGCCGTGACAAGACAGCTGACAAGCGACCAACGGCTAGAGACCGGCCGCCTCCAGATGCTCCACCAGCAGCTGCACGCTGCGGTTGCCGCGCCACTCGTTGACATCGAGCCGATAGACCAGCCGCACCCGCTTCACCGAGGCGTCCGGCCAGCGCTTGAGATCGACCCCGAAGGCGATGGCATCCACCGCATGACCGGAATCCGTGGTCAGCATCATCTTGAGGTGCTTCTCCCCCACCAGCCGCTGCTGCACCAGCACGAATTCGCCGTCAAACAGCGGCTCGGGGAAGGCCTGACCCCAGGGGCCGGAGGCGCGAATAAGCTCCGCCAGCTCAAGGCTGAGCTCATCGGGCAGCAGTTCACCGTCGGTGAGCAGCACCCCGGTCAGCAGCTCCGGCGTCACCAGCTCGCTTATCACCGCCTCGAAGGCCCGGCCGAACGCCTCGACATTGGCCTTGGGCAGGGTCAGCCCGGCCGCCATGGCATGACCGCCAAACTTGCCCATCAGGCCCGGATGACGGGTATCGAGCAGCTCGAGGGCATCGCGCAGGTGCACGCCGGGGATGGAGCGACCCGAGCCCTTGAGCTCGGTCTCGCTGCTCTCGGCGAAGGCGATCACCGGTCTGTAGTACTGCTCCTTCACCTTGGAGGCCACCAGCCCCACCACCCCCTGATGCCACTCGTCTCTGTGCAGCACTATGCCGGAGGGCACCTCGCCGTCCCGGAAACGGATCTGCTCCAGGGTGGCGAGCGCCTCCTGCTGCATCCCCTGCTCGATCTCCTTGCGCTCCTGGTTCAGGCTGTCCATCTCGGAAGCGAGCTGGCGCGCCAGATTGATGTCATCGCTGAGCAGACAGGCGACCCCGAGGGACATGTCATCGAGCCGGCCCACGGCGTTGAGGCGCGGCCCCAGCGCAAAACCGAGATCGGCGGCGCACAGGCGGCGACCATCGCGGCCCGACACGTCCACCAGCGCCTGGATGCCGGGACGGCAGCGGCCGGCCCGGATCCGCTGCAGCCCTTGGTGCACCAGGATGCGGTTGTTGCCATCCAGCGCCACCACGTCGGCGACCGTGCCAAGCGCCACCAGATCCAGATAATCCGCCACATTGGGGGCGCGAATGCCTTGGCGCTCGTACCAGCCCAGCTGACGCAGGTGGGTGTTGAGGGCCGCCATCAGATAGAAGGCCACCCCCACCCCGGCCAGGGACTTGGAGGGGAAGTCGCAGCCGTGCTGGTTGGGGTTCACTATCGCATCGGCGTCAGGCAGCTCCTGGCCCGGCAGGTGATGATCGGTGACCAGAACCTGCATGCCGGCCGCCTTGGCCGCCGCCACCCCGGCGATGCTGGAGATGCCGTTGTCTACCGTGATGAGGAATTCGGCGCCGCGTGCCACCGCCAGCTCGACTATCTCGGGGGTGAGGCCGTAGCCGAACTCGAAGCGGTTGGGCACCAGAAAGTCGATGTGCTTGCCACCCATGGTCCGCAGCGCCAGCACGCACAGGGCCGAGCTGGTGGCGCCGTCGCAGTCGAAGTCACCGACGATCAGGATGCGCTGCTGGGCGATGAGCGCCGCCGCCAGCAGCGGCACCGCCTGCTCCATGCCGAACAGGCGCTGGGGTGGCAGCAGCGAGCTTGCACTGCGCTCCAGCAGGACGGGATCCTCTACGCCACGGCTGGCGAAGACTTGACGAAGCAGTGGATGCAGGGTGGCGGGCAGATGGGAATCATCAACTCGCGGACGACGACGGATTTGCAGGGGCATTGATGTGATCCAGTATCTTGAGCAGTTGTTCAGGGCTCTGATAACCCCGTACCAGATCCCCGTTTGGCAGGACCCAGCTCGGCAGCGCCTTGATCCCGAGCCACTGGCTCAGGCCGATATGATGGGCAAGGATCTCATTACAACCGGCCGCAGGCAAACGATCACTGAGACTGAGTTCACTGAACAGAGCGGGATCGCACCAGCGCGCCTGCGCCTCGGCCAGATCGGCGAAGGTACTCAGCGCTGGCAACAGCTGCACGCTCACCCCCTGCGCCTGCAGTATGGGCAGCTCATCGAGCGAGGTACGGCAGCTGCGGCAGGTCAGATCGGTAAAGAGTGTGATGCTGTGACGCTCGGGCACCGCCTTGAGCTGCATACGCCGTTCGCCGATCTGGGTCAGGGCCCGCTGCCGTTGTTGACGCTGGCCCAGCATGGTGAGGTTTTTCATGTCGTGGCCCAGATCCAGCATGATGCCCTGGAGCACATAGTCTCCCTTGGCATCGGCATAGAGCGGCCCCTGACTGGTGCCCAGCATGAAGAGGCCGGGCATGGGGGTCGCATCCACCAGATAGACCTGAACCCCGAGCCGCTGCTCTATACGCTGTTTCAATAATTGGGGATCCATCCCCGCGCTGGCAGCAAAGGTGCACAGCAGCATCATTCCCAGTAGTAAATGCTTCACTCTTTTACTCACTTGGCATGAACGAATGGACTCACAAGGTAACTCAGGCCATATACTGGCCTCAACCTGTTAATTACTGATTGATTAATAGCGAGGGCTACAAAAAAATCCCTCCCTGACAGGTTGCCAATTGGGCAGAGGCCCAGCAAGCTAACCGTGACGACAGGAAACAAGACGGTCATCCCTCTGTTTTCCTGATGCTTTATTATTCAAACCTTGGTGCGGCAGCGGCCGCACTCTGCCCATTTTTGGAGGGAAACATGAGTCTGATTCAAGAGTTCAAGGCCTTTGCAGCCAGGGGCAACGTCATCGACATGGCGGTCGGTATCATCATAGGTGCCGCCTTCGGCAAGATAGTCTCCTCCTTCGTGGGTGATGTCATCATGCCGCCAATTGGTCTGATCCTGGGAGGAGTGGACTTCAGCGATCTCGCCGTGACCCTGAAGGCCGCCGAGGGTGCCACCCCGGCCGTGGTCATCGCCTACGGCAAGTTCATCCAGACCATCATAGATTTTCTGATCATCTCCTTCGCCATCTTCATGGGGCTCAAGGCCATCAACACCCTCAAGAAGAAGCAGGAAGAGGCAGCCGCTCCCGCCGGTCCCACCAAGGATCAGGAGCTGCTGAGCGAAATCCGCGATCTGCTCAAATCCCAGCAGGGAAAATAAGCGCCAACTCCTGTCGTGTGTTTAAAAAAACCGCCCTCGGGCGGTTTTTTGTTGCGCGTCGACGGCTCAGGCGCGGGGGTGGTGCTCCCCGTGCAGCGCCTTGAGTCGCTCGTTCGCCACATGGGTGTAGATCTGGGTGGTGGATAGATCCGCATGACCCAGCAGCATCTGCACCACCCGCAGATCGGCGCCGTGGTTGAGCAGATGGGTGGCAAAAGCGTGGCGCAGGGTGTGAGGAGAGAGCTCGCCCTGGATCCCGGCGCGCAGGGCATAGAGCTTGATGCGATGCCAGAAGGTCTGGCGGGTCATCATGCGGGCCAGCCTGGAGGGGAACACCACGTCCGAGCTGATGCCCCCCAGCAGCAGGGTGCGGACCTCCCGGTAGTAACGCTCAAGCCAGTGGATAGCTTCTTCCCCCATGGGCACCAGCCGCTCCTTGTTGCCCTTGCCCACCACCCGCACCAGCCCCTGGCGCAGGCTGACATGCTCGGCGGTGAGCCCCACCAGCTCGGAGACCCGCAGCCCGGTGGCGTAGAGCAGCTCCAGCATCGCCTTGTCCCGCAGCTCCAGCGGATCGTCCACCTGCGGTGCCGCCAGCAACGCCTCCACCTCCCCTTCACTGAGATCGGAGGGGAGCTTCTTGGGCAGCTTGGGCCCCTCCAGCAGCACGGTCGGGTCATCACTGCGCAGTTTTTCGCGGTTCAGATACTGATAAAAGCGGCGCAGGGCAGACAGAAAGCGGGCCGTGCTGCTGGCGGCGAACTGGTGATCCACCCGCCAGGCGAGGTAGTGCTGGATCTCGTCCATCCCGGCCAGCAGCAAAGAGCTGCCCTGCTCATCGAGCCAGAGGGCAAACTTTTCCAGATCGCTGCGATAGGAGCTGACAGTGTTGTCAGACAGACCCCGCTCCAGCCAGAGGGCGTCGAGGAAGGGTTCGATCAGGGGATGATTGTGCACGGCAGGCGCTGGCTTGGTCATGGTACTGGGTCTTGGGCAAACGGTGGCCCATTGTAGCGCGCCCGGCGCCGGGCGACAGCGGGATCTGATGAGGCCAGCACCACGCTTGCCCCGTGAAGGGTGCCGGGCAATCTGTTAAACTGGCGCCCCTCCCTGCTGCCTCCGCGCGCGCCAGCCCCACGCGCCGCCAGGATAAAGAGCTATCTGTTTTACGGTAAGGACAGTGCGATGAAGATAGGTTTGTTTTACGGTTCCACCACCTGTTACACCGAGATGGCCGCCGAGAAGATCCGCGCCCTCATAGGCCCGGAGCTGGTCGATCTCCACAACATCAAGGATGTGCCCCTCATCCGCATGCAGGAGTACGACATCCTGATCCTGGGCATCTCCACCTGGGACTTTGGCGAACTGCAGGAAGATTGGGAATCCCGCTGGGAGGACATCAAGGATGTCCATCTGGAGGGGCGCATCATAGCCCTGTTCGGCCTGGGCGATCAGCTGGGCTATGGCGAATGGTATCAGGATGCCCTCGGCCTGCTGCACGATCAGCTGGTGCCCAAGGGGGTCAAGCTGGTGGGTTACTGGCCCAGCGAGGGGTACGAGTTCGACGCCTCCAAGGCGCTGATCGACGATGGCCGTCACTTCGTAGGCCTGGCGCTCGATGACGCCAACCAGTACGACCAGACCGAATCCCGCATCGAACAGTGGGTCGACCAGATATTGAGCGAGATCCACGAGCTGCTCTGATCCAGGTGGCTTGCATGCTCGATGCCCCCTTGGATGCGGATCGACGATGGCCGTCATCTTGCGTCGGTCTGGTCCTCGACGACGCCAGCCAATGGGACCAGACCGAATCCCGCATCGAACAGTGGGTCGACCAGATCCTCGGCGAGATCCACGAGCGGCTCTAACCTCTCCTGCCGGTGGCCTGGAGCTGGGCCGCCGGGCGCACGAATCGCACCGATTTTCTCAATCGGTATCATCGCATGACGCTATAGCGACTTTTTTGTGCTGGTCTGCAACAATGCAATCGACACCCCATAACACAATCAGAACGGGTGTCGGAAGCAAACAGGAAACAGACCAGAAAAGGATATTCTATGACCTCATTCTCCCTGTTGGCCCCCGCCATTGCCCGCGACGTGCTCGATCACGCGCTGGCGCTCGGTGCCGACTTCGCCGAGCTGTTTGTGGAGCGCAAGCGCCGCAGCCAGCTCAGCCTGCTCTCCAGCCAGATCGAAAATATCAGCGGCGGCCTCGATTTCGGCATAGGCGTGCGCCTGTGCTACGGCCACAAGGTGCTCTACGGCTACACCAACCTGGCCGATCGCAACGAGCTGCTGCGCATCGTCACCCTGCTGGCGGCCAAGGACAGACGCGACCCAGTGGTGATCGCCACCGCCTTCGACTTCAGCCGTTTCACGGACCGCAACCCGGTCACCCTGCCGCTCGGTGCCGACAAGCTGCTGGAGCAGAAGATTGCCTATCTGCACGCCATGGATGCCGCGGCCCGCGCCGAGAGCGTCAAGATAAGCCAGTTCTCGGGCAATGCCCTGGGCTGGGAGCAGGAGGTGGAGATCTTCAACAGCGAAGGGCTGCAAGTGGCCGATCGTCGCCACTACAACCGCATCATGGCCCAGACCATAGCCATGGAAGGGAGCGAGCAGAGCGTGGGCTACGAGGCCCCCGGCGCCATGATGGGCTGGGAACACGCGGCCCTCATAGACCCGCGCGAGCTGGCCCTCACCGCCACCCGCCAGGCGCTGGTGAAACTCGGCGCAGCCCCCTGCCCGAGCGGCACCCTGCCGGTCATCATGGAGAGCGGCTTTGGCGGCGTCATCTTCCACGAGGCGTGCGGCCACCTGCTGGAGACCACCTCGGTGGCCAAGAAGGCCTCGGTGTTCCACGACAAGATGGGCCAGCTCATCGCCAACCCCGTGGTCAACGCGGTGGACGAAGGCTTGCAGGGCAACGCCTGGGGCTCCATCAACGTCGATGACGAGGGCATGGCGACCCAGCACACCCAGCTCATCAAGGATGGCGTGCTGACCGGCTTCCTGGTCGATCGCATGGGGGCGCTTAGAACCGGCTACGCCCGCACCGGCTCGGGAAGACGCGAATCCTATCGCTTCGCCCCGGCGTCGCGCATGCGCAACACCTATATCGAGGCGGGTAGCCACAGCCTGGACGAGATGCTGGCGACGGTGGAACACGGCATCTATGCCAAGCGGATGGGCGGCGGATCTGTGCAGCCGGGCACAGGCGAATTCAACTTCAACGTGCAGGAGGCCTACCTCATCGAGGGGGGCAAGATCACCCGGCCGCTCAAGTCGGCCACCCTGATCGGCACAGGGCCCCAGGTGCTCAAAGAGATCTCCATGGTGGGCCGCGATCTCGCCATCGCTGCCGGCATGTGCGGCTCTGTCTCAGGCTCGATCCCGGCGTCCGTCGGCCAGCCACCACTCAAGGTCGACAATATTCTGGTCGGAGGGAACGCCTGATGAGCCAACTCGATATGAATACTCTGCTCACCCGCCTGCTGGACAAGGTCGCCGATATCAATGCCGAGGCGGACATCATAGCCAATCGGGACAAGGCTTTCTCCCTCAAGGCCGACAAGGGCGAGCTGGGTGAATACAAGGTCACCAGCAGCCAGCAGCTCGGCATCCGCCTCATCAAGGATGGCCGGGTCGGCATCGCCTACTCGGAATCCCTGGATGAGCCGGCGCTGGATGCCATGCTGCAGGATGCGCTCGATGCCAGCCGCTTCGCCAAGCTGGATGCGGATCAGCGCATCTCGGTGGCCAACAGCCGGATCACCACCGACTGCGCCGAGATAAACCAGCCCGACACCACGGCGGCGGAGGAGAAAATCGCCCTGGCCCTGCGCCTCGAGGCAGACATGCTGGCCCTGCCGGACGTGACAGGCGCGCCTTACAACAGCTTCTTCGAGGGGGAGAGCCAGCTCTGGCTCGCCAACAGCCTGGGCAGCCGCTGCCAGCACAGTGAATTCAGCGTCGGCTGCTACACCTCGGCGCTGATCGAGCGGGCTGGCCGCCAGTCCATGCATTCCCAGGGGCAGTATGGCCGTCGCTTCGACGAGCTCGACAGCCAGTCCCTCATAGCGCAGATCCATGCCGTGGCCGATGGCCTGCTGCCGGGGGAAGCCGTGCCGAGTGGTCACTACAGCGCTCTTTTCAGCACCAACTGCTTCGCCAGCCTGTTTGGCTGCTTCCAGGCGGCGCTGTCGGGCAAGTGGGCCCAGCAGGGGATCAACCCCTGGCGCAGCAAGCTGGGCCAGTCTGTGGCCTCCCGCTGGCTCACCCTGGAGAGCCGGGCCTATATGCCGGGCGGCATGAACATCAAGGCGTTTGACGGTGAAGGGGCCCCCACCTCGGATCTGCTGCTGATTGGCGAGGGCGAGCTCAAGACGCTGCTGCACAACAGCGCCACCGCCCACCACTTCGGCCTGGCCAGCAACGGCGCGGCAGCGCGCAGTGCCCGCGGCGCGCTGGATGTGACGGCGCGCCACCTGGTGTTTGGCACAGGCCCCCACAGCGAGGCCGAGGTCAAAACCGGCGAGTATCTGGAACTGGTCAAGCTGGACGGTCTGCACTCCGGTGCCGATGCGGTGAGCGGCGACTTCTCGTTCGGGGCGTCGGGCTTCCTGTGCCGGGACGGCGTTCGCATCCGGCCGGTGCGCGGCATCACTGTGGCGGGCAACTTCTATCGCCTGCTGGGCGAGCTGGAGGCGGTCGGCGATCGGCTGCACCATGACGATGGCAAGGGCTTCTATGCGCCCCTCATCCGCTTTGGCGGGCTGAACATCGCAGGCAAGTAACTGTATATCGAGGGGAAAAGACTTCACTTCCCCACCCAAAAACGGCGCCATCAGGCGCCGTTTTTTTGCCTCTGGCGCCCCTCGGTGGCCACTCCTACCCTCTAAGAGCCACCGGCCGCATCGGCCGGTAACATCTGGAGATCACCAAGATGGACAATACCCTGGTCTGGGCCGACATTCCGACACGGGATCTGGATCGCGCCATGGCCTTCTACTCGGCCCTGCTCGACGTGCCGGTCACGCCGATACAGGAGGAGATACGCTTCGCCATGCTGCGCCACGATGGCAACAACGCGGCGGCCTGCCTCGGCCCCATGGATAAATACCACCAGCCGGGCGGCACTGGTCCTCTCATCTATCTCTCCCTCGGAGACAGGCTGCAAGCGGCGCAAGAGATGGTCCCAAGGCTCGGCGGACGCGTGCTCGAACCCTTGCACAGCATCGGCAGCGGCCATGGATCCCGGGTCATCATAGAAGACACCGAAGGCAACTGGCTTGCCCTCTACGCCCCTCCCACCCCCTGAGCAAGATAAGCGCCGCGTCTGGATGCACGCGGCCTTGTCACCCGCAGCCGGCGGCCATAGCAAGGGCAACCTCTGGGTTGCCCTGTTTTTTTTCAGTCAACCCGCCAGCGCCGGGCGACATGGCAAGCGGTCAAATAACGCTCAGCTCCCTTCTGATCAGGTCGATAGTGACAGTGCAAGGCAATGAAAAAGTGGTTTCCTACCAACGTGCAAGACAATCAGGAGGTCTGCATGAAGACAATCGCAGTGGCGCTCACCCTCGCCACCATCTCCACGGCACAGGCGGTGCCGGCGACCAGTACGGGACGCATCAGCTTCAGCGGAGCCATAGTGGAAGATGCCTGCCGTATCCAGCAGCAACAGGATCAGATGCAGGTCACCTGCCTCTCGGGCCCAGCGCAAACCACAGAGACACTCAATCTGCAGCAGTTGGCGAAGCAGTCGCCACTGCGTCTCGCCAGCAGCCAGGTTTCCTGTCGATGGATTGACCCGCGCCATACCATGGCGGTGATCACCATCAGCCACGAATAGCTCTCACCAAGGCCAGAAACAACAACGGCGACCACAAGGTCGCCGTTGTTCATTACCGGGTCTCCCGGGCCATCAGGCCTGCGGGTTGAGACGGGTCGGCATGCCGGTACGCTGTTCCAGCACCTGCTTGACCACATTGGAGTCGCTGTCCATGTGGGCGATGAAGCGGGTGATGGCCGGGGTCATGGGCAGCGGCACGGACGTGGTGGAGTTGAACTCCTCCTCGTTGCGCGACAGCGGCTCATGGACTTCCATGTAGCGACCGCCATCCGGCTCGACCGTGGACTTGACCGGCTGGTTGACGAACTGGACACGGGTACCGACCGGAACCTTGTCGAACAGGTACTTGATGTCGTCGGCACGCAGACGCACGCAACCACTGCTCACCCGCAGACCTATGCCGAAGGTGGCGTTGGTGCCGTGGATGGCATACAGGTTGCCGATGTAGAGGGCGTGCAGACCCATGGGGTTGTCCGGACCGGCCGGCCAGACCGCAGGCAGTGTCTTGCCCTGGGCGGCGTAGCGGCGACGGATGTTCTCGGTCGGGGTCCAGGTCGGGTTGGCGCGCTTGCGCTCCACCTTGGTGATCCAGTTTTCCGGGGTATTCACACCCAGCTGGCCTATGCCGATGGGCAGCACTTCCACCACGTTCTTGCCTTTGGGGTAGTAGTAGAGGCGCATCTCGGCCACGTTGATGACGATCCCTTCACGGGGCGCATTCGGCAGGATCAGCTGATGGGGGATGACCAGCTTGCTGCCCGGTGTCGGCAGATAGGGGTCGACGCCCGGGTTGGCTTCCATGATGTTGGTCAGGCCCAACTGGAAGTCGGAGGCGATCTGCTCCAGCGGACGGTTGTCCGCAGGCACCACGTATTCCTGGTTCTCACCGATCAGGCGGCTGTTGGCCGCGGGCAGTGTGTATTCAACGGCGGCGGCCTGATGGCTGACCAGCGTCAGAGTACATAAAAGGGCCGAAGCGGCAGTGCGAAGGGGATTCATAAAATTCCTGTGTGGTTTCCTGTACCAAGTTGGCCGGGGGCCGTGTCATCCTCGGTCTGGCCTCTGACGAGTCACCCTGCGCCCGAGGTCAATAACCGAGCGCGCATTCTTTCCTGAGTCGGCCAAAAATTCAACGTCGGGATGGCTCTTTTTGCATGAAAAAGTGCATCCATCGCCGCCGGCGCCTGCTCTTTAGCTGGCAAGCAGGCTAACAACCGCAAACTGAGCAGAAGCTGAACAAAAAGGGAGGCCAGATCGGCCTCCCTCCGTTATCGGGGGCTGGCGAGCAAAGTCGTCACCGCCCCGGCGATGGCGGCCCTGGCATCCAGCCTTCCCATCTCGTCGGCCAGCAGGCGCGCCCGTGCCCGATAGCGCGGCTCGTGCACCAGCTTGCGCACCGCGGCGGCCACGGCCTCTGCCATCGGCTCGTTGCTGTGCAGATTGATGCCAACGCCACTCCACGCCACCCGGGTCGCTACCTCGGCCTTGTCCTCCCCCGTGCCCGCCACCACCAGCGGCACCCCGTGCGCCAGTGCAGCCTGCACAGAGCCATAGCCGCCGTTGGTCACCAGCACGGCGGCACGGGGCAGCGCCAGCTCGAACGGCACATGCTCGGTGACGATGGCATTGGCGGGGATGGATGGACCCAGCAGCGCCGGATCCCGCCCGCCCGTGGTCAGCAGCAGTTGCAGCTCGTCACCCGCCAACCCCCGCATGGCCGGGATCAGCAGCTGCCCCAGATCCACATTGGCCAGGGTGCCCTGGCTGACGATGACCAGCGGCCGTTCATCCAGTTGCTCCCACCAGGGCGGCGGCACCAGCTCAATCCGGGGTGGCAGCAGGGGGCCGACATAACGGATCACCCCTTCCAGCTCCGGTCGCTCATATTCAAAACCGGCGCAGGAGAGTTGCAGGAAGGCATCCGGCGCCGTCACCATCACATCGGTGAAGGGGGCCGTCAGCGGCGACGCCCCCGCCTCGGCCAGCGCGGTATCGAAGCACTGCTGAACCTCCCTTTGCAGTCGCCGGGTCTGTTCATCCAGCCAGGGCCGCTCGCCAAGGGAGCGGCGCAGCTCGGGGGCGATGCGCGGGCCGTAGAAGATGGCATCCGGGCTCGAGAAGGAGACAGGGTTCACCCCCAGCATCAGTATGGGAAGGCGCCGGCTGCGCGCCTGCAGCAACAGCGGCAGCACACCGTAGAAGCCGTTCTCCACCAGCAGCAGATCCACCCCCTCTTCCGCGATCAGCGCCCGCAAGCGGCGGTCGTGCTGCGGGATGGGCGCGGCGAAGAAACGCCTGAGCGCCAGCGCCATCTGGGCGGTACCGCTCAGGCTGGCCCGCTCGGGGAAGTGCTGCTCCAGCGCCCGGTAGTCAAAATCCAGCTCGGGGGAGAAGGGCACAAACTCGGCGCCGCTCTGGCGGATGCGCTGCTCGAACAGAGCGCCGCACAACATCAGCACCCTGTGCCCCTCCCCCACCAGCAGACGGGCCGCCGCCAGCATGGGGTTGACGTGGCCTGGGGTGGCGGTGGCCGCCAGCAAAATGGTCGCCATCAGGCCGCTCCTTGCGGCGCCAGCGCCGGGTTGAAGCAGAGCGGGCTGGCCTGGATGTGGACCCGCTGGATGTGGCGCGCCGAGCGGGCGGTGAAGCCTTCCCGCCCGTGCAGCAGGCCGAGGTTGTCGGCGATCACCACGTCTCCCGGCTGCCACTGGTGGGCATAGAAGTAGCGCGGATCGTAGAGTCGCTCGTGCAGATCCTGCAGGAAAGCGTCCTGCTCATCGGGCGGGATCCCCTCAATCTGCAGCGCATGCTGGTTGAGGAAGCGCACCCCCTCGCGCGGCGGCTCGTTGTAGCGCATGACGGTTTCGCCGCTCACCGGGTGGGGCACCAGCAGGGGCGAGCTCACCTCGCCGCCGTAGTGCACCACCTGCTTGATGCGATAGGTGATCCGTATCCGCTCCCAGCGGGCCAGCCGCTCGCCATCGAGATCCACCAGCAACTGGCGAGTATTGATGAAGGTGGTGCGCCCCCCCTCGTCGGCAGCCGGGGCGTGCACGCAGTGAAACAGCTGGAACTCGGGCAGGGTCGGCTTGTACATGCCGTCCCAGTGCAGCGGCACATAGCTGGAATCGAAGATGTGATCGGTGGCGTTCTCGTGTTCCTTCACGTCCAGCACGGCGCCGAACGGCCACATCATGATCTCGCCCCACGCCTCGCCGTAGCGGGTCAGCCGCTCTGGGTCGGTGAAGCCGGACTCGAATCCGCGCAGGATCAGCACGCCGTGACGACGGGCCAGTTCACACAGCGCTTCGACCGGCAGGGCCTGCACAGCCTGCCCCTCCCGGGCCGGTTCGATCAGCAGACCGAAGGGGGCCTGGGGGTGAATGCGGCAGTGCTCGCCGCCGAGGGGAATGATGGATGCTGTCATGGTGAACTCCTCAGGCGGCGGCCTGCTTGCTGTGGATCAGGTAGTGACTGGGACGGCCATGGATGTGGACCAGCTCATGCTCCAGAGCCAGCACGTCGCGCCGTTTCATCAGCACGAACTGGCCATCCAGATTGGCCGCCACCCCGTGCCAGGGGGTAAGCCAGTCATCCCGGGTCGGCAGCATGTGAATGCCCATCTTCAGGCTGTGGCTGGCCTGGGGGTGGATGGAGAGACGGATCGCCTCGGGGAAGCGCTCAGCCAGCAAGTTGCCCCAGGCGCGGCTGCGCTGGATCACGGCATGGGTGCGCGCCTTGGCATCCCGCTGCAGCGCCGTGTTGGAGAGTGGCGTGTCCGGCAGCTGGCTGTCTTCATAGAGGAAGCGAGTCATGGCGCGATAGAGACGAACCCCCTCCTCGGTGGTCTTCACCTCTTCACTGATCTGCGCCAGCGGCTCGGCATAGCGCTCGACCAGCTGTTCACGCAGGGTGTCGAAGTCGCGGCTGGCGCAAAACTCGGCCATGCCCGCCACCATCCCCAGGTGGAAGACCCCGAGGTGGGTCGCCCCCAGCTCCAGGATCAGCTGCTCGATATGGGCCTGATAGGCATCGATGGCCGGATCCGGCACCCGGATGAGGTCACCGAACACGTGGCCATCCGAGCAGATGAGGATCCGCATGCCGGGCCTGTAGTGCAGCTGGATGCGCTGGCAGAGGTGATTGAGAAAGCTGAGGGAGAGGCGCTCCGCCATGTCCGGCAGGGTGCCCAGCACCTTGTTCGGGTTCGGTGACTTGGTGGGGAAGGCGGGCAAGACGCAGGTGATGGTCTCGCCCCGCTCGATGAAGGCCTGCAGCCGGGGGATCTGGATGGCGGCCACCTCCTTCTCTTCGCTGTGTCGATCCAGAATGGGATCGGGGAAGCGGCGACGATAGGGCAACAACTCGGCAAATATCTCACGGGCAATTTGATGGGAAGATAAACCACTCATTATTCCGGCTCCTTTGGCAGGATTAAAATCAATAAAGATGACTCTTTATCAATGCGTCCAGTTTCTGTCGTTATTATTGGCGTATCCGTTTGCTACCCAAACGAATCGAGAGGGGACAGTAGCCGAGATGAAGTCAGGCTATCAATTCGCCATTAATGTAAAGAGATTCAACCCAGCGCTAATAATCTATTTCGCATAAGTTAACTCACTCTATGCATATGAATAAAAACAGATTTAATGAATAATTTGGCGTATTAAAAAACACCAGTCAGGAAAGTTCCCCACCGGCTTTATTATTCAGTCACAATTTGACTCGTGGATTATTTAGCTCAACTTAATAGTGATATTTCTTCATGCCGATAATGCTGACCATTTCGCTTTAAATATCGCAAACAATTATCCAGCTGCATATTAAGCGGACGAACAAAAGCTGGCTCTGGTCATCAAGACGGAGAGTGGCGGGTGGGATGATTCATCCCTGACCCGCAGCGGCATCGCCATGGTTTTTCATGGTGACGGCCCCGGGCGGAGCCGCCCAAACAGGTTCAAGGCTGGGCCGGGTCGGCCGCCAGATAGTCCAGGGCCGCCTGCCAGCCCATCTGGTAGCCCTGCTCCAGCCGCCCCTTGTCTGTGGTCATGCGGCCGACCCGAAAACCCGCCGGCGGCACTATGACCCGGATGCGGCAATCGGCCGGTGGCTGGCGGATGAAATCGATGGCGTCGTTGTAGCTGCGGTGGCGCGCCAGACTGGCGCGGGCCAGAGCCGGGGTCTGGCGCAGCAGATAACGGTGCAGGGCCGGCAGACGTGGCGCCCGCTTGCGATAGCCGAAGGGGCGGGAGAGCACCACTGTGATGTCGCGCGCCCCCTGTTCGTAGGCATGACGCACAGGAATGGAATCGGCCACCCCGCCATCCGTCATGGCTTCCCCGCCGATGCGCACGAAGTCGCGATAGACCAGGGGCACAGAACAGGAGGCCTTGATCTGCTGCTCCAGCTCGGCCGCATCCCCCTTGAGGTAGGCGGCCTGACCATCCGAGACCCGGGTGGCCACCACGGTCAGCGGCACCGGATTGGCGGCGAAGCGGGCCAGATCGAGTCGGCACTCGCGGATGGTGATCGCCCACAGCCAGTCGAGATCGAGCCAGTGGCCGCCGCGCACGAACCTGGCCAGACTGATGAACTCGGGGCGGCAGGAGTAGTCCGTGATGACACTGTGGTTGCGCCCCCGCTGGCCGGCCAGAAAGGCCGCCAGATTGACCGCCCCCGCCGAGACCCCGATGCAGTGATCGAACGCCGTCCTGCCCTGTGCCAGAAAGGCATCCAGCACACCGGCGGCAAAAATGCCGCGCATGGCGCCCCCCTCGACCACCAGGGCCGTTTGTCGCCGACTCATCTCGCCTCCCCTCATTGCTCTGTGAATGGACTCACACTTTGGCTCATCCGGCGCCCGGCCCGGGGCCGGGATCCCTATAATGGGCGCGTCTCAACGCTCGTACCAACGAGATATAACTTATTGATGCTACGGAATATTATAATGAAAAATATCAGCAAGTCCCTACTCGCCGCTGCCATTTCCCTCGGATTGATGGCAGGCTGTAACAGCCAAAACGACTCCGAGACCCCGACCCCCATGGTTCGCTTCGCAACTTTCAACCTCTCCTTTGATCGCACCGCCCCCGGCATGCTGAGCGGGGAACTGGCCCTGACCCGCGCCGAGCAGGACACCCTGCTGGCTCGCCTCGCCGACGGCACCTTGAGCGGCGCAGAGAAGACCAAGGCCCTGGACGTGCAGCAGATCCGCAATATCGCCGAGATAGTGCAGCGCACCCGGCCGGACGTCTTCCTGCTCAACGAGTTCGACAACGACGGCAAGGGCGCCGGCACCGCCGATCTGAAGGCGTTCAACGACAACTATCTGGCCCACGCCCAGCACGGCGAGGTGACCGCCATCAGCTACCCTGTGCTGCAAAATTTCGCCACCAACACAGGCCTGATGAGCGGCCATGACCTCAACCTGGATGGCAAGGTCAACAACGGGCCGGACGACGCCTGGGGCTTTGGCAACTACCACGGCCAGTACGCCTTTGCCGTCATGTCCCAGTATCCCATCGATACCAAGCAGATCCGCACCTTCCAGCACTTCAAGTGGAAAGACATGCCGGGCGAGCAGAACCCCGTCATCGACGACTGCAACAACTCCAAGGCCCCGATCCCGGCCGGCCGCCAGTGTGGCGATGCCTGGTATGACGACGCCGCCTGGCAGGCCTTCCCGCTCTCGTCAAAGAACCACGCCGACGTGCCGGTGCGCATCAAGCGCGGCAACAAGGAGGAGGTGATCCACTTCCTCGTCTCCCACCCGACCCCGCCCATCTTCGGCAACGCGGCGCGCCACAACGTCAAGCACAACCGCGCCGAAGTCGCCTTCTGGCAGGACTACGTGGAGACCGCCAGCTACATGGTGGATGACGCCGGCAAGGCCGGCGGCCTGGCCGAGGGCGCCAAGTTCGTCATCGCCGGCGATCTCAACGCCGATCCCCAGATCGGTGACGGGGATCTCACCGCCATCCAGGATCTGCACAACCATGTGCTGGTCAATCAGGCGGTCACCAACGGCGCCATCATACCGGTCAGTCAGGGCGGCCCCGAGTGCCTCGCCAGCCAGCCGGATCAGTGCAAGCGCAACAACAACCGCCCCACCCCGGAGCGCATCACCAGCAGCAGCGGCCTGCAGCTCGATCATGTGCTGCCCTCCGCCAACCTGAACGTGGTCGCCTCCGGCGTGTTCTGGCCGGCCAGCTTCGAGCCGGGCTACCACCTGGTGTACGACGCCAAGCTGGGCATCGCCAAGGGAGTCAGCTCGGATCACCGGCTGGTGTGGGTCGACTTCAAGCTCGACTAATTTGATGGTGTTATCAACAATCAGGGGGCCCGCGGGCCCCCTGATTGGTTACAGCTTTCGTGAATGGGCAGGCCAGGCGGCAACATGGGATGCCTTTGGCTCAGGCTGTCAACCAAATCTGTGCGCAGGCGCGCTATTCCGGCGCCCGCAGCTTGCAGCGCAAATCGGGGTTTGCTAATACTCCGCGTCCATTGGATGAGCATCCCCTTTCGAGATAGTGTGCCGTGGCTTTCGAACAATTCGCGCTCGTGATATCTCTCTTCCAGCAGCTCTGCGTCTATCTGGTGATCGCCTGGCTGCTCTCCAAGACGCCGCTATTCATGCCGCTGACTCAGGTGACCCTGAGCTGGCCCCACAAGATCCTCTGCTACCTCATCTTCTCCGGCTTCTGCGTGATGGGCACCTATTTTGGCCTGAGAGTCGAGGATTCCATCGCCAACACCCGCGCCATCGGCGCCGTGCTGGGCGGCATAGTCGGCGGCCCTGTGGTGGGGCTGCTGGTGGGGCTCACCGGCGGCATCCATCGCTATTCGCTGGGGGGCTTCACCGCCCTGGCCTGCACCTTCTCCACCATCGCCGAGGGGCTGCTCGGCGGCCTGGTGCACCGCCACTTCGTCGCCCGCCATCGGCTCGATCTGCTGTTCAGCCCCTGGGTGGTGGGATCTGTGGCCCTGGTCGCCGAGCTGATGCAGATGGGCATCATATTGCTGGTGGCCCGCCCGTATGACGACGCCATCCACCTCATCGAGAACATCATAGCCCCCATGCTGGTGGCCAATACGCTGGGGGCCGCCATGTTCATGCGGATGATCCTCGATCACCGCGCCATGCTGGAGAAGTACTCGGTCGCCTTCTCCGCCCGCGCCCTCAAGATCGCCGAGCGGGCGATGCGGGTGCTGGACAAGGGCTTCACCCAGGAGGCGTGCCAGCAGATGGTGCGCATTCTCTACGAGGAGACAGGGGTGGGCGCCGTCGCCATCACGGATCGGGAGAAGCTGCTCGCCTTCATCGGCATTGGCGAGGATCACCACCTGCCGGGCACCGCCATCAACTCGGCCCACACCTTCAAGGCGATCCAGCACAACGAGGTGGTCTATGCCGACGGCAACCTGATCCCCTACAGCTGCAACCTGCATCCCCAGTGCCGGCTCGGCTCCTCCCTGGTCATTCCGCTGCGGGGGGAAGAGGGATCCGTGGTGGGTACCATCAAGCTCTACGAGCCCAAGCGCAAGTTCTTCTCCTCCATCAACCGCACCCTGGGGGAAGGGATCGCCCGGCTGCTCTCCGGCCAGATCCTGGCCAGCAAGTACAACGAGCAGAAGCGGCTGCTGGCCCAGTCGGAGATCAAGCTCTTGCAGGCCCAGATCAACCCGCACTTTCTGTTCAACGCCCTCAACACCCTGGCGGCGGTGATCCGGCGCGACCCCGAGGATGCCCGCACCCTGGTGCACCACCTCTCCACCTTCTTTCGCAAGAACCTCAAGCGCCAGGGGGACGAGGTGACCCTGGCCGACGAGCTGGAGCACGTGAACGCCTATCTGCATATCGAGCAGGCCCGTTTCGCCGAGCACCTGAGCGTGGAGATCCATATTCCCGAGCCGCTGCTGGAGTACCGGCTGCCCACCTTCTCCCTGCAACCCATAGTCGAGAACGCCATCAAGCACGGCATCTCCCAGATGTTCGAACCGGGCCGGCTGAGCCTGACGGCGCGGCAGGAGGGCGAGCAGCTGGTGCTGGAGGTGTGCGACAACGCCGGCCTCTATCAGGCCAAGCGGGAGGAGAACGGCCTTGGCATGAACATAGTGGACAGGCGCATCAAGGCCCGTTACGGCGCCGAGTACGGGGTCACCATTCACTGCGAGCCCCATCAATCCACCCGGGTGAGGATCACCCTTCCCCTGCAGGAGAGTCCATGCTGACCGCCCTTATCGTCGACGATGAACCCCTCGCCCGCGAGGAGCTGCGGCTGCTGCTGGAGCAGGCGGGCAACATCCGCCTGCTGGGGGAGTGTGCCCACGCCATGGAGGCGCTACCCGCCATCCACCGCCTCAAACCCGACCTGCTGTTTCTCGACATCCAGATGCCGCGCATCAGCGGGCTGGAGCTGGTGAGCATGCTGGATCCTGACTTGCGTCCCCACATCGTCTTCATCACCGCCTACGACGAGTTTGCCCTGCGCGCGTTCGAGGAGAACGCCCTCGACTACCTGCTCAAACCGGTCACCAGCGAACGGATGAACAAGGCGCTGGAGCGCATCCAGCGGCTACTCTCGCCAAAAGGTGAGCTGGCGGGCCAGCCGCTGCCGGACCCGACCCGCATCGCCCAGCCCCTGCGCAGCATTCCCTGCAGCGGCCACAACCGCATTCTGCTACTGCCCCTTGGCGAGGTGGAGTTCGTCCACAGCGATCTGGCCGGCAACAAGGTGGTGAGCGCCCAGCAGCAGGGCACCACCGAGTTGACCCTGCGCACCCTGGAGGAGAAAACCGGCTTCGTGCGCTGTCACCGCCAGTACCTGCTCAACCCGGGCCAGATCCGCGAGATCCTGCTGCTCGACGGTGGCCTGGCGGAAGTGGTGACCCAGGGCGGCCACAAGGTGCCGGTGAGCCGGCGCTACCTCAAGCCCCTCAAGGAGCTGCTGGAGATCCCCTGAGGACCGGGCAACTCTCCCCGCTCCTGCTCTGCCAGCCACCGCTCACCCGCCTCCCACACCCGCCGGCTCATCCCTCAAACCACTCGGGGCCGCTTTTCTGCCGCTCGCGGGCGACCCTCTGCCACTGACCTTTTCTGCGCTCCCCTTTCGCCACCGCCTGCGTAGAGTGCAGCCTGAGCCCGGCCAGATTGGCCGCAGGAAAAGGAAACTCCGTCATGCAACACGCAATCACCTTCGTCATTGCGGCCCTCTGCATCCTCGCCATCGCCTATCGCCTCTACGGCGTGTTCTTTGTGCGCAAGGTGCTGATGGCCGACGACAAGCTGGTCACCCCCTCCCACCAACTGGAGGATGGCAAAAACTATGTGCCGACCAACAAGTGGGTCAACTTCGGCCAGCACTTCGCGGCCATCGCCGCCGCCGGCCCCCTGGTGGGCCCGGTGCTGGCGGCCCAGTACGGCTACCTGCCGAGCTTCCTCTGGCTGCTGATCGGCTGCGTCATCGGCGGCGCCGTGCACGATACCGTGGTGCTGTTCGCCTCCATGAAGCATCAGGGCAAGTCCCTCTCCGAGGTGGCCAAGGCCGAGCTCGGCCCCATCGCCGGCTGGTGCACGGGCCTTGCCATGCTGTTCATCATCACCATCACAATGGCGGGCCTCTCCATGGTGGTGGTGCACGCGCTGGAGCGTAACGCCTGGGGCGTGTTCGCGGTCTTCATGACCATCCCCATCTCCATGGTGGTGGGGATCTGGCACAAGCTGACCGGCAACCTGCAAGCCGCCTCCTGGGTGGGCTTCGCCGCCGTGCTGGCCTGCGTCTTCTTCGGCCCCTACGTGCAGGAGAGCGCCTTCGGGGTCTGGCTGACCCTGCGTGCCGAGACCATCAGCCTAGCGCTGCCGGTCTACGCCTTCTTCGCCACCGCGCTGCCGGTCTGGCTGCTGCTCACCCCCCGCGGCTACATCTCCAGCTTCATGAAGATAGGCGTGTTCGGCGCCCTGGTGATCGGCGTCATCTGCATCAACCCGGAGATCCAGTTCCCCGCCATGACCCAGTTCGTCCACGGCGGCGGCCCGGTACTGGGCGGCCCGGTCTGGCCCTTCATCTCCATCACCATCGCCTGTGGCGCCATCTCCGGCTTCCACGCCTTCATCGGCTCAGGCACCACCCCGAAACTGGTGGACAAGTGGAGCGACATACTGCCGGTCGCCTTCGGTGCCATGCTGGCCGAGTGCGTGGTGGGCGTGATGGCGCTGATCGCCGCCACCGCCCTGCACCCGGCCGACTACTTCGCCATCAACGCCACCCCGGAGGCCTTCGCCAAGCTGGGGATGCAGGTGGTGGATCTGCCCTTCCTCTCCCAGGAGATCGGCATGGACCTGAACGGCCGCACCGGCGGCGCCGTCACTTTGGCGGTGGGCATGTCCTACATCTTCACCAAGGTGCCCTGGTTCAGCAATCTCGCCTCCTACTTCTTCCAGTTCGTGGTGATGTTTGAAGCCGTCTTCATCCTCACCGCCGTCGACTCCGGCACCCGGGTCTCCCGCTACCTGATCCAGGACTTCTTCGGCGAGTTCTACCCGCCCCTCAAGCGCATCGACTGGATGCCGGGCGCCATAGGTGCCAGCGTGCTCGCCTGCGTGATGTGGGGTTATCTGCTGATGTCCGGCGATATCGGCTCCGTGTGGGCACTGTTCGGGGTATCGAACCAGCTGATGGCCTCGGTCGGCCTGATCATAGGCGCCACCATCATATTACGACTGGCCAGCAAGCGCCGCTACATGCTGACCTGCCTGATCCCGCTGGCCTACCTGTTCGTCACCGTCAACTACGCCGGTTACTGGATGGTGAGCCACGTCTACTTCAACCCGGAATCCAAGGGCTACAACCTGCTCAACGGCGGCATCTCGCTGCTGATGCTGGGGCTGGGCGCCATCATACTGGTGTCGGCCATCCGCAAGTGGATTGAGCTGTGGAAGCTGCGCCAGCAGCCCGAGTTCCAGATTGCCCCGGCCAGCGCCAGCTGACGGGAACCGTCCTCAAGGATCAAGGCCCCACTTCGGTGGGGTCTTTCGTATTTGAAACGTGGCGGGAGGCAGATCACCGCCGGTTGCGGCGGCCCGGCGGATACATATAGAGCCACTGGTAGATGGCGCAGAGAGTGGACGGCTTGATAGCCCGGCCAGAGGGCAGGCTCATCGGGATACATGAACCGATCACAGAACCCTGCGGCCAATCGGGTTAGAATGGGGGCTCCTGTCGCCACGGCACGCCCTGGCGGCGCCTCCTCCGCTTTCACTCATGAGGACACTTTTCATGGAACTGCTTCTTCTCAGCAACGGTAAAGCCACCGAGTTTCCGGGTCTGCTCGGCTGGGCACGGGATCGGGTGCAGACCCTGCTCGCCCGCAAACAGGTCAAGCGCATCCTGCTCATCCCCTACGCCGTGATCCGCAGCGACTGGGATGCCAGAGCCAATGAGCTCGGCGAAAGTCTGGGGGTGGAAGCCATCAGCATCCATCAGTTTGACGATCCGGTGGACGCCATCAACCAGGCCGACGCCATCTTTGTCAGTGGCGGCAACACCTGGCGCCTCAACCAGCTGCTGCACGAGAACGGCCTGATCGTGCCGATCCAGCGCGCCGTGCGCGAGCGGGGCGTGCCCTATGTGGGCTGGAGCGCAGGTTGCAACGTGGCCACCCCCAGCATTCGCACCACCAACGACATGCCGGTCTGCAACGCCGCCGTGCTGCCCGCCCTTGGCCTGTTCCCGCTGCAGATCAACCCCCACTATCTGGACGCCAGCATCAGCGGCCACATGGGGGAGACCCGCGACGAGCGTCTGGCGGAGTTCTGCGCCATCAACCCGAGCGAACATGTGGTGGCCCTGCGTGAAGCCAGCCTGCTCCAAATAAGTGGCGAGAGCAGCGGTGAGACCCTCGAATACTGGAGCGCCCGCGGCGAGAGCTTCAAGATCTTCAAGCACGGCGAGGCGATTCAGGAATGCATGGATGCCAGCCCGCTGGCGGCGCTGACGCCGTTTCGCCCCCACGGCTGAACCATCATGATGCAAGAGGGCACGCCACAACGTGAGGCGCCATTCTGAGCGACCTGGCCTGTGGTTTGCCATGCTGTGAGGGGCAAGGGATATTCCCTCGCCCCTTTTCTTTTCGGCGGGAGGATGTAATGACGACACGGATAGAACACGACAGCTTCGGGGAGATAGCCGTTCCGGCCGAGCGGCTGTGGGGGGCACAGACCCAGCGCTCCCTGCACCATTTCGACATCTCGGGAGAACGTCAGCCCATGGAGCTTATTCATGCCCTGGCGCGCATCAAGTCTGCCTGTGCCCGGGTCAATCACGCCAAGGGACTGCTGCCCGCTCGCACGGCCCAGGCCATAATGAGTGCCGCCGATGAGGTCCTCTGCGGTCAGCACGGGGAAGAGTTTCCGCTCAGGGTCTGGCAGACAGGCTCGGGCACCCAGACCAACATGAACGTCAACGAGGTGCTGGCCAACCGGGCCAGCGAGCTGCTCGGCGGCCCGCGCGGTGAAGCGCGTCTGGTGCACCCCAACGACGAGGTAAACAAGAGCCAGTCGAGCAATGACGTCTTCCCTAGCGCCATGAACCTGGCGGCCGTCAGCGCCATCACGCTGCAACTGCTGCCCGCCCTGATCACCCTGAGCGCCACCCTGGCCCGCAAGGCGCACGCTTTCGACGACATAGTCAAGATTGGCCGTACCCACTTGCAGGACGCCACCCCGCTCACTCTGGGGCAGGAGTTCTCCGGCTGGGTCGCCCAGCTGGAACAGGCTGAGCGCCATATCCGGGCCGCCCTGCCCCACCTGTGCGAGCTGGCGCTGGGAGGCACGGCCGTCGGCACGGGCCTGAACACGCCACCCGGCTTTGCCGACGAGGTGGCAGCCACCCTGGCGGAGCAGACGGGCCTGCCGCTGGTGAGCGCCCCCAACAAGTTCGAGGCGCTGGCGGCGAGCGATGCCCTGGTGCATGGCCACGGCGCCCTCAAGACGCTGGCCGCATCGCTCATGAAGATCGCCAACGACGTGCGCTGGCTGGCCAGCGGCCCTCGCAGCGGGCTGGGAGAGCTGCTGATCCCGGAAAATGAGCCCGGCTCCTCCATCATGCCCGGCAAGGTCAATCCGACCCAGTGCGAGGCGCTGACCATGCTGTGCGCCCAGGTGATGGGCAACGACGTGGCCATCAACATAGGCGGTGCCAGCGGCAACTTCGAGCTGAACGTGTTCCGCCCGCTCATCGCCCACAACTTTCTGCAGAGCGTGCGGCTGCTGGCTGACGGCATGCAGAGCTTCCACGATCACTGCGCCATCGGCATCGCGCCGAACCGGGCTCGCATCGATGATCTGCTGGCCCGCTCCCTGATGCTGGTCACGGCACTCAACCCCCACATCGGCTACGACAAGGCGGCCGAGATAGCCAAGCGGGCACATCATGAAGGGCTCAGCCTGCGGGAGGCGGCCATCGCCTCCGGCCATCTCACGGCGCAGCAGTTCGATGCCTGGGTGGTGCCGGTCAACATGGTCGGTCGACGGGGAGCATGATAGGAGGGATCACTGAACAGCAAAAAGCCGGGCATGCCCGGCTTTTTCACGCTGCAATGCGGCGATCAGTGGGTGATCAGCTTGCTCAGCGCATCCAGCTCGTTCTGGGCTGCCAGCAATTTGGTCTGGGCTTCTTCCAGCTTGGCCTGCTTCTTGGCGATCTTGTCAGGCTTGCCCGACACCCGCGCATTTTGCAGTTCGATCAGCAGCTCGTTCACCTGCGCTTTCAGCTCGGTCACCCGTTGCTGTTGCTCCTTGAACAGGCCCGCATCGGTGCAGTGAGCCTCGATATTGCGCAGCGCCCGCTCCAGCCCGGCCACCTGATCCGCGTTGTTGTGCGCCTTGGCGAAGACCAGCTGATCCGCCACCGCCTGTTGCCGTGCCTTGCAGCCCACCTCCTGGCTGCCATAAGCCTGACCGGCCAACAGCAGCATACTCATTCCGATAACCTTCCACATAACGACCTCACTCCTCTGTCATGTTTGATGGCCGCCTATCAGACCGCACTCGGCCTAGCGGGTCAAGCCGTGTGCCAACCGGTACGACAGAGTTTGTGCAACATCACGCCAGCGCGGCCCCGACGAGTCTACAATAGCGGCTTTCAGGATGGAGTCTTTTATGAATCAACGTATTGTCATCATCGCCAACGGCGCACCCTACGGTAGCGAATCCCTGTTCAACACCCTGCGGCTGGCCATTGCCCTGGGCGAACAGGGCGGTGCCAGCCTGCAACTGTTCCTGATGTCCGATGCGGTCGGCGCCGCGCTGGCAGGGCAAGCCCCGGCCGAGGGGTACAATCTGCGCCAGATGCTGGAGATACTGCTGGCACAGGGCGCCATCATCCGCCTGTGCAAGACCTGTACCGATGCCCGCGGCATCACGGCCCTGCCGCTCATCGAGGGGATCGAGATCGGTACCCTGCCGCTGCTGGCCCAGTGGACCCTGGCGGCCGACAAGGTGCTGACCTTCTAGTAGATAGAGCGATGGGTGCAGAGGTTGATCTGCAACAAGCCTGCGCCATTTGAAGACCTGCCCCTTGCTGTTAATGTCTACACTGTCAGTTAGATAACAAAGTACGCGCCGTCATTTTCGTTCAGGGAACAGCCATGAATCCAACCGAACAGACTCTGCTGGAACAGATGCGGATCACAGAGTTCGAAATCGCCCATCGCAAGGAGCTGTTGCTGCTGGGCGAGGACGATTTCACTCTGCTCGCCAGTTATCGCGTCAAGATAGAGCCCCACATAGATGCGCTGGTCGACAAGTTCTATATGCTGCAGACCGGGATCACCGAGATTGCCCTGCTGATCGGCGATGCCGATACGCTCACCCGGCTGCGGTCGGCCCAGCGCCGTTACATCCTCGACCTGTTCAGCGGCCAGTATGATCTGGAGTACGTCAACAACCGGTTGCGGATCGGGCTGGTGCACAAGCGGATCGGGGTGGAGCCCAAGCTCTATCTGGCTGCCATCAACACCCTCAAGGGGCTGCTCATCGAGGATATCTTCACCCAGATAGACCATGAGCCGGACCGCATCACAATGCTGACCGCCCTCGACAAGCTGTTCCTGTTCGACATCACTCTGGTGTTCGAGACCTATATCCGCAGCCTGGTGTCGGAGATAGAGTCCTCCAAGGAGAAGTCGGAGATCTACGCCAAGTCGCTGGAGGAGAAGGTGCGCGAGCGCACCCAGCAACTGGAGGAGATGAGCCGGACCGATGCCCTCACCGGCCTGCTCAGCGTGCGCCACCTGCAGGAGAACCTGACTCGCACCCTGCGCACCTGCCAGCGCCGCGCCGAGCCCGTGGTCATCGCCTACCTCGACATCGACGACTTCAAGCAGATCAACGACACCCAGGGACACCAGCGGGGAGATGAGATACTGCGCATCGTCGGCGCCTGCATTCGCAAGGTGTCGCGGGCGGAGGATTGCTGCTTTCGCTACGGCGGGGATGAGTTCTGCCTGATCCTGCCCAACTGCAACGAGGATCAGGCCAGGGACGTCTATCTGCAACGGCTGACCCACACCCTGGCAGAGCAGCTAGGGGACGTGACCCTCAGCATCGGCATGGTGCAGACGGGCCCCATCCAGTTCGACGAGGGCAACAGCCTGATCCGGCTGGCCGACGAGCGCATGTATGCCGCCAAGAAGGCGATGAAGCAGGTCAACCTGAAGGAGACCCACTAACCCTCGCGGGAACAGGCTTTCGCCACCTCGGGGCGCGGGATCCGCGCCCCCCACTCGTACAGCAGAAAGGTCAAGATGCAGCACAGCGCCATCAATATGTAGAGTGATGGCCCGCCCCACAGTTCCAGGATCCAGCCCCCCAGCACGGCCCCGATGGCACCGCCCAGCCCGGCCAGCGCACCGGCCCCGAAATAGCTCCCCTTCAGATGAGGGGGCGACATCTGATCGATCAGCACGTTGAGCAGCGGGAACAGTATGGTCTCCCCCACGCTCAGCAGCAGCACGGCTCCGATCCAGTGCGACCACTGCGCGGGCTCCCCCAGCGCAAACAGCACCTGAGCCCCCAGAAACAGCATGATGCCAAGCTGCAGCCGCACCTTGCCGGGCCAGCGGGCGAGCAGATGCAGCAGCGGGAATTGCAGCAAGACCACGGTCAGCGCGTTGATCGTCACCAAGATGGCGACCAGCCGCGCCACCTCGGGGGTCTCGGCCCGGGTCAGGTACTGCACCAGGGGTGAGTGAAACTGGGAGTAGACCAGCACCATCAGCAGGTTTGCCATTACCAGCAGCAGAAAGCCCCGATCCAGCCACAGCACCTTGATGGCGGCCCGCAGACCCAGGCCGCCACCGCGCCGCTCTTCCTCATTCAGCCTGCGAAAGCCCCAGACGAAGGCGGCCCCCAGCAGCAGATAGCTGCCGGAAAGCAGCAGGAAGGTCTGCTGCTGGGCGCTGATGCCCAGGGTCACCCCGAGCAGGGGCCCTGTCGCCGCCCCCAGGTTGAGCAGGAAGTAGCGCATATGCAGCGCCAGCTCCCGCGCCTTGGCCGAAGCGAGGCTGTCGGCCATCAGCGCCTTGCCCGGTGCATCTATGAGACCGGAGGAGAGACCGCTGCCGATCACCCCGACCCCGAGCCAGAGCACTGAGTGGGAGAAGCCGAGCAGGCCGTAGCAGAGCAGCGCCACCAGGCAGCCGGCCAGCAAGATGTTGCGCCGCCCCAGCCGGTCCGACAACCAGCCGCCATAGAAACTGATCAGGGTGGAGAGCGCCGCGCTCGCTCCCAGCATGGCCCCTATGCTGGTGGCCGAGAGGGCATACTCCCGATAGAGCAAGATGGAGAGAAAAGGCCAGACCATGTAATAGCTGGTGCGCACCATGAAGGTACCCAGGATCACGGTCCAGACCAGCGGGGGAAACTGCCTGAGGAGGGCCCACGACATCATACTGCTCCTTGTTGCCCGTCGCGCGGGGAGCCCATTGTTGTAACAGAGGGCTTCATAAGAAACAACATCGCCACCGAGCAGGCACAAAAAAGCCGACCCTGAGGTCGGCTTTTCAACGGCACGGCAGCCTTATTCGGCAGTCGGCTCTTCGGCAACGGCCACGTCAGCAACCGGTGCGGCGGCTTCGGTCGGTGCATTCGCTTCCTTGATGGAGAGACGCACGCGGCCTTGACGGTCCACTTCCAGTACCTTCACCTTCACAACATCACCGATCTTCAGGAAGTCGGCCACGTTCTGCACGCGGGCATCGGTGATTTGGGAGATGTGTACCAGACCGTCTTTACCCGGCAGGATATTGACGAAGGCGCCGAAGTCGGCCAGACGCACAACCTTGCCTTCATAGATGCGGTTCACTTCGATCTCGGCGGTGATGGCCTCGATGCGACGGATGGCTTCCATGGCGGCTTCGTTGGCAACGGCGGAGATGCGGACGGTGCCGTCATCATCCAGCTCGATGTTGGTGCCTGTCTCTTCGGTCAGGGCACGGATCACGGAACCACCCTTGCCGATCACGTCCTTGATCTTCTCAGGATTGATCTTGATGGTGTGGATGCGCGGGGCGAAATCGGAGATTTCGCTACGCGGCGCCTGGATGGCTTCGTCCATCACTTTCAGGATGTGCAGGCGAGCACCACGGGCTTGCTTGAGGGCAATCTCCATGATCTCTTTGGTGATGCCTTCGATCTTGATGTCCATCTGCAGCGCTGTGATACCTTGAGTAGTACCGGCCACCTTGAAGTCCATGTCTCCCAGGTGATCTTCGTCACCCAGGATGTCGGACAGCACGACGAAACCTTCTTCTTCCTTCACCAGACCCATGGCGATACCGGCAACGGAGGCCTTGATCGGCACACCCGCGTCCATCAGCGCCAGGGAGGAACCACAGACAGAGGCCATGGAGGAGGAACCGTTGGATTCGGTGATTTCAGACACCACGCGCACCACGTACGGGAACTCGGCGGCGCTCGGCATCACGGCAGCAACGCCGCGCTTGGCCAGACGACCGTGACCTATTTCACGACGCTTCGGGCTACCCATCATGCCGGTCTCACCGACGCAGTACGGCGGGAAGTTGTAGTGCAGCATGAAGCGGTCGGCACGGTGGCCAGCCAGCTCGTCGATGTTCTGGGCGTCACGCTCGGTACCCAGGGTCGCAACCACGATGGCCTGAGTCTCACCACGGGTGAACAGGGCGGAGCCGTGAGCGCGCGGCAGAATGCCGGTGCCGACGGACAGGGCGCGGATCATTTCCGGATCGCGACCATCGATGCGCGGCTCGCCACGGACCACACGGCCACGGACGATGCGGCTTTCCAGGCTGTGGAACTCTTCGCCGATCTTCTTGGCATCTTCTTCCACACCGGAGGCGATGACTTGCTCAACCACACGGGACTTGATGGCACCGATGGCGGCGTAACGCACGGCCTTCTCGGTGATGCGGTAAGCTTCACCCAGTTCGGCGGTGGCCAGCTCGGCAACTTTGGCTTTCAGCGCTTCGTTGGTCGCAGGCGGGGTCCAATCCCACGGCTGGGTACCCACCTCGGCGGCGAATTCGTTGATGGCGTTGATCACGACTTGCATCTGCTCGTGGCCATAAACGACGGCGCCCAGCATGGTCTCTTCAGACAGGATGGCCGCTTCGGATTCGACCATCAGTACCGCGTTGGCGGTACCGGCAACCACCAGATCCAGATCACTCTGCGGCAGTTCGGCTGTGGTCGGGTTCAACACATACTGACCGTTCATGTAGCCCACGCGAGCAGCTGCAATCGGGCCGCCGAACGGGATGCCGGAGATGGCCAGTGCAGCAGAGGCACCGATCATGGCAACTATGTCCGGGGAAACCAGCGGGTTCACGGACATGACGGTGGCAACCACCTGAACCTCATTGAGGAAGCCTTCCGGGAACAGCGGACGAATAGGACGGTCGATCAGGCGGGAGGTGAGGGTTTCGCCTTCGCTCGGACGGCCTTCACGACGGAAGAAACCACCCGGGATACGACCAGCAGCATAGGTACGCTCCTGGTAGTTGACGGTCAGCGGGAAGAAATCACGACCGTGATCGGCCTCTTTCTTGCCTACTACGGTCACAAATACGCAGGTATCGTCCATGCTGACCATTACGGCCGCAGTGGCTTGACGGGCCATCACACCGGTTTCCAGAGTGACGGTGTGTTGACCGTACTGGAATGACTTTACAATAGGATTCACGTGAATTTCCTTTTTACAATTTGGCTCTTTAAATTCGCGTGCAAGTATACTTGATTCGAACCAAAAGGTAAGCAGTGACACAAATTCTGTGAAGCCGGCAACAGCCTGACGCGCAATAAAAAAGGGGAACCCTGAGGTTCCCCTTTTTCGCGAAATCTGATGGTCGATTAACGACGCAGACCCAGCTTGGCGATCAGAGCAGCATAACGCTGAACATCTTTACGCTTCAGGTAGTCCAGCAGCTTGCGACGCTGGGAAACCATGCGCAGCAGACCACGACGACCGTGGTGATCTTTAGCGTGCTCTTTGAAGTGACCTTGCAGATGGTTGATCTGGGCAGTCAGCAGGGCAACCTGCACTTCGGGGGAGCCAGTGTCGTTGGCGCAACGAGCGTTGTCAGCAACGATGGAAGCTTTGATCTCAGCATTTAGAGACATGGTATTACTCCAAGTAGAGTGTTTAAAGGTTCACAGCCAATCTCTAATTCAGCCGTGAAATGAGGGCGGTATCATAATCGTCCCCGTCACTTTTCGCAACGGGAAAGACGCCCAGATACCGCCTGAGGATCACTCCTCGTCGTGATCGTCGTGGTAGCGCACCAGACGCTTGGGGGCAACCCGCCCTTCGTCGTCGATCTCGCCCACCCCGATGAACTCACGCTCAGGGCCGACGGTCATGCGAACTTGGCCGCTTTGCGGCGCGCCAGCTACCTGCACGGCCTGACCCTGGTTCACATAGGCGGCCACCGCCGCCAGCATGTTCACCTCGGGCAGCGCGGCCACGGCGGTATCCATCGGCAGCAACAAGGGGTCGAGCTGCTCCCGTGGCGGGATGCTTTCAGCCTTGGCCTGTTCGAAGATGCACTCGAGCTGTTCCAGGGTCAGCATCCGCTCATAGGGATAGCTGGCCACCTGGGTGCGGCGCAGCTGGGTGACGTGAGCGCCACAACCCAGCACTTCCCCCAGATCGTCCACCAGGGAGCGAATGTAGGTGCCCTTGCTGCAGTGCACCTCCAGCTTGACCTCATCCCCTTCAAAGCTGATGAGCTTGAGCTCGAACACTGTGATGGGACGGGCTTCACGCTCTATCTCTATGCCTTCACGGGCATATTCATAGAGCGGGCGACCGTTGTGCTTGAGGGCGGAGTACATGGACGGCACCTGCATGATGGGGCCGCGGAACTGGTCCAGCGACTCGATCAGGGTGCCCACGGCCACGTTCACCGGCCGGGTGGAGACCACCTCGCCGTCGGAGTCGCTGGTGTTGGTGCGCTCGCCCAGCTTGGCGGTCACCTCATAGCGCTTGTCCGCTTCCAGCAGATACTGGGAGAACTTGGTGGCCTCGCCGAGACAGATCGGCAGCATGCCGGTCGCCAGCGGATCCAGAGCACCGGTGTGACCGGCCTTGGCGGCGTTGTAGATACGCTTGACCTTCTGCAACACATCGTTGGAGGTCAGACCGGTCGGCTTGTCCAGCAGCAGGATGCCGTGTACGTCACGACCCTTGAAACGGCGTCTACGAGACATCTCAGGCTTTATCCTCTGTATCATCCGGTGCGGCTTCGTCTTCTTCACGGCCGGCTTCGGCCATGCGACGCTTGTCGTCACGCACTGTGTTGGACACCAGGTTGGAGATGCGCATCCCCTCGACCAGGGTCTGGTCGTAGTAGAAGCGCAGCTCGGGCACCACCCGCAGGCGCATGGCGCTGCCGAGCAGGCTGCGGATGTAGCCGGCCGCTTCGGTCAGGCCCTTGAGCCCTTCCGCGATGCGCTCGGCATCGATATCCAGCTGCAAGAAGGTGACATAAACCTTGGCATAGTTGAGGTCCTTGGACACTTCCACGTCCGAGACGGTTACCATGCCGATGCGCGGGTCCTTGACCTCACGCTGCAAGATCAGCGCGATTTCACGCTGGATCTGCTGGCCGACCCTGTTGGTCCGGCTGAATTCTCTGGCCATATTCTATCCTGCGATAAAAGGGGGCCGCGGCCCCCTATTTTGTCTAACTCTCGGCTTACAGAGTCCGTTGAATTTCAATGGTCTCGTAAACTTCGATCTGGTCGCCTTCGCGTACGTCGTTGTAGTTCTTGACCGCGATACCACACTCGTAACCGTTGCGGACTTCGTTGACGTCATCCTTGAAGCGGCGCAGGGATTCCAGCTCGCCTTCATAGATAACCACGTTGTCACGCAGAACACGGATACGGTTGGAACGCTTGACCACACCTTCGGTAACCATACAGCCTGCAACGGCGCCGAACTTGGGTGACTTGAAGACGCTACGCACTTCAGCCAGACCGATGATCTCCTGACGATACTCAGGAGCCAGCTTGCCGCTCATGGCCTGCTTCACTTCGTCGATCAAATCATAGATGACGGAGTAGTAACGCAGATCCAGGCTCTCGGACTCGATGACCTTGCGCGCAGAGGCGTCGGCACGGACGTTGAAGCCCACCAGGATGGCGCTGGAAGCCGCAGCCAGAGTGGCGTCGGTTTCGGTGATGCCACCGACACCCGAGCCCACGATCTTGACCTTGACTTCGTCGGTAGAGAGCTGGACCAGCGCATCGCAAATCGCCTGCACCGAACCCTGTACGTCGGCCTTGATCACCACGTTCACTTCGGACACTTCGCCCTCGGTCATGTTGGCGAACATGTTTTCCAGCTTGGCCTTCTGCTGGCGAGCCAGCTTGACATCGCGGAACTTGCCCTGACGATAGAGAGCCACTTCACGGGCCTTCTTCTCGTCACGTACAACGGTGGCTTCATCACCGGCAGACGGCACCCCGGACAGACCCAGGATTTCCACCGGCAGGGACGGACCCGCTTCCTTGATTTCACGACCCAGCTCGTCACGCATGGCACGGATACGACCGTATTCCAGACCACACAGTACGATGTCGCCCTGGCGCAGAGTACCTTCTTGTACCAGCACGGTGGCAACCGGACCACGACCCTTGTCCAGGAAGGATTCGATCACGACGCCGCTGGCCATGCCATCGACAACCGCTTTCAATTCCAGTACTTCGGACTGGATCAGGATGGCTTCCAGCAGGTCGTCGATGCCTTCGCCAGACTTGGCGGAGACGTGAACGAACTGGCTGTCGCCACCCCAGTCTTCGGACATGACGTTGTAACGGGCCAGCTCGGTCTTGACGCGATCCGGATCCGCTTCAGGCTTGTCGATCTTGTTGACCGCAACCACGATGGGCACTTCGGCCGCCTTGGCGTGCTGGATGGCTTCGATGGTCTGCGGCATGACGCCGTCATCGGCAGCAACAACCAGAACGACGATATCGGTCGACTTGGCACCGCGAGCACGCATGGAGGTAAAGGCCGCGTGACCCGGGGTATCCAGGAAGGTGATCATGCCACTGTCGGTTTCGACGTGGTAAGCACCGATATGCTGGGTGATACCACCGGCTTCGCCAGCAGCGACCTTGGCTTTACGGATGTAGTCCAGCAGCGAGGTCTTGCCGTGGTCGACGTGACCCATGATGGTCACGACAGGTGCGCGCGGCTTGGCTTCGGAGGTCTCGTCACGATCGGACAGTACCGCCTCTTCCAGCTCGTTCTCACGACGCAGCACAACCTTGTGACCCATCTCTTCGGCGACCAGCTGGGCTGTCTCCTGATCGATCACCTGGTTGATGGTCGCCATGGCGCCCATCTTCATCATCGCCTTGATGACTTCTACGCCCTTGACGGCCATCTTGTTGGCCAGTTCGGCCACAGTGATGGTTTCGCCGATGACGACGTCACGGTTAACCACGGCCGCAGGCTTGTTGAAGCCGTGCTTCATGGCATTGGGCATGGCCACCTTGCCGCGCTTGCCTTTACGGGCACGCGGGTTGCGAGAGTCGCGATCATCTTCACGACGACCGGCCTTTTTCGGCGCCTTGACGGCGGCGGCGGCGGTACGACGGCTGGTCTCTTCCTTCCGGTCCAACTCGTCTTCTGCGGCTTGCGCATGCTTGTTGGTGGTCAGATGATAGTCACTGCTCTCTTTGGCGCGAGCAGCTTCTTCTTCAGCCCAGCGAGGGCCGTTTTGTTCCGCCATGACGCGAGCCTCTTCGGCTTTCTTCGCGGCGAGTTCTTCTGCTTTTTGCAAAGCGGTTTGATCCTGTTGGCGCTTCAGTTCTTCTGCTTCGCGCTTGGCCATCTTTTCTGCCTCTTGCTGAGCTGTGCTACTGGCTGCTTTGGCGGGCTGTGGAGCCTGTCGAGCCTTTTGTTGTGCCTCGATCCGCGCCTTTTCCTCAGCTTCACGACGAGCCTGCTCAGCCTCACGGCGAGCCTTCTCTTCAGCATCGAGACGAACCTTGTTTTCGGCCTCGCTACGAGCTTTTTCTTCTGCTTCCAAACGCGCTGTTTCCTCGGCTTCCGCCTGGCGCTGTTCATCTTCCAGCGCCGAGCGTCTTACGTAGGTGCGAGATTTACGCACTTCAACCTGCACTTCCTTGTTCTTGCCGCCAGTCCCCTGAACACTGATGGTGCTCTTGGTCTTGCGCTGCAAGGTCATGCGGGCAGGTGCGGTGACCTCGTCACCTCCATGCTGTTTCTTCAGATGGGTCAGCAGAGTCTGTTTCTCAGACTCGCTAACCATGTCGTCGGCCTTGCTCTTGCTGATACCGGCATCGACAAACTGCTGGAGAAGACGATCAACCGGTGTGTCGATGTCAGTGGCAAGTTGTTTGACTGATACTTCTGCCATTCATTTTCCTCCGTTTGATCTTACTCAGACTGCTCTTCTCCGAACCAACAGATATTACGAGCAGCCATAATCAGCTCACCGGCTTTCTCTGCCGTCAGCCCTTCAATATCAGCAAGGTCATCGATGCCTTGCTCTGCCAAATCTTCCAGGGTGCCGATACCGCGAGCGGCCAGGGCATACGCCATGTCACGGCCAAGGCCGTTCAGATTGAGCAGATCTTCGGAAGGTTCTACACCTTCAAAGGATTCTTCTTTGGCCAGAGCCTTGGTGGTCAGCGCATTCTTGGCGCGCTGGCGCAGCTCTTCAACCATGTCTTCGTCCAGGCCATCGATGGCCAGCAGCTCGTTGACCGGTACGAAGGCGATCTCTTCCAGGGTAGAGAAGCCTTCTTCCATCAGCAGACCGGCGAAATCGTCATCGATGTCGAGGGTGCTGGTGAACAGGGTCAGGATGCGGTCGTTCTCGGCCTGGTGCTTGGCACGCATGTCCTCAACGGTCATGACGTTCAGCTCCCAACCGGTCAGCTGGGATGCCAGACGCACGTTCTGACCGTTGCGACCGATGGCCTGGGCCAGGTTGGCGGCTTCCACGGCGATATCCATGGTGTGGTTGTCTTCATCCACTATGATGGAGGCCACATCGGCGGGCGCCATGGCATTGATCACGTACTGGGCGGGGTTGTCATCGTACAAGACGATGTCGGCACGCTCACCGCTCAGCTCGGCGGAGACGGCTTGCACACGGGCACCGCGCATGCCGATACAGGCACCGATCGGGTCGATACGACGATCGTTGGTCTTCACCGCTATCTTGGCGCGGGAGCCCGGGTCACGGGCGGCGCCCATGATTTCGATCATCTCTTCACCGATTTCCGGTACTTCGATGCGGAACAGCTCTTTCAGGAAGTCCGGGCTGGAACGGCTGACGAACAGCTGGGAACCACGGGCTTCGGGACGCACGGCGTAGAGCAGGCCACGGATGCGGTCGCCCGGACGGAAAGTCTCGCGCGGCAGCATGTCGTCACGGAAGATCACGGCCTCGGCATTGCTGCCCAGATCCAGGATCACGTTGTCACGGTTGCTCTTCTTGACCACACCGCTGATGATGGTGCCTTCCTTGTCCTTGAACTGGTCAACGACTTGGGAACGCTCGGCTTCGCGCACTTTCTGCACGATAACCTGTTTGGCGGTCTGGGTGGTGATACGGTCGAAGGTCACAGAGTCGATCTGGTCTTCTACATAGTCACCGAGCTGGATCTCGGGCTGCTCGATCTGAGCGGCTTCGAGGGTGATTTCACCGTACGGGTTCTCCATTGCAGCCTGATCGGCCACCACAACCCAGCGACGATAGGTATCGTAGTCACCGGTCTTGCGATCGATTTCGACCCGAACTTCAATCTCGCCTTCATATTTTTTCTTGGTCGCAGTCGCCAGCGCGGTCTCCAGAGCCTGGAAAATTTTCTCGCGGGGCACAGCTTTCTCGTTGGATACTGCGTCAACGACCAGCAAAATCTCTTTATTCATATCCGATAGCCTCGTTAACCAAAGTTCGGCACTATGTTCGCTTTTTGGATATTGGTGAAAGCCAACACGTCGTCCTTACCATCTACTGTCAGGGTGATCATGTCGCCTTGCACAGCTTTGATTACGCCTTTGAACTTGCGGCGGTTATTTGTTGCCATCCGCAGCTGCACCGCCGCCTCTTGGCCAACGTATTTTTCGAACTGGGCAACCTTGAACAGCGGACGATCCAGACCAGGGGAGGATACTTCCAGGAAGTATTCTTCTGTGATGGGATCCTCGACATCCATGATGGCGCCAACCTGATGGCTGACTTCAGCACAGTTCTCGACAGTCACACCATTCTCGCCGTCGATAAAGACACGCAAAGTGGAGTGGTTACCCGCGCGGATAAACTCAATACCCCAAAGTTCAAAACCCAAGGCAACGACCGGAGCCTCGAGCAGATCGGTCAAACGTTGTTCCAACGTAGCCAAAGTCACCCTCCGAAAAACAAAAAAAGGGCATAAAGCCCAGATAGAGATCGATTCAGAGTAAATCGCACATAACAAAAAGCCCCGATGTCAAATCGGGGCTTGGCGCTTTACCCTGATTGTCGCCTCGCAGCGACCGCCTTCCTGAGCGTAGGAAATGCGTGAAATTTGGTTGCGGGGGCCGGATTTGAACCGACGACCTTCGGGTTATGAGCCCGACGAGCTACCATGCTGCTCCACCCCGCGTCCGAAATCGTGCGAGATTATAGCCAGTTCATTCTCTTCACACAAGACTGACTGGCTATAATATACCCGGTTGCCCGAGCTCACTACTTAATTGGTGCCGTGGGCGGGACTCGAACCCGCACACCCTAGAGCACTACCCCCTCAAGATAGCGTGTCTACCAATTCCACCACCACGGCAAAACTCACTTATTCGGGAACGTCAGTGTCTTTCTTTACTGGCGCTTTGGTCTGCTCAACCTGTTGAGTTTGTTGCAGATTTTCCCATTCACTACCCTGTTTGACCTTGTTGCTGGACATAGAGCCGAGCACCAAGCTAATCAGAAAGAACAGAGTAGCCAAAATTGCTGTTGTTCGGGTCAGGAAACTGCCTGAACCACCGGAGCCGAATACGGTATTCGATGCCCCTGCGCCGAAGGAGGCGCCCATGTCAGCCCCTTTACCTTGCTGAATCATCACCAGACCAATCAGAGCCAGTGAAACCAGCAGATAAACGACTAAAAGAATTTCGTACATTTAACTTGCACCCTTTGCCGCTTCAACAATTCCTAAAAACGTCTTGTCATCGAGACTCGCTCCACCAATCAGGCCGCCATCAATGTCGGGCTGGGCAAACAAATCTCTCGCATTGGTCGGTGTGACGCTCCCACCATAGATGATTCTAACTTTCTCACCTATTACCGGAGTATCCTCCGCCAAGCGACCACGTATAAAGGAATGAACCTCTTGTGCCTGCTCGGGTGTGGCGCATTTACCTGTACCTACAGCCCAAATCGGCTCGTAGGCGATGATAGCATTATCGAAAGCCATCGCGCCATTTTTCTCTATGACGATATCCAGCTCTTCGGCGATCACCTCGAAGGTTCTTCTCGCCTGCCTCGCTGCGCCCGATTCACCCAAACAGAGGATGGGGATCAAGCCTGCCGCTCTGGCTGCCGCAAACTTCTCTGCGACGATAAAGCTGGTCTCACCAAAGAGACGCCTGCGCTCGGAGTGTCCTACCAGTACGTAACGACACCCTGCCTCAACCAGCATCTGACACGAGACTTCACCCGTGTAAGCGCCAGCCTGGTGCTGACTCACATTCTGAGCCCCCAACTTCATCACCTTCTGCTCGTTGAGCAGAGCGGCCGTGAAGTCGAGATGCACATGGGATGGACACAAGACCACATCTACTCGCTCATCCATGCCTTGCAGGCACTGGCCAGTAAACTGCTCTAACTGCGACCTACTACCGTGTAACTTCCAGTTGGCTGCTACAAACGGCTTGCGATGTCCCATCGGCAACTCCCTTGCGAAAGCGGGGCTGATAATATCCAGAGGATTGTCAGCTGACAAGCGCTATTTTTGAATTTTCGAATCGTTTGAACAAGATACAACCAGGGCGGCTAAAAAGCCGCCCCTTTTGTTCATTAAAACGCCGATTCGACCTGTTGAGCGATGCGTTGTGCCATGTCACGCACCTGCTGCTCATGCTCACCTTCCACCATGACCCGGATCAGGGGTTCGGTGCCGGATTTGCGCAGCAGGACGCGGCCACGGCCAGCCAGCTCCTGTTCCACCTTGGCCACTTCCTGGTTGACGGCATCAGCCGCCAGCGGATCCTTGCCCTCGGCAAAACGGACGTTCACCAGCACCTGCGGGAACTTGCTCATGCCGGAACGCAGCTTGGCCAGCGGCATCTCGGCGGTGCAGATGGCCATCAGTACCTGCAGGGCAGCGACGATACCATCCCCTGTGGTGGTCTGATCCAGGCAGATGATATGACCGGAGTTTTCACCCCCGATACGCCAGCCCTTCTCGTTCATCATCTCCAGCACGTAGCGGTCACCCACCTTGGCACGGGCGAACGGGATGCCCAGGGTCTGCAGCGCCAGCTCCAGGCCCATGTTGGCCATAAGGGTACCGACCACACCGCCCTTGAGGCGGCCGTTGCGCAGCGCATCGCGGGCGATGATGTAGAGGATCTCGTCACCGTCGATGATGTAACCCGTGTGGTCCACCATCACCAGGCGATCGCCGTCACCGTCGAAAGCCACGCCGAGATCGGCCTTGCACTCCAGCACCTTGGCCGCCAGCGCGTCGGGAGCGGTCGAGCCGACACCGTCGTTGATGTTGAGGCCATCCGGGCTGCAGCCGATGGCTATCACCTCGGCGCCCAGTTCGCGGAACACGGAGGGGGCTATGTGATAGGTAGCGCCATTGCCGCAGTCGACCACCATCTTCAGCCCTTCCAGGCTCAGATGGGAGGGGAAGGTGCTCTTGCAGAACTCGATATAGCGACCCGCCGCATCCTCGATGCGCACGGCTTTGCCCAAATCGGCAGACTCGACGCACTTGATCTCGTGATCCAGCTCGGCCTCGATGGCCATCTCGACCTCGTCAGGCAGCTTGGTGCCATCGGCTGAGAAGAACTTGATGCCGTTGTCATAGTAAGGGTTGTGGGAGGCGCTGATGACGATGCCGGCCTCGGCACGGAAGGTGCGGGTCAGGTAGGCAACGGCCGGCGTGGGCATGGGGCCCATCAGTATGGCCTTGAGACCGGCGGCGGAGAGACCCGCTTCCAGCGCGGACTCCAGCATGTAGCCGGAGATGCGGGTATCCTTGCCGATCAGCACTTTACGGGTGCCCTTCTTGGAGAGCACCTTGCCTGCGGCCCAACCCAGCTTCATCACGAAATCAGGGGTGATCGGGAATTCGCCAACCTTGCCGCGGACACCATCGGTGCCAAAATACTTTCTTGCCATTGTCGGTTCTCGTTTTTTATTTGGATATGAAATCTTGTCCCGTCAATACCATCCAGCCGGCACGCAGGGCATCCATAGTCTCTCGCACATCGTGCACCCGGATGATACGGGCACCACGCTGCATCCCGATGAGCGCACAGGCCAGACTGCCGGCCAGCCGTTCATCAACCGAACGGCCAAGCAGGTTGCCTATCATAGACTTTCGCGACATACCGACCAAGAGCGGAAGCTGGTAATCGAGCAACTTCTCCTGCCAGGCCAGCAGTTGATAGTTGTGCGCCAGCGTCTTGCCAAAGCCGTAGCCCGGATCCAGCAACAACTGCTGGCGCCCTATCCCGGCGGCCAGACAGGCGGCGATACGCTCGTCGAAGAAGGCCCTCACCTCCCCCAGCAGGTCGTCATAGTGGGGCTCGGCCTGCATGGTTCTCGGCTGGCCTTGCATGTGCATCAGGCACACGGGTACGTCAGCTTCTGCGGCGGCGGCCAGGGCGCCGGGTTCGAGCAAGGCCCGCACGTCGTTGATGAGGTGGGCCCCCGCCTTGCAACCTTCCCGCATCACGGCAGCCTTGGAGGTATCGAGGGAGATCATCACATCCAGCTCGGCGACCATCCGCTCGACCACGGGGATCACCCTGTCCAGCTCATCCTGCTCGCTCACGTCGGGGGCACCCGGACGCGTCGATTCCCCGCCGATGTCGATGAGCGTTGCCCCGTCGGCGATCATCTGGCGAGCATGGGCCATGGCCCGGTCAATCTGATTGAAATTGCCGCCATCGGAGAAGGAATCGGGTGTCACATTGAGGATCCCCATCACATGGGGACGATCGAGGGAGAGGCTGAGCCCCTTGCTGGTTAGCTGCATCTTCACTTCCATTTACATAAAGAAAAACCCCGGGACCAGCCCGGGGTTTGCATCATCACGATTTATTTGGCCGGGAGATCGTTGGCCTTGTCGATGTCGACATCCGCCACCGGCTCCACGTCGGTCACTGCCGGTTTGGCATCCGCCGCGACAGTGGCACCGCCTTGCGGAGTGTCGCTGTGCTCGTCATGCCAGTTGCTGGGAGCACGCACCTCGCGACGGGCCATCAGATCGTCGATCTGCTTGGCGTCGATGGTTTCGTACTTCATCAGCGCATCTTTCATGGTGTGCAACACGTCCATGTTGTCCAGCAGGATCTGCTTGGAGCGGGCATAGTTGCGATCGATGACCTGCTTGACCTCGGCGTCGATGACGCGCGCCGTGTCATCGGACATGTGCTTGGCCTTGGCCATGCTGCGACCGAGGAACACTTCGCCATCTTCTTCCGCATAGAGCATGGGACCGAGACGCTCGGACATGCCCCACTGGGTCACCATCTTGCGGGCGATGTCGGTCGCACGCTCGATATCGTTGGATGCACCGGTCGATACCTTCTCGGCACCGTAGATCAGCTCTTCCGCCAGACGACCGCCGTACAGGCTGGAGATCATGGACTCCAGGTGCTGCTTGGAGTGGCTCCAGCGATCCTGCTCGGGCAGATACATGGTCACACCCAGCGCACGACCGCGCGGTATGATGGAGACCTTGTAGACAGGGTCGTGATCCGGTACCAGACGACCTATGATGGCGTGACCCGCCTCATGGTAAGCCGTCATCTCCTTCTCGGAGTCTCTCATCACCATGGAGCGACGTTCCGCACCCATCATGATCTTGTCCTTGGCCTTCTCGAATTCGGTCATGGAAACCACACGACGGCTCTCACGGGCGGAGAAGAGGGCGGCTTCGTTGACCAGGTTGGCGAGATCGGCACCGGAGAAACCTGGGGTACCGCGGGCAATCAGGGCCGCATTGACATCATCTGCCAACGGCACCTTGCGCATGTGCACCTTCAGGATCTGCTCGCGACCGCGCACATCTGGCAGACCGACCACGACCTGACGGTCGAAACGGCCCGGACGCAGCAAGGCAGGGTCCAGAACATCGGGACGGTTGGTGGCGGCGATGACGATGACGCCTTCATTGCCTTCAAAACCATCCATTTCGACCAGCATCTGGTTCAGGGTCTGCTCACGCTCATCGTGACCACCGCCGAGACCGGCGCCACGCTGGCGACCGACCGCATCGATTTCATCGATGAAGATGATGCAGGGGGAAGACTTCTTGGCCTGCTCGAACATGTCACGCACCCGGGAGGCACCGACACCCACGAACATCTCGACGAAGTCGGAACCCGAGATGGTGAAGAAAGGCACCTTGGCCTCGCCCGCAATGGCCTTGGCCAGCAGGGTCTTACCGGTACCGGGAGGACCTACCAGCAGTACGCCGGTGGGGATCTTGCCACCCAGTTTCTGGAACTTGCTCGGATCGCGCAGATAGTCGACCAGCTCTTTCACCTCTTCCTTGGCCTCATCGCAGCCTGCGACGTCGGCAAAGGTGGTCTTGATCTGATCTTCACTCATCAGGCGAGCCTTGCTCTTGCCGAACGACATGGCACCCTTGCCACCACCGCCCTGCATCTGACGCATGAAGAAGACCCAGACACCGATCAGCAACAGCATCGGGAACCAGGAGATGAAGATAGAGGTCAGCAAAGACGGCTCTTCCGGCTTCTCGCCCATCACTTTGACATTGTGATTGAGCATGTCGTTGAGCAGCTGGGGATCCGGCGCCGGTATGATGGTGGTGAAGCGTTCACCAGTGCGCTTGACGCCATTAATGACCTTGCCATCCATCCGCACTTCACGGATCTGCTCTTGGGTCACTTCTTTAACGAAGCTGGAATAGTCCAGCTGGCGACTGGTGGTATCGCTGGGGCTGAAGCTATTGAACACCGACATCAACACGACGGCGATGACCAGCCACAGGATTAGGTTTTTCGCCATGTCACTCAAATCAATGACCTCGCAGACTGACAGTTAACGATGAAGGTTAGGGTACTACAGTTTAAAACCGGTAGCCACAATGTAGACTTCTCGTGAACGGGCACGAGACGAGTCTGGTTTACGAATCTTGACAGCAGAGAAAAGCTTACGAATTTCATTGAGATAGGCATCAAACCCCTCTCCCTGGAATACCTTCACCACGAAGCTGCCATTACTGCGCAATACCTGGTTGCACATGTCGAGCGCCAGCTCGACCAGGTACATGGCGCGGGCCTGATCCACCTGCTGGGTGCCACTCATATTGGGCGCCATATCAGACATGACCAAATCCACCTTGTCCGGACCGACACGGGCCAGCAAGGCGCCGAGTACAGTTTCCTCCCGAAAGTCCCCTTGCAGGAAATCGACACCGGCAATGGGATCCATCGGCAAAATATCACACGCGATGACCCGTCCATCGTCACCCACCTGCTCAACGGCAAACTGGGACCAGCCACCCGGGGCCGCCCCCAGATCCACCACTGTCATGCCGGTACGGAGCAATTTGTCCTTGCCCTGGATCTCATCAATCTTGAAAACAGCGCGGGAACGCAGCCCCAACTTCTGGGCTTTTTTGACGTATTGATCGTCGAAATGTTCTTTTAACCAGCGGCTTGAGCTGGGGGAACGTTTTTTCTGGGTCATGATTGTCGACTTTAAAAAACCACAAGGGTTATTAGTATTAAGGGCTAAGTGGGGGTAGAATACGCCCCTTTCAACCCTGACTTATGAAGAAATTGCCATGATTCTCAACAATAAACAGAAACAGTACCTCAAGGGCCTTGCCCACAGTCTGAAGCCCGTTGTCCTGCTGGGTCAACATGGTCTGACCGAAGGCGTACTGGCCGAGATCGATCTGGCCCTGAACTACCACGAGCTGATCAAGGTTAAGGTTGCGTCTGAAGATCGTGAGATGAAACAGCTGGTTATGGATGCAATCGTCCGTGAAACCGGCGCGGTCAAGGTACAGAGCATCGGCCACGTGCTGACCATCTACCGTCAGGCCAACGAGCCGAAAATCCAACTGCCCCGCAAGTAACAGGAAAGAGCCTCGCTCTTTCCTTCATTTCCCTTCTTCCCAAGTCGCTTGCCAAAGTAGTCTCCAGGCCCTTAACCTGCGATGAATACTCGTGGACACCCCGCTATGGATCACCATCAGATTCTCACCGAAGATGAACTGGCCATGTTACGGGACTTGGGGAGCAGTCAGGAGACGGCCGCCGGACAATCCCTGAGCGGTTATCTCGCCACCCCCTTGCTCGGACTGCTGCAACGCGCCGATCAACTGGTGCTCGAAGCCCGCTTCGCCGGGCATCAACTCCGCTTTCCGCTGCGCTTCACCCAGGGGGACGATGGCTTTGTCGAACCGCGCATTGCCGCGCCCGTCATCAAGGAGCTGGGTTATCCCCATCTGCGCGCCTGGCGCCTCGACCAAGAGGCGCGCCTGAAGGTGGCCGATACCGAGTGTCTGGTGCACAGCCTGTCGCTGGACGGATTGGTGGTGGAGGGCTTGCCCGCCAGCCTGACGATCGGCGCCACCCTCAGTGGCACCCTGCTCATTCATGAACTTGCCCCCCTGCCCCTCTGCGCCGAGCTGGTCAGACACATCCATCAACGCAATGGTGTACAGGGCTGGGCGCTGCACTTCCAGATGGCCAAGCCGGATCTTGAGCAACTGCGCAGCTGGATGTTCCAGCGCCATCAGGACGCCTTCACCCAGGCTTACCAGCCCCGCTAAATACAAACAGGGGAGCCGGGCTCCCCTGTTTCAGGCATCACCTCACATCAGAGGTAAGCGACAGCCAGAACTTCGTATTCCACATCGCCGGCCGGCGTCTTGACGATGGCCACATCGTCCACTTCCTTGCCGATCAGGGCACGGGCGATGGGCGAGTTTACCGAAATCATGTTCTGTTTGATGTCAGATTCGTCGTCACCCACGATACGGTAGACAACTTCCTCTTCCGTCTCGCTTTTCAGCAGAGTCACGGTCGCCCCGAAGATGACGCGACCATTGTTGGTAATTTTGGTGACATCGATCACCTGGGCATTGGAGAGCTTGCTCTCAATTTCCTGAATGCGGCCTTCACAGAAGCCCTGCTGCTCACGGGCGGCATGGTACTCGGCGTTTTCTTTCAGATCACCATGTTCACGGGCATCTGCAATCGCTTCGATAATCTGCGGACGAAGCTCGCTCTTCAGATAGTCGAGCTCTTGACGCAGCTTTTCAGCGCCGCGAACAGTCATCGGAGTATGATTCATAGTCGAAACCTGGGTTGCTTGAAAAGAGAAGCTGCGGCTATCAAAGAGAGCCGCAGCTATCGGTTCGGATGAGGCATCTTAATATGAAGCCGGCACAAAATCCATGTCAGTCCCTGCGAGCGGGATCGCGCTTTGTCATCGACACTACTTCTGCTCAGAGACGCCGATTGGCGCTGATACTGTCGGCTTGCCCTGCATGATGGCGATCTCCACCCGCCGGTTCATGCGCCGGTTTTCCGGGGTGGTGTTCGGCACCAGCGGCTGGGAATCGGCCATGCCCTGCACCACCAGTCGCCCGCCGTCGAAGCCGGGGACCTTGATCATCTGATGGGCCACCGCCACCGCGCGCTGGGAAGAGAGCTCCCAGTTGGACTGAAACAGCTCATCCTCGGTAGCCACATCATCGGTATGACCCGAGATGGTGATCTCCCCCGGTACATCCTTGAGCAGAGTCGCCACCTTGCGCACCACGGGCCAGAACTGGGGCTGCAGGAAGGCGGAGCCCGCCGGGAAGGCCGCCTTCTCGCGGATCCGTATGATAATCTGCTGACCCAGCGCCTCCACTTCGATGGCACCATCCTGGATCTGGGCCTTCATCTGCTCCGCCAGCTCCTTGGCCAGGGCATTGGACTGCTCCTGCTGTTTCTGCGCCTCCTGCCGGGTGTCGCCCCCCACCAGCTTGTCTTCGCTCTTGTCATGACCCCCGGCCTGATCGGCGTCACCTGGCTGGAAATCCAGCTCTGTCTGGGTCATGTCCATGGTCTGCTGCATGATGGTGTCTATGGGGGTCGGCTCGGGGCGACCCGGCCTGAACTCGAGTGCAACGACGGACGTCCCCTTGGGAATGTCTTTGACCTCCAGAATATTCTGCACCCCGAACGCCTTCTCCATGGAGCCGGCGATCTGCTTGAACTTCTGCACATCCATCTCGGCGAAGGAGAGCAGCAGCACGAAGAAGCACATCAACAGCGACATCAGATCGGCGAAGGTGCCCATGTAACCGGGCAGACCAGGTGGCGGACACTTGCACTTAGCCATGGGGATTACTCGCTGCCATTGTTGCGTTTGGACTGGTTCAGGTAATTTTGCAGCATGGACTGGATCACCCGCGGGTTCTGGCCATCCTGAATGCCCATGATGGCGTCCAGCACCAGACAGCGGCTCAGCTGCTCTTCACCGCTGCGCAGCTCCAGCTTGTCGGCTATGGGGATCGCAATCATGTTGGCCTCGATGGCGCCATAGAGGGTGGTGAGCAAGGCCACCGCCATGGCCGGGCCTATGGATTTGGGATCGCTCATGTTGGCCAGCATGGCAACCAGGCCCACCAGCGTGCCTATCATCCCCATGGCGGGCCCCAGATCCCCGAGCGCGCGAAACACCTTGATGGCGATGACATGCCGTTCGGCGGTGAGCTCAATGTCCTTCTCCATCACGCCGCGGATGACATCGGCGTCGTGCCCGTCCACCAGCATGTCGATGCCTTTTTTCATGAAGGTATTCGGCACTTCAGCGGCTTCCAGCGCCAAAAAGCCCCCTTTACGGGCCGCATCGGCCAGTTCAACCGCCTTGATGATGAGGTCATCCAGCTTGTCGCCCTTGTAGATGAATGCCTTGCCCGCCACCTTGAACGCCATCAGGAACTGACCGATGTTGAACTTCATCATGCAGATAAAGAGGGAACCCAGTATGGTGATATAGACCGAAGGCATATCCACATACATGCTCATGGGGCCACCCAGCAACATGCCGTACACCACGACCCCAAATCCCAGCACTATGCCAATCAGACTACCTAGATCCACATCCCTACTCCTGTCAGCTGAAATTCGTTGTATCTGCAGTTTGTTGAATTTTCTGCTATTGGCTCATCAGCGGCAAGGGCCACCACGTTTTTCCTAGTTCACAAGATGGCTTATTATCGGCCACTTTTCCGAGAGTTTAAGCCGACCGCACTTTTCAGCCTCCCCCCTGCCCGCCGTCGATGTTAAGATAAGCCGTTTTTTTCAATCCCCGAGGATGGACATGGCCAGTAAAAAAATCGACCGCCTGAGTTTTGATGCCACTCTGGAAGAGCTGGAAACCATAGTTCATCAACTGGAACAAGGTTCCTTACCGCTGGAAGAGGCGCTCAAGCAGTTCGAACAGGGTGTCCACCTGGTGCGGGCCGGCCAGCAGAAGCTGGAACAGGCCGAACAGAAGATCCAGATCCTGCTGACTCAGGCCGATGGCACAGAGCAAGCGGTTCCCTTCCAGCCAGAGCAAGGAGAGGAGTGAGTGACGCTGGACGATTTTTCCCGCCTGCATCGTCAACGTATTGACGACTGCCTGTCTGCACAACTTGAATCCTTGCCCGCCATGGCCCCGCGTCTGCGCGATGCCATGCGCTACGGCCTGCTGCTCGGCGGCAAGCGGGTGCGCCCCTTCCTGGTCTACGCCGTAGGAGAGATGCTGGGCGTCAAGAGCGAGCTGCTGGATGGCCCCGCCGCCGCGGTGGAGTGCATCCACGCCTACTCCCTGCTGCACGACGACCTGCCCGCCATGGACAACGACGACTTGCGTCGCGGCCAGCCGACCGTGCACAAGGCATTTGACGAAGGCACCGCCATCCTGGCCGGCGATGCCCTGCAGACCCTGGCCTTCGCCATTCTGGCCGATCATCCCCTGCCCGACCGGCTTCTGGCAAACCGGGTGCGGATGCTGAGCTCCCTCGCCCGTGCCTCCGGCTACCTTGGCATGTGTGGTGGTCAGGCGCTGGATCTGCAGGCCGAAGGGCGCCAGATCAGCCTGGCCGAGCTGGAGCAGGTGCATCGCCACAAGACCGGGGCCCTGATCGAATGCGCCGTGGCACTGGGTGCCCTGTGCAAGCCCGACGTGGACGACGCCACCCTGGCGGCGCTGCAAACCTATGCGGCCGCCATAGGCCTCGCTTTTCAGGTACAGGACGATATCCTCGACATCACGGGCGATACCGCCACCCTGGGCAAGCCGCAAGGCTCGGATCTGGCGCAGGAAAAGAGTACCTACCCGGCCCTGCTCGGACTCGACAATGCCCGTGAGCTGGCTCGCGAACTGCACGGTAAAGCCTTAACAGCCTTGCAATCTTTGCCCTACAATACCGACATTCTGGAAGCGTTTGCCGATTACATCATCGAGCGAACCCACTAAACGCTGGATAACAGTAACAATATGAGCGTTGATATAAGCAATTTCCCCAACCTGGCCCTCGCGGATACGCCGGTCGAGTTGCGATCCCTGCCCTTCGAGCGACTGCCCGTACTGTGCAACGAACTGCGTGAATATCTGCTGCGTTCGGTGAGCCGCTCCAGTGGTCATCTCGCCTCCGGGCTCGGCACAGTCGAACTGACGGTGGCGCTGCACTACGTCTACAACACGCCGTTCGATCGACTGGTGTGGGACGTGGGCCATCAGGCCTATCCCCACAAGATCCTGACCGGTCGTCGCGACCGTATGCAGAGCATCCGCCAGAAAGACGGCCTGCACCCCTTCCCCTGGCGCGGCGAGAGTGAGTATGACGTGCTCAGCGTCGGCCACTCCAGTACCTCCATAGGTGCGGCGCTCGGCATGGCGGTCGCCGCCGAGAGCGAGGGTCTGGGTCGCAAGGTGGTGGCGGTGATAGGTGACGGCGCCATCACGGCCGGCATGGCCTTCGAGGCGCTCAATCACGCCGGCGATGTCCACAAGGACATGCTGGTGGTGCTCAACGACAACGAGATGTCCATCTCCGAGAATGTCGGGGCGCTCAACAACCACCTGGCCCGCATCATGTCAGGCAAGCTCTACACCACCATACGCGAGGGTGGCAAGAAGGTGCTGGCGGGTCTGCCGCCGGTCAAGGAGCTGGCCAAGCGGGCCGAAGAGCATCTCAAGGGGATGGTGGTGCCTGGCACCCTGTTCGAAGAGTTCGGCTTCAACTACATAGGCCCCATCGACGGCCACGACATCAACGCCCTGGTCGAGACACTGCGCAACATGCGCAACCTCAAGGGGCCGCAGCTGCTGCACGTCAAGACCAAGAAGGGCAAGGGCTACGAGCCTGCCGAGAAAGACCCCATCGGTTATCACGGCGTGCCCAAGTTCAATCCGGACGAGTGCACCCTGCCCAAGGCGAGCGGCGGCAAGCCGAGCTTCTCCGCCATCTTCGGCCAGTGGCTATGTGACATGGCCGCGAAAGACGAGAAGCTGGTCGGCATCACCCCCGCCATGCGCGAGGGCTCAGGGCTGGTCAAGTTCAGCCAGCAGTATCCGGATCGCTACTTCGACGTGGCCATCGCCGAGCAGCATGCGGTCACCTTCGCCGCCGGCCTCGCCATCGCCGACAAGAAGCCGGTGGTCGCCATCTATTCGAGCTTCCTGCAGCGTGCCTATGACCAGCTGATCCACGACGTGGCGCTGCAGGAGCTGCCGGTGCTGTTCGCCATCGACCGAGCCGGTCTGGTGGGCGCCGATGGCCCGACCCATCAGGGGGCGTTCGACATCAGCTTCCTGCGCACCGTGCCCAACATGGTGGTGATGACACCGTCCGACGAGAACGAGTGCCGCCAAATGCTCTACACCGGCTATCAGTGCAACCAGCCTGCGGCTGTGCGCTACCCCCGCGGCAGCGGCACCGGCATCGAGGTGCAGACCGAGATGCAAGCGCTGACGCTCGGTAAGGGCCGTGTCATTCGCGAGGGCAAGGGCACCGCCATACTGGCGTTCGGCACCCTGCTGCAACAGGCCAGGGCCGCCGCCGAGGCGCTCGATGCCACCCTGGTGGACATGCGCTTCGTCAAGCCGATGGATGAGGCGCTGGTGCTCTCCTTGGCCGCCAGCCACGACCAGTTCGTGACCATAGAGGACAACGCCATCATGGGCGGCGCCGGCTCTGCGGTGAACGAGCTGCTGATGCGCAGCAAACAGTGCAAGCCTGTGCTCAATCTGGGCCTGCCGGATCGCTTCGTGGAGCAAGGCACCCAGGAGGAGATCTACGCGCTGCTGGGACTCGACAGCACTGGCATTCAAGCCAACATCGAGGCCTGGCTGCTGGCCTGATCAGGCACGTTGACGAGCAAATAAAGAAGGGCGCCTGATGGCGCCCTTCTTGTTATCCATTATTTCAAACCTGTGCACACACTGTCGCGAGAAGGGCGTCAGCAAGGTGAAGAGCAGCGCAGGAACCGGAGCGTATAGACATACGTGAGGATTCCGAGCAGCACATGAGCCTTGATCACGCCCTCGCAGTAAGTGTGAGGACAGGTTTTTATCAGCCCTTGTAGATCTTGGGGTTGAACACATCCCGCAGCCAGTCACCCAGCAGGTTGATGACCAGCACCAGCACCACCAGACAGATGCCCGGGAAGGCGGTGATCCACCAGGAGCCGGAGAAGATGTAGTTGAAGCCGACGCTGATGAGCGAGCCCAGCGATGGCTGATCCACCGGCATCCCCAATCCGAGGAAGGAGAGTGCCGCCTCGCTCATGATGGCGTTGGCCACCTGCACCGTGGAAATGACCAGGATGGGTGACAGACAGTTCGGCAAGATGTGGCGGAACATGATGCGCGGGGCACGGAACCCCATCACCTGCGCCGCTTCCACATACTCCTTCTTCTTCTCCGCCAGCACGGAGGCACGCACGGTACGGGCGTACTGCGGCCACTCGGCGATGCCGATGATCACCACCAGCATGACGATGGCAAATTCGGAGTAAACCTCGGAGCCAAAGCTGGCCTGGAAGATGGCGGAGATGATGATGGCTACCATCATGGTGGAGAACGACAGTTGCACATCGGCGAAGCGCATCAGCAGGTTGTCGATGCGGCCACCGAAGTAACCGGCGATCAGGCCGATGACGATGCCGAGCACCAGTTGCAGCCCCACCGCAAACAGCCCTATGGTCAACGAGATGCGGGCACCGTAGAGGATGGTGCTCCAAATGTCGCGGCCCTGGTTGTCGGTGCCGAGCCAGAAGCGCTCCTCGCCCCCTTCCAGCCAGGAGGGCGGCAGCTCGGCATCCATCAGATCGAAGCTGGTCTGATCGTAGACGTTGTGCGGCGCCAGCCAGGGTGCCAGCAGCGCGGCCAGCACGAACACCACGAACACGGCGAAGCTGAACATGGCGACTTTATCGCGCAGGAAGTAGTAGACGATGTCGGAATTTTTAAAACGTGCCCAACGGCTTGGGCTTGCAGTTACTGCGTTACTCATGCTTACCCCTTCGTAGCCGGGTTGATGGCAAGACCCGCGTGGTTGCGCCATGTCAAACAGCGGCTCACAGTCACAGCGTTAGTCATCTGTTACCCCTTGGCGGTCAGGTTGACGGTCGGGTTGATGAACCCGTAGAGCAGGTCGACCAGGGTATTGGTCACCACGAAGATCAGGCCGACGAAGATGACGTAGGCGGTGATCAGCGGCGTATCGACCCTGTGGATCGCCTCGAGGAACAGGAAGCCAGTCCCCGGCCACTGGAACACGCTCTCGGTCAAGATGGTGTAGGCAACCATGGTGCCGATCTGCACGCCGCCGACGGTAATGACCGGCAGCATGGTGTTTTTGAGGGCGTGCTGGTAGTAGACCTTGTTGTTGTCCAGCCCCTTGGCACGGGCAAACTTGACGTATTCGGAGGAGAGCTGCTCCAGCATCTCGGAGCGCACCAGCCGGATGAACAGCGGCAGCATGATGGAGGAGAGCGACACCGCGGGCAGGATCAAGTGCTTGATGCCATCCCAGGTGAAGAAGCCCGACTCCCAGCCCAGCAGGTTAAGGGTCTCGCCACGGCCATAGGCCGGCAGCCAGCCCAGCTGGATGGAGAACAGATACATCAGCATGATCGCCGTCAGGAAGACAGGGATCGAGATGCCGATGCTGCTCACCGCCATGATGAGCTTGGTCAGGAAGCTGCGTGGCCTTATCGCCGAGTAAACCCCCAGCGGAATGGAGACGGCGACGATGATCAGTGCAGCGGCAAAGACCAGCTCAAGGGTAGCCACCAGCTTGTCGAGGATCACCTCGAGAGCGGGTCGCTTGAAGAAGTAGGAGGTGCCCAGATCCCCTTGCACTGCATTTTGCAAGAAGCGGCTGTATTTCACCAAAAAGGGATCGTTAAGGCCCATCTTTTCGCGCAACTCATGGCGCACGGACTCGGAGACGGATTGTCCCACCAGCTCGCGCAGCGGATCCCCCAGGTTGTCCTGGATGGAGAAGGCGACCAGGCTGATGACGAACATCACTATCACGGCCTGATAGAACCGTTTCAGCAGGAATGTAAACATGCTTGTCCTTCTACGTGGCCTGTGTCTTGGCACAGGCTTCTGTTAATGGCGGGGGCAGCCATGGCCGCCCCCGCCAGGTCCTTCTTTACGACTCTGCTTACTTGTTGACCACCAGGTCACCCAGGTAAGGGAAGTTCATCACGTTGACCACAGGCTTGATGTCGACGTTTTTCTTGGCGCCATAGGCCAGGTCTTCCCAGTGCAACGGCACATAGGCAGCGTCGTCGATCAGCATGGCTTCCACCTTCTGCAGGATGGCGGCACGCTTGGCCGGATCGGTTTCGGCGTTGGCATCCATCACCAGCTTGTCAGCCTCTGCGTTGGCATAACCGCCGCAGTTGTACTGACCCATGCCGGTCTTGGCATCCTTGGTGAAGGTCAGGAACTCGAAGAAGTTCGCACTGTCTTCGGTGTCTGAGTGCCAGCCGATCAGCTGCATGTCTGCCGCACACTTGTCAAACTCGGGCCAGTACTGGGCCACCGGCATGGTCTTCAGATCGACCTTGATGTTGATCTTGGACAACATGGCGGAGACAGCCTGGGCAATCTTGACGTCGTTGACGTAGCGGGCAGCCGGGGAGATGAAGCTCATCTTGAAGCCCTGCTCGAAACCGGCTTCCTTCATCAGCTGCTTGGCCTTGGCCAGATCATACTGGGGCTTGAGCGCCTCGTTGTGACCGGCATAGCCTTTCGGGCTCAGCTGGCCGGCCGGAGTGCCGAAGCCTTTGTTGATCTTGTCGACTATGCCGACTTCGTTGATGGCCAGGTTGATCGCCTGACGCACGCGCTTGTCTTTCAGCGCCGGGTTGGTGTTCTGGTTCAGCTCTATGATGATGGCGCGGGTACCGGACAGGGTCACCAGTTGGGAATCCTTGCCATTCTTCACGCGCTCCAGATCGTTCGGGGCAACCGGGTAGATCATGTCCACGTCACCGCCCAGCAGGGCGGCCACACGGGTGGCATCTTCCTTGATCGGTACCACGGTCAGGTTCTGAACGTTGCCCTTGGAAGCCTTGTCCCAGTAGTTGGCGTTGCGCACGTATTCCAGCTTGACGCCCTGCTCGCGGAACTTGACGCTGAACGGACCTGTACCGGAAACATGGGTGGAGGCATAGGAGCTGCCGTTCTTGACGATCTCGGCCTTGTCTTTGCCGGCTTCATCCTTGCCGGTGTAGAACTTGGAGTCCATCGGGAAGATATAGGTAACGGTCTGCAGCACCAGCGGGAACGGCTTGGCGGTGATCAGATCGACGGTCAGGTCATCGACCTTCTTCACTTCGGCGATGGGGTCGAAGATGGCCTTGAAGTCGGGAGAGGCCTTCAGGCGGTTGACGGTCCACACCACGTCGTCGGCGGTGAAATCATTGCCGGAGTGGAACTTGACGCCCTTGCGCAGGTGGAAACGCACCGTCTTGTCGTCGATACGTTCAAACTTCTCGGCCAGACGCGGCTCGAACTTCAGATCCTGGGTGTAACGCATCAGGGGATCGAACACCAGGTGAGACATCTCCAGGGTCTGACCGGAGAGCTGCTCCTGCGGATCCAGCGAGGTGGCGTCGGAGGCGACGGCCACTGTGATGTCGGCGGCAGAGACGTTAAACGCGAGACCCGCGGCGAACAGCGCCATGGCAATCTTGGATAATCCTTTCTTCATGTCTTTCTCCATGCTTTTGGCTTTTTATTGACACTTTTTGTGACAAGCAGACCGGCGAGCCGGCTCTTTCCTAGCTTGCGATTTCCAGCCCCTCGCGGGACATTCCCTTGAACTCCGGCATCAGCGAGATCAGCTTGCGGCTGTACTCATGCTCGGCATTGGTAAACAGTTTTTCGGTCTCGGCCACTTCCACCAGATGACCGTGCTGCATCACGCCGATGCGATCGCACATCTGGCGGATCACCGGCAGATCGTGACTGATGAACAGCATGGTCAGCCCGAGTTCCTGCTGCAGATCCTTGAGCAGGTTGAGGATCTGGGCCTGTACCGACACATCCAGCGCCGAGGTGGGCTCGTCGCAGATGAGGAAGCGCGGCCGGGTCGCCAGGGCGCGGGCGATGGAGATGCGCTGACGCTGACCGCCGGAGAACTCGTGGGGATACTTGACCCCGGCACCGCGGCCGAGCCCGACGTGATCGAGCAGATCGTTGACGATGCCCTCGATCTGGCTCTCGCTGCCTGCCAGCTTATGGAAGCGGATGGGCTCGGCGATGATGTCACGCACCTTCATGCGCGGGTTCATCGAGGAGTAAGGGTTCTGGAACACCATCTGCATCTGGCGGCGCAGCGGACGGCGCTCGTGCTCCCCTTTCAGAGCCGTCAGATCGATCCCCTCGAAGAAGATCTTGCCGGTATCGGGCGGATAGAGGCCTGTGATGGCACGGGCTATGGTGGATTTGCCGGAACCCGACTCCCCCACCAGACCGAAGGTCTCCCCTTCGAAGATCTCGAAGCTGATGTTGTTGCAGGCGCGCACATACTGGCGGCGGCTCGGGAAGATGGAGTCCTTGGTGACGAACCTCAGATCCACGTTCTCCACCCGCAGCAGGGCCCCCTCGTAGGTGCGCTCGTCCTGACTCTGGCCGAGCCAGTGGGTCTTGAGATCGATATTGGTATCCGGCGCACTGGCATCCTCGATATAGGAGACCAGCGGGAAGCGCACCAGCTTGACGTCCGAGCGGGGCACAGCCGAGATGAGACTGCGGGTATAAGGGTGAGTGGGGCGACCCAGCACCTGTTCGGTGGTACCGAACTCAACCAGATCGCCGCGATACATGACCGCCACCTTGTCGGTGACGTTGGAGACCACCCCCATGTCGTGGGTCACCAGCATGCAGCCCACCTGACGCTCTTTGCAGAGGTTGCGGATGAGCTGGAGGATCTGATCCTGAATGGAGACGTCGAGGGCCGTGGTCGGCTCATCGGCGATGATGAGCTCGGGATCACACGACAGCGCGATGGCGATGACCACCCGCTGACGCATGCCGCCGGAAAACTGGTGCGGATACTGCTTGATGCGCAGCTCGGGCTGCGGGATCCCGACCGCGCCCATCAGCTCGATCGCCTTGGCAAAGGCGGCATCGTGAGAGAGCTTGGTATTGGCCAGTATGGTCTCCACCAGTTGCTGTTCTACGGTGAACAGCGGATTGAGGGAGGTCATGGGATCCTGGAAGATGAAACCGATGCGGGAACCACGGATGGCCCGCATCTCGTTCTGGCTCTTGCCGGAGATGAGTTCGCCGTTGAGATAGATGTCACCACGGGCGATGCGGCCCGGCGGGCTCAGCAGATCGATGACGGCATTGCCTATGGTGGATTTACCGGCGCCAGATTCGCCCACCACACCGACGATCTCCCCTTTTTCGACACACAAAGAGAGATCTTTGACCGCGGCCAGCACCCCATAGCGGGAGGGGTACTCGATCCGCAAGTTTTTCACTTCGAGCAAGGACATGTTTACCTCTGCGGGGGACATCCGTCCCAAATAATTCGTCCGTAAATCGGCCGCAGATGCCGGTTGTGCCTTGAGTACTGATCTTGAGTGCTTTTCTGAGTAATAAACGCTCAATCCATGAGGCAGCGAAACCAGCGATCCGGGCGGGTTTTTTGCATTTTTTTGGAATAACCCGCGAGTAACTTAGACGGTTTGACCGCGAGTGTAAATGATCGGGTTATACAATTTCGCAATACTTTGCTCAGTCAGTGGCCATTGCGGCAGTCATAAATGATGACTTGTGTCACATAACCAGACTATATGACCACCATCAAGATTTTTTAGTGCTTTTACTTTCAACAAAGACGCAACAGGCGGGAATAATCACTATTGGCACAATAGCATTAAGCTTCGAATGAGTAGTGAATATTTATGTGAAATGATTTTTTAACGGCAGCATATGCCGATGAATGAAAACTAAACAGAGCTATATAGGGGGATGCCAGGCTGGCGATCCCCCTTGCGGGGAGATTCACCCCAGCCAGTATGCCAGCAATTGCATACAAAACAGGGCGAACAGGCCGGCGATGAGATCGTCCAGCATGATGCCGAGTCCGCCGTGAATGCGGCGGTCGAACCAGGAGATGGGCCAGGGCTTGAATACATCGAACAGCCGGAACAGCACGAAGCCGGCCAGCACCCACTGCCAACCGGCTGGCGCCGCTATCATGGTCACGCCAAAACCTATCACCTCGTCCCAGACGATGGCACCGTGATCCGGCATGCCGATGGCATCGGTGGCACTCTGGCAGATACGAATGCCCGCCACGAACCCCACCGCCAACAGGGCGATGAACCAGGGCGTCGGCAGACCGCTCACCAGCAGATAGAGCGGAATGGCGACCAGCGTCCCCATGGTGCCCGGTGCCCTGGGGGAGAGACCTGAGCCAAACCCCACCGCCAGCAAGTGCAGCGGGTGCTTCAGGTTCAGTCGTGTCAGTTCGGGCTTTATCCTGAACAAGCTCATGCGAAGTGATCCCACCCTTTCAGTTGCAGTTCAACCACTTGCTCGCCTCTCAGGTAGTCGATGCCCACCTCGCCCGCTACGATGCGGCCGATGCGGGTGAACTTGACGCCACAGTTGGCCAGCGCCGTATCCAGCGCGCCGCGATACTCCTCCGGCACTGTGAAGCAGAGCTCGTAGTCATCGCCACCGGCCAGCGCCAGCTGCCAGGCATCCTGCTCGGGCACCGCATCCTGCAGCACGGGCGAGAGGGGCAACAGGCCGAGATCTATCTGTGCCCGCACCCCGGATGCCTTGAGGATGTGGCCAAGATCCGAGGAAAGCCCGTCGGAGAGATCCAGCGCACTGCTCGCCAGCCCGCGCAGGGCCTGCCCTGCCAGAATGCGGGGATGGGGATGATCGAGCCGTGGCAGCACGGCGGCCAGTTGGTTCTCGTTGAGGCTGCGCTTGCCGAGCAGATGGGAGAGCGCCAGGGCGGCATCCCCCAGGGTGCCGGTGACATAGATGCCGTCGCCGGCCTTGGCACCGCTGCGCATCAGGGCGCGACCGGCGGGGACGGATCCCTTCACCGAGACAGTGATGGAGAGCGGGCCGCGGGTCATGTCCCCACCCACCAGCGCCACGTTGTAGTATTCGGCCAGTTCGAGAAAGCCTTCGGCAAAGCCGGCGACCCAGGGTTCGTTGATGGCAGGCAGCGTCAGTGCCAGCGACACCCAGCGCGGCTCGGCGCCCATGGCGGCAAGGTCGGACAAATTGACCGCCAGCGCCTTGTAGCCGAGATCCACCGGATCCATGTCGGGGAAGAAGTGGACGCCGCTCACCAGGGTATCCGTGCTCACCGCCAGCTGAGTATCGGCCGGCAAGGTCAACAGGGCGCAGTCATCTCCAGGGCCCATCACCACGTCCTTGCGGGCGTGGGGGACCTTGAAGTACTTATCAATCAGCTCAAATTCACCCATACAGTAAAAAGCCAGCGGTTAGGCTGGCTCCTCTCTTAATGCTGACGGACAGCAGGATCAACGCTTGGCCAGCGTCTTGATCACCTTGTCCAGTACACCGTTGACAAACTTGTGGCTGTCATCGGCAGCAAAGGCCTTGGCCAACTCGATCGCTTCGTTGATCACCACACGCGGCGGCACATCATCACGACGGGTCAGCTCATAGGTCGCCAGACGCAGGATCGCCTTGTCCACCATGTCCACTTCTTCCAGCGGACGGGAGAGGAAAGGGGAAAACACCTTGTCCAGCTCGTTGCAGTGGAGGGCTACCCCGAACAGCAGATCTCGGAAATAGTTCAGGTCCACACCCTTGGTGTCCTGATCTATCTTGAACTGCTCTTCGATGTCGCCCACGTTGGCCCTGGTCATCTGCCACTGGTAGATGGCCTGGGTGGCGCAATGGCGGGCTTTACGGCGCTCGGACGGTTTCAATGTACTTCTCCTCGTTACACGTCCAGCTGTTTCAGGACGTTGATCATTTCGAGCGCGCTCAGTGCAGCCTCTGCACCCTTGTTACCCGCCTTGGTACCGGCGCGCTCGATGGCTTGTTCAATGTTTTCTGTGGTCAGTACGCCGAAGGCAACCGGAATTTCATATTCCATCATTACCTGGGCCAGGCCCTTGCCGTTCTCGCTCGCCACCAGCTCGAAGTGGTAGGTGCCACCACGGATGACGGTGCCCAGCGCGACTATGGCGTCGTATTGACCACTCTTGGCCAGCTTCTTGGCTGCCAGGGGGATTTCGACGGCGCCCGGCACGCGCACCAGGGTCAGATTGCTGTCCTGGATCTGGCCTTGACGCTTCAGCACGTCCACAGCACCGTCCACCAGGCTTTCGTTGATGAAGCTGTTGAAACGGGCAACGACAATAGCAACGCGCGCCTCAGGAGCGGCGATATTTCCTTCGATAACCTTCATTGGAAATCCTGTATCTGTGCAATCAAAAGGGGCCGGAGTCAAAAGTGCGCACATTCTAGCACAACAGACCCACGACAAAAACCATGGCCGCAACGGGCGGCCATGATCTCAATGTCATTCGAACGACGCGCTTATTCGCCCACGTATTCCACCACTTCCAGGCCGAAACCACCGAGGGCGTGATACTTCTTGGGGGAGCTCAACAGCCGCATCTTGCCGACCCCCAGTGTCTTGAGGATCTGGGAGCCCACGCCGACCCGGCGCGAGGTGCCCTGCCACTTGGCCCCTTCCGGTTGCAGCCCCTTGTCGGCAGCTTCAAAGCCCTTGACCCTGGCCAGCAACTCCTCGCCGTGGGCCTCGGCCCCCAGGATCACCAGCACGCCACCTTCCTGGGCGATGCGGGCCATGGATTTGGGCAACGGCCAGCTGCGGGCGGCGTGACGGTCGGTCAGCAGCAGATCGCTCAGCACGTCGTGCAGATGGACCCGCACCAGGGTCGGCTGCTCGGCCTGTACTTCGCCTTTCTTCAGAGCAAAGTGCACCTGGTTGTCTATGGTGTCGCGGAAGGTGATGAGGTCGAACTCGCCGTATTCGGTAGGCAGCTTGCACTCGGCCACCTTCTCGACCGTGGTCTCGTGCTGGTTGCGGTATTCGATAAGGTCGGCAATGGTGCCAAGCTTGATGCCGTGCTGCTCGGCGAAGATCTCCAAGTCAGGACGGCGCGCCATGGTGCCATCCTCGTTGAGGATCTCGACGATGACGGAGGCCGCCTCGTAGCCCGCCAGCCGGGCCAGATCGCAGCCCGCTTCGGTGTGACCGGCACGGGTCAGCACGCCGCCATCCTGCGCCATCAGCGGGAATATGTGGCCCGGCTGCACCAGATCGGCGGCCTTGGCATTGGGCGCCACCGCAGCCTGTACCGTGACGGCGCGATCGGCAGCCGAGATGCCTGTGGTCACCCCTTCTGCCGCTTCTATGGTGACGGTGAAGGCGGTGGAGAACTGGGCATTGTTGCGATCAACCATCAGCGGCAGCGCCAGCTGCTTGCAGCGATCCCGGGTCAGGGTCAGGCAGATGAGACCACGGCCATAGCGGGCCATGAAGTTGATATCCTCCGGGCGGACACAGGAGGCGGCCATGATGAGGTCCCCTTCGTTCTCCCTGTCTTCGTCATCCATCAGGATCACCATCTTGCCAGCCTTGATATCGGCAATGATTTCCTGGGTTGTGCTCAGCGCCATGGGTTACTCCATCAACATGCTTGGGGGATTGAGCCTGCCGGCTCGACTTGATACGGGATTATTCTGCTCTAGATGGGGGCACAAGGCCCCATTTCAATCGGAGCGGGATCACAGAAAAGCGTTTTTCCCGCGGCATCGGCCGTTACAGGAAGCCGGACCGGGCCAGCTTTTCCAGCGTCAGGGTCGATGACGAGCTGTCATGGGCCTTGCCTTGCATCAGTCGCTCCAGATAGCGGGCTATCTGATCCACCTCGAGATTCACGCTATGGCCCGGTTTCCAGCGGGCTATGGTAGTCTCCTGCGCCGTGTGGGGCACTATGGTGAGGCGGAACAAGTCCCCCTGCACGGCGTTGACCGTCAGGCTGATGCCGTCCACCGCGATCGAGCCCTTCTCTGCTATGTAGCGGGAGAGCGACCCTGGCGCCTTGATCCAGTATTCGATGGCGCGGCCGCTGCTGGACTTGCTCTTCACCTCCCCCACTCCGTCCACATGACCGGAGACCAGATGGCCGCCCAAGCGGGAGCTGGGCATCAGCGCCTTCTCCAGATTGACGGGATCGCCAACCTTGGCCGTGGCAAAGCCGGTGCACGACAGGGTCTCCAGCGACACGTCGGCGCTGTAGCGCTGGTCGCCAAGGCCAATCACAGTCAGGCAGACACCGTTGGTGGCGATGGAGTCACCCAGTTTGACGTCACTGAAATCCAGGGTCGGGGCCTGGACGGTGAGAACCATGTCTTCACCCTGGCGACGCAGCTCGGCCAGGGTGCCCACAGCTTCGATAATTCCGGTAAACATGCAGATCACCTTGCTGATGACGGGGCCGGGCAGGCCCCAGATAAACATTGAAAAGTCAGGCTATTTTCGCCGTGATGCGAATGTCCTGCCCCACCAGCCGCACATCCTTGACGTTGAGCTTGGGTGCCTGGAACAGCCGGGTGAGTTCGGGCAGATGGAACAGGCCACGCCCCTCATCCCCCATCAGTCTGGGCGCCTGGTAGAGCACCAGCTCATCCACCAGCCCCTTGTTCAGCAGGGCGCCACACAGCCGCGGCCCCGCCTCCACCAGCACCGAGTTGATGTGCTGCTTGGCCAGCAGCATGAAGAGGCTGACCAGATCCAGCTTGCCATCCAGCAGCGGCAGCTCCAGTTGCTGCACCCAAGCCGGCCAGTCGCCGGCAGCCTTGTGGCGAGCCAGCAAGACAGGGCCTGTGCTCTGGAACAGGGGCAGGTCCGGGGTGAGCCGGTTTTGCGAGTCGACTATGACCCGCAGCGGCTGGCGCAACGTCTCTTTGGGGTAGCTGGCCTTGACCGAGGGGGGCAGCTCGTCCCAGCGCACGGTCAGGGAGGCGCCATCGGCCAGCACGGTTTCGGCGCTGGAGAGCACGGCGTCGTGACGGGCCCGCAGTCGCTGCACATCGGCACGGGCCAGGGGCCCCGTTATCCACTGGCTCTCGCCGCTTGCCATGGCGGTGCGACCATCCAGGCTGGCGCCGAGCTTGACAGTCACCTGTGGGAAAGCGGTGCGCATCCGCTTGAAGAAGCCCGGATTGAGTGCCTCGGCCTCGGCGCTGAGCAGGCCGAAGTCAGTCTTGATGCCGGCCTCAGACAACATGCGCAGCCCGCGTCCACCCACCTCTGGATTGGGATCGACCATGGCGGCCACCACCCGGGTCACCCCGGCCTTGATCAGCGCCTCGGCGCAGGGCGGGGTACGGCCATAGTGGGAACAGGGTTCCAGGGTCACATAAGCGGTGGCGCCACGGGCCTGTTCACCGGCGGCATGCAGGGCATAGACCTCGGCATGGGGTTCGCCGGCACGCTTGTGCCAGCCCTCACCGACCACAACGCCGGCTTTCACCAGCACGGCACCGACGCAAGGGTTGGGCGCCGTGGTATAGCGGCCGCGGCGGGCCAGTTCGAGGGCCCGACTCATCCATTGGTAATCATCTTGACTAAACATCTGAGCTCCCGTTCAAAGCGAGAAAATGGGCGTTGCAGGTTCGATTAGCGCAGCGAGATCGGACGTTGAGAAAGCTTGTTTCTCCAACTTCGTAATCTCTTCGCCGCTTCTTGCCATAAACAAGGCGAATCTCTTCGACGCCGCGATAGGGGGAAACGAAGCAGATATCAGCTTGCCCACCCGACTGCGTTACTTCTCCAGCTTGGCGATCTCTTCGCCAAATTCACGAATGTCTTCGAAGCTGCGATAGACGGAGGCGAAGCGGATATAGGCGACCTTGTCCAGGCCCTTGAGCTCATCCATCACCAGGTTGCCCACCAGCTGGGAGGCGACTTCGCGCTCACCTGTGGCCCGCAGGCGGGACTTGATGTGATTGACCCCCTTCTCGATGGCCTCCATGCTCACCGGCCGCTTCTCCAGTGCCCGCAGTATGCCGGCACGCAGCTTGTCTTCGTTGAAGGGTTCACGGGAGCCGTTGGACTTGATGACGCGGGGCATCACCAGCTCGGCCATCTCGAAGGTAGTGAAGCGCTCGTGACAGAGCAGACACTCACGACGGCGGCGCACCTGATGGCCTTCTGCCACCAGACGGGAATCGATCACCTTGGTATCAACGGCACTACAGAAAGGGCAATGCATCTGACCTCCGGCGTTAACTGAAAAGGCACCTGCCCCGCGGGGTCAGGATCTTGGTCGGCCAGTGTAGCACGGCCATCCAAAGCCGGTAAAAGCCCAGAAAAACAATATGTCACCGCAGCTGCGCCTTGGCCGTCTCAGCCAGTGCGCAGCGCCTCTATGGCCTCGCCTGGCAACCAGAGCACAGTATTTGCATCCCCCTCGATCAGCGCAACGATGGCCTCTCTCGGGCCTGTTTGCCAGGCCTCGGTCCCATAGAATGCCGCCTGGGAGCGGTTCAGATGCTCAAGGTCATCGTAGGCCCGCATCAGAAAATAGGCGTCCGGATCATGCAAGGAGGGGCCATGGCTCACCACATCCATCCCCCAGGCAAGGTGCAAGGGCAGGCTCTGCTCGGTAACCAGCCGATGAAAAGCCGCACGGCTCCCGGCCTTGAGCCGATAGCTCCGGATCTCCAGCACTCGCTTCATCACGCTTTCTCCTGCTAAAAAATGGTGTAAAAAGGTCCGTATGGCGCCATTCGGTCGACCTGAGGCTCAATCGTCATAGGGCAAGGCGTCGGGGTCGCAGTCCACATGGTCGGGCGCAGGGTCTTGCTCGAACTGCACCGCATCGATATGGGTGTGGCCCTGCATCAGCGCCTTGCTCACCCTGTGCATGCCATCCATGACCCTGCCCGCACTGTCCAGAATGATGGGATAGGCGAGGTCGGCGGCCAGCATCAGCTGACAGTGCTCGACTATGCTGCGCACCGTGGGCCGGATGTTCCCATGCCCGTACCAGTGATCCCTATCGAGCTCCGCGATCTGCGAGAGCGGCACAGCTTGCACCGGCAGCCCGCGGCTCAGCCGCACCAGACGGCGCACATCCCATGCCAGCAGGCCCTCGGGGCTATCGCGAAAATGGTACTGGGCACGGATGGCAGAGATGAGTTCCTCATCACTGATCGCGGTCTGATTTGGCATGGTGCCTCCTCTGTCGGTCGAATGAGTACAGCCCTATGGCAAGGCCGGAGCAGAAACAACAATGCCACCCTGGGGTGGCATTGTTTTTATACCAGAGTCTCTGGCGTATCAGGCATAAACCGGGAAACGACGGCAGATATCCAGTACCTGCTCGCGCACTGTGGCCAGCACGGCATCGTTGTCATGGTTGTCCAGCACGTCGCAGATCCAGTTGGTCAGCTGGATGGACTCGGCTTCCTTGAAACCACGGCGGGTGATGGCCGGAGTACCGATCCGCACACCCGAGGTGACGAAGGGAGAGCGCGGGTCGTTCGGCACCGAGTTCTTGTTGACCGTGATGTTGGCCTTGCCAAGGGCGGCATCGGCTTCTTTACCGGTCAGCTCGCGGCCGATCAGGTCAACCAGCATCAGATGGTTGTCGGTACCGCCGGAGACGATCTTGTAACCACGCTCGATGAAGGTGGCCGCCATGGCCTTGGCGTTTTTCACTACCTGAGCCTGATAGGTCTTGAACTCGGGCTCAAGCGCTTCCTTGAACGCCACGGCTTTACCGGCGATGACGTGCATCAGCGGGCCACCCTGGCCGCCCGGGAAGACGGCGGAGTTCAGCTTCTTGTAGAGCTCTTCGTCGTCGGCGGCGGAGAGGATCAGGCCACCACGGGGACCGGCCAGGGTCTTGTGGGTGGTGGAGGTGACCACGTGGGCGTGAGGCACAGGGTTCGGGTAGACGCCAGCGGCAATCAGACCGGCCACGTGCGCCATATCGACGAACAGCCAGGCACCGATCTTATCGGCGATTTCGCGCATGCGCGCCCAGTCAACCACACCTGAGTAGGCGGAGAAGCCACCTATCATCATCTTCGGCTTATGCTCGACCGCCAGACGTTCCATCTCGTCATAGTCGATCTTGCCGGACTCATCGATGCCGTAAGGAATGATGTTGTACAGCTTGCCGGAGAAGTTCACCGGTGAGCCGTGGGTCAGGTGACCACCGTGGGCCAGGTTCATGCCCAGCACGGTATCGCCCGGCTGCAGCAGGGCCATGTAGACGGCGCTGTTGGCCTGGGAGCCGGAGTGCGGCTGCACGTTGGCATAGGTGGCACCAAACAGTTCCTTGGCGCGCTCGATGGCCAGGGTTTCGACCACGTCGACGTACTCGCAACCACCGTAGTAGCGCTTGGCCGGATAGCCTTCGGCGTACTTGTTGGTCAACTGGGAGCCCTGGGCTTCCATGACGCGGGGGCTGGTGTAGTTCTCAGACGCGATCAGCTCGATATGCTCTTCCTGACGACGGGTCTCGTCTGTGATGGCCTGCCACAGCTGGGGATCATAGCCTGCGATGGTCATGTCACGTTTCAACATCCGTTTCTCTCCTGAAAATCGTTTGCGCGTTAGGTGAAGTGGGCAGCGGCATTGTAACGTGAGCGAGATCAAAGAGACAGTCCAACCACCCAAAAATTTGTTTAAAAAATGTAAAATGTGTCGCAAGTATCCAAGCCAGCGTCAGTTGCCCAGTCTCCCGAGCGGGGGCCGGTCAAGGCCCTCTTTCCCATGCATCCTTCCCTGCTGTTCACTCCTCCACAGCGCAGCAAGCCGCCGCAAGCACAGCCAACAAACAGCAAAAACCAGAGCCGGATCATGGATATAGCGTTTACTAACAGATAACATCTTTGCGGGGCACAGTGGTTGCCCAGCCAAGATGGAGGCTAACAATGCCGAGCAAGGCCCTCACCCTGCTCCCGATGGATCTGGATCTGCACCTTCCCCTGGCGCGCCCCCTCCGCCAGCACACCTGCCGACCCTGGGTTGGTGGCGACGACCGCCTGACTGAGCCGCCCAGCCGCCGCCGGCCGCCCCATTGCAACGCCATGTTCCCGACCCACTTCCGCCTCTCTCTTCCTTCTCTGCACCGGCTCTATACGGGAGTACGCCATGATGGATAACCTGATGCTTTTTCTGATCATATCGGTATTCGCTGTTTTCTATTGGGTCTACTATACCGGCAGTCGCAAGAGCCCCTTTACCCACCAGTGGGAGGCCTTGCCCACCCGGGAGCAGTATCTGGCCGCCCATCCGGAGGCCATCGATGGCGATATCATCTTCTGCATTCATTGCGGCCATCATGAGCAACTGGACGTCGGCCTGCTGCATCAGACCGACTTCCGGCGCCAGCATATCTGCACCCGTTGCAAGCAGGCGCTCTACCGCGAAGAGCGCTGAATCATCAGCCAAGGAACCGCAAGATGAAACAATTGACCGCCAGCTGCCTGTGTGGCGCCGTGGCCCTGAGCCTGCCCGACCGGTTCGACTACCTGGGCAACTGCCACTGCTCCGAGTGCCGCAAGTTCTCCGGTGCCGATTACGCCCCGGTCGGCGGACTGGACGGTGACAAGGTCACTGTCACCCGTGGTGAAGAGGCCATCAGCCGCTTTCAGAAATCCCCCGAGACCCGCCTCGCCTTCTGCCGCCACTGCGGCTCCAGCCTGTTCAGCGAGAAGCGCAGCAGCGGCAAGCTGAACCTGCGCCTCGGCATCCTCAACGAGGCGCCGACCCAGCGACCCGGCTTCCACATCTTCGTTGGATCCAAGGCCCCCTGGCACGAGATCTGTGATGCGCTGCCGCAGTTCGAGGCCCGCCCCACCCCCTGACGCCGTCGCCGACATGCCCTGAAAACGTCGCCTCCGGCGGCGTTTTTGCTGGCCTGTTCGGTGAATTGTCACCTATGGGTTAACTTTTCTGCCAAAGCCGTTAGAATCGGGCTCACTCTGTTTCCCGCTTGCCATCCACGGAGGAAAAATGCAGGAATTTCTGGCCACTAGCGAACGTCGGGCCGAACTGTACTGGTGGTTTGCCACCCTGTTTAGCGCCCAGCTCAGCGATGAACAGATCGCCGAATACGACAGCTACGATGTGCGAAGCTTCCTGAAGAGCCTCTCCACGCTGGATCCCATGCGCCCGGCCGTCGCCGAGCTCAACGAGGCCATAGCCCGCCTGCTGGTGCGCCCGGATCGGGCCCGAGCCCTGGCAGCCGATTTCAAGGCGCTGTTTCTGGCCGACCCGGCCGTTCAGCCTTATGAATCCGCCCATCTGACGGCCGCATCCCTGCTACGCATGCAGCAACGGCTGGCACGGCTCGCCATCGACGTCAGCGCCAAGTACCCGCAGCCGGTCGATCATCTGGGAGTCGAACTGGATCTGATGGGCAATCTCATCATACGCGCCGCCGAAGCCACCAGTGCCGATCAGCGTGAGCTGTGGCTCGGCGAGCAGGAAGAGTTGCTGCACACTCATCTGCTGGTCTGGTTCCCCCATTTCGAGGCCGCCTGCCGCGCCGCCGATCCATTCGGCTTCTATGGCGCCAGCGCCCGCCTGCTGGGGGTATTCCTCACCATGGATGCCAACTACCTCAGCCTGGTCAAACCGGCCCCTTCCGCCGACTGAGTCGATGAAAACCGCCCTGTTGCTGATCGCCTGCTGGCTGCTGACCCTGATCCCGCAGGATCAGGGTCTGACGCCGCTCTTCAGCCTGCTGTTCCATCCGGACAGAGACTTGTATGGTACGGCACAGCTCACCGGCTTTGGCGGCATATTGCTGACCCTCTACCTCGCCAACCTGGGGGTGGAGGTGGTACTGCGCCGCCGCTTTCAGATAGCCGGCATGCTCACCCTGCTGGCCGCCTGGATAGGTTTTATCAATGCCAGCGGCAGCGAGGCCCACTGGCTCTTGTTACTTGCCCTCTCCCTGCCCTTTCAGGTGCTCGGCCTGCTGGTACTGGCGCGCGGCATTCAGGCATTCGGCCGCCAAAAGGGCTGAAAAAGCGCCAAAAGTATTACAAATCATGACAGCCGGATCCGCAGATACCCCGTTATCGCGGGGCTGACGCAACCACAGCCGGTAACATCCGCTTACATTCAGCTCCCATTCAGTTTTGTTGCAACCGTTATAGTGCCGCTCCTTTTCCCACCGATACAGGAGCAACCCCATGCCTCCACAGGACGCACGCATCACGGGTCTCGACCTGTTGCGAGGGCTCGTCATCTTCATGGCCGTCTTCGAGCACTACACCGGCTACCTCAACTACTGGTACATCGACTTCTTCACCCGGGAACAGGCCCTGTGGGACAGCTTCTATCTGTCGCACAAGGCCATGGCCGGCCATCTGCTGCCCATGGATCACACCACGGCCCAGGTCTCGGCCTGGCTCATTCCCTGGGTGAGCCAGATCTACCTGGCCCTGGCGGCCTTCAACCTGAGCCGTCGCGATCAGGCCAGCTTCAGACCGCAGCTGGGCGGCAAGCTGGTGCTGTTTGCCAGCATCATTCTGGTGCTCTATGTCGAAGGACTGGTCATAGCCCCCAACTTCGGCGAGGCCATCTCCTTCTATCCGGTCATGCTGTGGATGTGCCTGCTGGCGCTCTTCTCGCTGGTCTACGCCTGGTTCGGCATTCGCGGCATGCTGCTGCTGACCCTGCTCAGCCTGCTGCTGGATCAACTCGGCGTGCAGACCCTGCTCGGCCACATCGACGGCTGGATGAAGCTGCATGTGCACCCCGACTACGAGCTGGATGCCCGCCTCGATCTCTTCATGGCCAGCGGCTGCTTCGGCTTCCTGTATGGCTGGTGCTGGCATCAGCGCCCCCAATGGCGGGATCGCCTCAACAGCCTGGTGCTCACCCTCTCCCTCATAGCCCTCGCCGTTTACCTGGTGTTTGGCGAGAGCAGTTCAGTCGAGCTCAACGACATCTACGCCAACGAGCATGAGCTGGCGATGGACATGACGGGCCGCGCCGGGATCTGGGGCATGGAGTTTCTGGTGATCGGGGTCGTGCTCTGGCTGCATCAGCGCAACATCCGCCTGTGCTGGCGCCCGCTCAACTGGATCGGCATGTATTCGCTGACCGTCTTCATCTTCCACAAGAGCATCTTCGTGCACCTGTGGGGCCCCTTGCTGCTGTGGTGGACTGCGCGCCAGGGCACCATATTGCCCAACAGCTTCGGCCTCATCATGGCACTCAGCGCCACCAGCGTGCTGCTCATCTACGCCTTCCAGCGCTCCGGCATCATCTGCCACCTGATGGGCATGCATCAGGACAGAGACTGGGTGCGGCTCTATGGCAAGTAGTCATCGCTGGCTGCTGCTGGCCCTTGCCCTGGCGTTGCCCCTGTCAGCCAAGGAGCCGGACAACCAGTGGCAAGTGGGCGGCCAGTGGCAGCTTGGCAGCAATCAGGCGGGGGTCAGCACCGACGCCAGCATGCAGTTCTGGCTCGCCTATGAACGGGAGACCCAGGTCGGCCTGCTCTTCGCCGATGGCCAGAGCGCCGGGCTGGCCTTGCCGCTATATAAAAAGAGCTTCTTTGCGGTCGGCGTCGCTCCCATGCAGGTGGTCGATCGTACTCGCTTCAGCGCGCTCTGGCGCCTCGGCTGGCAGCTGGACGAGGATCATCAGCTGACCCTGGGCCAGCTCTATGATGTCACCGGCCGCTATGGCCAGATCTGGTATATGGAGCACAGCCTGCCGCTGCCGGCAGCCCTCTCCCTCAACCTCTGGCTGACCCGGGGCAGTCAGGCGCACATGGCAGCCTATGATGCCGATGCGGGTTGGCGGGACTGGGGGCTCACGCTGGAGCGCAGCTGGGCCTGGCAGCAGTGGCGGCTTGGCACCGAGCTCGGGGCCAAGCAGTGGCTGATCAAGGAGCACGACTGGCAGCCTGTGGTGTACCTGACCCTGAGCTATCGCTTCAGCTGGTAGCGCCCCCACCACGGCACCTTTGACAAGCCAACCCCTGAACGGGTCAGGCACCAGATAGGGGGCAAATGCAGCCCCCTCTCTTCCCTCCAAAGCGCTTCATGCCATACTGACAACACCTTAAATGACAATAAAGTCAATTCAGGAGCCGTCATGCGTGAAGAGACATCCGAATCCATGCCTGATCCGCCGATACCGGGTCAGCTGAATCCAAACGAGCTGCAGCAACTGTTCGAGCTGGCGCCGTTTGGCATAGGCGTATTCGACCGCCAATTTCGCTGCCGCAGCGTCAATCAGACCCTCGCCGATATCAACGGCCTCTCCCGGGAGGATCATTACGGCAAATACCTGCGTGAGATAGTGCCGACGCTGGCGCCTGTACTGGAACCCCTGTTCCAGCAGATCATCAGCAGCGGTGTCCCCCAGGTGGAGCTGAGCCTGAGCGGCCAGACGGCGGCGCATCAGGGCCAGCAGCGGCACTGGCAGGCCATTTACAGCCCCATGCGGGATGAGCAGGGCACGCCTGACGGCATCCTGACCATAGTGCGGGATGTGACCGAGCAGGTCGAGGCACAGCAACGGCTGCAACTGGCCATGAGCGCCGGCCAGGTCGGGGTCTGGGAGTGGCATGTGGCAGAGGATCGGCTGCAATTTGATGGCCAGGTCGAGCGCCTGCTCGGCACGCAAGCCAATCAGTTTCAGGGAGGAATGGATCAGTTCATCAAGCGCTTCGACCCGGTATCGGGGGAGCAACTCAGATCGGCACTCAAGGGCACGGCCCCCCTTCACCTGACCCTGAGCTACCTGGGGCCCGATCAGGTGCGGGGCTGGGTCGATCTCCACGCCGATCACGTGGCGGCCACCGACAGTCTGGGGCGTCGCATCATGGGGGTACTCCACGATGCGACCGATCGCTGCATTCAGGAGGACCGGCTGCGCCAGGCCAATGTGGTATTCGAAACCACGGCCGAGGGCATCATCATCATGGATGGCCAGCGCCAGATCATCTCGGTCAACCCGGCCTTCTGCAACATGACCCAATATGAAGCGGACGAGATAGTGGGCAAGTCGCCGGAATCCATCATGCATCCGCGCCGCCATACCGACATCGACTACCCCTGGCATACCCTGCTGCCCGGCAGTCATGCCTGGCACGGGGAGATGATGTGCCTGCGCAAGGATGGCGGCTACTTCACCTCCTGGCAGCACGTCAGCGCCGTCTACGACAGCCGCCACAACACCACCCACTACGTGATCGCCTTCTCCGACATCAGCGCCATCCGCAAGGCCGAGGCACAGCTCAATCACCTCGCCTATCACGATCCCCTGACCGAGCTCGGTAACCGCAACCTGCTGCAGGAGCGGCTCGAACTGGAACTCAAGACAGCCCAGCTCAACCGGCAGCGGCTAGCCCTGCTGTTCATCGACCTGGACGGCTTCAAGCTGATCAATGACAACCTGGGCCACAGGGCGGGGGATCAGCTGCTCAAGCTGCTGGCCGAACGCATCCGCCTCTGCCTGCGTCACAACGATGTGGCCACCCGGCTCGGTGGGGATGAATTCCTGGTGCTGATCCCCTATTTCGAGCAGCCAGAAGAGCTGGAGCGGCTCGCCGAACAGCTGCTGGCCCGCCTGCGCGAGCCGGTCGAGCTGGCGCACGAGCAGGTTGCCGTCTCCGCCAGCATAGGCATAGCCTTCTACCCGGAACACGCCCAGAACCCGGATGCCCTGGTCAGCGCCGCCGACAACGCCATGTACGAGGCCAAGAGTCAGGGCCGCAACGGCTATCTGTTCTACACCCCCGGCATGGCCGAGCAGATCCGTGAACGCATGAGCATGGAGCAGGGACTGATCAAGGCCATAGAACAGCATCAGCTCTGCATCCTGTACCAGCCCATGACGGATCTGACCAGCAACCGCCTGAGCGGGCTGGAGGCCCTGCTGCGCTGGCAGCATCCCGACGAGGGCATGATAGCCCCCGCCCGCTTCATCCCGGTGGCCGAGGAGTGCGGTCTGATAGAGCAGATTGGGGAGTGGGTGATGCGCACCGCCTGTCAGCAAGGGCAGACGTGGCTGGCGGCCGGGCTGTCGGTGCCACGGCTCTCGGTCAATGTCTCGGTGCGGGAGATGCGATCCCTTGGCTATGTGGAGCGGGTCGCCGCCATTCTGGCGGAGACAGGTTTCCCGCCTGAGCGGCTGGAGATAGAGGTCACTGAGAGCATCATACAGCGGGTCGATCAGAGCCTTTTGCTGTTCACCCGCCTGAAGGCGCTGGGGGTGCAGATCGCCATCGACGACTTCGGGACCGGCTTCTCATCCCTGAGCCTGCTGAAAAGCCTGCCCATCGATCGCATCAAGATAGACCGCACCTTCGTGCAGGCCCTGCCGGATGACAAGCACAGCCGGGAGCTGTGCCGCACCATCATCAACCTGGCCGACAGCCTGAACATGGCAGTCACCGCCGAGGGGATAGAAACCCAGGCTCAGCGCCAGTTTCTGCAATCCTTGCACTGCCAGGAGGGACAGGGCTATCTGTTCAGCCACCCCTTGACCGAACCCCATCTGGCGGCGCAGCTGGCTCCCCAGAAGGGAGTCTGGTGCTGAAACGGGTGTGGCAACAAATGCTCGATGACAGATAAACAACTCACTCGCTGAACGTCAATCGGGCACCCCATCCCTCACTCTGGCCCTGGGGCGAGTCTGCTAGCAGCGAATTCTGTGGATAGGGCGACTTTTTCTCTTCGAGGGTGACGGACACCGGCGGTTTGCGGGCCAGAAATGCACTCCCCATCTGCTCGGCGACACGCTCCCGCACCGCCGGCGAGCCCGTCTGTTCGCGGGTCACGGCAAACTCTTTAGGCTGGGGAGCCGCCAGTGCGGCGTCATCGGCAAGCGGGGGGGCATCGAACTGCCAGAGAGAGGTGCAAAGGAACAAGGACAGCATGGCTATCTCCATCGATAAAGCCGATGTTTTTACTCAATCACCGATGAATTGTCACTCATGGCGCTGTAAGCGGATGTTTCCACCTATCCAAAAGTCTAATTGCCCTCCCTCGCCAAAGGTATAAGTTGTTATCTAATCATTACGAGAATGTATTCAAAGGAGTGACAGATGAGCGAGAGCAAGGTCTACCCGGTCAAGGCCCACATCAGCAAGGGCGCCCTGTTGGACAAGGCAGGCTATGAGGCCATGTACCAGGCCTCGGTGCAGGATCCGGATGCCTTCTGGGGTGAGCAGGGAAAAATCCTCGACTGGATCAAGCCCTATACCAAGGTCAAGAACACCTCCTACGACCCGGGTCACGTCTCCATCAAGTGGTATGAAGATGGCCTGCTCAACGTCTCGGCCAACTGCCTGGATCGCCATCTGGCACAGCGCGGTGACAAGGTCGCCATCATCTGGGAAGGGGACAACCCGGCCGAAGATCGCAAGCTGACCTACCGCGAGCTGCACGCCGAGGTGTGCAAGTTTGCCAACGTATTGAAAGCACAAGGTGTGCATCGGGGTGACGTGGTCTGCCTCTACATGCCCATGGTGCCGGAAGCGGCCATCGCCATGCTGGCCTGTACCCGCATCGGCGCCGTGCACAGCATAGTCTTCGGCGGCTTCTCGCCGGAGGCCCTGGCCGGTCGCATCATAGACTCCGGCTCCTCCATCGTCATCACGGCCGATGAGGGGCTGCGCGGCGGCCGCCCTGTCCCGCTCAAGAAGAACGTGGATGAAGCGCTCACCAACCCGGATACCCAGGTCAGCAAGGTGATAGTGCTCAAGCGCACCGGCGGCAAGGTCGCCTGGCACAGCCACAGGGACATCTGGTGGCACGAAGCCATCGCGACCGTCAGCGCCGACTGCCCGCCCGAGGCCATGGGTGCCGAGGATCCCCTGTTCGTCCTCTACACCTCGGGTTCCACCGGCAAGCCCAAGGGCGTGCTGCACACCACGGGCGGCTATCTGGTCTATGCCACCCTCACCTTCAAGTACATCTTCGACTACCACGAGGAGGACATCTACTGGTGTACCGCCGATGTGGGCTGGGTCACGGGTCACTCCTATCTGGTCTACGGGCCGCTCGCCAACGGCGCCACCACCATCATGTTCGAAGGGGTGCCCAACTACCCGGCCACCAACCGCATGAGCCAGGTGGTGGACAAGCACCAGGTCAGCATCCTCTACACGGCACCGACCGCGATCCGCGCCCTGATGGCCAAGGGGCGTGATGCGGTCGAGGGCACCTCGCGTTCGAGCCTGCGCATCATGGGTTCCGTGGGTGAGCCCATCAACCCGGAAGCCTGGGAGTGGTACTACCGCACCATAGGCGAGGAGCGCTGCCCCATAGTCGATACCTGGTGGCAGACCGAAACCGGCGGCATCCTCATCAGCCCGCTGCCCGGCGTCACCGATCTCAAGCCAGGCTCGGCCACCCGTCCCTTCTTCGGCGTGCAGCCGGCGCTGGTGGACAACATGGGCGAGCCACTGGAGGGGGCCACCGAGGGCAACCTGGTGATCACCGACTCCTGGCCGGGTCAGATGCGCACAGTATTCGGCGATCACGAGCGCTTCGAGCAGACCTACTTCTCCACCTTCCCGGGCCGCTACTTCACCGGCGACGGCGCCCGTCGCGACGAGGATGGTTACTACTGGATCACCGGGCGGGTGGATGATGTACTGAACGTCTCGGGCCACCGCATGGGCACAGCCGAAATTGAATCTGCGCTGGTCTCCCATCCCAAGGTTGCCGAAGCGGCCGTGGTGGGTGTGCCCCACGAGATCAAGGGCCAGGGCATCTACGCCTATGTCACCCTGATCGCCGGGGAAGAGCCGAGCCGCGAGCTGCATAAAGAGGTGAAGGAGTGGGTGCGCAAGGAGATTGGTGCCATCGCCACCCCGGATGTGATCCACTGGGCCGAGGGGCTGCCCAAGACCCGTTCCGGCAAGATCATGCGCCGTATATTGCGCAAGATTGCCACCGGCGAGACCGACAGCCTGGGGGATATCTCCACCCTGGCGGATCCCGGTGTGGTCGACAAGCTTATCCGCGAAAAGTCAGAGGCGGCTTGATCATGCGCTCCATAATGCAGTGCAAGATTGCCACCGGCGAGACCGACAGTCTGGGGGATATCTCCACCCTGGCGGATCCGGGCGTAGTCGACAAGCTCATTCGCGAGAAGTCCGAAGCGGCCTGATCCCGCCCCTTATCCACCTCCAAAGCCGGCCCAGTGCCGGCTTTGTCGTCTCTGCTACTGAGCAACTTAACAGCGAACCGATAAGCTCAAAAAACAGACAGATGTAGAGATTAGACCAGTAAAATGCTGCTAATTTTCACGAAATCAATATAATTGCGAAATCTGTGTACCAGTGCACACCGAATTGCGCAGAAAATGGCTAGATTTCTGGTAGTCCACAAGATAGCTGATAGATAGCAGCATTATCATCGAGGATGTACTCAATATGTCGCAACATCACCGAATTCTCCTGCTCAACGGGCCGAACCTGAACCTGCTGGGCAAACGGGAACCGGGCATCTACGGCAGCAAGACGCTCGACGAGATCGTTGCCGATCTGATGCACAACGCCAGCGAACTCGGCGCCACACTGGAACACCTGCAATCCAACGCCGAACATGAGTTGGTCAGCCGCATTCACCAGGCCATGGGTCAGGTGGATTTTATCATCATCAATCCGGCCGCCTTCACCCACACCAGCGTCGCCATTCGCGATGCGCTGCTGGGTGTGGCCATCCCCTTTATCGAGGTTCACCTGTCAAACGTCCATGCCAGGGAACCCTTCCGTCATCACTCCTATCTGTCTGATGTCGCCAGGGGGGTGATCTGCGGGCTGGGTGCCGATGGCTACCAATTCGCTTTAACCGCGGCCGTGCATCAGTTGCGCGCGGCTTGATAATCACTGATCAGATAAAGAAGAAAGAGAATGCTAATGGATATCCGCAAAATCAAGAAGCTGATTGAACTGGTTGAAGAGTCCGGCATCGCCGAACTGGAAATCTCCGAGGGTGAAGAGTCCGTTCGCATCAGCCGTAACTTCTCCGGTCAGGTGACCACCGCCATGCCGCAGATGATGATGCAGCCAGCCATGGCCCCTGCCGCCGCACCGGCAGCCAGCGCCGCAGCACCGACCGCAGAGGCGGCCGCGCCGAGTGGCCATCTGATGCGCTCCCCCATGGTGGGTTCCTTCTATCGCTCCTCCAGCCCGGAAGCCAAACCGTTCGCGGAAGTGGGTCAGCACGTCAATGTCGGCGATACCCTGTGCATCGTCGAAGCCATGAAAATGATGAACCAAATCGAGTCTGACAAGGCCGGCGTGATCAAAGCGATCCTGGTTGAAAATGGTCAGGCCGTCGAATTTGACGAGCCGCTGTTCATCATCGAATAAGGGAAATTGCCACCCATGTTGGACAAAGTAGTCATCGCCAACCGCGGTGAAATTGCCCTGCGTATCCTGCGCGCTTGCAAAGAGCTCGGGATCAAGACAGTGGCCGTTCACTCCACCGCCGATCGGGAGCTCAAACATGTGCTCCTGGCCGACGAAACCATCTGCATCGGCAAGCCTGCCAGCGGTGAATCCTACCTCAATGTGCCGGCCATCATAGCCGCCGCCGAGGTGACGGGTGCCGTTGCCATCCACCCGGGTTACGGCTTCCTCTCCGAGAACGCCGATTTCGCCGAAGTGGTCGAGAAATCCGGCTTCATCTTCATCGGCCCGCGCGCCGAGACCATTCGCCTGATGGGTGACAAGGTCTCCGCCATCGAGGCGATGAAGAAGGCTGGCGTACCTTGCGTACCCGGCTCCGACGGCCCCGTCGACAGCGATGCCAAGCACAACGCCGCCATCGCCAAGCGCATCGGTTATCCGGTGATCATCAAGGCCGCCGGTGGCGGTGGTGGTCGCGGCATGCGCGTGGTGCGCAGTGAAGCCGAGCTGGCTGCCGCCATCGCCCTGACCAAATCCGAAGCAGGCCAGTTCTTCAAGAACGACATGGTCTACATGGAGAAGTACCTGGAAAACCCGCGCCATATCGAAATTCAGATATTGGCAGACGGCCAGGGCAACGCCCTCTATCTGGGCGAGCGTGACTGCTCCATGCAGCGTCGCCACCAGAAAGTGGTCGAAGAGGCGCCGGCACCCGGCATCACCGAAGAGATGCGCAAGTTCATCGGCGAGCGCTGCGTGCGCGCCTGTATCGAGATCGGCTACCGCGGTGCGGGGACCTTCGAGTTCCTGTACGAAAACGGCGAGTTCTATTTCATCGAGATGAACACCCGTATCCAGGTTGAGCATCCGGTCACCGAGATGGTCACCAGCGTGGATCTGATCAAGGAGCAGCTGCGCATCGCCGCCGGTCAGCCCCTGTCGATCACCCAGCAGGACATCCGCATCCGTGGCCATGCCATCGAATGCCGGATCAACGCCGAAGACCCGGCCACCTTCATGCCGTCTCCGGGCCTGATCCAGCGCTTCCACGCGCCGGGTGGTCTGGGCGTACGTTGGGATTCCCACATCTACGCCGGTTACAAGGTACCGCCTTACTACGACTCCATGATCGGCAAGCTGATCTGCTACGGCGAGAACCGTGACGTCGCCATCGCCCGCATGCGCCAGGCGCTGGACGAGCTGGTGGTGGAAGGGATCAAGACCAACGTCTCCCTGCAAAAAGAGATCATGAAGGACGAAAACTTCCAGCATGGTGGTACCAATATCCACTATCTGCACAAGAAGTTGGGTCTGTAAGGATCTAAGGCAGAACAATGACTTCCGATAGAAGTCAGCTCCGCAAGGAGCCTCTGTTGAAAAAGGGCCATGGCGACATGGCCCTTTTTTGTTATCCTTGCGCCCCTCAAAATTGTCGGAGGCCAAGGTGAATCGTTTCGCGCTCGCTCGCCGGGAAGCAGCCCTCTGCCTGCTGCTGACCCTGCTCTACTTCTTTGCCTGGTATGGCACTGCCTATTTCATCCCCGAAGAGATCGAATACTGGGACATGCCGCTCTGGTTCCTGCTCAGCTGCATGGTGATGCCGCTGCTGTTCATAGTGCTGTGCGGCCTGATGGTGGATCGCCTGTTTGTGGATATTCCCCTCGATACGCCTCATCCCCATGCCAAGGAGTCCACCCATGAATCTTGAGCTGATGCTGCCGCTCATCATCTATCTGGTGCTGGTGCTGGGAGTCGGCTTCTGGGCCAGCCGCCACCGCGCCGGCGGTGACTTCGTGCAGGAGTACTTCATCGGCAACCGCAGCATGGGCGGTCTGGTGCTGGCCATGACGCTGGTGGCCACCTACACCTCGGCCTCCTCCTTCATCGGCGGGCCCGGTGCGGCCTACAAAATCGGCCTTGGCTGGGTGCTGCTGGCGATGATCCAGCTGCCCACCGTCTGGCTCACCCTGGGGGTGCTCGGCAAGAAGTTCGCCATCATAGCCCGCCGGGTCAATGCGGTGACCATCAACGACATGCTGTGGGCCCGCTACCAGAGCAAGGCGGTGGTGGTGCTGGGCTCGGTCACCATCATCCTCGCCTTTATCGCGACTATGGTGGTGCAGTTCATCGGCGGCGCCCGCCTGCTGGAGACGGCCACCGGCCTCTCCTACCAGCAGGGTTTGATGCTGTTTGCCAGCTGCGTGCTGCTCTACACTGTGATCGGCGGCTTTCGCGCCGTGGTGATGACCGATGCGCTGCAGGGGATCATCATGCTGATCGGCACCGGCGCCCTGCTGGCGGGCATTCTGGTGGCAGGCGACGGCCTACCCAATCTCATCCACCAGCTCAAGGTGATAGATCCCAAGCTGGTGAGCCCGCAGGGGGCCGGCGACATGCTGACCCAGCCCTTCATGCTGAGCTTCTGGATCCTGGTCTGCGTCGGCGTGGTGGGGCTGCCCCACTCCGCCCTGCGCTGCTTCGGCTACCGCGACAGCAAGGCGCTACACAGAGGCATCCTCATCGGCACAGTAGTCAGCGCCCTGCTGATGTTCGGCATGCACCTCGCCGGCGCCCTGGGCCGCGCCATCCTGCCCGGCATGGACAGCCCGGACAAGATCATGCCCTCGCTGATGATGGAGGTGCTGCCCCCCTGGCTGGCCGGGGTCTTCCTGGCGGCGCCCATGGCGGCCATCATGTCCACCATCGACTCCCAGCTGATCCAGGCCTCCGCGACCCTGGTCAAGGATCTCTACCTCAACTACCTCAGCCCGAAGCAGGAGAAGCTGGAAGTGCGTATTCCCCGCCTCTCCCTACTCTGCACCCTGATCCTGGGCACGCTAGTGCTGCTGGCGGCGCTGCAGCCCCCCGAGATGATCATCTGGCTCAACCTGCTCGCCTTCGGCGGACTGCAGGCCGTGTTCCTGTGGCCGCTGGTACTCGGCCTCTACTGGTCGCGGGCCAACGGCCCCGGCGCCCTGGCCTGCATGGTGTCCGGCATCGTCTGCTATGGCGTGCTGAGTCAGTGGGGGATCAAGCTGGCCGGACTGCACGCCATAGTGCCGAGCCTGGGGCTGGGACTGGCCGCCTTCGTGGTGGTCAGCCTGATGACACCGCCACCCGGCCAGAGCGTGCGGCGATTGTTTGAACAGCAATAACAAATAGATTAATAAAGGGTTCCAAAACTATCCCCAAATGGGTGTTTTGCGGGTAAACTGTGCGCCAAGTCACAAAACGCCGCGCCCTTATGCCAGTACAGAACGCCAGACAGATCCTGACTCATGCCCTGCAACGACTCGGCTATGCCCTGTTGTTGCCGGTCTCCATACTGCCGCTGGCGGCCCTGCTCTATCGGCTCGGTCAGCCGGATGTGCTGGATCTGGCGGTGCTCTCCCTCACGGGGCGCGCTCTGTTCAGCCAGATGCCGCTCATCTACGCGGTGGCCATCGCCTTCGGCCTGAGCCGGCAGGGAGAGGGTACCCAGGCGCTGGCCGGGGCGGTCAACTTCCTGCTGCTGAGTTCGGCACTGGGCACCCTGGCCCCCGGCCTGCATGCGGACATGATCTGCGGCCTGCTGGCGGGCATGACCACGGCCATCGTCTACCCCTGGGTGAAACGGCACACACTGTCTGGCTGGTTGCAGAGAGTGAATGGGGATTTCCTCTGCCTGTTCGCCTCGGCGCTCAGCTGCCTGTTGCTGGCGTTCCCCCTCTCCCTGTTCTGGCCCCTGCTGGAACAGGGCATCACGCTGCTGGCCTCAGAGCTGCTCACCACCCCGCTGGGGGCCTTCTGCTATGGCGTGCTGAACCGCTTGCTGATCCCCCTCGGCCTGCATCAGGTATTGGGCAGCCTGATGGGGCTGGGCGAGAGCAACCTGCTGGCGCTGGCCAGCGCCCAGCCGCTGCACGAAGGCTATGTGGCCGGGCTCTACCCCATCATAATGTTCGGCCTGCCCGGCGCCTGCTTTGCCATCTGGCTGCACCGCCAGCGCATGCAGCGCCTGCCGCAGGGGGGCCTGCTGCTCACCCTGGCGCTCACCTCGGCGCTGGTGGGGATCACCGAGCCCATAGAGTTCCTGTTCGCCTTCACCGCCCCCTGGCTGTTTCTGGCCCACGCCCTGCTGACCGGGCTGTCGCTCGCCATCTGCAGTGCCCTTGGCATCCAGGTGGGCAGTTACTTCTCCGCCGGCCTGCTGGATCTGGTGCTGAGCTATCAGTCCGGCGAGCACAGCTTCTGGCTCATTCCGGTCGGCATCCTCTTCTTCGTCGCCTATACCCTGCTGTTCTATCAACTGCTGGAGCGCGCCCCCCTCAGCCTGCCGAGCAAGCCCATCGCAAAAGAGCATCCACGGCTGGCAAGCGTCGCCCCCTCGGATCCCCAGATGCTGGCGATCCAGTACCTCAAGGTGCTGGGCGGGATGGACAACCTGCAGGCCATGAGCGTCTGCCTGACCCGTCTCAGCCTGCGGGTGCGCGACATAGCGCTGGTGGATCAGTCCCGTCTGCTGGGGCTGGGCTGCCTCTCCTGGATCCAGCTCAACGACCATCAGCTGGTGCTGGTGCTGGGCCCCAATGCCAGCCTGATCGAGGGGCAGATCCGCATGCTGGCGGAGCGCCAGTCGGTGCCGCTCAGCCTCAAGCCCAACCAGGAGTCCGCCAGCCAGAGCAACTGGTAGCCTCAGGCAAACGGCAGCCGCTCGGCGACGAAGTCCATCAGCGAGCGCAAGGCGGGTGCCAGATGTTCCCGGCTCGGGTAGATGAGGTAGAAGGGATTGGGCGGTATGGGGTGATCCGGCAACACCTTGTGTAGCCGCCCCGCAGCCAGATCCTGCTGGCAAACGTGATGGGGCAACAGGGCAATGCCCCCCTCGTGCAACGCCAGCTCCCGCAACGCCAGCAAACTGTTGCTGATACAGGCCCCTTGCGGCCGCCAGCCCCCCTCCTGCAGTGGCCACACCGGCAATGCCGAGTGCACCAGACAAGGGTGGAGCCCCAGCTCAGACAGCTGCTGCGGCGCGCCATGGGTCGCCAGATAACCGGGAGCCGCCACCAGATGACGCGGCACCTGACCGATGCGCCGGCAGATGAGGCTGGAATCTTTCAGCGGCGCCGCCCGCAACGCCAGATCGTAACCCTCCCCCACCAGATCCAGCTGCTCGTCACTCAGGGTCAGCTCCAGCACCACCTCGGGGTAGAGGGCACGAAACTCGGCCAGGATCCGGCCAAGCAGCAGGGTGCCGGTCGCCTCGGGCGCCGTGATCCTTACCCGGCCTGCGGGGGCGGTGCGCAGCCGCGCCATCGCCAGGTTGGCACTGCGGGCCAGCGCCAGCAGCGCCCGGCACTGCTCCACGTAGATCTCTCCCTGCGGGGTCAGGCTCAGCCGGCGGGTGGTGCGCTGCAGCAGTCGCACCCCGAGCTGGGCTTCGAGCCGCGAGATCTTCTGGCTCACCGAGGACTTGGGCATGCCAAGCGCCTCGGCGGCACCGGTAAAACTGCCCTGCTCCACCACGGTAGCGAACAGCCCCATCAACTCCAGTTCAACATTGTTCATATATTCAAACAGTCTTTACCAATTACCCATCTTAATCAGGATAATCAATCAGACTAGAGTGGCTGGCAATCCCAATCCATCCGATTTGAAAGGAACTGCCATGAAAGCCATCGCCCTCACCCATTATCTGCCGAGCGATCACCCCCACTGCTTCATCGAGGCCAATCTGCCCGACCCGACCCCGAGTCCGCGGGATCTGCTGGTGAAAGTGACGGCAACCTCGGTCAACCCGGTGGACACCAAAGTCCGCGCTCCCAAGGCCAAGGTTGAGAGCACGCCCCGCGTACTGGGCTGGGATGCGGTCGGCGAAGTCGTGGCCGTCGGCCACGAGGTGAGCTTGTTCAAGGCGGGCGACAGAGTCTGGTATGCCGGCGACATCAGCCGCCCCGGCAGCAACAGTGCATTGCAGCTGGTGGATGAGCGCATCGCCGCCCTCGCCCCCACCAGCCTGACAGACCCGGAAGCCGCCGCCCTGCCGCTCACCGCCATCACCGCCTGGGAGGCGCTGTTCGAGCGCATCGGCCTTCACCGCGAGAGCACGGGCAAGCTGCTCATCATAGGCGGCGCCGGTGGCGTCGGCTCCATCGCCATCCAGCTGGCCCGCCAGCTCACCAACATGGAGGTGATCGCCACCGCCTCCCGGCCAGAAAGCCGTGAATGGTGTCTGGCAATGGGGGCCCATCAGGTGGTGAGCCATCACCAGCTGCAGGCAGAGCTCACCGCCCTTGGCGTCACCCAGCTCGATGCCATCTTCTGCACCAATGCCACCGAGCAGCACTGGGATGCCATGGCCAGCCTCATTCGCCCGTTCGGCCACATCTGTACCATCGCCGAATCCAGCGAGCCCTGGGATCTGGGCCTGCTCAAGAGCAAGAGCGTCACCTTCAGCCAGGAGTTCATGTTCACCCGCTCCCTGTTCCAGACCCCGGACATGATCGAGCAACACAAGCTGCTGGGCCGGGTCGCCACCCTCCTCGATCAAGGGGTGCTCAAGACCACACTCACCCGCACCCTGGCCGAGCTGACCCCGGTCACCCTGGCCCGGGCTCATGCCGAGGTGGAAGCGGGTCGCATGGTCGGCAAGCTGGTGATCGACATGAGTCGCTTCGGCAACTAATCCCTTATAGGTAAAAACTGCACCATCATGGGGTGAATTCACCAGTGACAGGCCCCATCAGTGCACAGTTCACAACAGGCACCAGACAGTCACCACGCAGCATCACTCCAAAAAACGATAAAAAAGGGGCCATCCCGCCGGGATGGCCCTAAATACCTGAACGTTGGGGTAACAATCACACACATATCCTTATGCAGGACATCTCCATCATTGCATCTTGTGTGCCAATCCCCTGGATCTGCGCCCTTTCTTCACGCGCATCCCCACACAGCAAGCCACGCAAGCCTGCTAACCGCCAGCAGGCAAAAAAAAAAAGCCACCCTAAGGTGGCTGAAAAAGATGACGGAACTTTCCTAGAGCAAAGCATTCAGCGGGAACAGGTTGCTTCCCGTCACCCAATGAGGAATACATTAACCGTGCCAACTTGGCAGAGTTCTCTTCCTGCGCCATGCCGACATGGGCAAACCACGACAGCACAGGCCCATGATGATAGAATCTCGCGGTTTCACATTTATGAAGAGTCGACGCCATGCCCTGGATACAAATTCGAATCAACGCCACTGCCAAGACAGCAGACAAGGTGAGCAACATGCTGCTGGGGCGTGGAGCCCAGGCCGTGACCTTTATGGATGCCCAGGATGTGCCCGTCTACGAGCCTCTGCCCGGTGAAACCCCGCTCTGGGGCGAGACTGAAGTGATGGGCTTGTTCGATGCCGAAACCGATCCGGCCCCCACCATCGCCTTCTTCCAGCAGATCTTCGGGGAAGACGTGGGCTACAAGGTCGAGCAGCTGGAAGACAAGGACTGGGTGCGCGAGTGGATGGATCACTTCCACCCCATGCAGTTCGGTGAGCGGCTCTGGATCTGCCCGAGCTGGCGCGATGTGCCCAACCCGGATGCGGTCAACGTCATGCTGGATCCGGGCCTGGCCTTCGGTACCGGCACCCACCCCACCACGGCGCTCTGCCTGCAGTGGCTGGACGGGCTGGATCTGGCCGGCAAGACGGTGGTCGACTTCGGTTGCGGCTCCGGCATCCTCGGCATCGCCGCCCTGAAACTCGGTGCCGCCCGGGTCATCGGCATCGACATCGATCCCCAGGCCATCCAGGCCAGCCATGACAACGCCGAGCGCAACGGTGTCGCCGGCCAGATCGAGCTCTACCTGCCGGCGGATCAGCCGCAAGGCGTGGAGGCGGACGTGGTGGTGGCCAACATCCTGGCCGGCCCGCTGCGCGAACTCGCCCCCCTCATCGCCGGCCACGGCAAAGCGGGCAGCCTGATGGCCCTCTCCGGTGTGCTGGAAAGTCAGGCCCCTGAGCTGGAAACCATCTACGGCCAGTGGTTCGACATGGACCCGACCGCTGTGAAAGAGGAGTGGTGCCGCCTCTCCGGCCGCAAACACGGCTGATAACACGGCTGATAACAGCCGGATTTCACCACCTCCCATACAAGCAGGGCTCCCATACGGGGGCCCTGCTTGTTTCAGTCCCCATGAAACCTGATCAGCCAATACGAGACTCGTTGGCTCGCCCATAGTGCCAGCCCGTCATGAAAAATATCCATTCGAGAACACATTCCGATTCTATTCCGGTAGGATGGCCATCAGACCAGAAATGATGGGAACGGAGACCCTTTATGCGCATTGCCATTCTGGATGACTACCAGGATCAGGTTCGTCATCTACCTTGCTTTGCCATGCTGGCGGGACATGATGTCATGGTACTCAACCAGAGTGAGCCAGATGCCGCACGTCTTGCTGCCAAGCTGGAAGGAATTGAAGCTCTGGTACTGATCCGCGAGCGTACTCGCATCGACGAACAACTGCTGATGGGGCTTCCCTCACTCAAGCTCATCAGCCAGACCGGCAAGATCAGCCAGCATATAGACCCGGTACTGTGCCAACGATACTGTGTTGCCATCGCTGAAGGGGTCGGCAGCCCCATTGCGCCTGCCGAGCTCTGCTGGGCCCTCATCATGGCGGCCTCACGCCATATTCCGGCTTACTGCGAAGCCCTGACCAAGGGGCAGTGGCAGCAATCCGGCACACTGGGGCTGGGCCGTACCTTGCAGGGGCTGACACTCGGCATCTGGGGCTACGGCAAGATAGGCCAGCGCATCGCTCGTTACGGCAAGGCATTTGGCATGTCGGTACTGATATGGGGCAGTGACTCATCCCGTCAGCGGGCAGAGCAGGATGGATTGGAAGCCGCTACCGACAAGGACACATTTTTCCGGCGGGCCGATGTCTTGTCCCTCCATCTGCGGCTCAACGAGATCACTCGAGCCTGCGTCACCCGTGCCGATCTGGCTCGAATGAAAGCAGACTCTCTGCTGATCAATACCAGCCGGGCCGAGCTCATCGAGCCGGGAGCCCTTTATGCCGAGCTCAGCGCCAATCCGACCAGGCAAGCTGCGCTGGATGTGTTCGATGTCGAGCCAGCCACGCCCGGCAGCGAGTCCCTGCTGCGTCTGCCCAACGTGCTGGCCACACCGCATCTGGGTTATGTGGAGCAAAGCAGCTATGAGCTCTACTTTCGCAAGGCATTTGAAAATGTGCTGGCCTTTGCCGATGGCAGGCCACAAAACCTAGTGATACCGGCTCTGGGTTGAGGCTCACGCTTATTCTGCTGGCAAAGCAGTAATATATGCCTCTGTCCGTACGCTTGTGCGGCAGCCTGCTGCCCTACTCGCCTCATGCCAATCAGAGATCAGGATGCCCCATGACCGAATATCAGAAGATGATCAGCAGCCAGCCCTATAACTGCATGGCGCCGGAGCTAGATGTCCTGCGCCGGGAGACGGCGCGCTTGTACCGCCGTTTCAATCGCAGCGACGAGGAGGAGGAACAGCTGGCGCTGCTGCGGGAGATAGTCGGCGAGCTGGCGGAGAACGCCTTTATCTGCCCGCCCCTCTACTGCACCTATGGCCGCCATATCAGCCTGGGGAAGGATTCCTATATCAACATGGGAGCCACCATGCTGGACAACGCACCGATCCGCATCGGCGCCAACGTCATGATAGGGCCGAACGTGCAGATCTATACCGCCGCCCACGCGCTGGCAGCCGATGAGCGCATCCAGAGGGTGGAGACGGCGCTGCCGGTGACCATAGAAGACAAGGTCTGGATCGGCGGCGGCGCCATCCTGCTGCCCGGTGTCACCATAGGGCGGGAAGCCATCGTCGGCGCGGGCGCCGTGGTCACCAAAGACGTGCCGGCCGGTGCCCGGGTGGTGGGCAACCCGGCCCGGATCCTGGCTGCCAAGGCAAACGTCACCCAGCAGCAAAGCTGCCCATAAAAATAAAGCCCAATGTCATAAAGACCACGCTGGTCTGTAAAAAGGGTTGCTTGCCGGGACTATGAAGCTGAGGGGCCGACACCAAAAAACGCAGATAAAAATGAAGCCCAATGTCATAACGACGTTGGGCTGTAAAAAGGTGCTACGGAATTGCGACTCTCATCGCAGAAAATTAGAAGGGGTCACCTTCTAAACTGGCACAGGGATATTAACGAGGCGCAAACGTTTTACATAGCGTAATCAACCAGGATTGAGAACAGCCTCTCACTATTTAAAAAATTCCCTGCCAAGCCCCATCCCCCTCTTGGCAAGCATTTATTTATCAGTACAGCCTAGGGCTCGTGATCGGGCGGGATCAAAAAAGCCCTGACAAGTCAGGGCTCTGGCTGAAATTGATACGGCTTAGAAGCGACGGACAAACTCATCCGGCGGCAGTTCGCGCAACTTGCGCGCCTCCAGCATGGGGGTGCCGAGGTAGAGGAAACCCACCAGTTGATCCTCCGGTGCCAGCCCCAGACCGGCGTTGACCCGCTCATCGAAGATGAACCAGCCGGAGCGCCAGATGCCGTTGAAGCCCTGAGCCTGAGCCGCCATCTGCATCGCCATCAGGGCGCAACCGGCGGAGAGTTCCTGCTCCAGTTTAGGTACCTTGGGGTGGGCCTGATAGCGGGTGGCGACGGCCACCAGCAAGGGAGCGCGCAGCGGCGCCTCCTGGCACTTCTTGATGCTCTCCTCATCTTCGCCACGGGCACGGGCGGCCTCGGCCAGCAGGGCCCCCAGCCGCTCCCGCCCCTCCCCTTCAAACAGGATGAACTGCCAGGGCGTCAGGGTGCCGTGATCCGGCGCGCGCAGCCCCGCTCTAAGGATATTGTCGAGCACCTCACCGCTGGGGGCGGGTGTGGTCAGGCGGCCACAGGAGTGGCGGTTGAGCAACAGAGTGAGGGCATCCATGGGCAAATCCTTGTCAGGGGCTGTGATGGCGCTACCTTAGCACAGCGCAGAATGAAGAAAACCCCTGAGCCTCAGGGGTTTATCGCAATGCCATCGCGAACTAGATGACGGCCGCCAGCTCGGCCCCCTGACGGATGGCCCGCTTGGCATCCAGCTCGGCGGCCACGTCGGCACCGCCTATGATGTGTACCGGCTTGCCTGCCGCCTGCAGACCGGCCTGCAGCTCCTTGAGCGGCTCCTGCCCGGCGCAGATGATCACCTGATCCACCGGCAGGCACTGCCGGATTTCACCCACCTGGATGTGCAGGCCCTCGTCGTCGATGCGCAGGTACTGCACCCCGGAGAGCATCTGCACCTTGCGGTTCTTGAGCACGGTTCTGTGGATCCAGCCTGTGGTCTTGCCCAGGCCATCCCCCACCTTGCTCTCTTTGCGCTGAAGCAGCCAGATCTGGCGCTCGGGGGCGTCGATCTCAGGGGCCATCAGGCCACCGCGTTCGCCAAACTGCTTGTCTATGCCCCACTCCTTGAGCCAGTGATCGCGGCTGCGATCCCCCTTGCCCTCTACCAGATATTCCGCCACGTCGAAGCCGATGCCGCCGGCACCGATCACCGCCACCTTGTCGCCCACCGGCTTGTGATCCCGCAGCACGTCTATGTAATTGAGCACCTTGGGATGCTCTATACCAGGTATGTTCGGAGTGCGCGGGCGTATGCCGGTGGCGAGGATCACCTCGTCAAAGCCGCCGCCGAGCAGGCTCTCGGCACTCTGGCGCTGACCGAGGTAGAGCTCGACGCCACACTTCTCCAGCCGTTTGGCGAAGTAGCGCAGGGTTTCGTGAAACTCCTCCTTGCCCGGGATCTGCTTGGCGAAGTTGAACTGGCCACCGATCTCGCTCGCCTGATCGAACAGGCTCACCTGATGGCCGCGCTCGGCGGCGTAGCAGGCAAACGCCAGCCCGGCTGGGCCCGCCCCCACCACCGCCAGCTTCTTGGGCTGGGGTACGCGGCCGAAGGTGAGTTCGGTCTCGAAACAGGCGCGGGGATTGACCAGGCAGGAGGCGCGCTTCTGCTTGAACACGTGATCCAGGCAGGCCTGGTTGCAGGCGATACAGGTGTTGATCTCGTCCGCCCGGTTCTCGGCGGCCTTGATGACAAATTCAGGGTCGGCCAGGAAAGGGCGCGCCATGGAGACCATGTCCGCCTCCCCCTGGGCCAATATGCGCTCGGCCACCTCGGGGGTATTGATCCGGTTGGTGGTGATAAGCGGCACATTCAGATGTTTCTTGAGCTCGGCCGTCACCCAGCTGAAGGCGCCGCGCGGCACGCTGGTGGCTATGGTGGGAATGCGCGCCTCGTGCCAGCCGATGCCGGTGTTGATCAGGGTCACGCCGACCTGCTCCAGCGCCTTGCCCAGCGCGATCACCTCTTCCAGGGTTGAGCCCTGTTCCACCAGGTCCAGCATGGAGAGGCGGAAGATGATGATGAAGTCCGTGCCCACCCGCTCGCGAATGGCCCGCACTATTTCCACCGGAAAACGCATCCGGTTCTCATTGCTGCCACCCCAGCCATCGGTGCGCTTGTTGGTGCGCTCGCAGATGAACTGGTTGATGAGATAGCCTTCCGAGCCCATCACCTCGACCCCGTCGTAACCGGCCGCCCTGGCCAGTTGCGCGGTGGAGGCAAAGTCGCGGATGGTGCCGCGGATCTGCCGCTCGCTCATGGCGCGCGGCTTGAACGGGGAGATGGGCGCCTTGAGGGCGCTCGGCGCTAGGCTGAACGGATGGTAGGCGTAACGGCCGGCATGGAGGATCTGCAGCGCTATCTTGCCTCCCTCCTGATGCACGGCCTGGGTCACCTTCTTGTGCCTGGCGACCTGCCAGGGGAAGCTCAGCTGCGAACCGTGGGGCACCAGCCGCCCACGCAGATTGGGGGCTATGCCGCCGGTGACGATGAGGCCAACGCCGCCACGGGCGCGCTCGGCATAGAAGGCGGCCAGCTTGTCAAAGCCCCCCTTCTCCTCTTCGAGGCCTGTGTGCATGGAGCCCATCAATACCCGGTTCTTAAGCTGAGTAAAGCCGAGATCGAGAGGGGTCAGAAGCGTTGGGTAGCGGCTCATCATGAACTCCTTTTCGAGGCCGGTGCGCCGGAATCCATACGCACTGCCCGGTTCTTGAGCTGGGTAACGCCAGCATCGAGGGGAGTCAGAAGCGTAGGGTAGCGGCTCACAGGGCCTCCGGTTAACTTTTTGTTATCAAATTGAAGCTAGAGTAAAGAATCGAAAATGCTTTTTCAAACAAATGTTTGGACATTTTTTCGGCGAACAGACGTGTTCCGAAGCAAGGAAGGAGAATCGCATCATCGATCGCACCCAAGCGGAAATGGCAATTGGCGGGTCAACTGGTTAATAATGGCCCTTCTCTACCCATTAACAGGGCGATAACGCGGCTATGTCTATTTTCAAAGGTCTGGGGTGGCTGTTTCGCAGCCTCTGGCGTCTGCTCAACTTTACCCGGCTGATGCTGGTCAATCTGCTGTTTCTCATCGTCGTGCTGGTCATCATTTTCAGCGTCAGCCAGAAAGAGGCGCCCAGCGCCCCCATCGAAGGGGCCCTCACCCTCAATCTCTCCGGCGTGCTGGTGGAACAGCGCTCGCAAACCGATCCTACGGTGCAACTGCTGCGCCAGGTGGACAACAGCGAAGAGCTGCCCAGCGAGATAGTCCTCTCCGATCTGCTGTGGGCCATTCGCAGCGCCAAGGATGACGATCGCATCAAGGCGCTGGTGATCAAGCCGCAGGGGCTGCAGGGTACCAGCTTCTCCAAACTGCAGGAGGTGGCGACTGCCATCGACGAGTTCAAGGAGAGCGGCAAGCCGGTCATCGCCATGGCCGACTACTACAATCAGGGCCAGTACCTGCTGGCTGCCCACGCCGATCACGTGCTGCTCAACCAGAGCGGCGCCGTGCTGATCGAGGGGCTGGGCGTCTACCAGACCTACTTCAAGTCGGCGCTGGAGCAGCTCAACATCACGCCCCACGTGTTCAAGGTCGGCACCTACAAGTCCTTCGTCGAGCCCTATACCCGCGACGATATGTCCCCCGAGAGCAAGGAGGCGAACCAGCGCTGGCTGGATCAGCTGTGGCAATCCTATGTGGCGGACGTGGCCGAGCAGCGGGAGATAGAACCCGAGGCCGTCGCGCCCGGCAAGGATCGCTTCCTCGAGCTGCTGCGCAAGGCCGGTGGCAACGCCGCCAACTACGCCCTCGACAACGGCCTGGTGGATCAGCTGGCCACCCGCGACGAGATGACCCAGGCGGTCATCAAGGAAGTGGGGGAAGACGAGGATCACGGCTGGAAAGGGGTCGGCCTGAAAACCTATCTGGCGGCGCTCCCCGAGCAATACCCCCAGAGCGGCAAGGATGAGGTGGGCCTCATCGTCGCCAGCGGCGCCATCATGGATGGCGTGCAGCCTGCCGGCACCATAGGCGGCGACAGCCTCTCCGATCTGCTGGCCGATGCCCGCCGTGACGACAAGGTGAAAGCCGTGGTGCTGCGGGTCGACAGCCCGGGCGGCAGCGCCTTCGCCGCCGAGCAGATCCGCGCCGAGCTGCTGGCTCTGAAGCAGGCCGGCAAGCCTGTGGTGATCTCCATGGGCAGCTACGCCGCCTCCGGTGGCTACTGGATCTCCGCCGATGCGGACAAGATCTTCGCCTCCCCCACCACGCTCACCGGCTCCATCGGGGTGTTCGGCATGTTCGCCACCATCGACAAGGCGCTCTCCCAGTACGGGGTGCACACCGATGGCGTCGGCACCACGGATTACGTCGGCGTCGGCCTGACCCGCGCCCTGCCGGATCACGTCGGCCAGGCCATTCAACTGAGCGTGGAAGACACCTATCAGCGCTTCGTCGGCCTGGTGAGCAAGGGCCGCGGCCTGAGCCCGGAAGAGGCGGAAAAAGCGGCCGAGGGCCGGGTCTGGACCGGTCAGGATGCCAAGGCGCTGGGGCTGGTGGATGAGTTTGGCAACCAGGAGGCCGCCATCAAGGCCGCCGCCGAGCTCGCCAACCTCAAGGAGTGGCAGGTCACCCCCATAGAAAAGGAGGAGTCCACCAGAGACAGGTTCCTGCGTCAGCTGTTCGACAGCAGCGCCCAGGCACTGGCCCCGCACCTGCAAAGCTGGTTGCCGGCAGGTTTTGGCAAGGCGCTGGCAGAGGTGAACCGCAGCCTGGATCCGCTGACCCGCTTCAACGACCCGCAGGGCACCTACGCCTTCTGCCCGGTCTGCGTGCCATAACCGGATACTCATAACAAAAAACCGCCCTCGGGCGGTTTTTTTACATCTGCCTCAAGGGGCCCGAGTCACGCCAGCAGGCCGGATTCGTGCCAGTGATGCAGCTCGGCCAGCACCCGGGTTTCGCGCGCCGTCCACTGGGGACAGGGGCCCGCCAGCTGGGTCTTGTTGGTCTGCAGGGCATCTTCCAGCTCGAACCAGCCGGGAGTGAAGCCGAGTCGCACCTCGTAGGGCTGGGGCCGCGGCTCGCTCCAGTCCTCTCCCACCTGGCAGAGGTAGTAGAAGGAGCGGATGCAGTAGGCGTCGTAGTCGGCCTCGCGGGCCGCGCGATACTCCCGGGTCTGGCCGAGCAGGGCACCGACCGCCACCAGCTCGGCGCCACACTCTTCCCGCAGCTCACGTGCCAGGGCGGCGCTGTGGCACTCCCCCTCCTCTATGCCGCCACCGGGAAACATGAGATCGCCGTTGACCCGGGAGTGAACCAGCAGCAGCCGGTCACCGCGCAGGACTATGGCCCTGACGGTGACGCGCTCCAGCTGGCGGCCACCCGGGGTCACCTGGCCGTGCATGAACTGGATATCGAAGGGGTGAGACCAGTCACTGGCCAGTTGTTCAATGTGATTCATCAGGTTCAGGGACGGTAAGTCCCGCTTTTTAGCTGCTCGACCAGGGTGGCTGCCTGGCTGTCCCAGGCCTCCTGATCGGCTTTGCTCAGGGAGTGATAGAGGCCGAAGCGCTTGGCCGAGACCTCGGGCGTATTCTGGAACGACTCGCTCACCTTGCCCCACAGATAGGCCAGACCGTACTCCTTCTGGCCCATGTAGAGGGTGCTGAGAGAGGTGAGGATCCGGCTGTTGACCGCATCCCCTTCCCGATAGAGGGAGAGCGCATGGTGCATGAGCGCGATGGCCTTCTGCGGCTCGTTCTTGGCATGGATGCCCCCCAGCGCCAGCTGCAACTCGGGCTCCTCCAGCACGGGCTGCCCCTCCAGCGCCATGAACTGCTGGCGTGCCAGCTCGTTGGTGTTGTTGGTCCAGTGCCAGAGCAACAGGTAGGGATCCTGCGAGTTGCGGGTAGCGGCATCGAGCCGGGCCAGCTGATCGCCGGCCGCCAGCATCCCCTCCACCCGAGGGCTCTTCTGCTCCCGGGCCGTCTTGTATTCGATATTGGTGGAGCGCTCGGCGCACTTGAGGTAACGCTCCAGGCTGCGCATCACATCATATTTGCGCCTGTCCGTCCCCTCTTCCTGCAGATGGTAGCGAGCCCGGATGACGTCGGTTCGCTCATAGCGACACCAGCCGTCGTCCACCAGGTCCTGACAGAGGGTCGGATGATTGCCGCAGATATTGTGGATCCTGTCGTCGTTGCAGGCCGTGAGGGTCAGGCCGCAACAGAGAGCGAACAGCAGGGAGCGCGCTGGAAAATGGGTCATGGTTCACATCTTGTTGGTAACAATTGCAGCCTGTCACGGCCACCCTTGGCTAGCAAACAGATTACATATCCATTACAATGCGCGCGCCGTATAAGGCCGCGACTGCAGAATAATATAACGAAATATACATCCCTACACTGATCTGCATTCGACGAATTTCTATTTGCCCCAACAACGTGAAATAAAGGATCTGGTTAATGACCCACGAGCACTACTTGCAAGCGTGGCAGGAGAGCCAGGAGCTCGCCGAAGCCATGCAACCCTTGATAGGTCGCCTCTACCGACAGCAAGGGATCGAGATCACCGTCTACGGACGTCCCCTGCAAAACGCCTCCACCATCGACATCCTCAAGGCCCACAGGGTCGTCCGCCGCCATCAGGGCGCCCCGCTGCCGATCCAACAGAGCTTCCCCCTGCTGCAGACCATCCTGGCCCTCAACCCGACCGCCGCCGAGATCGATCTGGGCAAGCTGGCCGTGGGTTACTGGCAGGATCACCAGGATGAGGCCGGTATCGACGACTACCTGCGCGCCAAGCTGGCACCGGCCCTGGGTCGCGGCGTGCCGGCCCCCACCGATGTTGTGCTCTACGGCTTTGGCCGCATAGGCCGCCTGCTGGCCCGGCTGCTGATCGAGCGCACCGGCGCCGCCAACTCCCTGCGTCTGCGCGCCATAGTAGTGCGCGGTGGCCGCGAGGGGGATCTGGAGAAACGTGCCAGCCTGCTGCGCCGCGACTCGGTGCACGGCCCCTTCAACGGCTCCATCGAGGTGGATGCCGAGCGCAGCGCCATTATCGCCAACGGCACCTTCATCCAGGTGATCTATGCAAACAGCCCGGCCGACATCGACTACACAGCCCATGGCATCCAGAATGCGCTGATCGTCGACAACACGGGTGTCTGGCGCGACGAAGCGGGCCTCTCTGAACACCTGAAAGCGCGCGGCGCCGCCCGGGTGCTGCTGACCGCCCCCGGCAAGGGCGAGATGAAGAACGTGGTGTTCGGGGTCAACCACGAGGTGATAGGTCCGGATGACAAGATCATCTCGGCCGCCTCCTGCACCACCAACGCCATCACCCCCGTGCTCAAGGTGATGCAGGACAAGTACGGCATCCGCCACGGCCACGTGGAGACGGTGCACTCCTACACCAACGATCAGAACCTGATCGACAACTATCACAAGGGCGAGCGGCGCGGTCGCAGCGCGGCCCTCAACATGGTGATGACCAGCACGGGCGCCGCCAAGGCGGTGGCCAAGGCGCTGCCGGCGCTCAAGGGCAAGCTGACCGGCAACGCCATCCGGGTGCCCACACCCAACGTGTCGCTGGCCATCATCAACCTGTCGCTGGAGCAGAGCACGGATCGGGATAGCCTCAACGCCTATCTGCAGCAGATGGCGCTGAGCTCGGCCCTGCATCGCCAGATCGATTTCAGTGCCAGCACAGAGCTGGTCTCCTCCGACATGGTGGGTTCGCGCTTCGCGGGCATAGTGGACTCCCAGGCCACCATAGCCGAGGGGGATCACTGCGTGCTCTACGTATGGTATGACAACGAGTTCGGGTACAGTTGTCAGGTAGTGCGGGTGATGGAGCAGATGGCTGGCGTAGTCCGCCAGGATCTACCGGCATAGTCCGCCAGGATCTGCCCGCCTGAACCCGCGTTCATGGCTCAATTTTCAAGGAGAAGGCCGGATGTCGTTTCAACAGGGTGAGTTTCAACAGGCCATCAGACAGATGCCCAAAGAAGTGTATGAGCGGCTCAAGACCGCGGTCGAGCTGGGCAAGTGGCCCGATGGCAAGCCCCTCACCGACGAGCAGAAGGCCACTTCCCTGCAGGCGGTCATGGCCTGGCAGGCGATGCACATCGATAACCCCGAGCACATGAACATAGGCCGTGACGGCGAGATAGTGATGAAGAGCAAGAGCGAGCTCAAGCGTCAGTATCGGGATGAGGAAGAGATAGTCCGCATCGAGATCAGTCACTGAGCCTTGTGGCGAGCCCAGGCTCGCACGCCATAGCAAAAAGGGGAGCCATTATGGCTCCCCTTTTTTTTCCTATCTATGCAGGATGACTCATCCCCCTCATCCCCAGCCCTTCTCCCGCAAGGGGAGAAGGGAGCAGGCTCGCACCTGCGAACAGTAAGCGGGCCACCAGCCGGCGATCTTCATGGCAAACCTCGCCACCTCGATCTATCCCCTCTCCCCTAGGGAGAGGGCCAGGGTGAGGGCCGCAACGCTCAGGGCGTCAGTTCGCCGCGCAGGGACTGCTGCATCAGCTCGCGGATGCGCGGGGCCGGCAGATCCTGGCTCAGCAGGAAGTGCAGCTTGGTGAGCGCCGCCTCGGCCGTCATGTCAAAGCCCGAGATGACCCCGGCACGGGACAAGGCATTGCCGGTGGCATAGCCGCCCATGTTGACCTTGCCGTGCAGGCACTGGCTCAGATTGACTATGATGACGCCGCGGGCCGAGGCCTCGGAGAGCAGCGCCAGCATGGCCGGGTTCTGCGGCGCGTTGCCCACCCCGAACGACAGCAGGATCAGCGCCTTCACCGGTTGCTGCAGAATATTGGCGATCACCTCGCTGGAGATGCCCGGATAGAGGGTCACCACGCCGATGGGCTGGGGAGTGATGTCGTGCAGCACCAGCGGCCGCTCGGACGGTGCACCCAGCTCGCCCGCTTCCAGCGAGATGGCGATGCCGGCATTGAGCAGCGGCGGATAGTTGGGTGAATCGAAGGCGTGGAAGCCATCGGCGTGCACCTTCTTGCTGCGGTTGCCGCGATAGAGCTGGTTGTTGAAAAACAGCGTCACCTCGTGGATCGGGTAGTTGGCCGCGATGTAGAGGGCGTTGAGCAGGTTCTGCTGACCGTCGGAGCGCAGCTCGGCGAGCGGGATCTGGGAGCCGGTGATGATCACCGGTTTGTGCAGATCTTCGAGCATGAAGGAGAGGGCCGAGGCGGTGAACGACATGGTATCTGTGCCATGCAGGATCACGAAGCCATCGTATTTCTCGTAGTTGTCTCGAATGTCCTCGGCGATGCGCTGCCAGTCCGCCGGCGTCATGTCGGAGGAGTCGATGAGGGGATCGTATTCGTGAATATGGTAATCCGGCATCTCGGGGCGATGAAACTCGGGCATCCGCGCCAGACAGTCTTCCATGAAGCCCGCCATCGGCACATAGCCGTGGTCGGAGCGCTGCATCCCTATGGTGCCGCCTGTGTAGGCAATGTAGATGGACTTCTTCACACCCTCTCCTCTTTGATGGGCACAACACCCATGTTAATGGGCTGAATACCCGCAAACCATGAATCCCATGGGAAACGAACCTGTGTCTTCACATTCCGTTCGTTGCCGCTGATGGGCTGGAAACCGGCGAATTATAGAGACTGGCGCCCCAAATGACAGCCGGGAAATGGCCTGCATGCCGTATTAAACGGCGACTAACCCAATAGTGTTAAATGTCACAATAAAGTACAAACCTGACCATTAATCTGACAAATCTGGATATAAGCGGTGCTTTTTGCTACTATCCGCCGGATTTTTCATAAATCTCATCTGGATGCCTGATCCGTTCAGGCCCACATCGATCCCATTTTTGCGTGGGACGGGGGCATGTCGCCCCTTCTTTGTTGGCACGTGAGCCACACTGTTTTTATCCCGGCTGAATCTGTGAGTCTTCATCAACGAAAGACACAGCCAATCAACATGGGAGTACTGAATGCTACAACTTGATTCCTACGCCACCCTGGTCGCAGCCACCCTGGTGCTGCTGCTCGGTCGTTTGCTGGTGACCCGAGTCGGGCTGCTGCGAACCTTCAACATCCCCAAACCGGTTGCCGGCGGCCTAGTGGTCGCCCTGGTGCTGTTGCTGCTGCGCTCGACCCTGCAGCTGGAGTTGCAATTCGACACCAGTTTGCAGACCCCGCTGATGCTGGCCTTCTTCGCCTCCATAGGTCTCTCCGCCGATCTCGCCAGCCTCAAGCGCGGCGGCAAGGCGGTGATCACCTTCCTGATGGTGGTGACCGGCCTGCTGCTGGTGCAAAACAGCCTGGGTGTGGGTCTGGCGACCCTGCTCGGTCTGGACCCGCACATGGGGCTGCTGGCCGGCTCCATCACCCTCTCCGGCGGCCACGGCACAGGTGCGGCCTGGAGCGCCACCTTCGCCGAGAAGTACGGGGTGCAATCCGCCGCCGAACTCGCCATCGCCTGTGCCACCTTCGGCCTGGTGCTGGGCGGCCTGATCGGCGGCCCGGTGGCCCGCTATCTGGTCAAGAAGGTGCAGGTGCCCGGTGAAGAGCACAACAAGGATGAGGCGCCCAAGGGCTTCGAGATGCCCGACATGGAGCGCCCGCTCACCACCTTCAGCCTGATCGAGACGCTGGCGCTGATCGCCATCAGCCTCAAAGGGGGCGAACTGCTCTCCGCCTCCCTCAAGGGCGGCGCGCTGGAGCTGCCGATCTTCGTCTGCGTGCTGTTTGTCGGTGTGCTGCTGCGCAACCTGTTGACCCTGTTCAACTGGCATGAGGTGAGCGACCGCGAGGTTTCCCTGCTCGGCAACGTCAGCCTGTCGCTGTTCCTGGCCATGGCGCTGATGAGCCTCAAGCTGTGGGATCTCGCCAGCCTGGCCCTGCCCATCTTCATCCTGCTGGCCGCCCAGACGGTGGCGATGGCGCTCTACGCCATCTTCGTCACCTTCCGGGTCATGGGCAGCAACTATGACGCGGCCGTGCTGGCGGCGGGCCACTGCGGCTTCGGCCTGGGTGCCACCCCGACGGCCATCGCCAACATGCAGGCCATCACCCAGCGCTTCGGCCCGTCCCATCTGGCGTTCCTGGTGGTGCCCATGGTGGGGGCCTTCTTCATCGACATCATCAACGCCATGGTGATCAAGCTGTTTATGGCGCTCCCCTTCCTGTAAACCGCTCGGCCAGACGTGATATGAACAAGAGCCCACCTCATGGTGGGCTCTTTGCTTGCTGGCATCCTGGCTGTGCGGCGCCATCGCCCGTTGGCACAACCACTCAGGCGACAGCGGCAAGCATGGCAGCCGCCTTCCTTGTCATGAAACAGCCAGACCGCAGATAACAAAAAGCCCCGCACCAGGATGCGGGGCTTTGTTCAGGATGGGACGCAGGCGTCCCATCGGCATCATCCCTTACAGGATGAAGGTCGACACCTGCTGGTTCAGGTCGGTGGCACGACCCTTGAGGCTCTGGGCCTGATCCAGATCGCGCATGGCGGCGGCGGTGATCTCGTCACTCACATCCTTGATGGCGGTGGTGTTCTGGGTGATCTCGCCAGTCACCTGGGTCTGCTCCTCGGCGGCGGTGGCGATCTGACCCGCCATGTCGGAGATGAGCGACACGGCCCGGGTGATCTCTTCCAGCGCGGCGGCGGCGGCATCGGCGTCTTTCACGCTGTTGTCGGCCAGCCCCTGGCTGGTCTGCATCAGGCTCACCGCACGGGCCGTGGTCTGTTGCAGCGTCTCTATGGTGGACTGGATCTCCTGGGTGGAGTCCTGGGTACGGCGGGACAGCACCCGCACCTCGTCCGCCACCACGGCGAAACCGCGACCCTGTTCACCGGCGCGCGCCGCTTCGATGGCCGCGTTCAGCGCCAGCAGGTTGGTCTGCTCGGCTATGCCCTGGATGGTGGAGAGGATGCCGGAGATGGCCTGGGCGTGACGGCTCAGCTCGCCGATCACCTCGGTCGCCTGCCCCACCTCTTCGGCCAGACCGTTGATGGACTGGCGAGTCTGGTTCACCAGCATCTTGCCCTGCTCACTGCTCTGGGCGGATTGCTGGGCGGCGGCGGCGGTGTTCTCGGCATTGCCGGCGATCTCCATGGTGGCGCTCGCCATCTCGGTGACGGCGGTGGCGACCATGGTCACTTCCTGCTGCTGACGCTGCAGCTCGTCCACGGCGGCCTGGTTGGTCACCAGACTGCGCTCGGCATCGGCATTCAGCTCGTTGGCCAGCTTGCGGATGTTGCCGATCAGCTGGTGCTGGCTGCCGACGAAACGGTTGAAGCTGTTGGCCAGCTGGCCCACTTCGTCGTTGGCGTCGATCTTGATGCGCTGGGTCAGATCGCCGTTACCGTCGGCGATGCGGGCCAGGGCCTGGGAGACCTTGCTGAGCGGGCCGAGCAGCAGACTCACCAGCCAGGAGATGGCGATGATGCTGCCCACCAGCACCAGCAGGGCCAGGCCAAGCTGGGTCATCAGCAGGGAGGAGAGCGGAGCTTCCAGAGTTTCCTTGTCCAGCACCAGCACCAGCTCCCAGTCGGTATCCGGGATATCCACGGCCCACAGCAGCTTGTCACGGCCTTCGTTGTCGAAGTAGGCCGGGATCAGGCTGTTGCTCGCCTTGCTCTGTTCGATCAGGGCGTTGGTCAGATCGTTGTCGATCTCGGTGGCCGGCTTCATCGCCTTGGCCGCGTCCTTGTACGCGATGACGGTGCCGTCCTTGTGCATCATGATGGCGATGCCGTCGGCGGGCAGCTTCATCCGGGTGACGTCTTCCACCAGGGAGGCGATGGAGAGATCACCACCGACCACGCCGCCCTGCGCCGGCTGGGCCAGGGTCACCACCATGATGTTGTAGGCCACGTCCAGATAGGGCTTGGTCACGATCAGGCCGCCCTTGCTCATGGCTTCCTGATACCAGCCACGGGAGCGCGGGTCATAACCGTCACGGTTGATGGAAGGGTCAGAGTCGTTCATCTTGCCGCTGCCCTCACCGAAGTAGGTGAGCTGGAAGCGACCCGAGACTTGCGCCTGTTGCAGGGCGTTGAGGGGGTCGGCACCGGCCTTGCTGCCGAGCGCCTGGATCACGTCGCGACGGGCGGAGAGCCAGTCACTGACACTGGCGGCCTGCTGGCTGCCGAGGCGTTGCACCTGTTCCTGACTGCCTTGCAGCAACAGGGACTTCTGGCTGGTATAGCTCTGCCAGGAGAGCAGCAGGATCACCAATGACAAGGCGATCACCACTGACAACAGTATCTTCTGCTTGAGTGATAGGTTTTTCATCATGATTTCTTCTTATGAGGTCAGGAACAGGATTTCCCAAAAGTGCACAGCACTGCATCGTTGTTAGCGACCCGCCAGGCCGAAACTGAACCTGAAAATGAGTCTGCGGGCGATATTTTCCACCGAGTTGGGGAAAACTGCACCAGAAATTGACTACAGGACGCGCACAAGGACAGGCGACCCTGTTTATTCCTTCCACAATTGGCTAGAATATCCCGTTTTTAAATCACATCGACCCCGAGAGTTTTCACGATGTTTGAAGTCAATCCTGTATTAAACAAGCTTAAGGAGCTGTCTGAGAGGACCGAGCTTCTTAGGGGGTACCTTTGACTATGACGCCAAGAAAGAGCGTCTAGAAGAGGTCAACGCCGAGCTGGAACAGCCGGACGTATGGAATGAGCCGGAGCGCGCACAGGCGCTGGGCAAGGAGCGCGTCACGCTGGAAAACGTGGTGGGCACCATAGACACCCTGACCCAGGGCGCCGAAGACGTCGAGATGCTGGTCAGCCTGGCGGTGGAAGGGGAAGACGAAGAGACCTTCAACGAAGCCGTGGCCGAAGCCGATGTGCTGGAAAGCAAGCTGGTGGATCTGGAATTCCGCCGCATGTTCTCCGGTCAGCACGACGCCTCCGACTGCTACATCGACATCCAGTCCGGCTCCGGTGGTACCGAAGCACAGGATTGGGCCAACATGGTGCTGCGCATGTACCTGCGCTGGGGCGATGCCCACGGTTACAAGCCTGAGCTGATCGAGCTCTCTGACGGCGACGTGGCCGGCATCAAGTCCGCCACCATCAAGTTCACCGGCGAATACGCCTTCGGCTGGCTGCGCACCGAGACCGGCGTCCACCGTCTGGTTCGCAAATCTCCGTTCGATTCCGGTGGCCGCCGCCACACCTCGTTCTGCTCCATCTTCGTTTATCCCGAGATCGATGACGACATCGACATCGAGATCAACCCGGCAGACCTGCGTATCGACGTCTACCGTGCCTCCGGCGCCGGTGGTCAGCACGTCAACCGGACCGAATCCGCGGTACGTATCACCCACATACCGACGGGTGTCGTGGTACAGTGCCAAAACGATCGTTCCCAGCACAAAAACAAAGATCAGTGTATGAAGCAGCTGAAAGCCAAGCTCTACGAGCTGGAAATTCAGAAGCAAAACGCTGAGAAACAAGCCCTCGAAGAGACCAAGTCCGATATCGGCTGGGGCAGCCAGATCCGTTCCTATGTGCTGGATGATGCGCGCATCAAGGATCTACGTACCGGCGTCGAAACCCGCAATACCCAGGCGGTACTCGACGGCGACCTGGACAAGTTTATCGAAGCTAGCCTGAAGTCAGGCCTGTAAAAAACAGAACAGCAGGAATCACCATGTCTGAACAAACCACAACTCCGGAAGTCGACCACACTCTCGAACTGAACAACGAGATGACGGAGCGTCGTTCCAAGCTGGCCGCCTTGCGTGCCCAGGGCAACCCCTTCCCCAACGACTTCCGTCGTGACAGCCTCTCCGGCGATCTGCACGCCGAGTTTGGCGACAAGAGCGCCGAAGAACTGGTGGCCTTGGGTAAACAGGTGAAGATTGCCGGTCGCATCATGACCCGCCGGATCATGGGCAAGGCGTCCTTCGCCACCCTGCAGGACATGGCTGGCAAGATCCAGGTCTACGTGACCCGTGACGATCTGCCGGAAGGCTTCTACAACGAGCAGTTCAAGAAGTGGGATCTGGGTGACATAGTCGGCGTGGAAGGGACACTGTTCCGCACCAACACAGGTGAACTCTCGGTGCACGTCTCCACCATACGTCTGCTGACCAAGGCACTGCGTCCGCTGCCCGAGAAGCACAAGGGTCTGACCGACCAGGAAGCACGCTGCCGCCAGCGTTACCTGGATCTGATCGCCAACGAAGAGTCCCGCAAGACCTTCATGATCCGCACCAAGGTGGTTGCCGGCATCCGCAAGTTCTTCAACGACAAGCGCTTCATGGAAGTGGAAACCCCCATGATGCAGGTCATCCCGGGTGGCGCCTCCGCGCGTCCGTTCGTCACTCACCACAATGCGCTGGACATCGACATGTACCTGCGTATCGCCCCCGAGCTCTATCTGAAGCGTCTGGTGGTCGGTGGTTTCGAGCGCGTGTACGAGATCAACCGCAACTTCCGTAACGAAGGCATCTCGGTTCGTCACAACCCCGAGTTCACCATGATCGAGTTCTACATGGCCTATGCCGACTACATCGATCTGATGGACCTGACCGAAGAGCTGCTGCGCACCCTGGCGCAGGACATTCTGGGCGACACCAAGATCCGTTACGCCAAAGAGGGCGAAGAGGGTCTGACCATCGACTTCGGTCAGCCGTTCCAGCGCCTCACCATGGTGGACTCCATCCTGAAGTACGCCGATGGCGTTACCCTGGAAGATCTCTCCACACTGGAGAGCGCCAAGGCCGTTGCCAAGCGTCTGCACATCGAGCTGATGAAGGGCTGGGAGCTGGGTCACGTGATCACCGCCATCTTCGAAGAGACGGTGGAGCACATGCTGCTGCAACCGACCTTCATCACCGAGTACCCGGCCGCCGTCTCTCCGCTGGCGCGCCGCAACGACGTGAACCCGGACGTGACCGACCGCTTCGAATTCTTCATCGGTGGCCGCGAGCTGGCCAACGGCTTCTCCGAGCTGAACGATGCGGAAGATCAGGCCAAGCGCTTCCAGGATCAGGTGAACCAGAAAGAAGCCGGTGACGACGAAGCCATGTTCTACGACGCCGACTTCGTGACCGCGCTGGAACACGGTCTGCCGCCGACTGCCGGTCAGGGCATTGGTATCGACCGTCTGGTCATGCTGTTCACCAACAGCCACACCATCCGCGACGTCATCCTGTTCCCGGCCCTGCGCCCGCAACAGAAATAAGCCCGATGCGCAGGCCTAGCCTGCACCTCGATGGCAATGAAACGCCCCGCAACTGCGGGGCGTTTTTTATGGCGAAGTCAGCCCGGTGGAGGATCCCCGAGGGTAACGCACGCCGGCACCTCACTGGGTGAGCGGCAGCAGCCACTCCCCCTGCCACAGGGTCAGCGCCTGGCCCGACATCAGCACGCGATCTCCCTGTAACTCGAGCACAAGCTCCCCGCCCCGCGCGGAGATCTGGCGTGCCCTCAGCTGCGTCTTGCCAAGCCGTTCTGCCCAGAAGGGCACCAGGGCGCAGTGATTGGAGCCGGTGACGGGATCCTCCTCCACCCCGACCCAGGGGGCGAAGTAGCGGGAGACGAAATCATCGTCGTCGCGACTGGACAGTGCCGTCACCATCAGGCCGCGACCTGGCAGGGCGCGCAGGGCGTGAAAATCGGGGGTGAGCGCACGGACTTCCTCCTCGCTTGCCAGCTCCAGCAGAAACTTGGCGCCAGCGGCCAGAGTCTGCACGGGTGTGCAACCGACCGCCGCCCCATAGGCAGGATCCAGCGCCAGAGGCGTGAGCGGGATGCGCGGGAAGTCGAGCCGGATCCACTCCCCTCGCGCCTGGCCAGCAGTTCGCCGCTGCGGGTCTCGAAGCGGATGACCTCTTGCGGTGCCACAGCCCCCGTCTGCCACAGCACATGGGCGGCCGCCAGGGTGCCGTGGCCACAGAGATCCACCTCCACCCTGGGGGTAAACCAGCGCAGCCGATAGTGCGCAGCCCCCAGGGGACTGAGGAAGGCGGTCTCCGACAGGTTGAACTCTGCCGCCATGGCCTGCATCTGCGCATCGGACTGGGCCGGCCCCAGTACCACCACGGCCGGGTTGCCACCAAAGGGCTGCCGGCTGAAGGCATTGACATGAAACAGTCTGATAATCGACATTCGCATTTCCTGTGACGCCACGACGGGGCTCATTCATCGCCGTTTATACCATGAAACCGGACCCTGCCCGAACGGACCCAGGAGCCCGTCAGACACGTTTTTAATGCACTAATAGAATAAAAAAGACATTTTTATTCTTTGTTGTTATCCATCACACCCCTTAACCTGACCAAAAATCAGACCATGGAAGACGAGTGTGATGCAATTGAAGGATTCTCTGACCAACCTAGCCCCCCTCTCTGATGAACAACAACGTCAGCTGAACCAGGCGCTCTCGACCCTCAATACCCAGCAACTGGTCTGGGTGAGCGGCTATCTCTACGGTCTCTCCCAATCCGGCAGCCAGCCTGCGGCAGCCAGCGGTGCGCCGGCGGCACCCGGCGGCAGCCTGACCATTCTCTACGGATCCCAGACAGGCAACGCCAAGGGCGTGGCCAGTGCCATCAAGGCGCAGGCCGAGGCACGCGGCCTGCCGGTGATCCTCACCTCCATGGCGGACTACAAACCCAAGCAGCTCAAGAAAGAGACCCACCTGCTGGTGGTAGTGAGCACTTACGGGGAGGGTGAACCACCGGAGAGCGCGGTCGATCTGTTTGAGCAGCTCAAGAAGGGCAAGGTCGGCAAGCTGGAGGGGCTCAAGTTCGCCGTACTGGGGCTGGGTGACAGCTCCTACGAATTTTTCTGCCAGACCGGAAAGGATTTTGACGGCCTGCTGACCAAGGCGGGCGCCGATCGCGTGCATGAGCTTGCCAGCCTGGATGTGGACTATCAGGAGGCCGCCAAGGCCTGGGGCGAGCAGGCGGTCAATGCCATTGCCACCACCCTCTCCGCAGGTTCGGCCAGCAGCAGCGTGACGAGCGCGGTGCAACAGGCGGTCGGCCACAGCCAGTACGACAAGGCCAACCCCTTCCCGGCCCGCCTGTCGCTGAATCAGAAGATCACAGGCCGCGATTCGACCAAGGATATCCGCCATGTCGAGATCAGCCTGGAGGCGTCCGGCATCACCTATCAGCCGGGGGACGCCCTCGGCGTCTGGTTCGACAACGACGCCGATCTGGTGGGCGAAGTGCTGGCCCTGGCCGGGCGTAGTGGTGACGAGGCGACCGCCCACGGCAGCCTGCGCGAGGTGCTCACCCGCAATCAGGAACTGACCCGGTTGCACGGCGGCTTCATCACGGGTCTCGCCGAGCTATCCGACAATGCGGCGCTCAAGGATCTGGCAGGTGACAAGGTCCAGGTCAACGCCCTGGTCGCCTCTGCCCAGGTGGTGGATGTGCTGAAACGCTTCCCGACCCCCTTGAGCGCAGAACAGCTGATCGGCCTGCTGCGCCCGCTCACCCCGCGCCTCTACTCCATCACCTCCGCCCAGAGCGAGGTGGAAGAAGAGGTGCACCTGACAGTCGCGGTGGTGCGCTACCCGCAGGAAGATGGCACAGTGCGCTCTGGCGCCGCCTCCTCCTATCTGGCGGACAGGCTCGCCGAGGATGCCGAGGTGCGGGTGTTCGTGGAGCACAACGACAACTTCCGCCTGCCGGCCAATCCCGATACCCCCGTCATCATGGTGGGACCGGGCACCGGCATAGCCCCCTTCCGCGCCTTTATGCAGGAGCGCGAGGCCCAGGATGCCTCGGGCAAGAACTGGCTCTTCTTCGGCAACCCCCACTTCACCCAGGACTTCCTCTATCAGCTGGAGTGGCAGCGTTATGTGAAATCGGGCCTGCTGTCGAAGATCTCGCTGGCCTTCAGCCGGGATCAGGCCAACAAGATTTATGTGCAGGACAGGCTGCGTGAAGCGGGCCTGGAGCTCTACCAGTGGCTGGAAGCAGGTGCTCACTTCTATGTGTGCGGTGATGCCAATCACATGGCGAAAGATGTGCAGGAGGCCCTTCTGGATGTGATTGCCGAACATGGCCACAAGAGCCGTGAAGAAGCAGAAGAGTATTTGAGCGAATTGCGTCGTGCCAAACGTTATCAAAGGGATGTCTATTGATGAGCAAGCAAACAATTCCGGGACCGGTAGAAGGACCGCTGGCCGACAACGAACGCCTCAAGCGCGAGAGCAACTTCCTGCGCGGCACCATAGCGCAGGATCTGCAGGATCCCCTCACCGGCGGCTTCAACGGTGACAACTTCCAGCTGATCCGTTTTCACGGCATGTATCAGCAGGATGATCGCGACATTCGCCCCGAGCGCACCGCCCAGAAGCTGGAGCCGCTGCACAACGTCATGCTGCGCGCCCGCCTGCCGGGCGGCATCATCACCCCGGCCCAGTGGCAGGTGATCGACAAGTTCGCCGAGGAGCACAGCCTGTACGGCAGCATTCGCCTCACCACCCGCCAGACCTTCCAGTTTCACGGGGTCTTGAAGCGCGACATCAAGCTGATGCACCAGACCCTCAACAGCACTGGCATAGATTCCATCGCCACCGCCGGCGACGTGAACCGCAACGTGCTCTGCACCAGCAACCCGGTGGAGTCAGCGCTGCACCAGGAGGCCTACGAGTGGGCTAGGCAGATCTCCGAACACCTGCTGCCCAAGACCCGCGCCTACGTGGAGATCTGGCTGGATGGCGAGAAGCTGGGTGGGGACGAGGAGCCGATCCTGGGTTCCAACTACCTGCCGCGCAAATTCAAGACGACAGTGGTGATCCCGCCCCACAACGACATAGACGTGCATGCCAACGATCTCAACTTCGTGGCCATTGCCGAAAACGGCAAGCTGGTGGGCTTCAACGTGCTGGTGGGCGGTGGTCTCGCCATGACCCACGGCGACACCAGCACCTACCCGCGCAAGGCGAGCGACTTTGGCTTTATTCCCCTCTCCCACGTGCTGGAGGTGGCGGCCGCCGTGGTCAGCACCCAGCGCGACTGGGGCAACAGGGTCAACCGCAAGAACGCCAAGACCAAGTACACGCTCGAACGGGTCGGGGTGGAGGCGTTCAAGGCCGAGGTGGAGAGCCGCGCCGGCATACCATTCGGGCCTGTGCGTCCCTATGAGTTCACCAGCCGTGGCGATCGCTTCGGCTGGGTGGAGGGGATAGATGGCAAACACCACCTCACCCTCTTCATCGAGAACGGCCGTTTGCTGGACTTCCCGGGCAAGCCGCTCAAGACCGGCATGCTGGAGATCGCCAAGGTACATCAGGGGGATTTTCGCCTGACCGCCAACCAGAACCTCATCATCGCCGGCGTCCCTGCCAGCGAGAAGGCGCGCATCGAAGCGCTGGCGCGCCAGTATGGCCTGCTGGATGACGGCGTGAGCGAGCAGCGCAAGCAGTCCATGGCCTGCGTGGCCCTGCCCACCTGCCCGCTGGCGATGGCCGAAGCCGAGCGCATGCTGCCGGCGTTTGTCACCGACATCGAGGGCTTGCTGGCCAAACACGCGCTGGCGGATGACGCCATCATATTCCGGGTCACCGGCTGCCCCAACGGCTGCGGCCGCGCCATGCTGGCCGAAGTAGGCCTGGTGGGCAAGGCGCCGGGCCGCTACAACCTGCATCTGGGTGGCAACCTGGAGGGGACCCGCATCCCGCGCCTCTATCAGGAGAACATCACGGAGCCGCAGATCCTGGCCGAGCTCGACACCCTGATCGGCCGCTGGGCCAAGGAGCGCGATGGTCACGAGTGCTTCGGCGATTTCGTGATCCGCGCAGGCATAGTGGCGCCAGTCATCGATTCCGCGAGGGACTTCTATGCAGCCTGAACTGACTGATGGCGGGCGGCTGACACTGACCGCCGATGGCAGGCTCGACCTCAATGCCCTGCTCTCCCTGAGCCGGGACGAGCAAACCAAGGCGCTGGCCCCTATCAATCAGGCTCTCGAGGCCATAAGCGCCCCCGAGCGGGTGCGCTGGGCGCTGGCGAACCTACCGGGGGAACACGTGCTGTCGTCTAGCTTCGGCATCCAGGCGGCGCTGATGCTGCATCTGGTGAGCCGCGAGCGCGGCGATGTCCCCGTGGTGCTGACCGATACCGGTTATCTGTTCCCCGAGACCTACCGCTTTATCGATGAGCTGACCGAGCGCCTCACGCTGAATCTGAAGATATACAGGGCCGAGTTGTCACCGGCCTGGCAGGAGGCACGCTTCGGCCTGCTGTGGGAGCAGGGAGTGGAGGGGATCAGCCGCTACAACCAGCTCAACAAGGTGGAGCCCATGGACAGGGCCCTGAACGAGCTGGGTGCCCAGACCTGGTTCTCCGGCCTGCGCCGGGAGCAGTCCGGCAGCCGGGGCGCGCTGCCTGTGCTGGCCATCGCGCGCGGCCGCTTCAAGTTCCTGCCGGTGATCGACTGGAGCAACAAGGACGTCTTCTACTACTTCAAGGAGTTCGACCTCCCCTACCACCCGCTGTGGGAGCAGGGTTACCTCTCGGTCGGCGACGTGCACACTACCGCCAAGTGGGAGCCTGGCATGAGCGAGGAGCAGACCCGCTTCTTCGGCCTCAAGCGCGAGTGCGGCCTGCACGAGGAGAGTGTCCAGGAAAGTGGCGAGCAGAGCGGCTCCGGCATCTGAACCTGCCGACAAGCCAGGATCCTGACAATAAAAAACGCCCGGCAACTGCCGGGCGTTTTTTTATTGCTGAGGTGCAGCGGCCAAGGTGCGCAGGGAAGTACGCCCTGCACACCGCCACGCCATCCGCTTACTGCACGGCGGCGCGCGCCTGGGTCAGCCAGTCGTTGACCAGGGCCTCATGCCCCTTGAGCCAAGCCTCGGCGTGGCGCTCAATATCCGCCGGTTTGTTCTGACCCTTGTTCATCAGCCCGTTCTGGATGTTGATGTCGTTCAGCGGCAGCTTGACGATGCTGAACAGCTTGGCCGCCGCCGGGTTGGCCTCGGTGAACGCCTTGTTGGCCACTATGTGCATTGTGTTGACCGGAAAGCCGTAATCCTTGCCGTTGGGCAGGCGGGTCTGGGCGGCATCCTTGGCACCGGCGGGCACTTCCAGCCACACCACGTCCCGTCCCGGCACCAGCTCACTGCTCAGCCAGTAGGGGGTCCAGGTGTAGTAGAGCACCGGCTTGCCACTCTGGTAACGGGCCCGGGTATCGGCGATCAGGGCCGCGTAGTTGCCCTGCTTGTGGGTGACGGTCGGGGTCAGGCCGAACTCGTCCAGATGATGGTTGATGGCCTCTTCACAGCCCCAGCCCGGGTTGCAGCCCACCAGATCGGCCTTGCCGTCGCCATCGCCGTCAAACAGCGCCGCCAGCTTGGGATCCTTGAGCTGACCCAGGTTGGTGATGCCGTACTGGGTGGCGGTCTTCTTGTCGATGAGGTAACCCTGGGCGGCGCCCGATACATAGGTGCCCTGGCGGAAGAACACCTTGTCGCCGCCAGCCTGTTCGTACTTGTTGTCCTGCAACGGGATCCAGTTGAAGGCCAGGAAGGTGCCATCGCCCTGCGCTACCGAGGCATAGGCCACGTTGTAATCCACCTCCTGCACCGCCTGGACGTCATAGCCCAGGCGGTCCATCAGCTTGCTGACCAGCAGGGTCTGGAAGGTCTCTTCCGGCAGTGAGCTCTGCAAGGGTTGAACGCGGATCCCCTCCCCCGGCAGTTCGGCGCTGGCCATGGCGACCGAACTCAGCAACAGGGAGTTCAGCACCAGGGCGCTCAGGGTCTTAGTGATGAGTCTCATGCGTTTACTCCTTTGTAATCAATAACGTTACGGCGACCGCGCAGGCGCATCAGCAGGGCCACGGGACCATGTTGATACCAGCGGCCTGTGTGGCTGCGATCCCGCTGTCCCATGGCCTGGGTCAGACGGTCGAGCACTATGGCCAGCAGCACTATGCCGAGGCCACCGATGGAGGCGAGCCCCATGTCGAGGCGACCTATGCCGCGCAGCACCATCTGGCCCAGACCACCGACCGCTATCATGGAGGCGATCACCACCATGGAGAGCGCCAGCATCAGGGTCTGGTTGACCCCGGCCATGATGGTGGGCATGGCGAGCGGCAGCTGTACCTTGAACAGCAGCTGGGAGGGGCTGGCGCCAAACGAATGGGCAGCCTCCACCAGATCCGCAGGCACCTGGCGGATCCCCAGCATGGTCAGCCGGATCATGGGCGGCAGGGCGAAGATGACGGTCACCACCACTCCCGGTACGTTGCCGATGCCGAACAGCATGACGATGGGAATGAGATAGACGAAGGCCGGGGTGGTCTGCATGGCATCCAGCAGTGGCCGGGTCCAGGTGGAGAGCCGCTCGCTGCGGGCCAGCAGAATGCCGACCGGCAAGCCGATCAGGATGCAGAAGAAGAGCGAGGTCAGCACCAGCGACAGGGTCACCATGGCATCGGACCAGGCACCTATGAGGCCGATCCCGACGAGAGAAAGCAGGGTTCCGATCGCCATGCGACCGTTGACCAGCTGCCAGGCGATCAGGGTCAGCATCCCTATCATCAGGGTGGATGGCATCGTCTGCAGCAGATGGGTCATGCCGTTGAGGGTGACCTCTACCGGTGCCCGGATCAGCTGGAATAGGGGACGCAGGTTCTCGACCAGCCAGCCGATGCCGCCCTCGACCCAGACATCCAGCGGTACCAGCGCCTGCTGGAAGGGATCCAGCCAGTCGACGGCCGCGGAAGTATCCGCCGCTTCAATCTGGCTCTGCCAGTCGGCGGCCTGGGTTTCGGTACTGCCCCAGGGATCCGTGGCCACAGTCGTGGCGGCCGTGGCGCCCCAGGGATCGGCCTGCGCCTCATCGGCCCGGGCGGGGGCGCTCGCCAATAACAACAGCGCCAGCAAGCCGGTCAGCAGACGATGAAAGGGTTTGATATTCATACCGGGGTACTCCTGTCCAGGGTGTTCAGCAAGTTGCCCTTGGAGATGAGCCCCAGGTAAGTGCCATCTTGCTCGACCACGGGCACCTGACAGGGCGCTGCGGCCACCTGACTGATGAGTTCGTTGAGAGAGGTGTCGGCCTGGATGGGCTGGATATCGGCCAGCAAGGCCTGCTCCAGGCTTCCCTTGTTTTGCACCGCCTGACCGAGCGACTCGACCGAGACGACGCCGAGGAAGCGACGGCTGCGATCTACCACGTAACCGAACTCCCGCTCCTGATCCTTGAGCTGCCGCAGGGCGTTGCCCGGCCCGTCCGTGGTGTGCTTCTTGATGAGCGGCATCTGCTTGCGACTGACGATATCGCGGGCACTGAACACGTTGGCCAGATCCACACCGCGAAAGAAGGCGCGTACATAGTCGTTGGCGGGCTGGCTCAGGATCTCGTCGGGGGTCCCGACCTGGATCACCTGACCATCCTGCATGATGGCGATACGATCGCCGATGCGCATCGCCTCGTCCAGATCGTGAGAGATGAAGACTATGGTGCGCTGATGGCTGGCCTGCAGCTTGAGCAGCTCATCCTGCATCTCGGTGCGGATCAGCGGATCCAGCGCGGAGAAGGCCTCGTCCATCAGCAGGATATCGGGGTCATTGGCCAGCGCGCGGGCCAGTCCGACCCGCTGCTTCATGCCACCGGAGAGAGCATCGGGGAAGGCGTCCATCCACTGGCCCAGGCCCACCTGATTGAGTGCCTGACGGGCACTTTCCTGGCGATCGAGAAGCGGCACCCCGGCCAGTTCCAGGCCAAAGGCGGTATTTTCCAGCACGGTCAGATGAGGCATGAGGGCGAAAGATTGGAACACCATGCTGATCTTCTTGCGCCGCACCTGACGCAGTTCACTGTCCGAGATGGCGGCAATGTCCTCACCGTCGATCAGCACCTGACCACGGGTCGGTTCGATCAGCCGGTTGAAGAGGCGCACCAGGGTGGATTTGCCCGAACCGGACAAACCCATCACCACGAAGATCTCTCCCTCGTGGATGGCCAGATCGACCCCATGCACACCCAGGGTCTGCCCGGTCTTCTGCAGAATGCTGGCGCGGTCGTGCCCTTTCGCCAGCAATTTGAACGCCTTTTCCGGCTGTTCTCCGAAGATTTTATAGAGTGATTTCACTTCGAGTTTGACTGTCATACTGTCCTTTTTTCATGGTCGACATCTTGGTAGTTAACCTGCCGAACGCGAACCAATTACTTTCTACACTAAGCAATTTTCATGAAAAACAAAAGAACCATAAGAGTCCACACAAAACAATAAAAACATAATACATTGATTTATATGATTTATTTTTGACAAGAAAAAGCCATAAATCGACAAGCATGGGCCATGCCAGCATGAATTATTTGATTAGATAACTAATCATAGTTCTGTTTTGACAGGCCAATAAGAGGGGAAAATCAGGCAGATCGGGGAATGCCACCGGGCAGGATCCCGAACAGGCTGCAGGGCAGGAAAAATCCTTACAGCCCGAATGATATGCAGGCAAAAAACGAGGGGATATAGGAGGGGGTTGAACGCAGCAATGTCAGAGGCCCTGCCCTTTGTTGCCAGAAAAAAGCCCCTGTGCAGCACAAGGGGCTTTTCGGCTTCAACGGTTATTCAATGCGGTTCAGCGCCGCTGCCAGGTTTCGAAGCAGTAGGGATGGGGGTTCTTCTCGTCGGGCTCATGGGGTTCGCGTTCAACGCAATGCCACTCGTCCTCCTCGAAGGCAGGGAAACGGGTATCCCCTGCCGCCGCCAGATCGATTCGGGTCAGATAGAGGCTGTCGGCCCGTGGCAGCAGCTGGCCATAGAGATGACCGCCACCTATTACCATCAGCTCGTCTACATTCCCGGCGCTTGCCAGCAGCGCCAGCGCGGCCTCGACCGAATCGACCACCTCCACCCCGTCGGCCTGGTAATCTGGGTTGCGGCTGATCACCAGATTGCGCCGCCCAGGCAGCGGCCGACCTATGGATTCGAAGGTCTTGCGCCCCATCAACACCGGCTTGCCCAGGGTCACCCGCTTGAAGTGGGCCAGATCCGCCGGCAGGTGCCAGGGCATCTGGTTATCCAGGCCTATCACGCGATCGTGCGCCATGGCGGCAATCATGGAAATCTTCATGGGGTCAGCCTCTCACACCGTCTGTCAAATAATGGGCCGGTTACGGTACACGACCAGGGAGGGGATCGCCAAACCGAAACTGAGGGCCCCCACGATGAAGAGTGCCTTGAGGCCGTTCTCCACCGCACTCTGGATAAGATCCATGGTCACCCCGGAGATGTTGAGCTCCACCACGGCGATCATCGCCTTGAACGCATAGCTGCCCGGGATCATGGGGATGATGGAGGCGACGCTGAACACGGGGCGCGGCGCCAGCAATCGGCGCGACCAGTAGACGCAGACAAAGCCGACCGTGGTCGCCGCCGCCAGGGTGGCCCACTCGATGGGCATGCCGTAATGAATGAGCAGGGTACGCAGGCTGTGGGCCAGGGCACCGCCCATGGCGCAGTACTTCAACATGCGCGGCGGCACGTTGAACAGCATGGCAAACCCTACCGCCGGAATGGAGGACCAGAAGGCATCCTTGGCCAGCAGCCAGACAAGATCCATCATGCCTTCCACCCCCAGATACCGGTGACCGACATGGCGAGAATAATGCAGGTATTGATCCGTGCGCTGATGGCCAGATCCTCTTGAGTCAGCATCGAGTCAACAACCATCATACTTTCCACCCCCAGATCCCGGTGACCGACATGGCGAGAATAATCCCTATCGCCGCGCTGATGGTCAGCAGAGTTGCCGTGCCCCAGCGCGCCAGCCCCATGTTGAAGTAACCCTTCACCATGTCGGAGACCGCATTGATGAGCGGGAAGCCCGGCACCAGCAAGAGCACGCTGGCGGCCATGGCGAGATAGGGCTGGGCGCCCCAGTTGAAGAAGGTGGCACTGGAGGAGAGCAGGGTGGCGATGAAGCCGGTCGCGGCAAAGTTGATGAGCGGGCTGTGGTGATGGCGGGCGATCAGCTGGCGCACTCGCATCGCCACGGCAGAAGAGAGGCAGGTCACCAGGAAGATGGGCCAGTCGCCGCCAAACAGCAGGCTGAAGGCGCCGCAGGAGAGCCCCACCATGGGCACCACCAGCCAGGGGTGGTAATGAAACGGCACTATGCCGTCGAGCCGCTGACGCACCTCGCGCGCACCGATCAGCTCCTTCTCCGCCATGATGCAGATACGCTGGATCTCGCACACCACCTGCATGTTGATGCCGTGCTCCCGCACCCGGCGGGTGGTGGTGACGCAACTGCCCTGATAGAGGCTGGTGAGCACTATGGCGCTGGAGGAGATGGCCATCTCGACGCTCTCCAGCCCCAGCGCCATGCCGAGCCGGACCGTGGTCTGCTCTATGATGCGACTCTCGGCCCCGAACTGGGCCAGCATCTGGCCCACCTTGACGATGATACGAGTGATCTCTGTCTGCTGCTCCCGCGACAGCACCCGTCTTGGTGTGATACTTCTCATAATCCCTTCGAGTCGTAGCAAAAATTAAAGTATCGCCATATTAGCCTAACTGTCGGCGCCATACATCCACACCGATCACGGCAATAATCAATTTTTAATAAAACAGCGAACGCCACGAAAATACATCAAATAGATTACAAATCACCCCAGATAAATTAACGTCGGCAAGCGGACCTCACCCGATGACAAATATATAATGCGGGATATTATTCAGCCATTCCATCAAGAGGATATTTATTTCTTCTTGCGATAATAATCGAAGAAAGAAACCACATTATTTTCTCTATAGACGGGAGCCTGGTCGGCATAGAGATTGGCATTAAGCTGGATCATCTCGCTGCGCATGGAATAAAAGGAGTCGTGCATCATGGCCGCAATACGAATACAGCTATCCATGTTGTTCTTGGCCAATTGACGCTGACAGTCGATACGAAACTGCAGGCCGCGCAATCGCTGCTGCTGCTCCGGACTGACTCGGTCGATCAACCCCTCTATCTGCTGGCGCAGCAACTCGTCGAGCCGCTCCGGCTCCGCCACTGCCAGTCGCCTCAAGGTATCAAAATCAGGCAACTCCATATGCCCTCCCGCGGCCAGCCGCTGCATGGTGATACTCAAACAACAACGATCAGTACAAGATTAAACCAACCGTATAATGAGTTATATAAGACGATTGCCCTCCAGGTTCAATCCATACCACGGCCTTTCGAGGCTGACTGCGCCAAAAAATGACCGCCGTTCGGGGACCTATTTTCTTATTCGTTATGGATCAACCAATTAATCACCAATATGGCGACTGCATTCGTTTATACATTTTTAGGACGGCAATGCCGGAGCCTTATGTCTTATTGAAAGGGCATCGGCAAGATTGTTTTTCATTCGACACTCCATCTTGTGCCCCAGCCTCGCCAACCCCTGACCTCGTTTAACATATCCCACTGATTATGTTATTTTATTTGCCACTTATTCCAGGCAACCAAGAGCAGACCATGAGCAAGGCAAGAATCGGCATCGTCACCGTCAGCGATCGCGCCAGTGCAGGCATCTACGAAGACCTCTCCGGCAAGGCCATCATAGACACGCTGAACGCATATTTGACCTCAGAGTGGGAACCCGTCTATCAGGTGATCCCGGATGAACAGGATCAGATCGAGGCGACTCTGATCCGGCTGGCGGACCAGGAACAGTGCAGCCTCATAGTCACCACGGGCGGCACAGGCCCGGCCAAGCGGGATGTGACCCCCGAGGCCACGGAGGCGGTGTGCGATCGCATGATGCCGGGCTTTGGCGAGCTGATGCGGGCCGAATCTCTCAAGTTCGTGCCGACCGCCATTTTGTCGCGCCAGACCGCAGGCCTGCGCGGCAGCTCCCTCATCGTCAACCTGCCGGGCAAGCCCAAGTCCATCCGCGAGTGCCTGGATGCCGTCTTCCCCGCCATCCCCTACTGCATCGATCTGATGGAAGGGCCCTATCTCGAATGCGATGAAGCCGTCATCAAGCCGTTTCGCCCCAAGAAATAGGCCCTGAGTGGGCGGGGAGATCCCCGTCCATTTCTTATTTGCGGCCGTATACCTTGACCCCTGCCTTGCTCCCCTCCGAATTGCCATAGACCTCGATCCGCTTGATGCAGAGCCGGCTACCGAGGGATTTCCAGCCGGACTCCTGATCCTCTTTCAGATCCTTGTCGAAATTGAGGGTCTTGCTGCGATCATTGCCGTAAAACACCTTGACCCTGTCCAGGGTCAATTCCCGTCCCGCCTTGACCATGATGGACTTGGCCGGTCGGCAGACGATGATGGGAATAATGGCGGCATGATCGCCGACGCCGAGCAGCATTGTGCTGCCCAGCCGAAATTCATCATCGGCCATAACAGGTGCAGGCAGCGCCAATAAAAGGGTGGACAGCACGAGCGCATTTAAGCCGCAGCGCAGCTGGGATCGAGCAGAAAAAACAGCAGATGGAGCGGACATTATGCCTCCCGAAAAATGGGAGGCATATTAATTCATCAAGGCTAAACCCAAGCTGTACCGGCGCCCTGCCCGCAGGCAAGGCGCACGGCCTCAGGACCAGCGCTTGAAGATGAGGGAGGTGTTGATGCCGCCGAAGGCGAAGTTGTTGGACATCAGGTACTCCACCGCCAGCGCGCGGCCATCACCCACCACATGATCCAGCGGGGCACAGGCCGGATCCGGCTCGGTCAGGTTGATGGTGGGGGCAAACCAGCCCTCCTGCATCATCTCCAGCGACAACCAGGCCTCGATGGCACCGCAGGCGCCCAGGGTATGGCCGAAGAAGCTCTTGAGCGACGATATGGGGGTCTTGTCGCCAAAGATGGCGGCGGTGGCGTGGCTCTCGGCTATGTCGCCGCGCTCGGTGGCCGTGCCGTGGGCGCTGATGTAGCCGATGTCGGCGGCCTCGAGCCCGGCCTGGGCCAGCGCCATCTCCATGCACAGCTGCATGGTCTCCTGCTGGGGCTGGGTCACATGGGCGGCATCGCAGTTGGTGGCAAACCCCACCAGCTCGGCGATGATGGTGGCCCCGCGCGCCTGCGCATGTTCCAGCTCCTCCAGCACCAGGGTGCCCGCCCCTTCGCCTATCACCAGCCCGTCCCGCTGCCGATCGAACGGCCGCGGCGCCAGCTCGGGGTTGTCGTTCATCTGGCTGGTGGCAAACAGGGTATCGAACACCACGGCCTCAGACGGACAGAGCTCCTCCGCCCCGCCGGCCACCATCAGGGTCTGATAACCGTGCTTGATGGACTCGTAGGCGTAGCCAATCCCCTGGCTGCCGGAGGTGCAGGCGCTGGAGGTGGGGATCACCCGCCCGCGCAGGCCGAAGAAGAGGCCGGTGTTGACCGCCGCCGTGTGCGGCATCATCTGCACATAGGTGGTGGCCGTGATGCTGGCGGTACTCTTGTCGTTGAGCATGACCCCGAAGGCGCGGATGGGATCCGTGCTGCCGGTGGAGGAGCCATAGGCGATGCCGGTGCGACCGTCGGTCAGCGCCGGGTGGTCGATAAGCCCGGCCCGCGCCAACGCCAGCTCGCTAGCCACGGTCGCCAACTGGGAGACCCGCCCCATGGCTCGCGTCTTCTTGCGCGGATAGCTGGCAGGCAGCACAAAATCGGCAATGGGCGCCGCCAACCGGGTGTTGAGTCCCTCGTAGATGGCCCACTCTGGCATGGTCACCACCGCATTGCGCCCCGCCTGCAACTTTGCCCGTACGCTCGGCCAGTCCTGACCGAACGCCGTCACCCCGGCCATGCCGGTTACTACTACCCGCTTCATACCATACCGCCATTCACAGAGATAAGCTGGCGTGCCACAGAGACAGCGCCATGTTGAGCCGACATCAGGCAAGCGCTTATAAGTATTCGCGTCATACCATGCCCCCGTTGATGGAGATGACCTGGCGCGTGACATAGCTGGCGATGTCCGACATCAGGTAGGAGACCAGGCCGGCCACCTCGTCGGCCTGTCCCATGCGCTTGAGCGGGATCAGCTTCATCGCCTCCGCCTGCACCTCTTCATCCACCATGCCGGTGTCGATGAGGCCGGGCGCCACGCAGTTCACCGTGATCTTGCGCTTGGCCAGCTCCAGCGCCAGCGCCTTGGTGGCCCCCATGATGCCCGCCTTGGCGGCGCTGTAGTTGACCTGGCCACGGTTGCCCATCAGGCCGGAAACCGAGGAAATGGTCACTATGCGCCCGCCCCGGCGCAGGCCTATCATCGGCATGATGCAGGGCTTGAGCAGGTTGTAGAAGCCGTCCAGATTGGTGTGCAGCACCCCGTCCCAATCCTCGTCGGTGAGGGCGGGGAAGGCGCCGTCACGTATGATGCCGGCGTTGCAGACCACACCGTAATAGGCGCCGTGTTCGGCCATGTCGGCTTCCAGCCGCTCGCGGCAGCCCTGGCGATCGGCGATGTCGAACTGGATCAGGCGCCCCTGCCCCCCGGCGGCTTGCAGGCTCGCCAGGGTAGCCTCGCCACCGGCGCGGTCGCCGTGGTAGTGCACGACAACGAGAAAACCATCGGCGGCCAGCTTGAGGGCGATGGCTCGGCCTATCCCCTTGCTGGCGCCCGTGACCAATACGCTAGAGATCATGAAACGTCCTTCGCTAACAAATCGGATAATTCGCCGGGTGCGGGCTGATAGGTCGAGAGGCGCGCGGTGGCGCACTCCTGCCCATCTTGCAGGATCCGGCAATCGAAACTGGCCATGCCGCCGTCTTGCAACAGGCAGCTGGCCTCAATGGTGAGCAGGGCCCCCGCCGCAAAGCGGGTGGGCTGGCAGCGGTATTTGCGGGTGCCGAGCAGCATGCCGATGCGCACCGGCTCGCCGCGCAATCGCCCCTGCATGCCGGCCCAGGCTGCTATGGTCTGGGCCATCAGCTCGATGCCGACCCAGGCGGGCAACGAACCCTCGCCATCGAGCAGCAAGGCGTGCCGGGCGCCGACCCGGGTCTCGCAGCACACCCGGCTCGCATCCACGGCGCAGAGCCTGTCCAGCAACAGCATGGGGGCCTGATGGGGCAAGAGAGTATCGATGGCGGGCAGCGGTACTAGCTCATTCATGAGGGTGATAATCCAAACAGCAGGCTGACATTGTTGCCACCGAAGGCAAAGGAGTTGGAGAGGACCCGGGGCGCCGCCAGCCGAGTGGCGCCACTCACCAGCCGTATGGACGCCAGCGCCGGGTCCTGTGTCGTCACCCGCTGGGGCGGCAACGGCAGGGCCCGCTCCAGCAGCAGGCAGGCGAGCGCGGCCTCGATGGCACCGGCGGCGCCCAGGGTATGGCCGGTGAGCGGCTTGGTGGAACTGCAGGGCACCTTGTCGCCGAACAGGCGATGCACGGCCTGGCTCTCCATGGCGTCATTGAGGCGGGTGGCCGTGCCGTGCAGGTTGATGTAACCCACCTGTTCCGGCGTCACACCCGCCTGAGCCAGCGCCATCTGCATGGCCGCCTCGGCACCCACCCCGTCCGGATGAGGAGCCGAGATATGCCAGGCATCGGACGACTCGCCCGCCCCCAGCAGCGCCAGCGGCGCGGGCTGGCGGCTCAGCAGAAACAGCGCCGCCCCCTCGCCTATGTTGATCCCCTGCCGGCCGTTGTCGAAGGGTTGACAGAGGGTGCCGCTCAGGGACTCCAGGCTGTCAAAGCCGTTGAGGGTCAACCCGCACAGGCTGTCGGCACCGCCCACCAGTACGGCGTCCACCAGTCCGGCCGCCAGCATCCGCTGACCGCTGATGAAGGCGCGGGCGCTGGAGGAGCAGGCGGTGGAGAGGGTGTAGGCGGGCCCTTCCAGGCTGAGATAACGGGCCAGAAATTCGGACGGGGAGCCCAGCTCCTGCTGGCGATAATCAAAGGCCGGGGGAATCGTCTCCCCCCGCCGGGCGGCGGCGATCGCCAGCTCGGCCTCGCCGATCCCGGCTGTGCTGGTGCCGAGCACCAGGCCTACCCGCGCGGGGCCAAACTCCGCCAGCGCCTTGTCCAGTGCTGGGCGGATCTGGGCCAGCACCGCCAGCAGCAGGCGGTTGTTGCGCGAGGCATAGGGGGCCAGCTCCGCCGGTATCTCGGGCAACGCGCCCTCGACCCGCCCCACCGGAGTCAGCCGACCATCCAGCAAGGTCTGGTTGTGGCGGGTGAGCGGCGTAATCCCCTCTGCCTGCCAGGCCAGCAGGGCCCCGGCGCTGGCATCCCTGCCCTCCCCCAATGCCGAAATGAGGCCGTAGGCCGCGATATAACAACTCATTGGCTCAGAGTCTCCAGCTGCAGACGGTAGTGAAACACATGCTGTTGCAGGCTGACCGGCTCCCGCACGCCGCCCTTGTCCTGGTACCCGATCTCGGTAACCAGGGCGCCATCGGGGGCACGCAGCCGGCGCGTCAGCCCTTGGTCCCGCAACGTCCAGCCCGGCGGCAACTGCGGCTGCCAGCTGGCCAGCGGCCAGTAGCAGAGCATGACGTCCGCCAGCACCTGGGTCACGGGCGGCATGCCGGTAGCGAGCAGCGGGCTCAGCTGCTGGGTCGCTATGCCCTGCTGATCGTAACGCACCCGAAACAGCCGCACCCCGCTCGGGGTCAGGCCGACCAGGGTCAACTGACTGCCATCAGCCTCCAGCACAGTCATCAGCTGATGGGAACTCTCACCCACCGTGGCCGTCAGCAACTGCTGGCGATAGAAGGGGGTGGCAAGCACGGGGGCAGGCAGCGTCATGACGCTGCTCTTGTCGAGATAGGCGGTGGGGGCCGGCTGGCTGCTGCAGCCCCCCAGCAGGAGGATGAATAATGCGAACACTGATCTCATAGTGGCTCCGGCTCCCGGTCATCCCGCACTGGCGGGCTGAATACCGGCTTGTCCAATCCCTGTTTATCCAGCACCAGAGGCGACAACAGGAAGGCAGTAAAGATACCGCCACTCAGCACCAGACCGAAGCCCGCGATGGCAGAGGTGTGGCTCAGCGCCAATAAACCGAATGACAACTGGGTGGTCAGGTTGGCGAGCAGGATGGCAAACTGGGTCGAGCGTTGACGCAGGAGATCCCGGCCGCAGTAGGCAAAGAAGAGGCTGTAGTCGATGCCGATGCCGAAGATGAGGCTCATGGCCAGCACCCCGAACAGGGTGAGCGGCTGCCCGCAGGCGGCCAGCAGGGCCAGACCGGCCCCCAACGAAAAGCCGCTGACCAGCAGGATCCGCGCGCTCTTGCGCCAGCCGAACCGGACCCACAGCAGCACCCCCACCAGGGCGATCGCCAGCAGCAGCAGTTCGGTCAGCTTGATGCGGTAGTGGGCAAACAGCTGGCTCCACTGGTTGCGCGGATCCTGCCAGAAGACCCCCTCCTGCCCCTCTGCCAGTTCTGCCACGGCCGCAACATCCGTCACCCCGTTGACCGGCAGCCAGAGCGCGACCCGACCATCTGGCAGCTGATGCCAGAGCAGCCGACTGCCCTCGCTGACCGGGCTGGCCAGCCACTGCGCCGGCAGCAATGGCTGCCAGGGTCTGGGCTCGGCCTTGACCGGCACACCAGCCTGATTGAGCCGCACCACCACGTCGGGCAGCAAGCGAGTGAGGGCGGCATGATCCGCCCGCTGCCGTGCCAGCGACGGCAGCCATTGCGTCAGTGGCACAAAGTCCGCCAACTGACCCTGCGCCTTGGCCTGTGCCAGCTTGTGGCCAAGGGCCTCGAGACGCTGCAACGCCGTCTCGCCATCTGCCGCCGTCACCAGAAAACCCGTCATGCCGCCCTGCTGGCCGGTGAGGCGCTGGATCTGCCGCTCCTGCGCCTGCAGCTCGGTGGGCAAGGGTTGCAGGTGAGCTATGTCGTCATCGACGGCCAGCCGGCTCAATCCCGCCACTATCAGCGCCAGGCAGAGCAGCGGCACGCCCCAGCGCAAGACACGCCGTTCCCGCCACCACGTGAGCCAGAGCGCCATCGGCACCAGGATGCGCGCCTCACGCTGGGGCAAGGCACCGAGCCAGAGCGGGAACAGGCAGAGCACGGTAATAAACGAGGCCGTCAGACCCACTAGGGCGCACAGCGCCATCTGCTGCAGGCCGGGGAAGGGGGCAAGCCAGAGCAGGCCATAGCCGACCAGGGTGGCGAACAGCGCCATCGAGAGGCTTGGCAGCAAACGGGCGCGGGTCTGGTGAGGGCTCTCCTGCAACCCATGCAGGCGCCGCTCGGTCAGGAAGTGGATCCCGTAATCTATGATGCCGACCAGACTGGAGCTGATCACCAGGGTGAACATGTGCACCTCGCCAAACCAGAGCAACACGGCCAGCACCCCCCAGACGAGGCCGATGGCGATGGGCAGCAGGGAGATCCAGAGCGCCCGAAACGAGCGAAACGCCAGCCACATCAGCAGCAAGACCCCGACCGTGGAGCCCAGCCCTATGGTGGAGATGTCCGCCTGAGCCAGATCACTGGCATGCTGGCTGTAGAAGAGGGTGCCACGGCGCAGCAGCTCCACGCCCGGAAACTCGGCCTTGAGGCTCTGCTCCGCCTCGTTGAGCCGGTTCAGCAGCTCGCTGTTGCGAGCGAGATCGAAAGCCGAGAGATCCAGCTCGGCTCGCAGCAGAAACCACTGCCGCCCCGTCTCGTCCTGGCTCATCAACCAGTCATGATCGAGGCGCAGTGTACTCGTCATCTGGCCCTGCACACCGGCGCGGGTCAGCAGCAGGGGATCGGCCTGCCATTCGGCGCGGGAGACACCGCCGAAAGGGCTGTAGATCTGGCCGAGCACCCACTGGCTCCAGGCCTCGGTGCCGGCGGCCAACCTGGCCCGGCTGCCCTCGTCGAGGCGCTGCCAGGCATAGTCGTGGATGAAGCCTTGCCAGGCGGGAGCCAGCTCCGGCTGGGCACCGCGCACAGCGCCGAGTTCGGGCAGGGCCTTCAGGGTCTTTGCCCACGCCTGCGCCGCGGGGCGACCATCCTGTCCCGCCGGCAGGCTCAGCATCCAGACCAGCTGCTTGTCGATCTGGCGCAGCAGGCCACCCCGCAGGGCCGGATCCAGCGTGGATCGCTCCTCGTGGGGCAGCAGATCCATCAGGCTGGTGTTGATGCGGCTCTGGGAGAGCTGCCAGCCAAGCAGCGCCACCGCCAGCAGGCTGAGCAGCAGCCAGAGGTATGAGAAGCGGCGCCAGGCGGTTTCAGATTGCAGCAAAGTCGGTTCTCCCGGCCAGACCACGGGCAGTGGCAGGGCGCGATACGGGTCTAGTGGGCAGCAAAGCGGGCCTGCTCCTCAGGGGTCAGTGGCAGGCTTCGTTCCTGCCAGGCACTGAAACGGATGCGGGTGCTGTCACCCTGCTTGTCGGCGATGATGAGCTGATCCAGCTGCCCTTGCCCGCTCAGGGTCAGGCTGGCAAACACCTTGTCCAGCGGCGTCAGGGTCGGCACCAGCAGCAACTGCCAACCCGCCTCCGTGCTCTGAAAATCGATCTTGAAGTAGCGGCTCAGGGTCGCCTCGTCCGAGCCGAACAGCGCCAGCAGCATCTGGCTGAATTCGAGCAGTTGCGGACTGTCGATGACGGTGGCGGGCTGACCCGCCACCTGCTGCACCATGCGTTGCGGCGTCAGGGTCAGGGTCAGGGCAAAGGGCTTCTGCTGCTGCCACCAGAGACCCAGGTCGCGCACCAGCAGCAACTCGCCGGAGGCCTTGAGCGGCTGGCTCAGCCCCGCCACCTGCTTCTCCTGCTCGAAATGGGCCTGTCTGACCGGGCTCAGGGTCAGCAACTGCTGCACCTGGTCACGGCTCAGGGGGGCCGCCTGCAGCGGCAACGCCAGCAGCAGGGCCAGTCCGACCATAAGCCGGTTCAGAAGACAGCTCATTGGCTCACCCCCAGCTTGTCCAGCAGCACCTGGGGCGAGGCCAGGCACATCTCGCCGCTCGCCTTGCTCACCGCCACCTGGATGCTGTAGCCCTTGCTGGTGCGGGTGCCGCTCGCGGCATCGTTCAGCAGGTAGTCGATCTTCAAGCGGTTCTGGTACTCGGTCAGGGTGGCGCGCACCCGCACCCGCTGGCCGAAGCGCAGCGGTGCCAGGTACTTCATCCGGGTGTCTATGATGGGCCAGAGGTAACCGGAGGCCTCCATCTGCGGGTAGTTGTAATCGATGAGGTCGAGCAGGGCGCAGCGGGCCAGCTCTATGTAGCGAAAGTAGTGGCCGTGCCAGGCGACCGCCATCATGTCCACGTCGTGGAAGGGGATGGTCACTTCCACTTCGGCACTGATCTGCCAGGGTTCAGGCGTAGTCTGGATACGGCTCATAGCGAAGAGTCCTGATAGAGGGGGTAGTGACGCTGGCGGAGACGGGCGATCAACGCCCTGAGCTCCTGCTCCAGCGCCCTGTCTTCCAGCAGAGGCGCAAACTCGGCCCGCACCTGCTGTACCATATGGGCCAGGGCCGGGCTGAGCGGGCGGGTGAAGGGCGTGGGCTGGGCCAGGCGCAGCTCGACCCCCTGTACCGCCGCCAGCAGACAGGCGGCCCCGACCTGCTCAGTCAGGGTCAGCACCCGCAGGGCATCGCGCGCCGCTATGGTGCCCATGCTCACCTTGTCCTGGTTGTGGCACTCGGTGGAGCGGGAGAAGACGCTGGCGGGCATGGTCTGCTTGAGCGCCTCCGCGGTCCAGGCCGAGACGCCGATCTGCACCGCCTTGAAACCGTGGTTGATCATCTGCCGCCCGGCCGGCGCCCCCGAGAGATTGCTCGGCAGGCCGCCGTTGAACTTGGTGTCCACCAGCTGGGCCAGCTGGCGATCCAGCAGGTCGGCCAGATTGGCGATGGCCGTCTTCATGCTGTCCATCGCCATGGCGATGTGGCCGCCGTAGAAGTGGCCACCGTGCATCACGTGCTCCTCCTCGCCGTCGATCAGCGGGTTGTCGTTGGCGCTGTTGAGCTCGTTTTCGATGAGCTGGCGCCACCAGGGCAGGCTGTCGGCCACCACCCCTATGACATGGGGGGCGCAGCGCAATGAGTATCTATCCTGCAGCCGGTCGCTGTGGCGCGGCAGCTCGCCGGCCACCAGATCCTCTCTCAGCCAGGCCGCTATGCCCTGCATGCCGGGGTGGGGCTTGGCGGCAAACAACCGCTCGTCGAAGTGGAAGGCGTTGCCCCCCATGGCGACGCTCACCAGCGCCGTGATCCGGGTCGCCAGTTGCATCAGGTAGTCGGCGCGGGCGTAGGCGAGACAGGCCAGCGCCGTCATCACGGAAGTGCCGTTCATCAGCGCCAGCCCCTCCTTGGGTCTCAGGGTCAGGGGGGTGACCCCCAGCTCCCGATAGACCTCGGCGGCGGGGCGCAGCGCGCCATCGTGATGGAGCTCGCGCTCCCCCACCAGCACGGCGGCGACGTAGGAGAGCGGCGTCAGATCGCCGCTGGCGCCGACGGAACCCTCTTGTGGTATACGCGGTATGAGATCCTGCTCCAGCAACCAGCAGAGCCGCTCAAGCAAACCCGGACTGACCCCGGAGACCCCCTGCGCCAGGGAGCAGAGCCGGGTCGCCAGCACGGCGCGACCGGCATCGAGCTCAAGATCCGCCCCCAGCCCGCAGCCGTGGAAGCGGGTCAGGTGCAGCGGCAGCTCGGGCACCAGCTCGGCGGGCACCGGCCGGGTCACCGAATCCCCGTAGCCTGTGGTCACCCCGTAGATAACTCCCTCCTCGGCCAGCAGCCGATCGAGAAAATCGGCCCCCCGCTGGATGCGGGCCATGAAGGCGGGGTCCCGGTTCAATGCCGGGCGGGCACGACACTCTGCCAGCGCCACCACATCTTCGATGGTCAACGGCTCGGCGCCGAAGGTGACGCACTTCATCTCACTCTTGTTCATCGGTCAGCTGCCAGAAATCAAAAAAGTTGAACCAGTCCAGCGGGGCGCGCAGGCAGTGATGCTGCAGGCGATCGGCATAGGCCTGCACCCGGGACGCGAGTATCTGTTGTCGCCCCTGGCGCGGCAGGCTGAGGCTGTCGGCAAAGGGCTCGAAATGCACCCGAAAGCGCCCCTGCTCCTTGAGGCCGAACATCAGGTAAACCGGGCAACCCAGCACGCTGGCCAGGGCGAAGGGACCGAGGGGAAAGGGAGCTGGCGCATCGAGAAAATCGGCCCAGACCACCCGCTTCTCCCGGGTCACAGAGGTGCGATCGCCGACGATCACCACCCACTCCCCCTGATCCAGCTTCTCCTTGAGCAAGATGGCGGTATCGGCCCCCATCTCCTGCACCTGGATGAGGTTGAGCCGCGAATCCGGGTTGATCTGCTTGAGCAGGGCGTTGAAGCGGGCCGCGTGGCGGGTGAAGACCAGTGCATTGATGCGCACCTCCCCCCGGCGACTGCCAAGGGCCCGGCACAGCTCGAGATCGCCGAGGTGAGAGCCCAGCAGCAGCAAACCCTTGCCACTGTTGATGGCCGCCTCGTAGTGATCCCTCCCCACCAGCTCGACCTGATCCTCGGCTATGTCGCCGCGCCAGCCGGCCAGCTTGTCGAGCGCCGCCTCGCCAAAGCGCAGGAAGTGGCGAAAGCTCGATCTCGGCTCAGGGGGGAGCCGTATGCCCTGAGCGTGGGAAAAGGCTTCGAGCCTGGCCAGATAGGCTTGGGATGCCTGACGCTGAGTGCGGCCGGTCAGCCAGAAGTAGCCGATGACGGGGTAGAGCAGCAGGGAGAAGCCCCGGCGCCCCAGCAGGCGATAGCTGGCCAGCATGATCTGCATGCCGAGCAAAGAGCCGCGCTCCGGCGTGCGCGACCAGTGGGTCCGGCGCTCGCGCCACAGCCGGGCCGCCCATGACCAGAGGCGGCGGGGCCCGCTCGCCAGGCGCAGCAGCAGATCCCACAACAGGCGACACACCAGCCGGGTGTGCATCCAGGAGATGTCGCGGTTGTCGCGCCAGAGCTGGAAATGGGAGCTGCCATCGGCGGGATAGATGACCCGGGTCGGCACGAAACGCACCGCCACCCCGGCCCAGTGCAGGCGCACCATCACCTCGGTGTCAAAATCCATCCGCCTGCCGAGTGCCACCCGTTCGAGCAGCGCACAGCTGGCCGCCAGCGGATAGACCCGAAAGCCGCACATGCTGTCCTTGATGGCAAACGACAGCGTCTCGATCCAGACCCAGACATGGGTGATGTAGCGGCCATAGAGGCGCCCCTTGGGCACGGAATCGTCATAGACAGGCCGCCCCGAGATAAGCGCCTCCGGGTGCTTGCCCGCCTCGGCCAGCAGGGCCGGAATGTCTGCCAGATCGTGCTGGCCATCGGCATCCACCTGCAGGGCGTGGCTGAAACCGAGGCCATGGGCGTGGCGCAGCCCCGTCATCACGGCGCCGCCCTTGCCCTGATTGTGCGAATGGCGCAGCAGGGTGACCCAGGGGTGGCGTGCGGCCAGCGCATCCAGTGCCGCTGCGGCGACGGGTTCGCTGCCATCGTCGATCAGCAGGCAGGGAAGCTCATATTCGGCCAGCCGATCCAGCACGGCGGCCAGCGGACCTGCGTGGTTGTAACAGGGGATCAGGATGCAGGGCGTCATGGGATGAAGCGCACCCGTCCGCTGCTCGCCGGCTCATCCCCCAGCACATAGCTGAAAACGAGCTGCTCCTTCTGTGGCTGCCACTGCAGGCTCAGGCTGCACTCGGCCCCCGGCCGCAGCGGGCGCTGGAACTTGAGCTGATCCAGCCCGTGAAACGGCAGACTCAGGTTGAGTCGGCTGGCGGCATAGTGCATGACCCAGTGGATCTGGGTGACCCCTGGCAGCAGGGGCGCCCCGGGAAAGTGGCCCGCAAACCAGGGCAGGTCCGGATCGAGCCGCAGGTGCAGGCGCACGCCATCGGCCAGCGTCTCGCAGCCCAGCACTGTCGGCAGCGAGTTCATCGGCGGCGTGTCAGCAGAGAGGCTCATCGAACAGCTCCTTGAGTTGTGGCCAGGGGCGCTTGCCCTGGGCGTTGACGGGCATGCTCTCGACCCGGCGCAGGCTGCGCGGCAGGGCAACCGGTTCGAGCCAGGGGCGCAGCTGCTGGCGCTGGGCCAGCAGGAAGCGGCCCTGACCCAGCTCGGCCCAGCGGGCGGCCCCCAATTCGCTCAGCACCAGCACGGCGCCGAGGATCTGACGCTGGCCCTGCTGCAGAGGCAGCACGGCGGCCTGCTCCACCTCAGGCAGGGCTTGCAGGCGCGCCTCCACCTCGTCGAGGGAGATGCGCTTCTCCTCCAGCTTGATCACCCTGTCCTGGCGTCCCAGCAGCTCGAACCCGGCCCCCATCATCAGGATGCGATCGGCGCAGTCCAGCCAGCCGTCCTCTGCCAGAAAGGGGGAGCGCAGCAGCAGGCCCTGATCCGGGCCGACCCGCACCTCGACCCCGGGCAAGGGGGTCCAGGGTGTCTGCGCCTGCTGGCGCTGGCGCCAACCGATGCCGCCAGTCTCGCTGCTGCCGAAGATCTCCACCGGCAGCTGGCCGAGCAGGGCCCGGGCCTGATGGGCATCCTCGGGTTGCAGGGGCCCGCCGGAGGAGACGATAAGGCGGCAGCCCGCGGCGGGAATGGCCGGATCGAGCCGGCTGAGAAAAGCGGGGGAAGCGATCAGCGCCCAGGGAGTGGCTTGCACCGCCAGCTGCTCCGGATAATCGATGCTGCGGCGATCGAACGGACGACCCAGGGCCAGCGGCAGCAGGATGCGAAACAGCAGGCCGTAGATGTGCTGGTGACTGACGCTGGCCAGCACCCGTGTCTCGGCCAGGGTCTGGCCCCAGAGCGCCATCTGCACCCGCAGCTCGGCCTCCAGCTGGGGCCAGGCTTTGGGGATCGCCTTGGGCTCGCCGGTGGAGCCCGAGCTGAACAGGGTGAGATCGAGACGTTCGGGAAGCCGGCTGGCGTGCTCTGCATCCAGCTCGCCATGAGCGTCGGCCAGCGGCAGCCGCAGCTGGGGCACATCGAGCCCATCGGCTGGCAGCTCGCCATCTGTGAGCAGGCCGTCAAACTGATCCCGCAGCGCCAGCAGCCCGGCCAGCCGTTGATGGCCCGGCAGGATGGCCTGATGACCGCCGAGGGCGCAGGCCAGCAGGGCCTGGGCAAACAGCAGGCTGTCATCGAAACAGAGCGCCCAGCGCGCGCGCGGCTGCCCTGGGCGAGCATGGCGGGCCATGGCACTGGCCAGTTGCAGGCCGCCCAGGCGCAGCTCGGCCAGGGTCACCTCGCCACCTTGGCCGAACGCCACCAGCTGGTCGTCGTCCCGCTGCCAGAGAGTCTGCAGCAGGGTCATGGGGCCAGCCTCTTCATCAGTCGCCGGCGTACCAGATACTCCCCCGCCATCAAAGCGCCCATCAAACCGTAGCTGATGAGGCCGTTGTAGAGGCTCCAGAGCGCCAGATCGCCGTACCAGATGGTGAAGGCTGCCAGGGCACCGTTGACCACGAAGAAGCCGCACCAGATCTGGGTCACCCGCCGGGTGTAGCCGATGGCGACATCCGGCAGGCGGGGATCCTGCAAGCGGGCCAGCCGCTCCACCAGACTCATGGGGCGGGTCAGGCTCCAGCCAAACAGGCAGAGCAGCGCCAGACTCACCGCCAGCGGGTAGTAGAGCAGCCAGTGACGGGCGTTGAACAGGGCCGACAGCAGGGTCAGCCCCAGCCCGATGCAGGCCAGCAGGCGGCCCAGCCAGAGCCACTCGGGCAAGGGGCCGAGACGGGCCCTGCCCTTGAGCAGACCCGGCAGCAGCCGCAGCGAGAAGATGACCAGCAGGCCAAGCAGCAGCGGGGTCTGACCGGCACGGGTCAGCCCCCAGTAAACCGCCAGCGGGTAGAGCAGCAGGGCGCCACCGGCCAGCCAGGAGAGCCAGCGCGTCATGGGCGGGAGCGCACCGGCATCAGGCGTCGGCGAGCAGACGCTCGACCGCATCCACCACGTCATTGACGCTGCGCACCGACTTGAACTCTTCCGGCTTGATCTTCTTGCCGGTCAGCTTCTGCAGGTGTACCACCAGATCGATGGCGTCTATGCTGTCGAGCTCGAGATCCTGATAGAGGCGAGCCTCGGGGGTAATGGCCTCTTCATCCACCTCGAACAACTCGACGAGGGCAGCCTTTATCTGGGCAAAGATGTCGTCACGGGTCATGGCTCAGGCCTCCCCTTTCGACTGGGCCTGCACCAGGGCGACCAGGGCCGCGACTGAGGCGAAGTGACGACGGGTATTTTCATCCTCGGCGGAGAGCACTATGCCGTAGCGGCCCTTGATGGCAAGGCCCAGCTCCAGCGCATCGATGGAGTCCAGTCCCAGGCCATCCCCGAACAGCGGCGCCTGGCTGTCTATATCCTCAGGGGTCAGCCCCTCGAGGTTGAGACTGTCGATGATGAGTTGTTTTATCTCTAGGTGCAGGTCTTGCATAACTGTTCCATACGCTGTCATTGGGGCCCCGTTTGCAGGGCCCGGGTGAGAAACCGGGTCAGCTGGCGCGCGGCCAGCGCACTGCTCTGGTCGGTGGCGACCACCTCGTCTGCCGCCACTTGCGGCAGGAATTCTATGGTGAAAGTCGGCTTATTTTCCGGGATCTTGAACCATTTGTCCTGTTTGGTGAGAAATCGGGTGCTGCAGTGGATCCGCACCGGCTGCAGGGGCACCCGGCTGCGCACCGCCAACTGGGCCGCGCCGCGCTGCAGCTTGATGGGTTCCCCCGGCGTGGTGCGGGTTCCCTCCGGGAAGATCAGCAGCAGGCCGCCGGCCTGGATCCGCGCCATGCACAGGGGCAGGAGGCGCTCCGCCTCCACATTGGGCAGGTAATCGGCCGCCCGCACCACGCCGCCCACGAAGGGGTTGCGCCAGAGGGACTGCTTGACGATGCAGTCGCACACCGGCATCTCGGCCGCCAGCATGACGTAGTCGAGCAGACTGGGGTGATTGGCCACCACCAGGGCGCCGCGCAAGTCGGCGGGCATGCCACTCACCCGATAATCCAGCACACCCCAGCCGCGCAACACGCCGAGAAACAGCCGAAAGCTGTGGCGTATGGTCAGCTGGGCCAGGGTCCGCCGCCGCTCCCCGCGCAGGCAGAGCGCCAGCAGCGGAAACCAGCACAGGGAGAGCAGCAGGCCGCCCACCCCGAACAGGGTGAAGCCAAGGGCCGTGCCGATCAGTCGCCAGCCCCGGTTCAGCGCCGCCGCCATGTCCACTCCTGGCGGCCATCGCAAAGGGTCAGGGTCGATTCATGCCGCAGCAGGGCCCGCCAGAAGGCCAGACTCTGGGGCAGCGGGCGGACGGCAGACTCGACTGTGCGACGTGCCCCCTCACAGCGCCACTCGTCGCCGGCCTGCAGCACCAGCCCCAGCGCATGGGACGGCGCCTCGTCCGGCAACCAGGGGCGATGAAACTCGGGCACAGGCCCCTCGAACGCCACCAGCAGCACCCGACTGGCACCGGCGTGCAGCGCCGCTACCGCCTCGGTAAACCCCGCCATCAGCCCGCCCTCTCCCGCCGCCAGCGAGGTCATGGGAATGGCGGCCTTGCCCTGAATGGAGCTAAGGCCGGCGGCCGTGTTGTGCACCGACATGGAGAAATCGGTAGGGGACAGCGCCTGGCCGTCCGCCAGCGCCTGCAACAGGGTCACAGAACGGGCCAGCTCACCGTGACGGCTGACGAAGATGGCGTAATCGACTGGATGGCGAGCCAGCAGGCTCAGCCCCACCTGCACCGCCAGCCGGGAACCCTGGCTCAGGCGGCGCGCCATCATCATGGGCAGCAAGGGGGTCGCGGGGAACGGGGGGTCAGCGGGCCATTGTCCCTGCCGTGCCCACGCCTGCCAGTCGAGTTCGTCGACAAGACCGGGTGACAGTGCCTGACTATCCTGCAGCGAAAAAGAGAGCATATTTCAGGCAACCTGTCCTTGACCTTGGTGTGAGCGCTTGGACGATAAAAGGCACTCACCCGGCGGGCAGTGCCTGCTCCCTGGGGATTATCCACCGGAGTCATCACATTAATACCGCGCGAATAATACCATTATTCATCAAAAATAATAGCTGGCGCGGATTATCCGTTGGCATTGTGATTGAAAATAAATGATTTGTGTTGTCTCATTGCCGGGCTCCATTTATTGAATGTCCTCGCAAGGAAATATTATGAAACTCATTAATAAAATATCCCTGTTGCTGGCCTGCGCCCTGCTGGCCGCCTGCTCCACCAGCCAGCCCATTCGCAATATGGCCGCCAACCCGGTTGCCTTCAATCTGACCGAAGATCAGGTCGCCAGCGCCATTATCACGGCGGGGATCAGCAAGAGCTGGGTGATGAAAAAAGAGAAGCCGGGACTTATTCGTGGCCAGGTCAATGTACGCCAGCATCAGGCGGTGATCGATATTCCATATAGCAGTCACGACTATTCCATTAATTATGTGAGCAGCATCAACCTTGATGACAAGGGCAAGGGCAGCATACATCGCAGTTATAACCGCTGGGTACTGGGCCTGAATCAGGCCATCCAGACCGAACTCGCCCGCGCACAGAGCCGTTAATCCGGCAGGAGCCACCCCGTGAACCATTATCAGGTAGACCCCTACAACGCGCTGGAGGCCATAGGCGCGGCCCAGAAGATCGCCTTCGGGCCCATGCTGTTCCAGGCCAGCTGGTGTCTGCGTGAAACCGGGGTGCTCGCCTTTCTCGAGACCCGTGGCCAGCAGGGCGCGCCGCTGGCGGACATAGCCCAGGCGTGCGAGCTGAGTGAATATGCGGTCAGCGTGCTGCTGGACATGGGGCTCGGCGGCGGACTCTGCTACCTGGCCGATGATCGCTATGTGCTGGGCCGGGTCGGCAAGTATCTGCAGCACGATGCCATGAGCCGGGTCAATCTCGACTTCACCCAGCACGTCTGCTATCAACCCCTCGCCCATCTGCTCGACGCCATCCGCGACGGCACGCCGGCCGGTCTGCAGGAGTTCGGCCCCTGGCAGACCCTCTACCCGCACCTGAGCGAGCTACCCGAGCCCGCCCGCAGCAGCTGGTTTGCGTTTGATCACTTCTACTCCGACTGGGCCTTCCAGCAGGCACAGGCGAAGGTGCTTGGCTATGAGCCGCGCCACCTCTACGATCTGGGCGGCAACACCGGCAAGTGGGCCATCGCCTGCGCCAACCGGGATCCCGCCCTGCGGGTCACCATACTGGACTTGCCCGAGCAGCTGGCGCTGGCCCGGCTGAATATTGAAGAGGCGGGTCTCAGCGATCGAGTGCAGGGCCATCCTGTGGATCTGCTGCAAGCGCCTACCCTGCCCGGCGAGGCCGATCTCTGGTGGATGAGCCAGTTCCTCGACTGCTTCAGTCACGAACAGATAGTCGCCATCCTGAATCGGATCCGGCTGGCCATGCAACCGGACGCCAGGGTCTGCATCCTGGAGCTGTTCTGGGACAGGCAGACCTTCGAAGCCGCCAGTTTCAGTCTCAACGCCACCTCCCTCTACTTCACCTGTCTGGCCAACGGCAACAGCCGCTTCTATCACTCCAAACAGATGTACCAGTGCCTGCGCGAGGCGCATTTCCACGTGGAGGAGGAGCACGAGATCCCGGGCCCTGGCCATACCCTGCTGGTTGCCCGCCCGCTGCACACGAGGCCATAATGCCGTCATCGGCATCAAGATGATGATGAAACGAGGAGGAGCACACATGACGCCTAACTACCTGGCACTGCTGGCACTCGGCCTGACCCTGGGCGCAGTGACCGGCGGCTGTGCCGACATCAAGGAGGCGGGCAGGACAGTGGGGCACACCACCCGCAACGTGACCCGCGAGATTGGCCACACCACCCGGGATGTGACCCGTGAAATCGGTCACGGCACCCGGGATACCGTCAAGAAAATCGGTGACGATCTGAACGAATGACAACAGGGGCCAAGGCCCCTGTTGTCATTACCGCGAGTCAGTTGCCCCACATGGCCATCAGCCGGGACTCCATGGCCTCTTCCTGTTCATCCGGCAGCTCGGTGAAGAAATCGAGCCCGGTCTGCTCCTCCACCGCATCCACAGTCACTATGTAATCCGCAAGCTTGCTGGCCGACACGTTCTGCTGCGGCAGGACGAAGGCAATCGCCTCCTGGTTGGCCACGTCCATCACCACCCGATAATAGGCGTGGGGCACTGTCACACCGTTGCCGATGGCGCCATCGGAGTTGGTGAAGATGGGGCCCGTGATCACCTGCACATCCTGATAGGCGATGGCCCACTGGCGGGTCTTCTCCTCCAGAATGCGCCAGGCCCCCTGATTGAGCGCCGGCAACTGCGGGGTCATGTTGGTCAGCAGGAAGCTCTGCTTCATGGTGGTGGCGGTGGAGCGCATGTCCGCCGCAGGCGCCTGGTGGCCGCGGTCATAACCCGAGCCCTTGTAGTCCGCCAGGGTGGCGCGGTACTGCACCGGCACTTCCCTGTCTTCGGCAAAGGCATCCTTGCGCGGCACCTGGCCCTGGGCACTGGCGGCCGTCATCCGATAAGAGACCCAGTCAGAGACCTTGGTGTCATAGTTGTAACCGGCGGCGTAACCGTCACGGCACAGCAGTTGACTGGATTGGCTGGGGACCCCGAGCTTGACGTGGTCCTTGCACTGGAAGCCCGCCGCCAGGGTCGGGAATGTGGTGAGAGCGAATCCGATAGCCAGAACTAATTTATTGATATTATTCATTATTATGCCACTCCTTGTATTAGGCGGAGTGATTTGACACCAGGTCGGATGAGTTAGGCAATCGAACAGATTGTGAGCGTGTTGAAATTGTGAAGAGGGCTGCAAATCGGTGAAATCCCCGTCGCCAGCTGGGGGATTGTCATCCCCTTGTCATTATGCTGAATACTGTACTTTGGCTGTGTTATCAGAGAGATAGGGCCATGAAAAGCGGGGCATCAGCCCCGCTCGATTTCAGAACTACGACCCGCTCAGCTCTTGACCTGAGGCCTGGGGGTGTCGGGTTGGGAGGGTGGCAGGATCGGCAGCACTATCTGCGGCTGCTCGCCGGTCAGGCTCTTGAGATAGGCGGTCATGTCGTCGGCCTCCTGCTCGCTCAGCGCCTGGCCCAGCTGGATGTCCGCCATTATCTGCACCGCCTCCTTCAGATCCCAGACTGAGCCGTCGTGGAAGTAGGGGTAGGTCAGCTCTATGTTGCGCAGGGTCGGCACCTTGAACCAGCCGATGAACTGCTTCTCGCCGGTCACGCCGCCACGACCCAGGGCCAGGTTGTCGGTCTTGAACGGCTTGACCAGCCCCATCTTCTGATAGGAGTTGCCGCCGATGGCCACCCCGTTGTGGCAGGCGGTGCAGCCCTTATCCTTGAACAACTGATAGCCCTTCAGCTGCTGCGCCGTCAGCGCCTTGCCGTCACCCTTCAACCAGAGATCGAACGGCGCGTTGGGGGTGACCAGGGTCTCCTCGAAGGCGGCGATGGCGTCCGTGACCTCATCGATGCCGAAGTCCGCCTTGCCATAGACGGCGCCGAAACGGGTGCGATATTCGGGCAGGGTGTGCAGCGTCTCCACCGCCAGCTTGTGGGTGAAGGCCATCTCCAGCGGATTCTCGATGGGGCCCGCCGCCTGCGCCTGCAGATCCTTGGCACGACCGTCCCAGAACTGCACGAAGTTGAGGCTGGAGTTGAGCACTGTGGGGGAGTTGATCGGTCCCTCCTTCCACTTGTGACCGAGGGAGCTGACCTGGTTGTCCACCCCGCCGGTCGCCAGGTTATGGCAGGAGTTGCAGGAGATGGCATTGGATTTGGAGAGCCGCGGCTCGAAGAACAACATCTTGCCCAGCTCGACTTTTTCCGGCGATGCCACCCTGGGTACCTCTACCGGTTGAACCGGTTCAGCCGCCCACCCCGCCCCGGGCAGACCCAGCGCCAGCAACAGATAATATTTATTCATTTTTTCTCTCCCTTGTGACTGTGCATAACAGCAGCATCAGCCTGACCGGGAAAGCCTGCTTATTATTTGTTCAAGATCAAATGAGACCAACAAAAACCACATTAAAAACAATGAATTAATATATTACAGGCGGATCGGTGGCGGGGACTTGCGAGCCAAAAAAGAGCTGAATTCTGATGAGTGAATTATGAGCAAATTCATCTGCGATGACAGCCAATTAATTAGATTGCTGTCATTGAATAAAGCGATTATTCAATATGCAGGCGCTGCCGACTGTTAATTAGATTCATATTAAATGCATCATAAATATGATCGGTAATGCGGCTGTTAATAATAAACAATCCGGTCTGACATTCTGTATCCCGCATTTCAGATAATGCCATCCCCTGTTCCTTCACTTATTAAGGAAGCGGATGGCTGTGCTTTTCAATCAAGATAAGGATGTATGATGAGAAAGTCCCTGTTGGCCTGTGCCCTGTTGCTCTGTCCCACCGCCTTCGCCGCCGCCCCGCATTGGGAATACAGCGGTGAGGCCGGCCCGGCGCAATGGGCCAAACTGACCCCCGAATTTGGCCAGTGCGCGGGCAGCAACCAGTCGCCGGTCAACCTCGATGGTCTGGTGGAGGCCAAGCTGGCCCCGCTGCAGTTTCACTACCTGGCGGGTGGCCAGAGCGTCACCAACAACGGCCACACGGTACAGGTCAGCTATGCCCCGGGCAGCTCGCTTGAGCTCGACGGCATGCGCTTCGAGCTCAAGCAGTTCCACTTCCACGCCCCCAGTGAAAACCTCATCAAGGGCAAATCCTACCCGCTGGAGGGGCACCTGGTGCACGCCAACGCCAAGGGGGAACTGGCGGTGGTGGCCGTGATGTTCGAGCCGGGCCACGCCAACCCGGCGCTGAGCCAGGTCTGGCAGCAACTGCCGGCCAAGGCGGGCGAAAGCCGGTCGCTGGCAACGCCGCTGTCGGCAGATCAGCTGCTGCCCACCAACCGCGACTACTACCGCTTCAGCGGTTCGCTGACCACACCGCCCTGCTCGGAAGGGGTGCGCTGGCTGGTGATAAAGCAGCCGGTGCAGGTGAGCCAGGCCCAGATCGACGCCTTCAAGGCGGTGATGCACCACCCCAACAACAGACCCGTGCAGCCGCTGAACGGTCGGCTGGTGTTGCAATAACCCCCCCTGGAGATCACAGAGCAGAGATAGAAAAGAGGGCCAAGAGGCCCTCTTTTTCGTTTGCAGTAACTGATTACAGACTGGCGGCGATACGAGCCCCCAGCGCGGCGTTGTTCAGCACCAGCTGGACATTAACGGCCAGGGAGTTACCGCCCCGGACTACCCGTTACAGGCTGGCGGCGATACGGGCACCCAGGGCGGCGTTGTTCAGCACCAGCTGAATGTTGGCCGCCAGCGAGTTGCCGCCGGTCAGCTCGCACACCCGGGCCAGCAGGAAGGGAGTGGACGCCTTGCCCTTCACCCCCTGCTCGTCCGCTTCCTGCAGCGCCTGCTTGATCGCGGCATCTATGTCGGCCCTGGGCATGGCAAACTGGGTCGGGATCGGGTTGGTGACCACGGCGCCGCCGGCCAGTCCCAGCTCCCACTTGAGGCGCAGTGCCTCGGCGATTGCCGCCGGGCTCTCCAGCCGGTAATCCACCTTGAAGCCGCTCTCGCGGGTGTAGAAGGCAGGCAGCTCATCGGTCTGATAACCGATGACGGGCACGCCCTGGGTCTCCAGGTACTCCAGGGTCAGGCCTATGTCGAGGATCGACTTGGCGCCGGCGCAGACCACGGCCACCGGGGTCTGGGCGAACTCCTGCAGATCCGCCGAGATGTCGAAGGTCTCTTGGGCGCCGCGATGCACGCCGCCGATGCCACCGGTGGCAAACACCCGGATCCCGGCCATGGCGGCGATGATCATGGTGGAGGCGACCGTAGTCGCGCCCAGCCCCTTGTTCGCCAGCACGAAGGGAATGTCCCGGCGGCTGCACTTGGTGGCGGCATGACCGGCCCGACCCAGCGCCTCCAGCGCCCCCGCATCCAGACCCACCTTGAGGCGGCCATCCAGAATGGCGATGGTGGCCGGCACGGCGCCGTTGTCGCGCACGACTTGCTCTACCTGACGCGCCGTCTCCACGTTCTGCGGATAGGGCATGCCGTGGGAGATGATGGTGGACTCCAGGGCAACGACGGGTTTGCCGGCGGCCAGGGCCGCAGCGACTTCAGGTTGGATATCGAGGTAAGCGTTCAACATGGGTACTCCTCCAGCATGCGTTCAACGGCGGCCTTGGATAGGCCGGAAAAGACGGTATCGGAACAATTGACGGTGAGGGCGGCGCAGCCGAGGGCAAAACGGGTGGTGTCGGTCATGTCGCTCTCCTGCAACCAGGCGTGGGCCAGCCCTGCCATGAAGGCATCGCCACCGCCAGTCACGTTGACGACCGGGCTGCCGAGCACGGGCAGATGGCCCTGGCACTCCCCGTCGCTATAGAAAATCCCCTGATCGCCGAGACTCAGGAACAGCCGCTGCACCCCGGCGCGGTGGAACCAGGCCGCCGCCATGGGCCAGGTATCGGGCCCAGCTATGGTGAAGCCGCACAGCTGCTCGGCCTCGCTGCGATTGGGTTTGAGGGTGTGGATCCGGTGCAGCCAGGGGCGGATCTTCTCCACCTTGGCCACCGAGACGGTGTCGACGAAGATGATGTGCTCGCCCTGGCGCTCGAACAGCCAGTCGAGGGTGTGGGTAGCGAGGTTGGTATCCAGCACCCAGAGCCGGGCCGCGCCGAGAAAACCGCTCAAGGGGGTGAGCCGGGCCGGTGTCAGTTGATCGATGATCGCCATGTCGTTGACGGCGCAGCTCATCTCGCCGCTGCCATCGTGCAGACTGAGGTAACAGGAGGTCGCCTGACCGTCCAGCATCAGCACCTGGCGCACGTCGACGCCGGCGCGCTGGGTCACGTCCAGCAGGTGATGACCGTATTGATCATTGCCCACCGCGCTCAGCAGCCGGGTATCGGTACCGAGCCGCGCCAGGTTCTCGGCTATGTTGCGCCCCACCCCGCCAGCCGAGGTGCGTACCTTGCCGGGATTGGAATCCCCGATGCGCAGGTTGTCGTGGCTGCAGCCGCAGATATCCATGTTGGCGCCGCCGATCACCACGGCGTAGGGCCCTTCCCGCAGCACATAACCGCGCCCCTGCACATAGCCCTGGCGCATCAGGCTGGAGATGTGGCTCGCCAGTGCCGAGCGGCTGATGCCGAGCCTGTCCGCCAGCTCCTGCTGGGCAATCATGGGGTCCTGGCGCAGCAGGGCGAGGATCTCTTGCTCACGTTCCGTCATAGACAAACATCCAGTTACAAACGTTTGTCCATTATTTCCGAAAAACGTTTTCCCGCTATCACCCCGTGCAAAAATTGTCGGTTTGCGCACAAAAAATCACCGGGCAGAGCCCGGCGATGAAAAAACGGTTTTCAGATGATGCCACTCAGCCCAACAACACCCAGACTTCGCCGGCACTCTGCATCACGGGCCAGCAGGCCACCTTCAGCGCCGGGTCGTCCAGACAGCGGCCATCGGCCAGGGCATAACGCTGCTTGTAGAGCGGCGAGGCAACCACGGGCTCGCCACCGCAATCCCCCACCAGGCCCCGGCTCAGCACGGCCACACCGGCCAGGGGATCCAGATCATCCAGCGCATAGACCCGCTCGCCGAGCCGAAACAGCGCCAGCGCCCGCCCCCCCAGCCAGGCGCTGCGCCCCGCCTGCTCCGGCAGGGCCGCCAGCTCGCATACCCGCAACCATTCGCCATGCTCGCTCTGCAACACGTTCTCTCTGCTCGGCTCCATCTCTGCTCCTTGTCGCTGCTCATCCGGCATCTCTTGCCATGCACTCTGGTTGGCCCCGTTCATATCACCTCCTTGATACTGATATCCGGCACCCACTGGCCCCGCTCCTCCCGTCTGGGGGGCGTGCTCCCCTCCGGCTGGTTGACGAAGGCCTCGAACAGCTTGAGCTTGTCCGGATCCGCCAGGGTACTCTTCCACTCGCACTGCCAGCTGCCCACTATGCCGTCCATCATGGCCTCCAGCTCGGCCCCTATGCCGAGCCTGTCCTCTATGATCACCGACTTGAGGTAGTCGAGCCCCCCCTCCATGCTCTCCATCCAGACCGAGGTACGCTGCAACCGATCGCCGGTGCGCACGTAGAACATCAGCAGCCTGTCTATGTATCGGATCAGGGTCTGCTCATCGAGGTCGGTGGCAAACAGGTCGGCGTGGCGCGGCCGCATGCCGCCGTTGCCGCACACATAGAGGTTCCAGCCGCGCTCGGTGGCGATGACGCCTATGTCCTTGCTCTGGGCCTCGGCGCACTCCCGGGTGCAGCCGGAGACCGCAAACTTCAGCTTGTGGGGCGCCCGCAGCCCCTTGTAGCGGTTCTCCAGAGTCTGGGTCAGGGTCATGGAGTCCTGCACCCCGTAGCGGCACCAGGTCGAGCCGACGCAGGACTTCACTGTACGCACCGACTTGCCATAGGCCTGGCCTGTCTCGAACCCCGCCGCCACCAGTTCGCCCCAGATGGCGGGCAGCTGATCGCGCCGGGCGCCGAACAAGTCGATGCGCTGGCCGCCGGTGATCTTGGTGTAGAGGCCGTACTTGCGCGCCACCTCCCCTATGGTGATCAGGCCATCCGGGGTGATCTCCCCGCCGGGGATGCGCGGCACCACCGAATAGGTGCCGTCCTTTTGCAGGTTGGCGAGGAAGGCGTCGTTGGTATCCTGCAGGCCGCGGTGGGGCTTCTCCAGCACATGCTCGTTCCACAGCGACGCCAGTATGGAGGCGACCGTCGGCTTGCAGATGTCGCAGCCAAGGCCCTTGCCGTGTTTGTCGCGCAGCGCCTCGAAGCTATTCAGCTCGCCGACCCGGGCCAGGTGATAGAGCTCCTGGCGGCTGTGGGCGAAGTGCTCGCACAGCCCCTTGTCCGCCTCGACCCCAATCTCCGCCAGCGTCTGTTCCACCACCTGCTTGAGCAGGTTGCTGCAGCCGCCGCAGCCGGTGCCCGCCTTGGTGCAGCTCTTGACCGCCGCCAGCTCGTGGTTGCCTGCCTTGACGGCGGCCACCACGGCCCCCTTGCTGACGTTGTGGCAGGAGCAGAGGATGGCGCTGTCCGGCAGCACCAGAGGCGCCGCCGCGCCGCCCGCGTCCCCCACCAGCAGGGAGAGCGGCGGCTGGGGCAGCGCCACCCCGTTCTGGTAGTACTGCAGCAGTCGCTCATAATCGGCTCCGTCCCCCACCAGGATGGCACCGAGCAGCCGGCTCCCCTCGCCGTCGGTCACCAGCTTCTTGTAGATGCCGTTGACCCTGTCCAGCAGCAGCAGCTCCTGAGCCCCGGCCGTGCTGGCGTGGGCATCGCCGATGGAGCCCACGTCCACCCCCATCAGCTTGAGCTTGGTGGACATGTCGGCCCCCGCGAAGCGGCTCTCGCCGCCGCACAGGCTGGCCACGGCGGCGCGGGCCATCTGGTAGCCGGGGGCCACCAGCCCGAAGATGCGCCCCTGCCAGAGCGCGCACTCGCCGATGGCGAGGATGGCGGGGTCCGAGCTGCGGCAGCCCTCATCGATGCAGATGCCGCCGCGCTCGCCGACGCTCAGCCCGGATTGACGGGCCAGGCCGTCGGCGGGTCGGATGCCGGCCGAGAACAGGATCACGTCGGTCTCAAGATGAGAGCCATCCTTGAACCTCAGCCGGTGACGGGCCTGCTCCCCATCCTCGATGCACTCGGTGGCCTTCTCCACCAGCACCTCGACCCCGAGCGCCCGGATCTTGTCCCGCAGCACGGCGCCGCCGTTGTCATCGAGCTGCACCGGCATCAGCCGCGGGGCAAACTCCACCACCTGGGTCTTGAGGCCGAGCAGGCGCAAGGCGTTGGCGGCCTCCAGCCCCAGCAGGCCGCCGCCGATCACCACGCCGCTGCGCGCCTGGGCGCAGGCATCGCGGATGGCTGCGAGATCCCCCAGGGTGCGGTAGACGAAGCAGCCCGCCCGCTGATGGCCGGGGATGGGGGGCACGAAGGGGACCGAGCCGGTCGCCAACACCAGCCGGTCGTAACCGAACCGCTCGCCATCGGCCAGGGTCAGGGTGCGGGTATCTCTGTCCAGCGCCTCCACCTCGGCCCCCAGCCGCAGCCTGATGCCCTGCGCCTCATACCAGGCGGGATCCGCCAGTTGCAGCGCCTCGGGCGCCTTGCCGCCAAATACCTCGGACAGATGCACCCTGTCATAGGCGGAGTCCGGCTCGGCACCAAATACCGTCACCTCGAACCGGTTCAGGCCACCGGCCGCCACCAGCTGCTCGACAAAGTGATGACCCACCATGCCGTTGCCCACCACCAGCAATCTTTGTTTATTGTCCATGTTTCTCTTCCTTGAATTCTGGGGGCTCAGGCGCGCAGCTTGCTGCGCACCGGGTCGGCCGCCTTGAGCGGGGTCACCTTGCGCTGCTTCTCGTAGAGGAAGCGCAGCACCTGCTGGCGCAGCTTGTGATAGTGACCATCGTCCGCCAGGGCGACCCTGTCTCTGGGCCTCGGCAAGTCCACGGTCAGGATCTCGCCGACGGTGGCGGCGGGGCCATTGGTCATCATGACGATGCGATCGGAGAGCAGCACCGCCTCGTCCACGTCGTGGGTGATCATGATGACGGTGTTGCCGAGCTCGGCCTGGATGGCCATCAGCGCGTCCTGCAGATGAGCCCGGGTCAGGGCATCGAGGGCACCGAACGGCTCGTCCATCAGCAACACCTTGGGGGAGAGCGACAGGGCGCGGGCGATGCCGACCCGCTGCTTCATTCCCCCCGACAGTTCGTGGGGCATCTTCTGGCTGGCGTGATCCATCTGCACAAGGGAGAGGTAGTAGTTGACCCGCTCCACCACCGCCCGCCGATCCGGCTCCACCTGCTCCACCGCCAGCGCCACGTTCTGATAGACGCTGAGCCAGGGCAGCAGCGCGTGGTTCTGGAACACCATGGCCCGCTCCGGGCCGGGCCCCGCCACCTCGCGCCCGTCCAGGATGATGCCCCCCGTGGTGGGCTCCAGCAGCCCGGCCACCAGATTGAGCACAGTGCTCTTGCCGCAGCCGGAGTGGCCGATGAGGGAGACGAACTCCCCCCGCGCGATGCGCAGGTTGACCCGGCTGAGAGCCTCGAAGCGCCCCTGCTCCGTCTCGAACGCGATGCCGACATCGCTTACCTCCAGATAACTCTTCATTGGCTCTTCTCCTGCCTGAATAGGGATTCTGTTGTTAACGCAGCACCTGACGCTTGTCCTGAAGCGAGGCCACTGCTGCTGGGGTTAACGCAGCACCTGGCGCTTGTCCCAGGACAACCACTGCTGCAGGGCCAGCATGCCCCTGTCCAGGGCGCAGCCGATGAGGCCTATGGTGATCACCGCCACCATGATGCGGGCCAGAGACGAGGCGCCGCCGCTCTGGAACTCGTCCCACACGAACTTGCCGAGCCCCGGGTTCTGGGCCAGCATCTCGGCCGCGATCAGCACCATCCAGGCCACCCCCAGCGACAGCCGCAGCCCGGTGAAGATCATGGGCAGGGCGCCGGGCAGCACGATGCGGCGCACGTGGGTCACAAACGACAGCCGCAGTACCCGGCTGACGTTGTGCAGATCGCCGTCCAGCCCCGCCACCCCGACCGCCGTGTTGATCAGGGTCGGCCAGAGGGAGCAGAGGGTCACCGTCAGCGCCGAGGTGACGAAAGACTTCGCAAGCCAGGGGGCAGAGCTGGTGTAGAGCGCGCTCACCACCAGCGTGATGAGTGGCAGCCAGGCCAGGGGCGACACCGGCTTGAGCAGCTGGATCACCGGGTTGGCGGCGCGGTAGAGCCCCTGATTCATGCCGAGCAGCACCCCGCACGGGATGGCGATCAGGCTGGCCAGAGTGAATCCGCACAGCACAGTGAGCAGGCTGGTGGCGATCTGATCGAAGAAGGTGGGGCGCCCGGTATAGGGGCGCAGCCTCACCTCGGCCGCCGGATCTGCGGCCAGCCGCTCGGCATTGCGCACCTGTTGGCGCTCGAGGAAGGCGCTCGCCTTCTCCCGCTCGGCCAGATGCTCCTGCCCCAGCGACCAGAGCTGGCTGGCGGTCGCCAGCGGCCCCGGCAAGGTGCCCAGGCTGGTCTGCACCTGACTCGCCCCCCACTGCCAGAGGCCGAGGAACAGCAGCACGCCGAGCAGGGGCTGCACCATGGTTTTCCAATTGATGACTTTCCACTGATGTCGTTTCATTGCGCTCTCCTCGCTCATTGCACCCGCTCATCGCCCTTGAGGCCGATGGCAAACTGTTGCAGATAGGCGTTGGGGTGGCGGCCGTCGTAGATGAGGCCATCGATGAAACCATCCTGCGGGCCGCGATAACCCTGCTCACTGGCAAAATCGGGGAAATCCTGCGCCTTGAACTTGCCCTCGGCGATCAGCGCCTCGGCCGCCTGGCGGTAGACCTCGGGTTGATAGACGGCCCTGGCGACCTGCTCGAACCAGGCGTCCGGCTTGGCCGTCGGGATCTGGCCCCAGCGCCGCATCTGGGTCAGGTACCAGATGGCATCCGAGTAGTAGGGATAGGTGGCCTGATGGCGGAAGAAGACGTTGAAATCCGGCAGGCTGCGCCTGTCCCCCTTGGCGTACTCGAAGGTGCCCACCATGGAGTTGGCGATCACCCCCTCGTCGGCCCCCACGTACTCCGGCCGCGCCAGCAGCTTGGCCGCCTCGCGCCGGTTGCCGTTTTGCTCGGCATCCAGCCACCAGGCCGCCCGCAGCAGCGCCTTCACCAGCCTTATGTGGGTATTGGGATGACGCTCTGCCCACTGGCGGGTGACGCCGAACACCTTCTCCGGGTTGTTGCGCCAGATCTCGTAATCGGTGATGACGGGCACCCCTATGCCCCTGGCGACCGCCTGCTGGTTCCAGGGTTCTCCCACGCTGTAGCCGGCTATGGTGCCCGCCTCCAGGGTGGCGGGCATCTGCGGTGGCGGTGTGACCGACAGCAGCACGTCCGCCTGACGCTGACCCGAGCTGTCGCCGAGGGCGGGGGCATAGAAGCCGGGGTTCAGCCCGCCGGCCGCCAGCCAGTATCTGAGCTCGTAGTTGTGGGGGGAGACGGGGAACACCATCCCCATGTTGAACGGCTTGCCCGCCTGCCGATATTGAGCCACCACGGGTTTGAGCGCGGCGGCGCTCACCGGGGCCGGCGCCTGACCCGCCACCGCCTTGGGCAGATGGGGCTGCATGGCGGCCCACACAGGGTTGGCGACCGTGATGGCGTTGCCGTTGAGATCCATGGCGAATGCCGTCACCAGCTCGGCCTGGGTGCCTATGCCGACATGGGCGGCCAGCGGCTGACCCGCCAGCATCTGGGCACCGTCCAGCTCGCCGTCGATCACCCGATCCAGCAGCACCTTCCAGTTCGCCTGGGCCTCCAGGGTGACGTAGAGCCCCTCATCCTCGAAATAACCGCGCTCATAGGCCACCGCCAGCGGTGCCATGTCGGTCAGCTTGATGAAGCCCAGCTTGAGCTCCTCCTGCTCCGGGGCCCCCACAGCCGCCAGCGTCGGCAGTGACAGCAGCGCCAGCAGCAGACCCGCACATCCTTGTCTCTTGTTCATTCGCCTTCCTCGCTCAGATCACAGTCATGGGCGGCCATTCCCCTGCGCCGTTGCAGGGTCGCGGCCAAAAAAAAACCTCACCGATCCGGGATCGGTGAGGCCTCTTTGCCCTGTTGCGAGTGACGGGCCCGTGGGCGCCATCACTCCTTGTCTTCTGGGTAATCCACTTTCCGTGCCACATTGGCCAAGCCGCCGAAACGGGCCCTATTCCGCCTTTTTCCTCCCGCTTTGCCTTCTCGTTTGCCTCAATTAGGCGCAGTTGCACCAAAACGGTTTGCCAGCCCAGCTCTCACGCCGGCAGTGCCAGCAGCAGCTGCCGTGCCAGCTCCCCCAGGCTCAGGTGCCGACTCATGGCGGTGCTGCGCATCAGGCGGTAGGCCTGCTCCTCGTCCAGCCCCTGATGACGCATCAGCCGCCCCTTGGCCTGCTCGACCAACCGCCGCTCCACCAGCTGCTGGCGCAGTTCACTCTCGGTCTGCGCCAGCGCCTGCACCATGGCCAGCTGGCTGCGGGCCAGCCGCAGCCACTGCTCGACCGGCTCCCGCTCGCCGCACGGATGCGGCACCAGCAGCACCCCCTGCTGCAACAGGGCGATCTGGGGCTCGGTGCCGATCCGCTCGCAAAACAGCAGGCGCGGCACCCCGGGCCAGAGAGAGAGGCCGAGCCGCACCTCGGCACCGAACTGGCGACTGCTGATGAGCAGGGCATCCCCCTGCCCGTGCGGGGTCAGCAGTTGGCGACTGTCCAGGATCTGCGGCTGATGGCCGTAGTGGCTGACCAGCAGGGCCAGACGGTTTGCCTGACCCGGCTCGTCGGCGTGGATCAGCAGGCGGGAAGGGGGGCCGGCACGGCCCCCGGGGGGAAGAGTGGTCATGGCGCTCCTTGCCAACGGCTAGCGCAGCTTGTCTGTCGCTGCTTGTTCACCGCAGATGACGCAACATGAAGGCCAACTATTTGAATCTACCCCCTTTTTATCTATCTGGAGGTAGTGGAGGTAGAGGCTGTGGAGAGACTCAGGCCACCCGATCCAGCGCCTGGCTCAGCAGGGCGTTCAGCTCGCTGCGCAGACCCACCACCTCCCCCATGATCATCAGCACGGGACTCTGCCCGAGCAGGGCCACGGCGGCCTCTGCCAGCATGGCCAGCCGGGTCTCATGCACCTGCTGCTGCGGGCTGCAACCGGCCACAACCAGCGCCACCGGCAGATCTGGCGAGGCACCGGCCGCCAGCAGTCCCTGCCGGATCTGCGCCGCCCGCTCCAGTCCCATGTAGAACACCAGGGTGTGGCCGGCCCGGGCCAGCCCCTGCCAGCCCTGATAGTCGCCCTCCTCCATCAGATGGCCCGTCACCAGGGTCAGGGAGCGGGCCAGCCCCCTGTGGGTCAGGGGGATCAGGCTGCTGGCGGCGCAGCCCAGCGCCGCCGTGATGCCGGGCACCAGCTCGGCGGCTATGCCGTGACGGGCCAGGTGCAACGCCTCCTCCCCGCCACGGCCAAACACCAGGGGATCTCCCCCCTTGAGCCGCACCACCCGCTTGCCGGTGCGGGCCAGCGCCAGCAGCAGGGCGTTGATCTGATCCTGGCTCGGGCTCGGTTCGCCGCAGCGCTTGCCCACGTCGAAACGGGCAGCGCCATGGGGAATGCGGGCCAGGATCTCGCTTCCCACCAAGCGGTCATAGATCACTACCTCCGCCGCCTCCAGCCGTTGCAGGGCGCGCAGGGTCAACAATTCGAGCGGGCCGGGACCGGCCCCTACCAGACTGACATGGCTCATCTCACACTCCTTGTATTTCTGCCCCCTAGAACCTGTTCACGACCTGTCACGAGAGGCTGTCAGCAAGGTGAAGCGCAGCGCAGGAACCGGAGCGTATAGATATACGTGAGGATTCCGAGCAGCACATGAGCCTTGATCACGGCCTCACAGTAAGATCGTGTACAGGTTCTTAAGCTGAGGCGATAAAAACATGCTTAATCAATAGCTTGTCTATCTCTGGCAGACAGGTGCCGCAGTTGCTGCCACAGCCGAGCAGGGCCTGCAGCCCCGCCAGCTCGCTCACCCCCTGCCGGGTGATGGCGTCGACGATGCGCAGCTCTGACACCCGCAGGCAGGAGCAGACCAGTCGGCTATCCCCGGCCAGGGCCGCGCTCAGGGTCTGGCTCAGGGCTCCCGCCTGCAAGGGCGTGCCGAGCAGGCTGGCCAGCAGGTCGACCTTGATGTCAGGCCACCGCTCCCCCACCAGCAGCAGGCCCTCGATGCGATCCTGCACCAGCGCCACCGCGAGCCAGCCCTGCTTGAGCGGCAGCCGCAGCCAGCGGCCCGCCACCCCCAGCCGCTGCCACAGCGCCTGTGGCCCCTCCGACCAGGAGGCCAGCAGGGTGCAGTTGCCTTCGGGCAGGGGACGCCTGGCCCACCAGTCCACCGCCTCCCCCCAGGGTTGCTGACCGAGCCAGAGCCCCTGCCAGCGGGTTTGCTGCGGCTCGGCCATCACCCGCCCCTGCTTGAACATGGGCTGGCCCGAGAGGGGATCCACCACGGCGGCGATGAGGCGGTTGACCGCCCCCTGGCTGCACTGGCTGTCGGTCCAGTGCATGGGCAGGAAGGCCTCCCCCTCCCTCAGCCCCTCGTCCACCCCGATCAGCAGCCGAGCCTCACCGAGCCCGTTGCTCAATCGCACCAGATCCCCCTCGGCCAGCCCGAGCGCCAGCAGGCTGGCGGCGCCCACCCGCAGCTTGGGCCAGGGTTCTGCCTCCTGCAGGCGGGGCACGTGGCCGGTGCGGGTCATGGTGTGCCACTGATCCCGCAACCGACCGCTGTTAAGCAACAAGGAGAGGCCCGCCGGCTGCAGCACAGCTTTTGGCTCGGCGACGGCGACAGGTTCGGGGGGAAAGTGCTGGGCCAGCGGCAACAGCCGGGCCCGCCCATCCGGCGTGGAGAAGACCCCATCCTCGAACAATCGGGCGCGGCCGCTGGGCCAGGCGGCGTTGACCGGCCAGCTCAGTGGCGCCAGCGCCTCGAATTCGGCCCGACTGAGGCGGGCCAGCCCCGAGATGTCGAACTGGCGGCCCCCCTCGTTCTCGAAGCCCGACAGGGCCGCGTGTTCGCTGAAGATGTCGTGCTCGTGCTCATAGGCAAAGCCCTCGCCGAAGCCGAGCCGGCGGGCCAGCTGGGTCAGCGCCCACCAGTCGGGCCTGGCCTCCCCCGGCAGGGGCAAAAAGGCACGCTGGCGGCTGATGGTGCGCTCCGAGTTGGTGACCGTGCCGCTCTTCTCGCCCCAGGCGGCGGCGGGCAGCAGCAGGTGGGCGAGGCGCGCCGTGTCCGTGTCCGCCGTCACCTCGGAGACCACCAGCAGCTCGCAGCGTGCCAGCGCGTCGCGCACCCGGTTGCCGTCTGGCAGGGAGACGGCCGGGTTGGTGCCGAGCACCCAGAGCGCGCGTATCTCCCCGCGCGCCACCGCCTCGAACAGCGCCACCGCCTTGTGGCCCGGCCCGCGCACCATGGTCGGGCTCTGCCAGAAGCGCTGCACCCGGTCGCACTCGACCTCGCCAAAGCCCATGTGAGCCGCCAGCTGGGTCGCCAGCCCGCCCACCTCGCGCCCGCCCATGGCGTTCGGTTGCCCCGTCATGGAGAAGGGGGCCGCCCCCGGCTTGCCGATGCGCCCGCACAGCAGGTGGGCGTTGATGATGGCGTTGGCCTTGTCCACCCCCTGATTGGACTGGTTGATCCCCTGGCAGAACAGGGTGACGGTTTTGGGGGTGCGGGCAAACAGCCGGTAGAAGCCGAGCAGATCCCCTGGCGCCAGGTCGCAACTGTGGGCCACCGCCTCCAGCTGCCAGGCCGGATCGTCCAGCGCCGCCGCCAGCGCCTCGAAGCCGCTCACATGGCGCGCCACGTAATCCTTGTCCCAGCCATCGTGATCGAGCAGATAACGGCAGAGACCGTTCCACAGCGCCACGTCGCTGCCAGGCTTGAGGGCCAGGTGCAGATCCCCCTGCTCCGCCGTCATGGTGCGACGGGGGTCCAGCACCACCAGCTTGAGCTCGGGCCGCCGTGCCCGCGCCTGCTGCAGGCGACGAAACAGCACAGGGTGGGTCCAGGCCGTGTTGGCCCCCGTGATCACCACCAGATCCGCCAGCTCCAGATCCTCGTAGCAGGCGGGCACCAGATCCTCGCCGAAGGCGCGCTGATGGGCCACCACCGCCGACGACATGCAGAGCCGGGAGTTGGTGTCCACGTTGGCACTGCCCAGATACCCCTTCATCAGCTTGTTGGCGACGTAGTAATCCTCGGTAGTGAGCTGACCCGACAGGTAGATGCCGATGGCCGATGGCCCGGATTCGGCCAATATGGTGGCAAACCGGCTGGCCAGGGTGTCCAGCGCCTGATCCCAGCCGATGCGCTGCCCCTGCCAGCGCGGATAGAGCAGGCGATCGGGGAAATCCAGACTCTCCAGCAGGCTGGCCCCCTTGACGCAGAGGGCGCCCGCATTGGCCGGATGCTGTTCATCCCCCTTCAGCTGCCAGCTTGCGCCCTCCCGGCTCAGCCGGATGCCGCACCCTACTCCACAATAGGCACAGGTGGTGTTCATTCCCTCGCTCCTTGTCGTCCGGCGACCCGGTTACGGGTTGCCTGATTGCCACGGCCCATAAAAAAGGCGTCCGCCCCTGATGGGGACGGACGCCTTTGTCCAGATAAGCCGCATTCACTCTGTCCAGGGATGACTGCAAACCCTGCGCCAAGATGTCAGCCCCTGCCCACAGCGGCCAGGCAGGCCGAGTTGCGCCGGGACGGTGCAATTGCCCCCTTCCGGGGCCCCGTCGAGCAAAAAGAGGCCACCGCCGGGCCAAGACGGAGCCTGCAAGCGGCGGCGCCCCCAGGCAAGCCTCGACATGCATGTCATGGGCAAAGCGCAAACCGGGGGTATAATGCGGCCGCCACAGAGGAGAACAAGATGAAAGAGTCAGGTTATGGCTGCCCAGAGCAGGCCGATCCACAGTCGCCAACACAGGCGGCACCAGGCTATTGCTGCATCGGACTGGTCAATCCCAAGTCACCGGAGAACGTGGGGGCCGTGATGCGCGCCGCCGGTTGCTACGGGGCGGACGAGGTCTACTACACGGGCAACCGCTTCGAGCTGGCGCGCCGTTTTGCCACGGATACCAAGCAGATGGTGGACAAGATCCCCCTGCTCGGGGTCGATAACCTCATGGAGATAGTCCCGGCCGGGTGCGTCCCCGTGGTGGTGGATCTGATCGAGGGCGCCACATCGCTGCCGGATTATGTCCACCCGGAGCGGGCCTTCTATATCTTCGGCCCCGAGGATGGCACCCTGGATCCCGCCCGTTATGGCGCCGTGAAGGATGTGGTCTATGTACCGACGCAAGGCTGCATGAACCTGGCCGCCTCGGTCAACGTGATCCTGTATGACCGCTTGGCGAAACGCCTGCGGGCCAAGGAATAAGGGGAAAAAAGCATCTGGTCTATGTGGCCACACGGCAAGGCTGCATAAGCCTGGCCGCCTCGGTCAAGGTGATCCTCTACGACCGGCTGGCGAAACGCCTGCGGGCCGGCTTGTTATAACGGCGTCACTGCTCCCCTTACTTCTGTACCCTTTGTTCCAGCTCCTTGATAAAACCACGGTAGTAATCATGGAGTTGGTAACGGCGATAGATCTCGGCCAGGGTGCCGCCCCGGATCAGCCGCACCATGCCCTGATCCCAGAGCTGTTGCAGACGCCCCCCTCGCTCGGTATCGGCAAAGATGGGGTAGGTCGGGATCCAGCGCAGGAAGGTGCGCTTCATGTTGGCAGGGATGGTATCGGCCGAGTAGAGCACACCTGCGGTCAGGTAATAGCGGTAGCGCTCCTTGGCCAGCAGCTGCAGCGCCATGTCGTGGCTGTCGATCTCGTGCCAGCGCATGCTGACCGGGATGTACTTGTCAAAAGCCCAGCCTCGCAGCCACAGTACCCCCTCTCCCTTCAAACTGGTTTCGCCGAGCCATTGAGGCTGCCACTTCTTGAGCATCAGCACGGTCAGATCGTCGGCCGAGGCGGGATAATTCGGCTGGCGCACACCGCTGACCTCATCCCGATAGACCCCCATCGCCATGTCTCCCCCTCTCTGCGCCACCACAGCCAGCGCCCGCTTGTAGGGCACTAGGTGCGGGATCACCTCATAGCCATGAGGCTGATAGATGGCCCTGACGATATCCAGATAGACGCCCCGCCCATCCGGCTGGCAGAAGCCGGGCCAGTCATCGCAATAGACATGCAGGGGATCGGCCCGACCGGGCAGGGAGAACAGAAGAAGCAGCAACGACAGCAGCAGACGAACCATGTTTCACAATTTCCTCGGTGGCAATGTTTTCATCCGACGGATCAGCCAGCGCGATGAATGCACCCAAGCCATACCACATCATAAGAAGATATGGCGCTGAATCACCTCTTTTTCCCAGTTTTGAGAGCGAGTCGAGGGTTATTACCCTCTGAATGGGTATTATTGACAATAAGATTCATTAGTAGCCCAACCATAGGGGAGCCTTCATATGTCATCCATCAAAACCCTGCTCTGCCCCGTCGATTTTTCCCAGATGTCCCAGTCTGTGCTCGACTATGCGGTGTTCATGGCCCGGAGCCATCAGGCCGAACTCAAGCTGGTCCATGTGGTGGATCAACTGCACGGTTTCGACAGCTACAAGATCCTGCACATGACCGCCATCGAGATCACCCACGAGATGGAACGCCAGGCCAAGACCCAGCTGAAAGAGCTGGTCGCCAGCCTGCCCATTCCCGCCACCTTCGAGGTGCGCTTCGGCCGCGCCGCCGACGAGATCGTCATTCAGGCGAAAGAGGAGAAGGTCGATCTGGTGGTCATGGGCAGCCACGGCCGCTCCGGCCTCAGCCACCTGCTGGTAGGCAGCGTCGCCGAATCCGTGGTGCGTCACGCCCCCTGCCCCGTGCTGGTCGTGCGTTAACGCCCGGCTCGTTCACCGTGTAACAGATAACAATAAGGCCAGCACTCGTGCTGGCCTTATGCATGGATGCGTGCACCTCAGCCGTGGGCATAGATGACGCTTCCCCCCTTGATGATGTCTATGATGGCCCTGGACTGCTCCTTGGGCAGCGCGGGGCAACCCCAGCTGCGGCCCAGCTTGTCATATTTTCGCAGGTGCCGCGGGCTGGCATAGTCGGCGCCGTGCACCACTATGGCACGCCTGCGGGCATTGCTGTTCTTGCCCGGGCTCAAGCCATCGAGGCGCAGCGAGTAGCCGTGCTTGCCCTGATAGGTCTCGGCGGTGCGATAGACGCCGAGGGAACTCTGCATGGAGTTGAGCTGGTTTGAAAACTGGCGGGCCGCCAGCTCGCCCGAGTTGCGGCCGTGGCTGACCCAGGTGTGATAGAGCAGCTTGTGGCGTTTCACGTCGATCACGAACAGCCGGCGCTGGGTCGAGGGTTTGCTGTAGTCGATGATGGTGAGTATGGGTTTGCGCTTGTGGCGCACGCTCTGATAACTGTTGATGGCCTGGCGAAACACCTGTTTGTCGAGCTTGCCTGCCAACCCCAGCTGGCGATAGAGATCCTGATCCCAACTGGCGTGGCTGCTGGCGCTGAAACAGAGCGCCCCCAGCAGCAGCAAGCTCAACCAGAGCCATCCTGGCCGCGCAATCCAATCTGTTTGCTTCATCCTTGAATCTGCTCCCGTTTTTGTTGGTAGTGCAGTGTGCAAAATATCGCCACACCCTGCTGGATAGTTATATGCAAGCCCATGATGGGGCGCAAGAAAAGAGCATAAAAATGCCGACCTGAGTCGGCATGATTCCAGCAGGATTTGGCAATCTCCTCAGGCACGGATCAGATAATCCGCCAATCCCACCCACTTGTAGCTGGTCAGCTCAGTCAGCCCCATAGGGCCGCGGGCATGCAGCATCTGGGTCGAGACCGCCACCTCGGCACCCAGCCCGAACTGGCCACCGTCGGTGAAGCGGGTGGAGGCGTTGACGTAGACGGCGGCCGAACCGGCGCCATTGACGAACCGCTCGGCATTGCTCAAATCGTTGGTGAGGATGGCATCCGAGTGGCCGGCGTTATGCTCGCGCATGTGGGCCAGCGCCTCATTCACGTCCGCCACCAGCCGGACTCCCAGAGTCAGCTCCAGCCATTCGGTATCAAAATCTTCCGGGCCGGCCTCGCGCAGCGTATCGGCGCCAGCCAGCAGCGTCATGGCGTTGGGGGCGGCCACCAGGGCCACCTTGCGCTCGTTCATCAGGCTGACCAGCTGCGGCAGCAAGGCGGCGGCCACCCTTTCATGCACCAGCAGGGTATCGAGGGCGTTGCAGGCGGAGGGGCGCTGCACCTTGGCGTTGTCGATGACCGCCAGCGAGCGCGCCAGATCGGCGCTCTCGTCCACGAAGACATGGCTGATGCCAAAGCCGCCAATGATGACGGGGATGGAGCTGTTCTCCTTGCACATCTTGTGCAGCCCGGCGCCGCCACGGGGGATGATCATGTCCACGTAGCGATCGAGGCGCAGCAGCTCGCCCACCAGCGCCCGATCCGGATTGTCGATGTACTGTACCGCCTCGGCCGGCAGGCCGGAGGCGGCCAGCGCGCTCTGGATCACCCGCACCAGCTCCAGGTTGGAGTGGAAGGTCTCGCGTCCGCCGCGCAAGATGCTGGCGTTGCCCGTCTTGAGGCAGAGGCTGGCGATATCGATGGTGACGTTGGGGCGCGCCTCGTAGATGACGCCTATGACACCGATGGGCACCCGGCGGCGAGAGAGGCGCAGGCCGTTCTCCAGTACCCGGCTGTCGATTTCGGCACCGACCGGATCATCCAGGGTGATCACCTTGCGCACGTCCGCCACTATCCCCGCCAGCCGGGCCGGGTTGAGCAGCAAGCGATCCAGCATGGCGTCCGACAGTCCGGCCTCGCGGCCGGCCGCTATGTCCTTGTCGTTGGCGACCAGGATCTGGCTGCTGCGCGCCTCCAGCTCGTCGGCGATGGCGGCCAGCGCCCGGTTCTTCTGCGCCGTGCTGACGGTGGCCAGCTGATAGGCGGCTTCGCGGGCCGCCTGCCCCATTTTCTCCAGACTCATGATTTTGTCCCTTTCTGGGTGCCGCCTTACAGCAGCACCATGTTATCTCGGTAAATGGCCCATGATCCCGTAGCCGTAACCATAGGTTCTGTCGAACCGTCTGCCCTAGAGCAGTACCACGTCATCTCGGTCGTAGCCGTAACCACAGGCTCTATCGAACCGGCGGCCTTACAGCAGCACCATGTCATCTCTGTGAATGGCCACGGCGCCATAGCCATAGCCCAATATCTGTTCTATCTGATCCGAGTGAACACCCCGCAGCTTCTCCAGCTCCAGATGGTCGTAACGGCAGATGCCGCGGGCCAGCTCGACGCCCTTGGGATCGAGAATGCGCACCACATCGCCGCGCACGAAATCCCCCTTCACTGAGACTATGCCCTTGGGCAGCAGGCTGGAGCCCTTCTCCTGCATGGCGGCCACGGCGCCCTGATCCACCTGGACTTCACCGTGCGGGGGCGGGCCGGCCAGGATCCAGCTCTTGCGCCCTTCCAGCGGCGAGGCCAGCGCCGGGAACAGGGTGCCGATGCGCTCGCCCTTGGCGAGACGGCCTATCACCTCCGGCATCTGGCCGGTGGCGATCACCACCTTGACCCCGGCCCGGCGCGCCACGTCGGCTGCCTGCAGCTTGGTCGCCATGCCACCGGTACCGAGGCCACCGACGCTGCCACCCGCCAGCTTGCGCAGTGTATCGTCTATGGTCTGCACCTCTTCGATCAGCTGGGCATCCGGATTGCTGCGCGGATCGGCGGTGAACAGGCCGGTCTGGTCGGTCAGCAGGATCAGCAAGTCGGCATCGGCCAGAATGGCGGCGCGGGCGGAGAGGTTGTCGTTGTCACCCACCTTGATCTCGGCGGTCGCCACGGCGTCGTTCTCGTTGATGACGGGAATGATGCGGTGATCGAGCAGGGTGCGCAGGGTATCGCGGGCATTGAGGTAACGCTCCCTGTCTTCCAGATCGGCGCGGGTCAGCAACATCTGGCCGATGTGCAGCCCATAGAGGTTGAACAGATCCTGCCATACCCGAATGAGCTGGGTCTGGCCAACCGCCGCCAGCATCTGCTTGTTGGGCAGGGTAGGCGCCAGCGGGGGGTGACCCAGATGTTCACGCCCGGCGGCGATGGCCCCCGAGGTGACCACCACGACCCTGTGGCCGTGACGGTGCAGGGCCGCACACTGTCTGACCAGCTCCACCATGTGGGCACGGTTAAGCTGGGAAGATCCCCCGGTGAGCACGCTGGTGCCCAGTTTGACGACTATGGTTCTGTTTTCCATGGGAGCAAGAAGGCTGAAAAGTAAGGAATCCCTTTATACCCACGGCCCTGTTGCCCTGCAAGGCAATTAAGCCCGCAAGCGCTGCGAGGACCAGGGAAGCTTGCCTTGTGGAGAGAGGCGGCAGGCTTGAAGAGAGAAATGGATAACGGGGGCAGCGAGACAAGATGGCCCTGCGAGTGAGTGGACGGCTCGCAGGGCATCAGTACATCAGGCGGCGGTGACGGTCAGCTCGTTGGTCACCTGCTCGGCAGGGGAGAGCCGACACTCAAGCGAGGTGAGCTTGTCACTGATGAGCTTGTAGAAGCGGTTGAGGGTACGATCGACTTCCACCTGATGCTTCTTCGGGATTGGCTTGTTGATCCAGGCCCCTTCCGCATTGTAGAAACCGACCTGGTAGTGATAGCTGAAGCTGTGATCCTGCTGCTCCAGCACCAGCCACCAGCCCCAGAACTCCCGCTTGTCCGGCGCCGGTTTGGCGCTGACGCAGACGGAGAGACAGTCGAAACGGTAGCGCCCCTCTTCACACAGATCTTCACGTAAATAGGGGCCAATCGCGGCAAACTGCCTCAGCAGTCGCTTGTAGGTCACTCTTTCTGACATGTTAACCTCCCTGTTGAACAAGCCACATCATCCTGGGATGACGTTATTTTTTTAGCGCTATATCATGTACATAGGTGCTTTTTAAGCCAGTCGACCATCTCTTTCAACGCCTCGTCATACACCTCCAGCAAGGGTTGCTTGTCGAACACCACCGCCTTGCCATTGCGGCTGGCGGACGCCAATGCCCGTACATCCTGCTCGGGACAAATAAAATCTTTCTTGTGTCCGATACTTAGTATCGGCACGGGAGTGCGAGTCCCCAGCAATCCTTGCGTCTTGAGGGAAAATACCTGGCACTTGGTACGCAGCGACTCCCACTGGGCCGCGTCGGCCCCCAGACGATTCGCCAGCCCGTCGCGCATCATGCGCGGGCAGCGGGCGAACATCTCCTGATTGGTGAACACCTGATTGACGCCCGCCCCTATGCAGACCACTGTCCTGAGCTTGAACGGCTCGATGAAGGCGAGGCGCGCCGCCACATTGCCCGCCAGACGAAAACCCACCATGGCGATGCGCTGATGATCGACCCAGGCCACCTCTGACAGGTGGTTCAGCACGGCCTGATGCAGCCGGCTGGTGTCTTGCACCAGTGGCCAGTGCTCGGCATAGCCGATGCCCGGCATATCCAGCGACAACATGCCGATGCCGTTGGGTTCCAGGCATTTGAGATAGAGGTTGAGGAAATCGACCTGCAACGAGTCGATGCCGCCGCTGACGATGACCAGGGGCACGGGTTTATCCGTGGTCGGCAGATGCAGGTAGCCCTGAATGCTCTTGCCACGAAATGGCACCTGTATCTCTTTGAGGGGCACCTTGAACAGGCGGCCCGCCTCGCGGTAGGCCATGTTGCCGAGCAACTGGGCCTGATCCGCCAACTCGTCATTCTTCAGATGGGGATAACTGGCGATGGAGTAATAACGCACCGCCCTGAGCAGATCCTTCAGGGCTGCCGCCGAGTCACCCTGCTCCACCAGGGCGCGGCCCTGATTGAAGTAACGGCCGGCCAGCTGGCTCCACTCATAGACCCAGTTGCCGGACACATAGCCCTTGATGGTATCCAGGTAACGTTCGTGGGTGCGTTCCCCTTTTCCCATGGCGATGCAGGCCAGCGTCTGTTCCACCTCGACCGGATCCGCCCCCTGCCAGGCCCAGGTTGGCCGGCGCAGCAGACGATACCAGCGCGACGACATGGAGCCATCGATAAAGGTCTCGTCCAGATTGGCATCTTGCTCTTCCACCGGGCTGCTGTTGGAGATCTCGGAGGTCTCCAGCACCTTCTTGACCCGGGTAAACAGCTTCTCGGTCAGGTTAAGGTCGTCGTTCAAGTCCAAAGTAATTACTCATACGGTCAGGCAATGGCTCCATCTTAACCACTTTTCCCGCCCGGCAGCCAGTTGCACCACAAAAAAACAGGGCTCCATATAGGAGCCCTGTGAAGCTGATTCAGTGCTTACTCTTCGTCGCAGATAGGCTGGGCAAACTCCAGCGCCATGTCCCAGGGCTGTTCGATCCAGGTGTCCTGCGGGATGGCGACTTCGAAGTCATCCAGCAGCTGCTCACCCATGGGCTTGGCGAAGATGGCGATGAACTTGGCCTTGGGGTAGAGCTCGCGGATCGCCTTGGCGGTAGTACCTGTGTCCACCAGATCTTCCACCACCAGCCAACCTTCGCCATCACCGGCCGTGGTCGCCGCTTTGACAACCACCAGCTCGCGCTGGCTGTTGTGGTCGTAGCTGGAGATGCACAGGGTTTCGACATTACGGATGCCAAGTTCGCGGGCCATCAGCGCGGCCGGTACCAGACCACCACGGCTGACCGCTATGATCCCTTTCCACTGGCTGACAGGCAGTTGACGACGGGCCAGACGGCGCGCTTCACGTTGCAGGTTATCCCACGACACGTAGAATTTTTTTGGCATGTTATCGATCTCGAAGAGTTATATAAAACAAGTACTTAAAAAATAATCACCTCGCGTTTTCACGCGTGGCTGAGTCAATGCTGGCGCCCTGCTTCCCGAATTCGGCTTGCACGTTGGCGGCCTCAGGGCTGGTACCTCGGCAGCAAAAACAGATGCAATGAAAGCAGGATGGGCATAGCTGGCGGCCATGTCGTTTGGAGGAAAGACCGCAGACAGGCTGTTGGGCCGGCATGATAGCATCGTTTGCGGATAAATTGACTGGCAAACGTATGCGAAATGCAGGAAAAAGCGTCCCGGCCCCCTGCCATCCCGCCCGGCGCCTGGTATACGCCCACGCTTCACCACACCCATTCCCACCCGTTGCAGATAAAAAAATAGCAGGGGGAGGATGGCATCCTCACTCACCTGCTGCTTCACATCTTGCTGCTTGTCCCCCGGCGGGGCGCCCCTGCTTAGCGGTAAGCGAAGGGATTCGGGTAGCTATAACCCTGAGTGTAGAGCGATTGGGCAAACCAATAGGTTGAATTGCTGCCTGACATAGTAAAACTCCTGATTGCTTAACAAGTTACGTACCTTTATGCGGGCTCAGATCCTTGAACAGACACTCGGTTCCATGGAGGCGCACTTGCTTTGCTTCGGTTCCCTGGAGGCATTCATCGTCATCCTGACGGGTGGCGAACCACGGCCACCAATTTACCAGCCGGCGCCATAAACACAATATTTTTGTGACGAACATCACACAATTTCTTTTGTGCTGGGCATTGTCACCTCAACCTCGGCTGTACGCTGCGAACAACCCGATTACCAGCACAAGCCGCGCGCAATTTGCGCTGATCGCTCACATTTTTGTGTGATTGACTGTATTATCGTTATCCTCTTCCTCGGCCCTCTGGGCCCGGTCAATTTCCGTGCTGGTAAGGAGTCCCGACGTGGCACAGCTTAGTTCTCTCTCTCCCCAACTGATTTGGCATTTCTTCGAACAGATCTGCTCCATCCCCCACCCTTCCAAGCACGAAGCCCGTTTAAGCGCCTGGATAGTCGAGTGGGCCCAGGGGGAAGGCCTAGCGGTCAAGCAAGACGCCGTAGGCAACATCATCATCAAGAAACCGGCCACGCCGGGGATGGAAAACCGCAAGGGTGTGGTACTGCAGGCCCATATCGACATGGTGCCCCAGGCCAACGCCGACACCCAGCATGACTTCACCCAGGATCCCATCGATGCCTATATAGACGGTGACTGGGTGACTGCCCGCGGCACCACCCTGGGCGCCGACAACGGCATGGGCATGGCCGGTTGCCTGGCCGTGCTGGCCGACAAAAACCTCAAGCACGGTCCGCTGGAAGTGCTGCTGACCACGGACGAAGAGACCGGCATGACCGGCGCGTTCGGGCTGGAAGCGGGTTGGCTGGAAGGCGAGATCCTGCTCAACACCGACTCCGAAGAGGATGGCGAGGTCTACATGGGCTGCGCCGGCGGTGTAGATGCCAATATCCGCTTCCCGCTGGAGCTGGTTGCCGCCACCGAGGGAGAAGGGTTCGAGCTGCAGGTGAAGGGGCTGCGTGGCGGTCACTCCGGCGTCGATATCCATCGCGGTCGTGGCAACGCCAACAAGCTGCTGGTGCGTCTGCTGAAAGCCGCCGAGCCGCTGGGCCTGCGTCTGGCCGAGATCCACGGCGGCACCCTGCGCAACGCCATCCCGCGCGAAGCCCGTGCCAAGCTGCTGGTGCCCGCTGCCCACGTCAATGAATTCAAGGCCCTGGTCGACCGCTATGCCGGCATCTACCAGAGCGAGCTGGCAGCCACCGAAGCCAACTTGACAGTGCTGCTCACGGCTCAGGAGAAACCGGCCAAGCTGATGAGCGAAACCCTGCAGACACGCCTGCTGGACTCCCTGATGGCCTGCCCGAACGGCGTGATGCGCATGAGCGATGCCATTCCTGGCGTCACCGAGACCTCCACCAACCTGGGCGTCATCAAGACGCTCGACGGCGAGGTGTATGTGCAGTGCCTGATCCGCTCCCTCATCGACTCCGGTCGCGAGAGCGTCGAGCAGATGACCCGCTCCCTGTTCAATCTGGCCGGTGCCAGCTGCGAATTTACCGGGGCCTATCCTGGCTGGGCGCCGGATGTGGACTCCCCCGTGATGGCGCTGGTACGCAACAGCTACCAGACCCTGTTCGGCGAGATGCCCAACGTCATGGTGATCCACGCAGGCCTGGAGTGCGGCCTGTTCAAGAGCGCCTATCCGGACTGGGACATGGTCTCCTTCGGCCCGACCATACGCGGTGCCCACTCGCCAGACGAGAAGGTACACATCCCGGCGGTCGAGCGCTTCTGGCAACTGCTGGTGCACGTGCTGGAGCAGATCCCGGCCAAATAAGGCGCCGGTTCCTCTGTACCCGCAGTAGACCTGATGCATACCCCGCCAAGTGCGGGGTATTTTTTTGCACGCATGTGGCCGCCACCGCCATGCACGCCTGCCTCCTGAGAGTCGCCTTCCTTTCAATACCCTGGCCTTTCATCTGCCCATCAGGCCTCACTTCCGACCCGCCATGGTGCCCTCAGTGGCTCTGAAACCGTCTCCATGAACAGAACTGGGTTTGAAAACCCTTTCCATGATTTATGTAAATTTACCACACAAAAAGTTGATCCAGCTCACATAAGGCCATAGGATCAAATTGTGACCCAGATCACACACTACAACTAGATAACAGAGCGATGAGGTGAATATATGTTTGAGAACCTGGCAGTACTGTTCCACCTTAAGGGTGCAACCAGCAAGAAAGGCGCCGTAGAAAAAGACACCTACGCCCCGTCAACCCGTGAGTATTACTTCCGTTACGGTGCCTGATGCATCGGAAAAAGAGATCTAACGTAGTAAAATTACATACATCATAATCATTGCAACAGCCATCCCCTCTCGGGGCCGCTGTCCTGTCCTGGCCAGATGTTCCACGGCCAAACCTGAACTCCAACCATGAAGATGGGGCCCACAGGCCCCATTTTTTTATTGCTTGTCTCCCGTGCCACTCTGTTGCGATGCGGGCACCGGCATCATATCGCCTTTCCCAGGGGCACAGCCTCCGCCTCCGCCAGGGGGAAGTGGCAGGCCACCTGATGAGCCGCCCCGTCACAGATATGCAGGCTCGGCGCCGTATGACGGCACAGATCCGTGGCATAGGGGCAACGCTGGTGAAAGTGGCAGCCGCTCGGCGGCGAGATGGGGGACGGCACATCGCCAGTCAGCAGTATGCGCTGGTTGCGACGGCGCGGATCCGGTACCGGAATGGCCGAGATGAGTGCCTGGGTATAGGGGTGGCGTGGCGCCAGATAGAGCGATTGAGCCTCCGCCAGCTCGACGATCCGTCCCAGATACATCACAGCAATGCGATCCGAGATGTGTTTCACCACCGACAGGTCGTGGGCGATGAAGATGATGGCCAGGTTCATCTCCCGCTGCAGGCTGAGCAGCAGGTTGATAATCTGGGACTGCACCGAGACATCGAGGGCCGACACAGCTTCGTCGCATATCAGCAGCTTGGGCTTGAGGGCGATGGCCCGGGCGATGCCGATGCGCTGACGCTGACCGCCGGAAAATTCGTGGGGGTAGCGATCCACCGCACTCTTCGGCAGGCCCACCTTGTCCAGCAGCTCCAGCACCCAGGCTCGCCGCTGCTCAGTGTTGCCTTTACCGTGGATAATGAAGGGCTCCTCCAGGATCTGGCCGACCGTGTGGCGGCTGTTGAGGGATTCTGCAGGATCCTGAAACACTATCTGCATCTCCTGGCGCAGAGAGCGCATCTCCCGGGGCGAGAGATGGGTGATGTCCCGCCCCTCGAAGCTTATCTGGCCTGCGGTCGGCTCGAACAGCTTGAGCAGGGTACGACCCAGGGTGGACTTGCCACAACCTGACTCCCCCACCAGCCCCAGCGTCTCCCCCTGTTTGAGGTCGAAACTGATGCCATCTACCGCATAGACACGATACTTCTTGCGCAGAAAACCACCGCCAAGCTGGAAGTGCTGTTTCAAATCCCGCACGGACAACAACGCCGTCATATCGTCAACTCCTTCCAGTGATGGCAGGCCACCCCATGCCGGGCATCGAGCTGCTCAGTCGCCGGAATGACCCTTATGCAGAGGTCGGTGGCGTGGGGGCAGCGATTGGAGAAGCGGCAACCCGTCGGCATCTCGTGCAGGGCGGGCACCTGACCCTTGATGGTCTTGAGCAGGCTCTTGGGGACATCTTCCAGTCGCGGGATCGAGCTCATCAAGCCATGAGTATAGGGATGGCGCGGGTGGTCAAACAGCTCATAGACATCCGCCTGCTCCACCGCGCGACCGGCATACATCACCACCACCTCGTCGCACAACTCGGCCACCACCCCAAGATCGTGGGTGATGAAGATGATGGCCATGCCGGTCTGGGCCTGCAGCTCCTTCATCAGCTCCAGGATCTGGGCCTGAATGGTCACATCCAGCGCCGTGGTCGGCTCGTCGCAGATGAGCAAATCCGGCTCGCAGGAGAGCGCCATGGCGATCATCACCCGCTGGCGCATGCCGCCGGAGAGGTTGTGAGGATAGACGGCAAAGCGCTGGGCCGGCTCCGGGATCCCCACCTTCTGCAGCATGGCGATGGCCGCGGCTTTGCGCTGGGCCCGGTTGTAATCGGGTCTGTGCAGGCCGAACACCTCCATCAGCTGATCGCCCACCGTCTGCACCGGGTTGAGCGCCGTCATCGGCTCCTGAAAGATCATGGAGATGCGGTTGCCGCGCACCTTGTACATCTGATCCGGCGCCAGGGTGAGCAGATCCTCTCCCTGAAAGCGGATGGAGCCAGCCACCACCTGACCGTGGGGCTTGGGCAGCAGCCCCATGATGGCGAGCGAGGTGACGCTCTTGCCGCAGCCGGACTCGCCGACTATGCCTAAGGTCTGGCCTGGGGCCACCTTGAAGCTGACCCCGTCGAGCACCTTGATCTTGCCGTCGTCGACGGCAAACTCCACCTCGAGATCGCTTACTTCAAGGATTGGAGCCCTGCTCTGGCCGTTATCAGCGGTGAACTTCACCCCGTTATCCGGTACGTCAAGGATGGGGGCCTGTGTGTTGGACATGACTGCTGCTCCCTGCTCAATGGCATCAATGATGTGCATAGGTCTTGTCGAGCAGGGTGATGGGCGCCAGCGCCTCGTCCGCTTCCTTGGCTTTCAAGGTCGCCTCCTTCACCTTGGGATCGAGCCAGAGCAGACCGCCACTGCTGTGGGGATAGCCATCCATTGGCCAGTAGAGCAGGTCCGGGGTATTTTTGGTGGCGGGCACCTCGGGCAGCATCACATGGCGCCAGCTGCTGGCCCGCACATAGTTGAGCTGCACCCCGGGCACGAAGATGGCGAGATCGTAGATCCGCTGCTGGATCTGTTGTGAGAGTTTGGCCCGCTTGGCCATGTCGAATTCGACGTTGTAGGCATCGATCAGCGCGTCCAGCTCCTTGTCAGCCACGTTGAACAGGTTGTTGGTCTGCGGCTTGTTGGCGTTGGCGGAGTGGAAAAACTCCCAATACTGCGGATAGAGACCACCGCCGCCCCAGCCGAGCCAGGCCGCTTCGTGTTTCTTCTCCAGCATCACCTTGAAGCCGGTGGCGCCATCCACTAGGTTCAGCTCCAGATCCAGACCCGCTTTCTTGGCCTCTTCTTTCAGCACGGTCAAACGCTTGGAGTGCTCCTGGCTGGTGTAGGTGAGCGCCAGCGTCAGCCGCTCGCCCTTGTCATTTTGCAAGATGCCGTCCGGCCCCGGCTTGGCGTAGCCGCCCTTGGCAAAGTACTCGCGCGCCTTGCCTATGTCATAGGCCCGCTCCGGCAGCTGGATGTCGGTGAACTCGCCAAAGCCCGAGTCGAAGGTGGTGGCTCTGTCGTAGTCGCCGCGCAGCACTGTCTCGATCATCTTGTCGATGTTGAAGGCGTGCTGGATGCCGAGCCGTACGTTCACGTCCGCCAGCTTGGGGTTGGTCACATTGAGGTGAACCCCCTGCCCGCCCTGCTTGGTGTCTGTCATGGCCATCACCTTCTGCACGTACCCCTTCTTGTACTCCGGGGTGACCGCTTTTTCATGCCACCAGTTGGGCAGTATCATCTCGAAGGTATCCAGCTCCCCTTTCAGGAAGTGACGGAAGGCGATGTTGTGGTCGCGGATCACCTGCACCTTGATGGTGTCGAGGTTGAATCTGTGCTGGTTGTAGCGATCACTCTTTGCCCACCAATCCTGCTGCTTGCTGAAGGTGACCGACTTGCCCTTCTTGACGTCGCTGATCACATAGGGGCCAGTGGTGGGCACCACAGCCCAGTTGTACTGCTTCACCCAGTTGGGGGTGAGCTTGTAGTAGTGCCTGGGCTGGGGCCACAGCTCTGTGGTGTTGAGCAGGTCCAGCTTGGCCTTGCGGTTGCCCGCCTTGACCAGAATGGTGTGGTCATCGATCTTCTCTACCGCCACCACCTCTGTGGTGTAGTAGTTGTTGAACCAGGGCCCCTTGATGTCTTTGGAGCGCATCATCTCGTAGCCGAAGGTGTAGTCGTCGGCATTGACCGGCTTGCCGTCGGACCACTTGGCCCGCGGATCCAGCTTGAAGTAGACGGTCTGATTGTCTGGCGCTATGGCCCAGTGGGTGGCCAGCGAGGGGATGGGGTTGCCGGTATTGGGGTGGAAGCTGATGAGCCGCAACTGGTTGTCCATGATGAAGGAACGGAACGAACCGTTGGAGTCGGGCCCCACGGTGCGGAACGTCAGCGGAAAGCTGTCGACAAACATGTTGAGGCTGCCGCCCGGCAGCGCCTTGGGGGAGGCGAACACGGGATCCGTGTCGTTGGTCTCCCATTTGAGATCCGCAGGCAGGCTGGCCGCCCACACCCAGGATCCGTTCACCAGCACAAAGAGAGCACCTATCCATTTGATTTTATTTTTCATGTTTGACTTCCAGGTCTGGCCCCTGCACTGGGGGCTTCTCAATTAAGGGTTGGATACACACTGCGATGAAGCACGCCGCGTGTCACTGATAACGGGTAAATTTGCGCGGGTCGAACGCCTCGCGGATCGCCTCGCCGATAAAGGAGACCATGATCAGCACCAGACTCACCGCCGCGACGACCGAGCTGACGATCCAGATGGCATCCAGATTGTTGATGCCCTGGGAGAGCAGCTCGCCCCAGCTCGGAGTCGGTGGTGCCAGCCCGAAGCCCAGATAGTCCAGCGCCGTCAGGGTCGAGATATTGCCCACCACGGCGAACGGTGCCAGGGTGACTATCATCATCAGGGTATTGGGCAGTATGTGGTTGAAGATGATCCGTTTGGTGCTCGCCCCTTGCGCCCGCGCCGCCATCACATAGTCCCGCGCCCGCTCCTTGTAGGTGAGGGTGCGCATGTACCAGGTAATCCCCATCCAGCCGAACAGCACGTTGATGCCAACAAACAGGCCGAAGTTCGGCTTGGCCAGCGACACCAGGATCATGATGACGTAGAGAAACGGCACCTGGGACCAGATCTCGATAAAGCGTTGCAGGATGAGGTCAAACCGCCCGCCGAGAAAACCCATCATGCAGCCTATGCTGACCCCGATGGCATAGCTGGCCGCCAACGCGATAAAGGCAAAGCCGATGGCAATGCGAAAGCCATACACCAGCCGCGCCAGCACGTCGCGGCCGCTGGTGTCGGTGCCGAGGAAGTGGCGCTCCTCGGCGCTGGGGGCGTAGGGCGGATAGGCATCCTGCTTGAAATCCTGCTCATAGGGGTTCCAGGGCACAGGGGGCAGCAGCACCCAGTCGCCCTTGCCTTCCTCTGCGAATTTGGCCTTGAGCTGGCGGTAGTTGGTCTCGTACTCGTAATCGAGCCCGAAGTGCTGGCCCGGGATCACGTCACCATAGGTGGGGAAGTGGAGCTGGCCCTGATAGCTCACCATCAGCGCCCGGCTGTTGACCAGCAGCTCCGCCAGCAGGGAGAGCAGCACCAGGGTGGTAAAGATGACAAAGGAGTAGTAGCCGCGTTTTATCGACTTGAAACGCTTGAGTTTTTTTAAGGTGACCGGGTTCATGTTCACTCTCCAAACCGCACGCGGGGGTCAACAGAAGGTGCAACGCAGATATCGGAGACGATATGGCGTGATATCAGCATCGGCATGACAAGAGAGATAGGGTTCATGCTCACTCTCCAAACCGTACGCGCGGATCAACAAGGGCAACGCAGATATCGGAGACGATATTGCCCACCAGCATCAACATGGAGGTGATGGCCAGTATGCCCATGACGGTGGGGTAATCTCGCTCGACGATCGCCTCGTAGCCGAGCAGGCCTATACCGTCGATGTTGAAGATGGTCTCGATGAGGAAGGAGCCGCCGAAGAAGACGGTGAGCACGGACCCCAGGTGACTGGCGATGGGGATCAGGCTGTTGCGCATGGCATGATCGGTCACCGCCTTGCGAAACGGCAGCCCCTTGGCCACGGCGGTACGCACGTAATCCGCCGACAGGTTCTCCATCAGGCTGTTCTTCATGGTCATGGTGAGGATGGCAAAATCCCCGATGGCGTAGGCAATGAGCGGCAGCAGGGCGTGGGCGAAGACGGTACGGATCTGGTCCCAACTGCTCTCCATGGAATCGAAATCGTCCCCCGGAAAACCGCCCATGGGCAGCCACTCCAGATGGAAGGCGAAGACTGTGATGAGGAAGATCCCCACCACGTAGGCGGGCAGCGCATAGGCCATGTAGATGAGCATGGAGCTGAGCGAATCGAAGCGGCTGTTGTGCCTGAGGGCCTTGGCTACCCCGAGTGGTATGGATACCGCGTAGCTCAGCAGAAAGGTGGCCAGCCCGAAGAAGGCGGTCACCGGCAACCTCTCCTTGATGAGGCCCCACACCGGCTCGTAATAGCGGGTCGATTCGCCGAGATCCAGCACGGCCAGCTTCTGCAGCCACTCCCAATAGGCGACCAGCATGGGCTTGTCCAGCCCGTAAAATGCTTTCAACTCCTCGATCTGCTCATCGGAGAGCGCCTGGGCGCCCTTGCTGCCACTGGAGCGTCCGGTCTCGTTTTGTGACACCTGCGCCTGCAGCAACATGCGTTCGACCGGGCCGCCCGGCACGAAACGGGTGATGGTGAAGACGAGCAGGGTGATACCGAGAAACGTCGGGATGATCAAAAGCATCCGACGTAAGAAATACGACAGCATGGTGAAACCTCGTCCTTGTTGTTCTTTTATGGCCAGTCACATCCGGTGACGGGCCTCTCCTTCCTGGCATTACTCACTGGATAGGCTGTTATTGGCAGACAATCCGCTGGGTCACTGTAAAAGCTCTGCAACAAAAATCAAGTAGAACGAAGAGGGCAGCATCTGCCTTTGGCAAATAGCAGAATTTACTGTGAGTTTTTTATGAAAACCCCAACTTCAAGATAAAAAACTACTCACAGAGCAATTCAACCATCGTTTAAATTTTAAATTAAAATAATAAAAAACAACCACAAAAACAAAAATGCTTTATTAAACATGGCATTAAATGAAAACTCGTTAATTTACCCTATCTATATACACAAGTTTTAATTTCGCCAAACACCAAGTCTGAACAGAAACACAACACACCACAAAAACAGCTAATAATTCTATATAAGCAGCCTTTCACAAGATAAATATCAAGGGGACAGATCCCTTATCGATAAGTTCAAAATTAATCAATAAAATGGAAACACATCGATTTAACACCGATTTCACATCGTAAATGAATGCCAAGTCAGAATTAAAAACTGGCAATGGCGAACTAATAAAACATAGTCATCTTATTGCCCACCCCTACCCCATCCATACCGCCTCAATTGACGTCCACATCGAAAGCTTGATAAGCCTTACGCATCGCTCCAACGAGGGCGGTATGGAAGCAAACAAAAAAACAACCAGGAAGGATATAGCGATGCTTAGGAAAAGCAGACTCTCTGCTGCCGTTGCGTTTGCCTTGGCGAGCGCGGCAGTGGTAGTTACCCCCGCCATGGCCGAAGAAAGCCAAAACGTCGAAAAACTGCAGAAAATCAAGGTTACCGGCTCCCGCATCTCCCGTGTCGAGGTGGAAGGTGCCACCCCGGTCGTCGCCATCACCAAGGCCAAGATCGAACAATCCGGTCAGCAGACAGTGGCCGACTACCTGAAGCAGGCCTCTTACAACTCCTTCGGCAGCATCTCCCCCTCCTCCGGCAGCTCTGCTCAATCCCAGGCCACCGTTAGCTTGCGTGGTCTCGGCTCCGAGCGCACCCTGGTGCTGCTCAATGGCAAGCGGGTCGCCGGCTCCCCTTCCATGGGGGGCAGCTCCATCAACCTGAACTCCATTCCCATGGCAGCCGTTGAACGGGTGGAAGTGAACCTGGATGGCGGCTCGGCACTGTATGGTTCCGACGCCATCGGTGGTGTCATCAACGTCATCCTGAAACAGGATTATGAAGGGCTGGAATTCCAGGGTCGCATCGGCTCTCCCACCGAAGAGGGCGGCGACGAGAAGAGTGGCTCCATCGTCAGCGGCATCACAGGGGAGAAAGGCGCCCTGATGATGGTGTACGAGCACGACGTCAAGGACGAGATCTACTACAAGGATCGCGACTATCTGGCCCGTGAAGGTGCCTCTGCACCCAGCCTGTATGGCCGCAACATCAAGGGCATCGATGCCGCCACCGGCAAGACGGTTACCCGTACTCTGGATGGCATCGACTGTGCCAATACCGGCCCCGGCTTCGTGCCGGTCGGTACCGCCTGTCGCTTCGACTTTGCCCAGGTCGCCGCCAAGACAGCCTCCCGCACCCGGGATACTGTCTATGTAAATGGCCGCTATCACATCAATGACAGCGTCGACTTCGTCCCCCAGCTGATCGGCTCGCGGGTCACCAGCTTTGGCCGCTTCGCTCCGGCAGCCGGCCCCTTCTCCATCGACGGCACCACTCCGGGCGGGGCCGAGCTGCTGGCCGACAACGGCTTCATCGGCGAGAAGGCCACCGTCTACTACCGCTTCAGCAACGTCGGTCCCCGTGACAATGACGTCACCGACCTGACCGGCAGCATGAACCTGGGCTTCGAAGGCACGCTGCCGACCGAAGCGGTGGGTGATATGGAGTGGAATGCGGGTTACATGTATTCCAAGACCGACAACAAGAGCCGCGGCACCGGCTATGTGCTGAACCCGGCGGTGCAGCAGGAGGTCGACAGCGGCAACTTCAAGAACGGCGAGTTCTCCAGTGCCGCCACCGACAGCCTCTCCTACGACACCAGCCGCACCTCCAAGATGGACTTCTTCCAGTGGTACGGCGGTCTGGGCTGGAGCATGGGTGAACTGCCGGCCGGCCCAATCGGCTGGTACCTGGGGGCTGAGTACAACGACTGGGTCTACTCCGACACCTATGACAGCCAGTCAGCGGCAGGCAACGTCATCGGTTCCTCCGGTAACTCGGGCGGCGGCGTACGCGACGTCTTCGCCGCCTACATCGAGAGCCTGATCCCCATCACCGAGCAGGTTGAACTGAACCTGGCCGGGCGTTTCGACAAGTACAGCGATTTTGGCAGTGCTTTCTCGCCCAAGGCGAGCCTGCGCTATCAGCCGCTGGACAACCTGCTGTTCCGTACCTCCTGGTCACAATCCTTCCGTGCTCCGGGTCTGGAAGACCTGTACGCGGCCGACGCAGACTCCGCCGACTTTGCCAAGGACTATGTCTCCTGCCAGGCAAACGGCGTGGCCAATTGCCCGGAAGAGCAGTACACCACGGTTCGTCAGTCCAACAAGAACCTGAAGGAAGAGACGGCTGACACCTTCGGCATAGGTACGGCGTATAGCCCGATCGACGATCTCAACCTCTCGCTGGATTACTACTACATCAAGATCGATGACGTGATCCAGCTGGCAACCACCCAGACCCAGTTCTATCAGGAGCTTAATACCGGCAGCAACCCGAACGTCATTCGCGATGCCAACGGCGATGTCGAGCAGGTCTATGCCGGCATGGTCAACCTGGGGCAACTCAAGACCAGCGGTCTGGATTTCAAGGCGGACTACAAGTACGACTTCGACGTCGTGACAGTGCGCTACGACTTCGGCAGCACCTACATTCTGAAATATGAAGAGGGTCTGTTCGCCGGTGGTCCCATGGTCGACAAGAAGGGCTGGAACGCCAAGCCTGACCTGCGCTTCAATTCAGGTATCGGTGCCAATGTACCCCAGTGGTGGAACATGGACGCCTACCTGAGTGCCAGCTACATCGACTCCCAGAGCCAGGACTACGTGGATGGTCAGCAAGAGGGCCATATCGCCTCCCAGACCACCTGGAACCTGAACGTCGGTGTGGACACCCCCTGGAACGGCAAGCTGCAAGCCGGTGTGAAGAACATGTTCAACGTAGGCCCCTCGCTCTCCAGCGACGGCTTCACCTACGAAGAAGAGCTCTACAGCATCGATGGGCGCATCGTCTACCTCGACTACACCCAGAAGTTCTAATCAACCTCGTTGATATACAACCCAAGCCGGCCCGGTCGGGCCGGCTTTGCCCAAGGTTCCAAGGAAGTTACGGAGATAGGGTAATCCTATGAAGACAAGGACAATTACAATGAAGAAAGCGCTCCTCGGCAGCCTGGTTTCGGCCGCCTTGCTGACCAGCTTCAATCTGAGTGCCGCCTCTGCCGGTCAGGCAGTGGACGCTCAAGCCGCCACCGACAATGCATCCAAAGTTTCCCAGCAGAAGATCGACAACTACGCCGAGTCTGCCGAGTCTGCCCTGGCGCAGTACAAGGCCGCCTTGCGTCAGGTCGACAGTCTGCGCACCTACAACGAGCAAGTGGGCAAGATGGTCGACTCCCAGACCACAGAGCTGGCCTCGATGCAGCGCCAGATCGCCCAGATCGACCAGACCAGCACCGAAGTGGTGCCCCTGATGCTCAAGATGATCGACTCCCTCGATCAGTTCGTCTCTCTGGATCTGCCGTTCCAGAAGGTCGAGCGGGAGGACCGCGTGGCGGCCCTGACCGATCTGATGAACCGGGCCGATGTCACCATCTCCGAGAAGTACCGCAAGATCCTGGAGGCCTACCAGATTGAGGAGGGCTTCAGCCGAACCATAGAGTCCTACAAGGCCAGCCTGGACAAGGCCGGCACCGAGAAGACCTATGAGTTCCTGCGCGTCGGCCGCATTGCCCTGCTCTACCAATCCCCGGATGGCAACGAGACCGGCATGTGGAACAAGAAGACCCGTCAATGGGAAGAGTTGCCCCAGGAGTATCGCAGTGCAGTAGAACAGGGCTTGCGTATCGCCAAGAAGCAGGCGCCCCCCGCGCTCATCAAGCTGCCGGTTCAAACTGCGGAGAAAGCATCATGAAAGGAATCAAACTTGCCATTGCCTCCCTGATCGCGGGAGCCACCCTGATCACCCTGCCGGTGACTGCCGCCGAGAAACCGGTGGACTTGAACGCCCTGCTCAATCAGGTCAAGGCCGCCAGTACCAGCGAATCCCAGCTCAACAAGGAGCGGGAAGCCCGCTTCCTGGCAGACAAGAACGAGCAAGGCGCCCTGCTGGCCAAGGCCAAGGCAGAGCTTGCCGCCGAAACCGCCAAGGGGGAGAAGCTCAAGGCCACCTTCGATGCCAACGACAAACAGCTGACCGAGCTGACCGACACCCTGCGCCAGCGTTCCGGCAACATGGGCGAGATGTTTGGCGTGCTGCGCCAGTTTGCCGGTGAGTTCAAGGGGATCTTCAACGCCTCCGCCCGCCGGGTCGAACACCCGGAACAGGCGGCGCTGCTGACCCGCCTGGCAGAAAGCAAGGAGCTGCCCTCCAGCGATGATCTGAGCGCCTTCTGGACCACCACCCTCAGCCGCATGGTCGATGGTGGCAAGGTGAGCCAGATACCGGCGACCGTGGTGTACGGCGAGGGCAACCAGGCCGAGAAGACAGTCACCCAGATAGGTGAGTTCAATACCGTCTCCGAGGGCAAGTACCTGACCTTCGTCCCGGAAACCGGCAAGTTCGAGCAGTTGCCCCGTCAGCCCGACAAGGGGGTGCTGGAGCCCATCGCCGAGTTTGAGCAGGGTGGCGGTGGCGTCAAGCCCATCTTCGTCGACCCGTCCCGCGGCGTGATCCTCTCCCTGCTGGTTCAATCCCCCACCTTCAAGGAGCGGGTCGATCAGGGTGGTGAAGTGGGTTACGTCATCATGGTGCTCGGCGTGCTCGGTACCCTGCTGGCCCTGTTCTGCGGCGCCCGCCTCTCCCTCATCGGCGGATCCATGCGCAAGCAGCTGAAATCCAATCAGATCATCAAGGGCAACCCCATAGGCGACATGCTGGGGGCTTACCAGAACCATCGTGGCGACAACATTGAGGATCTGGAATCCAAACTTGACGAGATCATACTGCGCAACGTGCCCAAGTTCGAGAAGGGCATCAGCATCATCAAGCTGATCGCCTCGGTCGCGCCGCTGCTGGGACTGCTCGGTACCGTAGTCGGGATGATAGCCACCTTCCAGGCCATCACATTGTTTGGTACCGGCGATCCCAAGCTGATGGCGGGCGGTATCTCCGAGGCCCTGGTCACCACCATGCAAGGTCTGGTCGTGGCGGTGCCCATGCTGTTCCTCTACACCATAGTGCAGACCCAGAGCCGCCGTCTCATCCAGATCCTGGAAGAGCAGAGCGCCGGTTTCGTCGCCCGCTATCAGGAAAATCTGCACGCCGCCAAGGCCGCAGCCTAAGGAGTCACCCATGTGGTTCTGGTTGATTGAAGAAGTCGAGTCGGTCCGCCGGTTTCTGGGATTGGGGGGCGACGTACTGGTCGCCCTGTTCTTCCTGACCCTGCTGATGTGGGCCCTGCTGCTGGAACGCTGGTTCTACTTCATGACCGTCTATCCCAAGCAGGTGAAGCAGACCAAGGCCGCCTGGCTGGCCCGCAGCGATCACCTCTCCTGGTCCGCCAGGCAGATCCGCCGCGAGCTGGTCTCCCGGGTCGCCATGGCGGTGGACAAGGGAATGCCGGTTATCAAGGTGCTGATCGCGCTCTGCCCGCTGATGGGGCTGCTGGGAACCGTGGTCGGCATGGTGCAGGTGTTTGACACCCTGGCCATCACGGGCACCGGCTCCCCCAGGGCGATGGCATCGGGCATCTCAAAAGCGACGGTACCGACCATGGCGGGCATGATTGCCGCCCTTTCCGGCCTGTTTTTTGTCAACCAGCTCGATCACAAGGCCAAGCTGGCGGTCGAGAAGCTGGAAGACAACCTGAAACACGGTTGATGCAGGATGCACTCCCCCGCCGGGCGCGAGTCTGGCGGGGGCACAGAACAAGCAAGGAGTTTTTGCCATGAGAAAACGTCACAGCGACAGCAGTGCTGATGAGGCGGCCATCGATTTGACCCCCATGCTGGACATAGTGTTCATCATGCTGATCTTCTTCATCGTCACCACCTCGTTCGTCAAGGAGTCCGGCGTGGAGATCAACCGCCCGAGCGCCAGCACGGCCGAGACGGTGAAGAAGGGGAACATCATGGTTGCGGTCCGTGAAAACGGCCAGGTCTGGGTCGACAAGCGCATCGTCGAAGTGGGCGCAGTGCGCGCCAACATAGAGCGGCTGCGAGCCGAGAACCCGGAGAGCGCCGTGGTGATCCAGGCCGATACCGAATCCCGTTCAGGTCTGGTGGTCCAGGTCATGGATCAGATCCGCATGGCCGGTGTCCAGAACATCTCCATCGCGGCGAGCAAGAGCAGCTGATGCCGGAGCGAGCACCATGAGATACCTGATATCGTTGGCTGTCTCCTGTGTGGTGGTGTTCTTCCTGTTTCTGGGAATGAACAAGCTCATCACACCGGATCACCGGGAGTTGGTGGAATCCGAAGACGTCAGCATGACCGACTTCATTCGGGTTCGCCCTCAGGAGACACTGCAAGAGAGACAACGCGAGCTGCCCAAACCGCCGCCCCCGAACCGGCCGCCTCCCCCTCCCGAGATGGAAGTGGCCAGCACGGATCGGCCGCAGATGGAGAGCTCGCCGATGGACATGCCCAAACTCGACATCCCGGTCAACATAGGCGGCGGCAACGCCCTCGGTGCCTACAGTACCGGTGGCGGTGGTGGCGGCATGGGTGGCAACAATGGCGCCATCCCGATGGCGACCTTCGAGCCCATGATGCCCCGCAAGGCAGCGCTGGCAGGACTCGCCTCCGGCAAGGTGCTGGTGGAGTTCACCGTCACCGAACGCGGCACCGTCAGCAACGTGCGGATCGTGAAAGAAGAGCCCCGCAGCTATGACCTCGGCAAGGAGGCGCGCAAGACCATAGCCAAATGGACGTTCAAACCGGCCATGGTCGATGGCAAGGCGCAGGCCACCCGCATGCAGCAAGAAATCGAGTTTGCGGTCAACTAAGGAAGGTGGCGATGAAAAAGTTACATACCCTGATCCTCGCCCCGGTCGCCATGGCGGTGCTGCTTTGCACCGCCAGCTGGGCCGCCGAGCAGCCTGCCCTTTCTGACCGCGCCTACCGCGCGGTCAACAAGGCACAGGCACTGATCACCGAGAAGAAATACGGCGAGGCCAATGCCAAGCTGCAGGAGGCGCTGTCCGGCGCCGGCGAGCGAGTCTACGACAAGGGGGTGATACTGCAGACCCTGGGCTTCGTGGCGGCGCAGCAGGAGAAGTACGGTCAGGCGACCAAGTACTTCGCCGATGCCATCGCCACCGGCGGGCTGCCGCAACCCGTGGCCCAGCAGGTGCGCTACAACCTGGCCCAGCTCTACATGGCGGAGGGCAACTTCAAGGCCTCCATCAGCACCATGAACCAGTGGTTTGCGAGCCTGGGCAAGGACGAGAAGCCGACCCCGCACGCCTACATCACCCTGGCCAACGCCCATGTGCAGCTCAAGCAGTACCGGGAGGCCATACCGGCGGTGGACAATGCGATCAAGCTCTCCGCCGGCAAGGCACCTGAATCCTGGTATCTGCTCAAGATGGCGGCCCACTACGAGCTGAAACAGTACAAACCGGCCACCGAGGTGCTGACCGCTCTGGTCGACCGCTATCCGGAGAAGAAGAAGTACTGGACCCAGCTCTCGGCCATGCACATGCAGGCGGGCAACGATGGCAAGGCGCTGGCGGCGCTGGAAGCCGCCTACAACCTCGGCATGCTGACCGAGGCGGCCGAATTGCAGCGCCTGGCCAACTACCTGGCCTTCGCCGGCATTCCCCACCGGGCGGCACGCGTGATGGAGAAGGCGATGAAGGAGGGCTCCATAGAGAGCAACGCGGCCAACTACAAGGCGCTGGCCAACTACTGGCATCAGGCCAAGGAGCTGGATCCCGCCATCGATACTCTGGCGAGATCCTACAAGCTGGCTCCGGACGCGGAACTGCAACTGAAGATGGCGCGCATGATGATCCAGAGCAAACGCTATCAGGATCTGGTGGCCCTGGCCGCCAAGCCTGCGGCCAATGCCAATGGTGAACAGCGCGCCGATCTCAAGTTCCTGACCGGGGTTGCCTATTTTGAGCAACAGAAGCCGAAGGAGGCGCTCAGCGCCTTCACCCAGGCCGCCCAGAATGGCAACGTCAGTGGCCGCGCCTCCCCCTGGATCAACTTCCTCAAGGAGCAAGGGGGCGGCGCCGTCACTCAATAAACAAAGCCCCGACCTATCGCAGCAAGGGGCGGCGCCGTCACTCAATAAACAAGGCCTCGGCCTAGCGCAGCAGGGTGGCGCAGTCCCCCTAGAGGCGCGAACCGCGTGACGGCCCGGCCACCCGGCCTCGGCCATCACGTCATGGCACCCGGCAGGGCAGGCGCCCTCCCCGCCCGTCGCAGATAACAAGGGGTTCGCCCCGCAGGTTGCCTTGGTGGCAATTGGCCGCTCTTTGGAGCGGTCTTTTTTATTCCCCTCTTTATATATTCCGCCATAAAAAAATCCGGAGCCTGGGCTCCGGATTGTCATGCCGCTTGCTGGTGCTGCCTTGCCACGAATGGCGTCGGCAGCCCAGATTTCATGCAGGGGTTATCAGTAACTACATACCAGCTTCCAGCTGCCATCGGTGGCCTTGGGTTCGCTGCTGGTCCACCAGTTCGCCTGCCATACCACCTTGTTGTTGGTCATGCGATCGCCGCCATTGGCGTGATCCCCTTGCGGCCAGCTCGGATAGGCCTTGTAGGCCGCCGGGTTGACGTTCTGGCTGCTGCAGGTGGCGCCGCCCGGGTTCTCGCCGCCACCCGAGCCCAGTACGGCCTCCGGCAGGGTCGGGAACTCGGACTTGAGCCCTATGGTCTGGCTGCCGCTGATGATGCGCATGCCACTCGGCACGCCGGCGGCCGGCAGGTAGTAGGTCATGGCGACTTCGACCTCGGCGCCCGGTGCCAGGGTCTGCCAGCTCGGCAGCGTCATGGCGACCTTGTGGAAGTCCTTCTCGTTGGCGATGCCTTCGGAGTTGTCGTTGCCACCGCTCTCCACCACCTTGAGCCCCATACCGCTCTGATCCGTGATGGTGTCAGAGGTGGAAGTGGGCACCAGGAACTCGATCCTGGCGCCGCCCGGGATTGTCTGGGTCGACTTGTTGACCAGCTTGAGTTTCGGGTTGATCGGGTAGTTGGAGTCCCCTTCCTTGAAGCCGGAGAGGCTCACGCCTATGTCGAGCTGGGCGCTCGGTGCCGCCAGATCGTTCTGCCTGGTGTTGTACTTGGTCGCCTTGGCGAACTTCTCGTAAGCAAGGGTAGTCAGAGTGCTGCCCATGCCGTACTCGTTCTTGGCCGGATCGAAGGCGTAGTCGCCTGCCATCTCCCAGAACATGACGCCGCCCAGACCCCGCTTGATGATGTAGTCCAGCTTGTGACCCATGGACTCTTCATCTTCGGTGGAGAGGAACACCTTCTTCTCCGCGTTCCACAGCCAGGGCGCCTGCGCCTTGTCATCGTAGTAACGCACGTACTTGCCCTGCATCACGTGGGCCGGATTGTTGGGATCCAGACCCCAGGCCGTGCCGTAGCTGGGCAGAGTCGTAATGCCGAGGCTGGCCGCGTTCTCCAGGTTCTTGGCATGCCACATGGGCACGGCGCCACCACCTATCTCCTTGCCGTTCTTGTCCAGATCGTGCCAGATGTTGTCGATGCCGACCGCCCCGTTGCCGCACGGAATCGTGCTGCCACCCGTGCCCGGCTGGCACTCGTTCTGGCTCGGCAGGGCTGCCTTGCCGCCCAGCCCGTTGCTGCCGCCGCTCACCCCTTGCCAGCCGCGGGTGTAGTAGGGCACACCCACGTTGATCTTGCCGGCCGCCAGGGCGCCACGGAAGTAGTGGGCCGACCAGGCCGCGTTCAGATAACCGATGCCGCCGAACTGGGCCTGGCTATAGACGCCCCAGTGGGAGAGCTCGGGATCGGCATTGTTGTCGAACAGGGCCGCGTTGTGACCGACGAAGTGGTTCCAGGCGCCGTGGAAGTCATAGGTCATCAGGTTGACGTAGTCGAGGTACTGGGTGACCTGGAAGTTCTCCATGCCGCGCAGCAGGTAGGCCGACGCCGGCGAGGCTATGGTCAGCATGTACTTGCGACCGTCCTCGGTGCCGGCATTGTCGAGCCGCGCCCGCAGGGTCTTCATCAGCACCTCGTAGTTGGCGAACAGCTTGGCCCGGCACTGGTTGGAGAGCGGGAAGTCGTTGGGGTTGCCCGCATCCTTCATGGAGGTGGGGTACTCGTAGTCCACGTCCACCCCATCGAAGCCGTACTGGCGAATGAAGCTCACCGCCGAGTCGGCAAAGGCGCTGATGCCGGCGGTATTGACCGAGCAGTCACCCTTGGTGGTGGCGGTGTAGAAGCCACGGGTATCGGCCCAGCCTCCCACCGAGATCAGGGTCTTCACGTCCGGATATTGCTTCTTGTACTTCGACAGCAGGTTGAAGTGGCCCTGATAGGCGAATTCCGGGTCCATTTCGGCGCCCGGCACCCCGTTCCAGGTCATCTTGGTGGCGGCGTCGTCCACCTTGATCAGGTGGCTCTGCTCATCCACAGCCGCGAAGGCGTAGTTGATGTGGGTGATCTTGTCCCAGGGGATGTCGCTCACCAGGTAGGAGGGCAGACCGTTCTTGCCGGTGCGCCAGGAGGTGAAGTAGCCGATGACACGGCGGGCATGGTCATCCCCCATGCACTCGTAACCGTCCGGGCGATAGATCTGGCGGATGTCGCAGGAGAGGTTGCCACCTGTGGGCGGCAGGGCCGCCTCTTCCACCTGCACGTCGACCTGGGCCGACTCGCCGCTGAGGTTCTCCTTGTCGGTCGCCACCAGCTTGAGGCCGGCAGCGCCCTTGCTCTGGGGCGTCCAGCTCACCTGCCAGGGGGCGCTGGTGTCTTCACCTACCTTCTTGCCATCCACGTAGAGCTCGACCCTGGCCACGTCGTTGTTGGCATCGGTGACATTGCCACTGACCGCCACGCTGCGACCTAGGGTCACCTTGGCGCCGCTGGCCGGGCTGCTGATGCTCACCCTGGGCGCCTCAGGCGCCACCACGGCGTTGACGCTGAAGCTGGCATCCGCCTCGCTCAGCAGCTTGCCATCCTTGTCCAGCCCACGAGATTTGAGCTGATGGGGGCCGACACCGGTAGCAACCCAACTGGCCGACCAGGGGGATGCACTGCTCAAGGCGACCTGCTTGCCATCGACCAGATACTCCACCTTGACCAAGGCGCTGCTGTTGCCGCTCAGGGTCACAGCGAGCGCCACCGATGCGCCCTCGTTGAAAGCGCTACCAACGGCGGGAGAACTGATTGCCAGTCCGAGCGCCGGTGGTGGCACCTCGCCGCCATAGAGCTTCCAGGCATCGGCCCAGACCACTCCCACCCCGGGGGCGTAGTGATAGGGCGAGGCCCCGCACCAGCCGGAGTAGGGAAATTCTTTGCATTCGTAGAGGGAGCCTGCGTTGCTGACGATATCGCCAGCCTTGTAGGCGGTGCCGGCCTGATAGGCGGGATAAGACGCGGCTTGTGCCCAGGCGGGCATGGCAGCCAGGGCCACCAGCATGGCAAGCCTGCTGGGCCTAAAGGTCTGTTGCATATTGTTATCTTCCTTGTTTTGTCTTGGCATTGGTCACCAGGACAAAGAACAATCGCAACCTGCGTGATGGGGGGCAGACAACTGGCAATGGACCTGCCACAGACACCACCATCACCCCGGGAAGCCCCGCTATCTGGATCGACTGATCTTGAGACCGGAGGCATTGCGTCCCGGCCTCTCGGCCGGTTTGCCCTTTACCTGGGTTCCGTGAGGAACAAGCCGAGTATAGGAATCAAGCAGCCGAGTCTCAATCTTCATTCTCGAAGAAAAATATGTGGATGCCAGCCAGATCACAGTTTCCCGCTTTGGTTTAATTAATGATTTTATCATTAATTTCATACTGTTAGCCAAGTCAAAAAAACTGAGATTGCCCTCATTTGCATCCCCGTAATGTGCGTTGGCTCACTGGTATGACATGCCGGAAATGTGACAATGCGCGCCCTTGGCCGATGAGCCAAGGCTATGGAAACACTGGCAAAAATAAAAAAGGAACCGTTATGAAAGGAACACGTACCCTGCTGTCGCTGGCCGTGGGGCTTGCGCTCGCGTCCCCGTCCCTCCATGCCGCCGGCTTCAGCTGCCCGGCCGACAGTGCCCTCACCCCCATCCCCGTCATTCAGGGCAGCGGCGACAAGAGTCCGCTCATTCCCAGCGACAAGTTCGAGAGCCCCCAGAGCGTCATGGTCAAGGCGGTGGTCTCTGGCCTCGGCGAGAGCCTCAACAAGGGATTCTACCTGCAGGACGTGCAGGGCGATGGCAACCCCCAGACCTCGGACGGCATCTTCGTCTACCTCAACGACAAGAACTTCGCCAGCAAGTACCCGGACATCAAGCTGGGTGCCGAAGTCTGCCTGGAGGCCAAGGTCGAGGAGTACTACAACCACACCCAGCTCAAGCCGGTCGCTGACAGCGGCACCCCGCGCCTGCGAGTCCTCGCCCAGGGGACGGCCCCTGCCGCCGTGCCGCTGCGGGTACTGGAAAACGAGACCCTGGCCCGGGCGCTGGAGCGTCACGAAGGGATGCGGGTGCGCCTCGATGCCGACAGCGCGCTCAAGATAAGCCGCAACTTCAGCTATGACTACGCCGCCCGGCGCAACAACCTGGTGCTCTCCCACCAGGCGCCGCTGATGAAGCCGACCCAGCTGCACGATGCCGACAGCAAGGCCGCCAAGGCACTGGCCAAGGCCAACGCCAACAACCGGGTGTTCCTCGAATCCGACGTCAAGGCCGCCGACGGCAAGCTGCCCTGGCTGCCGGGCTGGGAGCCGGAGCAGGGTTACCTGCGCATCGGCGACGCCCCGGTCAACCTGGATGCGCTGGTGGGTTACAGCTACAACGAATACCGGCTGATAGTGCCGCAGGATCAGGAGATCACCGCCGGCGATCTGCTGCGCACCAGCGACAACGATCGCCAGAGCGCCCCGGCCCGTGCCGATGGCACAGACCTGCGCATCGGCAGCTTCAACGTGCTCAACTACTTCACCAGCCACTCCAGCGTGGGCGGAGCACTCAACGTGCTGTGCAAGGATCAGGCGGATGCGGACAGCGCCAAGGGCTGCAACCGCGGTGCCAAGAACCTGGAGGACTTCCAGCTGCAGCGCACCAAGATAGTCAACGCCATCACGGAGATGGATGCCGACCTGCTCGGCCTGATGGAGATGGAGAACAACGGCTTCGACAGCCACTCCGCCATCAGTGATCTGGTGCAAAGCCTCAACGCCCAGCAGAAGGATGCCAGCAAGCAGTACGCCTTCGTGACCCTGCCCAAGGCGCTGCTTGGCAACGAGCGCTTCTTCGGTGGCGACGCCATCATGGTGGCCATGATCTACCGACCCGCCAAGCTGGCACCGCAGGGGGATGCCGGCGTCATCACGCTGCCGGTGCAGAAATACCTGGATGCGAAAGGGGTCGAGAAACAGGCCTCCCAGCGTGACTCTCTGGTGCAGAGCTTCACCGTCGAGGGCAGCAAGGAGCCGCTGACCCTGGTGGTCAACCACCTGAAGTCCAAGGGATCCGGCTGCCTGGAGAACCTGGACGGCAAGGAGCCGGCCGATCTGCAGGGCAAGTGCACCGAGTTCCGGGTCAGCGCCGCCAAGGTGCTGGGCGAGGCGGTGAACAAACTGCCGGGCCAGGTACTGCTGGTGGGGGATTTCAACTCCTACGCCCGGGAAGATGCGATCCGGGTGCTGACCGACTATGTGCCGACCGAGGGTCAGCGCAAGATAGTCTCCGCCTCCCAGACCTTCCTCGGCGCTCAGGTCTTTGAGCAGACCGGCAGCGAGGTGAGCAAGAGCTACGGCCTGGTGGACATGAACGTCAAGTTCAACAAGGAGAAGGCCATCTCCTACAGCTACGAGGCCGAGCTCGGCACCCTGGACTATGCCCTCGCAAACCCGGCGCTGGCCAGCAAGGTAGTGGCGGTCGCCGACTGGCACATCAACTCGTTCGAGAGCAACCTATTCGAGTACGGCCGTGACTTCAGCGGCGACATGATCAAGTCCGGCAACCCGTTCAGCGCCTCCGACCACGACCCCATCATCGTCGACCTCAAGCTGAAGGAAGAGAGCAACGGCGGTGGTGGTGCCATGGGCGCCCTGCTGCTGGCCCTGCTGCCGCTGGCCTGGCGTCGTCGCCGCGGCTGATGCGGCCTTGCCATAACGCCAAAAGCCCGCTGCGATGCGGGCTTTTTTACGGGCAAGAGACGGGCTGAATGAAAAATGAGCCAAAACAAAAAGGCCACCGCGATAACGGTGGCCTTTCGGCTTCTTGTAACAAGAATTTGGTGGAGCTACGCGGGATCGAACCGCGGACCTCTTGCATGCCATGCAAGCGCTCTCCCAGCTGAGCTATAACCCCAAATTTCGTACTCGACAAATGGTTCTGGCGGCCATCTGTCGTAAATAGTGGTGGAGCTACGCGGGATCGAACCGCGGACCTCTTGCATGCCATGCAAGCGCTCTCCCAGCTGAGCTATAACCCCAAATTTCGTACTCAACAAATGGTTCTGGCGGCCATCTGTCGCAAATAGTGGTGGAGCTACGCGGGATCGAACCGCGGACCTCTTGCATGCCATGCAAGCGCTCTCCCAGCTGAGCTATAACCCCACAAAGGTCGGCCTGGGTGATACACACCGCACTGCCCTGGGTACTTCATTTTCAATCAGGAACCTGGTGGAGCTACGCGGGATCGAACCGCGGACCTCTTGCATGCCATGCAAGCGCTCTCCCAGCTGAGCTATAACCCCACAAAGGTCGGCCTGGGTGATACACACCGCACTGCCCTGGGTACTTCATTTTCAATCAGGAACCTGGTGGAGCTACGCGGGATCGAACCGCGGACCTCTTGCATGCCATGCAAGCGCTCTCCCAGCTGAGCTATAACCCCTTGGATTCCAGATTGTTCGAGGAGAATTTGGTGGAGCTACGCGGGATCGAACCGCGGACCTCTTGCATGCCATGCAAGCGCTCTCCCAGCTGAGCTATAACCCCAACTCACCTCGGCGCTACCAAAGTTATCTCCGGCAACGGAGGCGCATAATAGGCATCACCCGCTTTGCTGTCAACCCAAAAATAACGCCGATTGGCGCGTTTAGTCAAAATTCAATCAGTTAGCTGTTTTTACCGGCAACCTTGCCGCTATCTCGCTGTTTTATGTCACAAATCTGGTTAGCCAACAAAAACAAAGGGCCCCCTCGCGGGAGCCCTTTTGCATGCCATCACAGGCACTTACTCGGCAGCCATACGCGCTTCGATATACGCCAGGGCGCGATCGATGCGAGCCAGCACCCGCTCCTTGCCCACCAGCGCCATCACGGCGTCGATGCCGGGGGAGAGATGACCCCAGACCGGTGACAGCAATGTGCGAAGGCAAGCTTACTCGGCGGCCATGCGTGCTTCGATATACGCCAGGGCGCGATCGATGCGGGCGAGTACCCGCTCCTTGCCCACCAGCGCCATCACGGCGTCGATGCCGGGGGAGAGATTACCCCAGACCGGTGACGGCAATGTGCGAAGGCAAGCTTACTCGGCGGCCATGCGTGCTTCGATATACGCCAGGGCGCGATCGATGCGGGCGAGTACCCGCTCCTTGCCCACCAGCGCCATCACGGCGTCGATGCCGGGGGACTGGCCCAGCCCGGTCACGGCTACGCGCAGCGGCATGCCGACCTTGCCCATGCCCTGACCCAGCTCGGCGGCGGTCGCTTCGATCAGCTCGTGCAGCGCCTCTGTGGTCCAGCTATCCAAGGCCGCCAGCTTGGCCTTGGCCAGGGTCAGCGGCTCGGCAGCCACGCCGCGCAGGTGCTTCTTGGCGGCCGCTTCGTCGATGGCCTCGTACTCTTCGAACAGATAGCGGCTCTGGGCGGCCATCTCCACCAGGGTATTGCAGCGTTCGGCCAGCAGGGTGACGACCTCGGCCAGGGCCGGGCCCTTGCTGGTGTCGATCTGCTGGTTTTCCATGTGCCAGGCCAGGTGCTTGGCCACATAGGCCGGATCCAGGCTGCGCATGTAGTGGTTGTTCAGCCACAACAGCTTGTCGGTGTTGAAGGCGGAGGCGGACTTGGAGATGGCATCCAGGCTGAACAGCTTGATCATCTCGTCCAGGGTGAAGATCTCCTGATCGCCGTGGGACCAGCCCAGACGCACCAGATAGTTCAGCAGGGCTTCCGGCAGGTAGCCGTCATCGCGGTACTGCATCACTGAGACGGCGCCGTGGCGCTTGGACAGCTTGGCACCGTCGTCGCCCAGGATCATGGAGACGTGGGCAAACTCAGGCACAGGCGCGTTCAGGGCCTTGTAGATGTTGATCTGACGCGGGGTGTTGTTGATGTGGTCTTCGCCACGCACCACGTGGGTGATCTCCATGTCCCAGTCATCGACCACCACGCAGAAGTTGTAGGTCGGCGCACCATCGGTACGGCGGATGATGAGATCGTCCAGCTCTGTGTTGGCAAACTCGATGCGGCCACGGACGTGGTCATCGAATACGACGGAACCTTCGGTCGGGTTGCGGAAGCGAATGACGTGCGGCGCATCGGCCGGGTGATCGTGGGCCGCATCACGGCACTTGCCGTCATAGCGGGGCTTCTCGCCGCTGGCCATCTGGCCTTCGCGCAGCGCGTCCAGGCGCTCACGGGAGCAATAGCACTTGTAGGCGCGGCCATCGGCCAGCATCTCGTCGATGATGCCGTTGTAGCGATCGAAACGCTTGGTCTGGTAGTAGGGGCCCTCATCCCAGTTCAGCTCCAGCCATTCCATGCCCTCAATGATGGCGTCGATCGCCTCCTGAGTGGAACGTTCCAGGTCGGTATCCTCAATACGCAGCACGAACTCACCGCCCTGGCTCTTTGCAAACAACCAGGAATAGAGTGCGGTACGGGCACCGCCGACATGCAAAAAGCCGGTCGGGCTGGGAGCAAAACGGGTTTTGACTTTCATCTTTAAGCCTTGTGTAGAGGGCCTTGGGCCAATTCGTTAGAAAAAACCGTCGCATTTTAGCACTCAGAATCCCGGATGGGAAAACCATGAGGCGGCGGCGCGCTAAAGTAGGGGGTTAAATTGGCCGGGCGACCGCTTGGCACCTGATATTTGAGGGGGATCGCAAAACCGAAGCGCCATTTCCGATTTGCTATGGGAAGTGTTGGAGAGCTGCCTCCTCCGGCCGATATTTAAATAACTCTCACACTACTTCTCACGAAACAAGGAAGAGACGATGCAGTTCCGTTCTATCCAGAATCGCATTCTGGTGATGGCCGGGATCGCCATGACCACAGCCCTGGTCATATTGATCCTGCTCAACCAGTATTCCGGTCAACAGACCCAACAGCTGACCATCAGTTCCAGCCGTGCCGCCCTGCAGCAGGAGGCCTGGCAGAAGGTCAGTGCCAATGCGCGCGCCGAGGCCGCCACCATCACACAGTTGCTGCAAAAGGGGCTCTCCTATACCCAGCAGATGGCCAGTGCCCTCGCCCTGCAACAGGAGGGCAAGCTGCCACTGGATCGCCAGCAGGCCACGGATCTGCTCAAGGCACAGCTCAACCTGGAACCGCAACTGTATGGCGCCTTCGCCGGCTTCGAGCCGAACGGCTTCGACGGCCAGGACGCCGCCTTCGCCGGTCAGACGGCGCTGGGCAGCGACAGCCAGGGCCGCTTCGTCCCCTACTTCTACCGTGACAAGGATCAGATAGGCACAGACCTGCTGCTCTCCATCGAGAAGAGCGATGCCGACGAATTTGGCAATCCGGCCAACGACTACTACGCCTGCCCAAAACGGGAGGGGCGCTCCTGCCTCATCGATCCCTTCAAGGTGGACATCAACGGCCAGCAGGTGCTGGTGAGCACCATCACCACCCCCATCATGGTGGCGGGTCAGTTCAAGGGCGTCGCCGCGCTGGATCTGGCGGTGGATTCCATCAGCCGGCAGGCCCAGTCCCTCAACAGCAACATCTATGACGGCAAGGGCGAGACCCTGATCGTCAGCGCCGCCGGCGTCATCACCGGCACCAGCGGTGATGCCAGCCTGCTGGGCAGCCGGGCCGACAAGCTGCTCGGCAACCAGTGGCAGCAGTATCTGAAACCAGAAGTGCAGCGCCAGGAGCTGGACGAGTCGTTTCGCATCTCTGTGCCCATCGCTGTGCCAGGAATGAGCCGCAACTGGGCCATCATAGTCACCCTGCCCTACAAGGTGGTGCTGGCGGGTGCCGACCAGCTGGAGAGCCAGCTGAGCGACATGAACCGGGCCGCCATGACCCAGCAACTGGTGGGCGCCCTCATAGTGCTGGTGCTGGCGCTGGCCACCATGCTGGTGATAGCCCGCAGCATCACGGGTCCCATCCGCCAGATGGTCAGCCTGGTGGATGACATCGCCGATGGCGAGGGAGATCTCACCAAACGCCTCACCACTCGCTCAGTCGACGAGCTGGGGGATCTCGCCAAGGGCATCAACCGCTTCATCGACAAGCTGCAGGTGCTGCTGGGGGATGTGCTGAAAACCGCCAGCGAGGTGAATCGCCACGCCGGCGATACCGACCGCATCGCCGGCCAGACCGACACCAACCTGCAGCATCACCAGGCGGAGATGGAGCAGATGCTGACCGCGGTGCAGGAGATGTCCTATGTCAGCCAGGAGGTGGCCACCCACGCCAACAACACAGCCGACTCGGCCAAGCAGGCCCAGGGCGCGGCGGATCAGGGCAAGGTACGCTTCCAGCAAGTGATCCAGTCGATGCACAAGGTGGCGGCCGAGGCCGGCAAGGGGGCCGAAGTGGTCGAGGGGCTGGCCCACGACAGCGAGCAGATCACCAGCATACTGACGGTAATCCAGGGCATAGCCGATCAGACCAACCTGCTGGCGCTCAACGCCGCCATCGAGGCGGCCCGGGCCGGTGAGCAGGGCCGCGGCTTTGCGGTGGTGGCCGACGAGGTGCGCAAGCTGGCGGGCAACACCCAGCAGGCTGTGCAGAACACCCAGGAGCTGATCGAGAAGATCCGTCACAGCTCGACCAACGCGGTCAACGCCATCCAGCAGAGCCAGCAGCTGACCCACCAGGCGGTGGGCGAGGCGGATCTGGCGGAAGAGGCGCTGGGCAGCATCTACAAGGCCATCTCCACCATCAACGACATGACCTACCAGATAGCCTCCGCCGCCGAGGAGCAGAGCTCGGTTTCCGAGACCGTCTCCGGCAACCTGTCAAAAACCAACGCACTGGCCAACGACATCGCTCAGGATGCGACCGAAACGGCCAAAGCCAGCCAGGCATTGCGTCAGGCGGCCGAGCGTTTACAGCAATTACTGGGACAATTTCGTCTCAGCTGATAATTTTCCTCTCGCGGACTCTCCCCCTCGGGGGCGAGTCCGTTTACCATAGGCAAGGAATTTGCCTGATGGCAGGCAATGTAGTGAGAGGTAAATGCCGTGCCCACCCCGGACCGTCGCCCACGTGGCCATAACAGACGAGCCCAGCAGCGTCGACAAGACGAATCACAAGGATCCCTGCTCCATCGTATCAATGCCGCTACCCTGCCCCTGCGCCAGCGCATAGGCCAGGGGATGCGTGGCCTTGGCCAGCGCGGCCAGGAGGCCAAAGCAGGCAAATTCAAGCTGACCAGCCCGCTGCCCCGCAAACACACCATAGGCCTGCTGGTCTTGGTGCCCATCTGGCTGCTGTTGCTGGCCTGGGAGCCCGCGCCTGCCGCCCCGAAAGTCGCCCCGTCCGGCTCGCTCGAGGTCCCCCTCGCCGTGCCCGCCCAGGCCCTGACGGCCGGCAATGGCAACTCGGCCGCCGCCAAGCCGGTCGAAGAGAAAGTGGACGGCACCTGGCTGCAGCACGACGTGCAGGCCGGCGAGACCCTCTACTCCATCTGGCGCAAGTTCGAGCTGCCGGGGGCCGAGCTCAGCCGGCTGATCGCCATCGAAGGGCCTGATCGCCCGCTGACCCGGCTGCAATCGGGCAAGTCGGTGTTCATCCTGATCGATGACAACCGCCGCATCCAGCGGGTCGAGATCCGCTCCTACGGTCAGGCCATCTATCGCTATGACCGACAGGGCGAAGGGTTCGCCCTCAAGGAGTAATGAAACGGGAGGCCATGGCCTCCCGTTTTTTTGACCTGATGCCATGAAATAAGCCGCAGACTTCACAATATTTTTAGCTTGCTCAAAAAATGAAAAGCGCCAAATTGACAAGGGATCGCGCTCACGTACAATCGTTTGTGCTTTAGACAGGGATTGTTCTACATGCTACTGGGACAAATTGACGTGGTCAGTCATGCTGCAACCCCTGATTTCTAGGCAAATGCTGCCCAACAAGGCTTAGTTTCATTTTGTTATAGATAGGACTTACCACATGTCTGACATTCGCACCGGCCAAGTAAAATGGTTCAATGAGACCAAGGGTTTTGGCTTTATCGAGCAATCCCAGGGACCGGACGTTTTCGTTCACTTCTCCTCCATCCAGAGCACAGGCTTCAAAACCCTGGCTGAAGGTCAAAAAGTCCAGTTCACTGTGACCCAGGGCAAAAAAGGCCCTCAGGCTGAGAACGTTACCCTGCTCTAAGCCACGCCAGTGAGCCTGTAGGAGGAGACTTGCTCCTCCTATTTTTTTGTCTGTCATTCCCCACCCCGTATCAGGCGAGCCCTTCGCCGCCCTGAGCTGCCCCTCCCCTCTCCCAAGTCGCCTACGCTCAGCTGCCGCAGCCATAGTCCATGGACCGAGGGCAATGACGGGAAACCGGCACAGGTGCTGACAAGCGGATATGGCAAAGCATCGCGGCGCGATACGGGATCTATTCGAAAGGGGATAAGAAAAAGAATGAACGACTAGGACTACGAAGAGAAATTGGAGTGGGAAACGAGACTCGAACTCGCGACCCCAGCCTTGGCAAGGCGCGGATCATGCTCTACCAACTGGATGTGGCAATGAGTGTATTGAAATATTGGATTCGTGAACTTCGAAGAGAAATTGGAGCGGGAAACGAGACTCGAACTCGCGACCCCGACCTTGGCAAGGTCGTGCTCTACCAACTGAGCTATTCCCGCAACAGGATGTCACTTGCAAATGTGTTGGAGCGGGAAACGAGACTCGAACTCGCGACCCCGACCTTGGCAAGGTCGTGCTCTACCAACTGAGCTATTCCCGCAACAGGATGTCACATTGCAAATGTTTGGAGCGGGAAACGAGACTCGAACTCGCGACCCCGACCTTGGCAAGGTCGTGCTCTACCAACTGAGCTATTCCCGCAACAGCGTTGTCATTTTGTGGCCTGTGAGGATGATTGGAGCGGGAAACGAGACTCGAACTCGCGACCCCGACCTTGGCAAGGTCGTGCTCTACCAACTGAGCTATTCCCGCATCGGGCTGGATTGAACCAGTTTCATCATCACATTTTGGAGCGGGAAACGAGACTCGAACTCGCGACCCCGACCTTGGCAAGGTCGTGCTCTACCAACTGAGCTATTCCCGCAACAGCGTTGTCATTTTGTGGCCTGTGAGGATGATTGGAGCGGGAAACG